>DATNPH010000205.1:0-126181 GCA_036703315.1 Coleofasciculaceae cyanobacterium
TACTATTCTCGTGAATGTGCGACAAGTAGTTTAGATGCCTCCGTCCCTCCGGCATCCTCGCCTTCCTCCCCCACCTGCGCGTTGTGGGCTGAACGCCCACTCGCTTCGAGGTGGGGGAATCCTGGCGAATCTAGTTGAAAATGACATTTTGGAAGCGGTGATTGGGTTGCCGCAAAATTTGTTTTATGGGACGGGGATTCCGGCTTGTATGTTAGTTATGCGTCCCAAGGGCGCGAAATCTGTGGAACGTCAGGGAAAGGTGTTGTTTATTAATGCCGATGCTGAGTATTAGGCAGGTCGCGCTCAGAATTATCTGCGTCCTGAGCATATTGAAAAGATAGCTTTTGTGTTTGAACGGTTTGAGTCTTTCGCTGGTTATTCGGCGGTGGTGAGTAAGGAAGAGTTGGCAGAGAATGATTACAACTGCAATATCCGCCGCTATGCCGATAATGCACCACCACCAGAACCCCAGGATGTGAGGGCGCATTTGTTGGCTGGGATTCCAAAAGCCGAGGTGGAGGCAAAGAGTCCTTTAGTAGAGGCGCATGAGTCTAACCCGACTAGGATTTTAGTGGAGCGAAAAACCTAACCAGTTATTAATGAGCCATGGACATGATTCCAATTATTATCCCAGAAACCCTAAAAGTTACTCAAGAGCAGTTTGAGGAACTTGCTGCTGCTAATCGAGACGTGCGACTGGAACGAACGGCTACAGGAGAGTTAATTATTATGCCGCCTACGGGGGGAGATACAGGAAAACGGAATATTGATATAGAAGGACAACTTTGGTTTTGGAATCGCCAAAGGAAATTGGGGGTTGCTTTTAACTCTTCTACAGCATTTCGGCTTCCTAATGGTGCAGATCGTTCTCCTGATGCGGCTTGGGTGAGTCAAGAGAGATGGGATGCATTGACACCGGAACAACAGCAAACATTTCCGCCACTGTGTCCTGACTTTGCAATTGAATTGCGTTCTAAGAGTGACAATATGGAACCTTTACGCAAAAAGATGCAGGAATATATAAAAAATGGGCTGCGTTTGGGTTGGTTGATTGATGCGAAGAATCGAAGGGTTGAAATTTATCGACAGAATCAGGACGTAGAGGTTTTAGAGTCGCCTATGAGTTTATCGGGGGAATATATTTTACCTGGATTTGTACTGGATTTGCAAGTTGTTTTTGGGGGGTAGAACAACTGGAATGTTCAATTCTCTAAAATCTGTAGTGTGACACTTGAGGCTGCGGACTTTCGGTTTAATCATTGTTTATTTAATATGAACGCTTTAACTTTACAATTACCCCCAGTTCTCAAACTAACTGATGAGCAGTTTGAACAATTAGCTGCGGCTAACCAAGACTTGCAGCTAGAACTCACGGCTAAGGGAGAATTAATTATTATGCCGCCCACGGGGGGAGAAACAGGAAATCGGAATTTTGAGGTTTACATTGACTTGGGGATTTGGAACCGTCAAACTCGTTTGGGAAAAGCCTTTGATTCTTCTACAGGGTTTCGGTTGCCTAAAGGTGGTACTCGTTCGCCCGATGCGTCTTGGGTGAGGATAGAACGATGGAATGCTCTTAGTGAGGAGCAACGAAAGAAATTTTTACCTTTATGTCCTGATTTTGCTGTAGAACTGGTTTCGGAAACGGATGATGTGGAAGAAACGCGGTCAAAAATGCAGGAGTACATTAATAATGGGCTGCGATTGGGGTGGTTGATTGATCCGAGAACTCGACAAGTAGAAGTTTATCGCCCTAATCGAGAGGTTGAGGTTTTACAATCTCCGGCGACGTTATCGGGTGAAGAGGTTTTACCTGGATTTGTATTAGATTTGCAACCTATTTTTGCATAGATGGATTATTTGGATTTTATCTCCCGCGATCTGCTGAAAGCAGCAGCGCTTCGCTATCGAAGCCAGAGGACAGATTAAAACCTGTATCGAATCTGACGCCGGAGTTCAAGCGACTGAAGCGAAGCTCTACGGCGTCTTTTCGGCTTGGTGGCACTTGCACGCCCCAGGTTTAAGGGAGTTGCCGAAAACGAAGAAGGTGATGGAACTGAGGGCGGAGTTTTTGAGTTCGTTTGTCGATAGCCTCGAACCTGTGGGTTTACTTGACCGCTTCAAGGTGGCGGGAGTGGTGGCGAGTTGGTGGGATGAGGTGAAGTATGAACTCAGAACCCTCTCGGAATCGGATTTTGGCGGGTTAGTGGATAGTTGGGTGGATACGATTCGGGATGCTCTAGAGCAGGATGATGAGACGCAGAAGAATCAGACCAAATTCGACCCGCTCAATCATAAGCTAGTGGTGCAGTTGATGCCGGACTATCTGGAGGAAATTGCTGATGCTGAGGCGAGAATTGCCGAGTTAGAGCAGCAAAAGGAAGCGTTTGAACGGAGGGAAGAGGCGGAGGCGGAGGAGGGAGAAGCAACTGAGGAGGAGTCGGAGGCGGTTAATTGTGCTAAGGAGTTGGAGACAAAGCTCAAGACTCTGAAAAATTCGATTAAGGAGCCGAAGAAGGAAATTAAGGATTTAAAGAAGAATTCGCCGTTGTTGAATGCGGCTAAAATCGCAGAACTTGAGGCGATGGTTGAGCCGATGGAAGCGGAAATTGGAGGCTGAAGGTGGGGTACAAAAGAATCTTAGAGGAAGTACACCAGCAGTTAGGTATTACTTCGATTGCTATTCCTGCTTTAGGGTGCGGTAACGGTGGATTAAATTGGTTGGGAGTCATGCCCCTGATTGAATCAGCGTTTGTTGAACTGCCAGAGGTAAAGGCGATCATATTTGAGCCGATGTGTAAATGACTAACCCCCGCTTCTACTTGCTTGCCTCATCATGCAATCTTTTTAGAGTGTGGGGGGAAGACGGGCGATCATAGTGAAGATGAAGTGCGGCAGTTGCTCAGTAGAACATAGAACTGGCTGCAATCTCTTCAATTAACTAAAAGTGATTTTCACCCATTAAATGAGAGGGAATATCAAACCGTGTCTATCTGGATTATTCGTCATGCTCAAAGTCAATCCAATGCAGGGTTGGCAACTATTGGACCGCATGAAAATGCCTTAAGTGAATTGGGCTACCGACAATCAAAATGTATTCCAACTGCCTTTAAACAATCTCCAGACTTGATTGTGACTTCACCTTATCTCAGAACACAACTCACTGCTCAACCATTGATTGAAGAATTTCCACATACACCCGTTGAGGTTTGGCAAATTCAGGAGTTTACCTATCTGGGCCTATCACTCGACCAACCAGCCACAACCCTGGATCGCAAACCTCTGAGCAAAGCTTACTGGGATCGCTGCGATCCTAATTATGTCGATGGAGCTAACGCCGAATCCTTGGTTCAACTAATGGAACGAGTCCGAACTGCCCTGAAGCAGTTGCAACAACAATCCGGTTTTGTGGTTGTCTTTACACATGGATTTTTTATCAAAGCGATGCTGTGGCAGATTTTGGCTGACCCAACGGTAATTGATGCTGTTGCCATGAATCGGCTTTTGGGATTTTCGCGAGGCTTTCGAGTACCTAATGCGTCAATTTTGCAGATGGAATTTGGGTCAGGTGGGATACCTCGCTGGAGTTCCTTTATTACCAATCATCTGCCACCGGAGCTAGAATCGGCAACAGCCGATGCAACAGTGGTGAGCGATGCAGGCGATCAACCCTCGTAACCTACCTTCACTCTCTACAATGCCCCAACTAACGCCAGAATATATCTACGCTGAAAAGCCAACCATCGACCAACTTACCGGCATGGGTTGGCAGTATATCGAAGGCAGTTGGGACGATCCCCAAGTTAGCGATCGCGAGAATTTCAAGCAAGTCCTAATTAGCGATCGCCTAAAAGCCGCCATCAAGCGCATCAACCTCGATGATGATGGCAAAGAGTGGCTCGATGATACTCAAGTAAACGCAGCCGTCAGTCAACTAGAACGTCTCGGCGCATAAAGACTGATGGAAGCCAATCAAGCTGCTAGAGAATTGCTCCTCAAAGGCACCACCATTCTGGAACCAGATGGCAAACAGCACACCGTCCACTTCATCGACTTCGATCCAGAGCATCGAGATCGCAACAATTTCCTAGTGATTAATCAATACCGAGTAGACCCCTCTTGGGCAACAGGGGGTTTATCGTCCCGGACATCGTGCTACTCGTCAACGGCATCCCCCTCGTCGTCATCGAGTGCAAAAGCCCTAAACTCGATAACCCCATCACCGAAGCCATACGCGATTTGTTGCAATATTCCAACCAACGGAGAAGCAGCCAACCGGAAGGCGCAGAAAGGCTATTTCACTACAACCAGTTAATGATAGCCGCCTCTAGAGGACGGGCAGTAGCAGGAAGCATCGGCGCGAACTACGAGCATTATGTCGAGTGGAAAGATGTTACACCCCCCAACCCCCCTTAGTAAGGGGGGAGCAAGAGCAAGTAGCACAAGAAGTTTCCCCCTTAACACCGGAGGCGATACAAGAAGTTCCCCCCTTAGCAAGGGGGGCTAGGGGGGTTCTTTCCCAATCCAACTCCCGCCAAACCCTGATCGCCGGGATGCTGCACCCTGCCAACCTCCTCGACATCCTGCGAAACTTTACCCTGTTCAAAACCAGTGGCGGACGCACGATTAAACTCGTCCCTCGTTACCAACAATATCGGGCAGTCCACGAAGCAATCGGGCGACTCCTGCACAACCCAACCCGCAGCGAACACGGCACCGACGACCAACGTGGCGGTATCATCTGGCATACCCAAGGCTCCGGCAAAAGCCTGACAATGGTGTACCTGATCGCACCGACTTAGAAAAGCAACTATCCGATACAGCCGTCCTGACAGGCGCTCCGTGTGGCGATGCTGCCGCGAACCATGATTGAGTATGTGGTGGTTCACGAGTTGGTGCATTTGATTGAACCGCATCATACAACTGCTTTCTGGGATAGGGTGGAGCGGATTTTGGGTGATTGGTGCGATGCCTACGGCGGGCTTCGCCAACGTAAGCAGTGGTTAGCCCAGAATGGGGCAAGTTTTGACCTTTAGGGATGGGTGAGAGGTGAGTGCGATCACATTCATTAACGCTTGCGAGACAACCTTAGAAGCTTTGAGCGGTAAATGAGGCAGAAAAAGTTAGTTTAATAATGTAGTTAGCCAGAGCAATATTCTTGATACCAGCTTATCTCTATGATTCCAAGTGAAGAGGCTCATGATCTGTCCTAAAAATGCCATTATTGTGGCAGCTAATGCAATCACGCTATTTCAACAATTCAGAGTGATATGTTGTTGATTATCTAGCCAAAGCTGTAATTGCTGAATGCGATCGCTTTTGGCAGAATGAAGGGATGCGTGAACCTATCGCGAAGCGCGAATCGCTCATTCATTCCCTCCCAATTTTTCCAGCAATGCTTGCCACACCTCAACCTGCTGCTGTAATTGCCGTTCGGGTGATCGCTAACCGATGAGCAGTTCAGTATTTCAAGGTTTTCTTGGTCAAACGATAGACGAATTCATATAGATTCGATAAGAAAAAACTGTATCAAAAAATACGATACTTAAACATTTGTCTGAATTGTTAAGGTATTCTGACACTAGCCTGATCTAGAAGCATCTTTGAGTCCATAGGCTGGATTTCAGACTTCTGGAATGATGGGAATCCCTAACCCTAACCAAACCTGGTTCTCATATGAAATCCTCACCTAGAAGAAGCACTGGGTTTCTGTTACGTCATTGGTTGAATCGACCTTTTCAGCATCCCGTGCGGCGATCGCCTGGAAGTTCGCTCTACCAACCTCAGTTTTCCTACCGTCAGGTGCTTTTCTCTTACCTGGGCAGTTTCCTGGGCATTGCAACTTTAGCTTATCTTTCTGTCCACACCAGCTATCCTCTGATTGCTGCTCCGTTTGGAGCAACAGCAGTACTGGTGTTTGCTGTACCCGATAGCCCTCTTGCTCAACCCCGCAATGTAATCGGTGGCAACTGTATCGGAGCAATCGTCTGTATCACGTTAGTTCATTACTTTGGCACTGCCCCCTGGGTTATGGCTCTGGCAGTTGCGACAGCTATCAAACTGATGCAATTAACTAAAACTCTACATCCGCCTGGTGGTGCCGTGGCACTCGTCGGAGCCATGAGCGGTGCTTCCTGGGATTTTCTGCTCACTCCGGTTTTAGCAGGGTCAACCATCATCCTGCTCTGTACGGTTGCCTTCAACAATTTAGCGGCAGGGAGAACATATCCCAAACACTGGCTTTAATCATACCAATGGGACAGCAACGCTTGCCACACCTCAATCTGCTGCTGTAATTGCTGTTCGGGTGATTCCCTTCGGGATAGCTTCGCTTCACGCGCTTTGCAGGATGAGAGGGTGCGATGAAGATACAATAAAATCTCCTCTCGTCAGGCTTGCAAATGCTATGCCGCAATTCAGGCAAGGATAGCCGGAGGTGAACTCGATCTTGATTTGCTCAGACGCTGCATTTTGATGGCGGAGACTGACGCGGGAGAAGCGATTAGAGCATTCCGCCGAGAGATTTAGCGCGATTTAAAACCAGTAGTTTTAGCAGAGGCGTTCCCCATGACGATGCGAGAAATAGCGATCGCCTTTAAGTAGGATGAGAGTGTGCGCAAGCGTTGCATGCCGAAGAAAGCTTATCACTCATTCATTCCCTCCCAACTTCTCGACTCAACACCTGCCACGCCTCAATCTGCTGCTGTAATTGCTGTTCGGGCGATCGCCCTTAGTGTCCCTATCGGTGACAACTTATCTGCTTGCTTGAATCTTTCACCGTATGTTTGGCGATCGCATGGCTCAAAATGACACTTATAGCAGTTTTCAACTCGGTGCTCTTGCAGGATGTTGTAGGGGTGCCTGCCGTGACAAATTTATTTCCTGTATGAACTTTCTTATTGGCTGTGCTGTTTGGGCTTACAAAGGTTGGGTTGGCGAACTTTATCCCAAAGGTAGTAAAGCCGCAGAATTTCTATACCTTTATAGCCAGCGTTTCACGACAGTTGAAGGTAATACAACGTTCTACTCAGTGCCTAATCAGCAAACTGTTGCACATTGGGTATCACAAATGCAGCCCGGTTTTCAACTTTGCCCAAAGTTGCCGCGCCAGCTGACTCACAATGGCTTGTTAGAACCCTCAATTCCTGGTGCTGTAGAATTTTTGGAGCAGATGCGGATATTGGGAAAGCATTGTGGTCCAGTCTTTGCTCAACTACCGCCTAGCTACGAACCCGCTTCTCTAGAAGACCTCACCACTTTTCTGCGTGCGTGGCCTCAAAGTGAAGTCCCTCTAGCTATAGAAGTTCGCCATCCTGACTGGTTCAAGGAACCTCACGCTAGTCATCTCAATGCACTCCTGCAACAATTGGGCATTGGACGAGTGCTGTTGGATACCCGACCAGCCTACAGTGGGTCAGCTAGGTACGGACAGCAAACCGTGGAACCACGAAAGCCTAAAGTGCCAGTGCAACCTGTTGTGACTGCGCCGTTTAGTTTAGTACGCTTTATCAGCCATCCTGACCCAAAGGTAAATCAGCCATTCATGGAAGAATGGGTAATGTGGGTTGACCAGTGGTTGCGATCGGGTAAACGCATCTACTTTTTTATCCATTGTCCAATTGAGAAATATTCTCCCGGTAATGCTCGTCACTTCCAGCAGTTACTTGAACAGCATGGTGCCCCAGTTCCGCCTTTACATTGGAATAGCATTGACCAATCGCCTATTCAACTGAATCTCTTTTAATCATTAGTCAACAGTCCATAAACCGATAATTCATGACTAATGACTACTTTTCAATCTACTTCTTGATAACCCTCTAGAGCAGCCAACAAAAGATTCACTAGGGGATGGTCAATTAACTGTTTCAGAGTTTCAATACTAACTCCTTTTAGCGCTGTCACTACCCAGCTTTTCAAACTTGGATTATTTTCGATGCGCTTAATCACCTCTGTTACCACCATCTGTTTTTCTAGCGGCGTATGGATGGGATAGACCTGCTCTAGTTGTTGTAGTAACTTCTGAATCTTTGCTGCTGTGTCTGTAAGACTTTGCTTCTTCTCAATGGTGTAATTTTGTTCGATAGTTCCCTGACAAATAGCATTTTGAGGTGAATCAACCAGCGGGTCATGGGTACTCGAATGGTCAGGGTTGGAGGCTTCTAACAAAGATTTTTGCTCTACCATAGCTCTAGCCGCAACATTGATAGTTTTACCAGCCATTCGCTTGATAATCTCTGTTAGGTTTGCACTCTGCTGACGAAACGTTGCTATTTCCTCATAGGTAGCTTGCAGTTGATATCGGTATTCCTGATCTATCGCTTTAAGTGCATAGTCATATTCTCGCTTTAGGTAATTCTCAAATTCTACTTCATTAACATGAGGCGGAACATTTATCCGGACAATCAAAATATCATTATTGTTGTTCTCAATTGCTTGAATAGATAGCTCGGAATTACCACTCTCAGCTTGTAACTTTTGCAAAGATGAGAGAAATGCCTGCCAATCAATACCGTTGCGGAAATTCAGTTCACAGGTTTTTAAAGGCTTTTGAAATAACTTGACGAACTCTCCTGGCACAAAGTTTCCATAGGTAGGGCAGCGTTCCTTTCCATCAGTTTGTAAGTACACATAGTCACAAATTACCTGCTCAAAATTGGTATTGCTGCTAGTATGCCAGTCTTCCAAACAAGCTCCCGTTAATATTGCTTTATGAAAGTTGGTATCTAGCGCTTTAGTTCTTTGTAAGTTTGCGCCGCTGAGGTTTGCCCTACTGAGATTTACCTGAGCGAGGTTTGCTCCTCGGAGGTTTGCCTCCCGGAGATAGGCTCCACTAAGATTTGCCCCACTAAGATTTGCCCCACTAAGATTTGCCCCACTGAGTTTTGCGCCAATTAGCCTTGCTCCGATTAGGTCTGCACCACTAAGATTTGCCTTGCTAAGGTCTGCACCTGCAAGGTATGTACCATTGAGCTTTGCGCCAATAAGGTTTGCTGAAATCAAATCTGCACTACTGAGGTCTGCACTACTGAGGTCTGCGGCAATCAGTTCTGCGGCACTGAGATATGCCTCCCTGAGGTTAGCCTCACTGAATTTTGCTCCAATCAGATCTGCTCGGCTGAGGTCTGCTCGGCTGAGGTCTGCCCTACTGAGGTCTACACCACTAAGTTTTGCTCCTTTAATGGTTATCCCTTTACCGGTTGCAAAGCTAAGATTGGGTCTTATGTCAGGGTTGTTTGCCTTCCACTCATTCCAAGCATCTACCCCTTGCCTGAGCAATGCGAGATGTTCATCATTTGCCATCTAGCCCAAGCCCACCAGCTTCATGATTTACCGCCGTCTAATCTAGCGCTGTTACCTGTAACAGAGGCTACCGAATTGAAGGTTTAATTTTAATATAGGATTAGTCAAACTAATTATGCCTAGTCTTTCCTTAGGAAACCTAAAACTACATAACTATGTAGGTTTTCGTAATCCAGCTAAATTGTAAATTATTTATATATGACTTACCAGTAGCTTAGCTGTCATATAAAATAACCCTCTGGGGGATACAAGTATTACTATTCTACTGATGCCCAGGTTAAGCAATGGGACGTGCTTCACACAGCCTCTTCTATCCTCAAGAATATACCTGAGCCAAACCCTTTTAGTGATTAATATCCTAATCCAATAGTTCAACAACACCCAACTGACCATCAAGTCGCACTCGCTGACCATCTCGTAACACCTGGGTGGCGTTGTGGATATCCATCACGGCTGGGATGCCATACTCACGAGCAACAATTGCACCGTGGGAAAGACGCCCACCGACTTCAGCAATTAGACCACCAGCACGCGCCAGTAGCGGTGCCCAACCGGAATCCGTGTAGGGCACAACCAGAATTGTTTGTCGATCAATTTCCGGAATGGCTTGCAAGTTGTGTAGAATTTTTACCCACCCCTCTACTTGTCCAGAACTAGCACCAATGCCTCGCAATAAGGTTTGAGACGTAGACTCCCCAGGAGAACCAACAGGCTGGGATGAAGAGGGAAAAGCAAGGGGAGAAGGAGGCTGGTTACCATAAAACAGCAAGGGGACGGTGGTCAATTGACGGTTCTGTTCAAATTGCGATCGCCTCTGTTGCACGATCTCAGAAAGCCTATCCTTGAGTGCCTGATCAGTCCCAGAAACAAGACGGCGAACTTCAGAAAACTCCAAGAAAAAAATATCATTGGGTTCAGATAGTAAACTTGATTCCAGCCAAATTTGCTCTAATGCCACAAAGCTCCAGCGCAGGTGAGCCAATAGCTGGGAGTAAATTTCTGTAACACGACCTTTCAGATTAAGACGTGCCTGTACCAGCTGAGCTTTCAAACTCTGGCGCGTCGGTTGTGGAGATGCTGCTGATGGATAACAAAGAAACTGTGTAAACAAGTGCCGAACTGGTCGGGGATCTTCTTTCCAGGTGGGAATGGCAATATCCGTTGCCACTTCACTTAAGTAACCATAGCAGTCAAGAAACTGGTTGAATCTTTCCAAAATACTTTGACCATCTGGGCTTTCAGCCAGGCTAGCAAAGAGAGTTGCCCCACTTTCACAAGCTGCTTCCTCTAGACGTAATAGGTGGCGGGTATCGTCTGCTAGTCGAGCAAGCGATCGCAAACTAGCAACCTCCGGTGTCTGGCTGTTATCCAGTTCCGTATCCTGAACCCGCAGCACTGCCTGCCGCAGGGACGTACTCAATGGAGCGAGAATGCTATAGTATGTTGCTTGTTTCAACACCTCCAGAATCCTGTCTACTCGTTCGAGTAGCGTTGATGGAGATAGTTTAGATACCGATTGAGCCGTTAGCTGACTCAATGTGGGGGCAAATTGCTTTTGGTAATCCGAGTTAAAGTTTTTCTCTAAACTCCATTCCCGACTCAGTAACCGAAGTAAGCCTGGCAGATTCCGCAGGGTGGAACTTGTAGGCGGCTTGGAGAACTTGGCTCCTCTAGTGAGAAATTCCAAACTTTCGGGCGGCAGGCCCATACGCCGAAAAATCTCTCCTAAGAGAGTCGCATTGAAGTATGCACGAGAGTAATGCAGTGTTGCTGTTTCATTGAAATTTAATCCCTGGGCGCGTGAAGCGGAGCTATCCCGAAGGGAATCGCCTAGCACCACAGTAAAAATTTCTCCCCAGACACCGCAAGTAAGAGGACGATTAATCGACCAAGTGAGGGGTCGAATCAACCCCGGAATCACCTCCGCAGCTATTTTGCGAGTCCAGATTGGTTGCAGGGTAGTGATTGGTCGCGCTTGCAGTAACCACAACTGCTGACCGTCATAACTCCACTCAATATCCTGAGGGATACCGTGGTAACGGTCTTCCAACTCACGCGCTAAGACAGCTACTTGCCCAACCAAAGCAGGAGGTAAATCGCCATTGCCTTCAATGAGGGGAGTGGGGGAGGAATTTTCATCTTTACTCCCTTGGTTTTCTGACTGGCGGAGATACACTCGATACTGATCGGGTGTCACTCTTCCAGATACTACCCGTGTGGCATCTCCCGGTAATCCTTCAATCACTACCGCATCACCTTGTTGGGAGATGGGATCGCGGCTGAAGGCAACGCCGGAAAAAACGCCTCGGACTTGTTTTTGAATCAGCACTGCCATTGACTGGTCTGGCAGATTCCTTCCAATTCGCTTTGCTAAGTCACGTCGATATTGGACAGCAGCGGGGTCGTTGTAGGAGGCTAAGACTTGAGTAATGGCTTCTTGCAAGGCTGGTCTAGTTGTAACATTTAGAATGCTTTGATATTGCCCTGCTGCTGACGCTTGCTCTGAGTCTTCCCCTACAGCTGAAGAACGTACTACTAGCGGTTCGGACTCAGAGATGGGTAGGTATTGAATTAAAGGTTCTGAGTCATCCCCTGGGGGCAGCACCCATCCCTGAGGTATTGAGTAGCCCCAACGCTTTAACTGAGATAACGTTGCGGCTTTTTGCCCAACTTTGTCGGGGTCTAGCTCAGTGTCGAGAGAAATTATGGCACGATCGCCTCTAAAAAAACGAAACACCGATTGAGTTTCTGCCTTTCCTTCCTCTGATGGAAGGTCTAAGTCATCAGGAATTTTTTGATAAATCCAAGCAAGTATTCCACCCAGTGCGATCGCCATAATAGTTCTTGCTGAGTCCTGCGAGTGTAATAGGAATAGGATTAAGGGAAATAGGATTAACACTCCCAATCGTCCACTAGTGCGATCTCGCAAAATCGTGAAGCTAATTCCCCCAATCAAAAACACAAACAATGCTGCCACCCAGTCATGAACCACAAATCCCCAGACGACGTTAGTGGTACCTGCTCCTTTGCCCATCCAGTAACGACCCATAACCAGCATAATCAGAGCAATCAGCTCCCATGCTGGATCATTAGGAAAAAAGTAACGAGCTAGTAAAACAGCCGCGATCCCTTTAGCTGCCTCCGATAACACGGCTAGGATACCGACCCACCGACCCCCGTGGTAAAACGCGGCTGAGACTGACACATTGCCCGTACCAACTTGCGCCAGCTGACGCCTCGTCAGAGCATAGGTCATCCAAGAGATCAGGGGTAGTCCACCCAACAGAGGACAGACTATAAAGATGATCAAAGACCCCCAAACCTGCGTTAGCGTCATGGGACTCCTCAAATCACTTAGATTATTCTTTCATCCTAAACAAAAAGCGCCCTCCTAACGGAGAAGCGCTCTTTAGTTCTTAGAGAGGGGCAACTAGCCACCCTTCTACTGAGGGTTAGGAATTAGCCCTTGATAACAGGAGCAGTCAGAGCAACAGGAGTTGCTTCACCAGATGCCAAGTCAAGGGGGAAGTTGTGAGCATTACGCTCGTGCATCACTTCAAATCCCAAGTTGGCGCGGTTGAGCACATCTGCCCAAGTATTGACCACACGACCTTCAGAATCCAGCACTGACTGGTTGAAGTTGAAGCCGTTCAGGTTAAACGCCATCGTGCTGATGCCAAGAGCTGTGAACCAGATCCCAACAACTGGCCAAGCACCTAGGAAGAAGTGCAAGCTACGGCTGTTGTTGAAAGAAGCGTATTGGAAGATTAACCGACCAAAGTAGCCGTGAGCAGCAACGATGTTGTAAGTTTCTTCTTCTTGTCCGAACTTGTAGCCGTAGTTCTGAGATTCGCTCTCAGTGGTTTCACGCACTAGAGAAGAGGTAACCAAAGAACCGTGCATTGCACTGAACAGAGAACCTCCAAACACCCCAGCAACTCCCAACATATGGAAGGGATGCATCAGAATGTTATGTTCCGCTTGGAACACGAACATAAAGTTGAAGGTACCACTGATTCCCAGAGGCATACCATCGGAGAAGCTGCCTTGACCAATCGGGTAGATCAGGAAGACCGAGGTAGCAGCAGCCACAGGTGCGCTGTAAGCTACGCAGATCCAAGGACGCATACCCAAACGGTAGGAAAGTTCCCACTGACGACCCATGTAGCAGAAAACGCCAATCAGGAAGTGGAAAATCACCAACTGGTAAGGACCACCGTTGTAAAGCCACTCATCAAGAGAAGCCGCTTCCCATATTGGATAGAAGTGCAAGCCGATGGCGTTAGAGGAAGGAACAACAGCACCTGAAATGATGTTGTTGCCATACAGTAGAGAGCCAGCGACAGGCTCACGGATACCATCAATGTCTACGGGGGGAGCAGCGATGAAACCGATGATGTAACAGGTGGTGGCGGTTAAGAGGGTAGGAATCATCAACACGCCGAACCAACCTACATAGATGCGGTTGTCGGTTGAGGTGACCCAGTTGCAGAACCGTTCCCACAAGCTGCCGCTTTCGCGACGTTGTACTGTGGTTGTCATGATTTGATTATTGCAATATTAGTTAATTATTAAGTAAGACAAATATTTTTTGCCTTACTTTTCAATTCGCTAATTCTATAGATAGTATGTACAAGTTTTAATTTCTACTCTTTTTCATATTTATTCGAATAACTTAATTTTTCGTAATAACAATTTTCTTTTTTCAGCAAAGGCAGCTTAGCTTCATTGCCTACAGCAGATGCTGCACCCATAAACCTAAGCCAAAGCCAATCAGGGAACTGATAACAAGAAGGCCAAAGGCTTGCCATTTGGTGTAACCTGCTGTCTGAAGATCTAGTCTGACTAAGGCTGCTGCTGAGATTAAAACTAGAATACGTACAAAAATTTCCAGCCAGGTAATGATGATAACTAAGACAAAAGCTCCAACAATTATTGATATAAAAGCTCTAGTATCAGATTGCAGCCAACTGAAGTAAAAGGATTTAATCAGCTCGAAAGGAGCCGTTAAAGCTAGAGCAATTAGCAAGGTATAAGCTAGCCCCATCAGCCAGATCACCCAAGAGATAGACGCGGCAGATATCAACCAGCCAAAAACACCATAGGCAAACACAAGGAGTAACAGTGAAGCCCAGGGCAGTTTCTTCACAAACAACATTTACTAGACTCGCTTTGCATATGTTAAGAATTCCTGAACATCAGTCTAAACCTCGGCATTAACGAATTAAGCCTTTTTGGGTTACCAGTTCTCCAAGATGCCACCTAGTGCAGCAGGGCGAAAGCTTCCAATCAGTTGCAGAAAACCTCTCTTACCTCTTGCCTGCCGCCCCTTTCTAACTGATAGGTTATTTCTACCCAGCCTCACTAGCTGGCGATTTGATGAGTAGGGGTAGCTCTACTTCACGCGTACCATCGCAATAGCCCTTTCCTGCTGCCTTGAGCATAACGTGATTGTCCTGCTATTTAGAGCTATCTTGACCCAAAGGTGTTTAGAGCTATGTTATCTGTGATCAGTATGTGATCAGATTCACAACGGCTAACTGATCAAGATCGCAATCCTCAAGTGGCTAGCTTTGCATACTATTTGATGACTGAACTCTAGCCGAGTCATCAATAGGGAACACACAACAGACCGACAGATTCTCCTTAGAGACTGTCGGTTTTCTATGGTTGGTGATTGATTAAAGGGTTTGAAGGTTTTGATGATTGCAGGTTGAGAGGTTGAACGTTATAAGGTTTGAACGATAACCTGCAACCTTCAACCTAAACCAACCTGCCAACATTAAACCCCTATTTGGATTAACGACTAATGGCTCATGACTAATGACCAAGAACGAGACTGCACTTGCCTAAACAATTAGGACATGGCTTGAATGATGTAATCGAAGTAGGGAGAGGCTTCCAAAGCATCTTCCTGGGTAAGCAGACTTAAAGAGGCATTTTTTAAGCAACGGATTGATTCAGCCATTCCTGCTACTGGAACACCGAGAGAGTTATACATTTCTCGCACCCCAATCAGACCAATTTTTTCAATGGGTTCCTTGTCACCAGAAAGAACCCCATAGGTAATTAGCCGCAAGTACCAGCCATAGTCGCGTAAGCAGAGTGCCCGTTGACGCTCACCGTAGGCATTGCCACCAGGAGAGATGAAATCCGGGCGCTTCTGCCAAAGCTGCTTACTAGCCTCTTGAACAATCTTTTTTTCATTTTCTGCTAGCGTGGAAGCAATACGCACGCGCTGTTCACCAGTTTTCAAAAACTCATTGATACTTTTGAGTTCGCCGGAGCTGGGATATCGAAGTTCGTCGTCTGCTTTGAGAATAACTTGGCTAACTACGCTCATCTTATTGTGTTGATTCAGGTAACATTTGTAGTTTAGCGACTCAAGGCGACACAAAGAAAGGGAGAAGAATACTGTGTCCGTGACTCAGCTACCTGGTAGTACAGATATGATAGTCAATGATCTAACTGCGGATTGGCAACAAGGTCAGTTGGTCGAGGTGAGTATCACAGACCTAAATGATACTGGCGAAGGAGTTGGACGGTTGGGAGGTCGGGTAGTTTTTGTACCGGATACGGTTATGGGCGATCGCGCTTTAGTTCGCTTAGTCCGTGTCAAATCCAGCTACGCGATCGGCAAGCTTCATCAGCTGTTGGAGAAATCTCCCCATCGCATCCGACCTAACTGCATCGTCGCGGATAAATGCGGTGGCTGTCAGTGGCAGCATATTGATTACAACTACCAACTAGAAGTAAAACACAATCTGGTGGTTCAATCTCTAGAACGCATTGGTGGATTCACTCACCCCCCCGTCGCACCGATTTTGACAGGTGATTCTTTCCTTACCTATCGCAACAAAGTAACTTATCCCCTAAAAAGGTCAGCAACGGGTCAAGTTCAAGCAGGCTATTACCAAAAAGGAAGTCACCAGCTAATTAACTTAAATCAATGCCCTGTGCAAGATTCTCGATTGAATCCGCTGTTAGCAGAAATTAAGCAAGATATCCAGCAGCTAGGCTGGTCGGTGTATGACGAAAGCCGCCACCAAGGACGATTGCGTCACCTCTCGTTGCGCATTGGACGCCGTACTGGCGAGATGCTGCTAACGTTGGTATCAACCGAGTGGAACTTACAAAACCTTGAAGTCCAAGCTCAGACATGGCTGACTCGCTATCCGAAACTGGTAGGGGTCTGTGTGAATCGCAACCCAAGTCGTACTAATGTGATTTTTGGGGAGGAAACCCGTTGTGTGGTCGGTCAGCCTTATTTACGGGAGGAATTTGCAGGTCTTGAGTTCCAACTCCGACCGGAGACGTTTTTTCAAGTCAATACCGAGGCAGCTGAGGCGCTGTTAAATGTCATTGTCGAACAGCTGATGCTACAGGGCGATGAAGTGTTCGTCGATGCCTATTGTGGAATTGGCACGTTCACCTTACCCTTGGCACAACGGGTGCGGCAAGCCATTGGCTTGGAAGTACAATCAGCTTCAGTCGAGCAAGCCCAACTCAATGCCGAACTCAACGGGATCACTAATGTGATTTTTAAGGCAGGAGCCGTGGAAACCTTACTGCCGCAACTGGGGATCACACCCGATGTGGTACTACTTGACCCGCCGCGTAAGGGATGCGATCTCGCTGTTATCGAAGCTCTTGTCCAGGCTTTACCGAAGCGCATCGTCTACATCAGCTGTAAGCCTTCTACCCTAGCACGGGATCTCAAGCTCCTTTGTCAGACAGGTGATTACCAGTTAACCCACATACAACCTGCTGATTTCTTTCCCCAAACCCCTCATGTTGAATGTGCTGCTTTCCTTTCGCACAACATTTAGGGCATTAGTCTGGTGTTTGAGAAAGTGTTTAGGTACAATGGTATATAGAGGGAATTCTTTAATCGGCAAAAGGATAACCCACCTCTAGAGAGAAGAAGTAAGCGCACTTCAAAGTTGTCTGAAACAGTGAGCCCTAGCTCAAAACAAGTCTAAGAAAAAGGTCGCCGACAGCATCGCAAGCAAGTGTGAAAGTTCCGTAGAAAAGCGGAGTCTGGCACTTGTTTAACACTTGTAAAAACAGTATCTAAATCCTGTTAAGTCTACTATATGGTGCCTAAACCGGAGAGTCTGGTTTGGAGAAGATGAGATTTAAAAACGCAGCAACTAGCTGTGTAGCGTATCAAGTCCACCCAATAAATGCTAGAGGTTTCATAAGTGATTGCTATATCATTGCGTCCAGTTGGACGCGACTGGGGAACGATTAGCTTCGCTTCTACCCTCTATCTTTGCCCCATCCTTGATTTGCTTCTTGAACAGATTCCTCGAAAATGGAGACCGGAAATCCGGCTCGGACTGCAAGAAGCATTAGTCAACGCGGCAAAGCATGGTAACAATTTAGACCCAAGTAAGACGGTAGTGGTTCACTATTCAGTCGTTAATGACGAATACTGGTGGATAATTTCAGACGAAGGTTGTGGCTTTTCTCCACCCCCTTGCGAGCACTGTGTGCCTGAAGATACTCTTCCGAACGATGAATCAGAACATGGTAGAGGATTGTGTCTCCTCCACCAAATTTTTGATCACGTCCACTGGAATCGTCACGGAACAGAACTTAGACTTTGCAAACAGGTAAACAGTCGCTCCAGGCTACCTCTTCTTTCTTAGTGACGACCGTGATCCCCGTGTGTTGGGCAGGGAGGCGCAGAGACAGAACGGTCTAGCCATCCTGATGCCTGACGCAGTCTGGCGAGGGCTTCCTCTGGCTGGTCTTTTAGGAGAAATACCAGGGCAGCAACCGCTTGCTCACTAGCGCGTGCTTTGCGGTTAGACTTTAAACGGTGCCAATCAGTTGGTGTGATAGTCAAACGCTCGGCTAGGGCTTGGACTAGCTCAAGGGTGCTTAATTCACTTAGGGCGTTAGTTTTGGTCAGTTGGATGGGTTCGGGCATGGCTTCAGGTACACTTGCATTTACTCTTACTCTACTGCACTGAAAAATGCCTCAAGAACCGTCACAGCCATCGTCTCCTGGTTCAGAACCGCCGGATACGGGGGCAGATGAGTTTGAGCAAGCCTTGTCAGAAGTAGAGCGTAGTTTGCAATTACTTAAGGAACGCTATGCTCAGGTGCAGCGCGATCGCCAACGGCAAGCTGAACTTCAACACCGTCGAGAGGATGTCAGAAGAGAGTTGCGTGAAACTAGCAACCAACAAGCGCTGCAAGCCGAATTAAAGCAAATAAAAGAGCAGTTGGAAATAGTAGAACTGAACTTAGAAAGCCAGCTATTTTCCTGGAAAAGTTTAAGAGAACCGTTTTGGCAAGCCGTTCGCTTTGGAGGACTCGGTGTTGTTATCGGCTGCATACTGAAATCCTGCGCTGGCTAGTCCTCAGGTTGTCACAACAGCAACTGTAATATTTTCCAGCTACGGGTTGAACATAGATATGGAGTTAGCTGATCAACGAGTATCCACTGAATTCCCCTTGATCCCACTTCATGATCCCCAGTGGTGTGAATAGCTGGTATCACCTTTAACAGAGCATTCGTAGATGATGTTCAGAGAATGCAATAGTTTCCCTTGCCAATTGGGAAAATAGCTTTCCACAAACGTCTGGCTCTAACGTATTTATCCTTTGTTTTGCTCAAAATCAGGTTATCGTTCCCTATCTCAGCCTGATCCCCTAGAGGATAGCGATTAAACTGAGGTTAATGGCTATAGATTTTCCTGGTGTTTGTATTGTTTAGTGACTTATTAGTAACTGTCTGAAATATGGTGATTCGACGGATTGCAGAACTATTGCGAAGTGGTCAGCCTGATGAGTCGGTGACAATCCAAGGTTGGGTACGCACAAAACGGGAATTGAAGGGATTTGCCTTCACGGAAGTTAACGATGGCTCATCTATGGCTAATCTGCAAGTCGTGCTGAATCCTGACTTGCCAGATTATGACGATGTTCTCAAACAGCTGAATACGGGTGCATCGGTGGAAATTAGCGGTGTGCTAGTAGCGTCTCCCGCGAAAGGACAACGAATTGAGCTGAAGGCATCGTCGGTAAAGGTATACGGTGAGGCTGATCCCGAAAAATATCCATTGCAAAAGAAACGTCATTCCTTTGAGTTTTTGCGGGATATTGGGCATTTGCGATCGCGTACCAATACCCTTGGTGCTGTCTTCCGCGTGCGTAACGCCTGTTCAAATGCGATTCACCAGTTCTTTCAAGAACGGGATTTCTTGTGGGTTCACGCTCCGATTATTACGGCAAATGACTGTGAAGGGGCAGGTGAATTGTTCACCGTCACCAACTTGAACTTAAAGGACGTTCCGAAGACAGACACTCAAGACGTTGATTTTAGCCAAGACTTTTTTGGACGCCGCGCTTACCTCACCGTCAGTGGTCAATTGCAAGCTGAAGTGATGGCAATGGCATTTAAAGATGTCTACACCTTTGGTCCGACGTTCCGAGCAGAAAATTCTAATACGTCCCGCCATTTGGCAGAGTTTTGGATGGTGGAACCTGAGATGGCGTTCTGCGATTTGAAAGGGAACATGGACTTGGCGGAGGAGTTCCTGAAGTACATTTTCAAGTCAGCCCTGGAAAAATGTCCAGAGGACATGGAGTTTTTCAATCAGCGGATTGATGATACGGTTCTCGCCACAGCCAACAATATCATCAACAATCAGTTTGAGCGAATTACCTATACGGACGCGATCGCTCTTTTGGAAAAAGCTGACCGTAAGTTTGAGTTCCCCGTTAGCTGGGGTTTGGATTTGCAGTCCGAACATGAGCGGTATCTGGCAGAAGAACTGTTTAAAAAGCCTGTTATCGTTAGTGATTACCCCGTGGGGATCAAGGCTTTCTATATGCGTTTGAACGATGACGAGAAAACGGTCGCTGCAATGGACGTTCTCGCCCCCAAGATTGGTGAGATCATCGGCGGTTCGCAACGGGAAGAACGCCTTGATGTTCTGGAGAAGCGGATTAAAAACCAGGGGATGAATCCAGAAGATCTATGGTGGTATCTGGATTTACGTCGCTACGGTACTGTGCCTCACGCTGGGTTTGGTTTGGGATTTGAGCGAGTGGTGCAGTTTATGACGGGTATGGGGAATATCCGCGATGTGATCCCCTTTCCTAGAGCACCTTTGAGTGCGGAGTTTTAAGGGTAGGATGACGTATTTTAAGTCCTGGCGAATAAAATTCGCGGCTGTACAGACAAAGTCCGCCGCCAGAGCTTTAGTGAGGACGGACTAACAAAAATCAAGAGTTTTTTAACCCGCGCAGGCGGGTTTCGTCTGTGTAGCTGCGGTTTTAACCGCCATTGCCCAGTGTTTTGTCCACATTTTGCACAAAAATGGGTAATGTTCATCGTCATACTGCTTTTTGTGCTTTGTGTAATCTTCTTCGATGGTCAGCCACAATGAGCGCAGTTGTTGCCAAGTTGAGCTGTTTTGAATTTGACAGGCAACGGCATTTTGCCACTGTTGCAACTGACGATAACTGATGAATTGTCCGCCTTTATCGCTGCGATGGACAAATACTACATATGCCCAGCATTCGACACGGACAATTAGGTGTTTGGGAATCTTGAGGGATTGAGCGATCGCGTGAATACTAATGCGGAATTTTTGATGAGGCTGGAGGCGGCGAAATAGAGTTGTCATGATGGCTTCACTCCTCAGTTGACCTCTCCCCCAGCCCCTCTCCTGCTCTTGAGAGGGGAGTTAGAGTCTGGCTCCCCTCTTCCCTCGCAGGGAAGCCGGAGCTTTCGTGAGGAGGTTGGGGGGGTTAGGTCTTCCGAGTCGGTGTGTTCTGACGTGATGTCAAACATGATTTCAAAGGGAACATTTGGAATCAGTTGTTTCAAGATTCTTAGATGTCCCTCAGCGTCAACTCGACGGCGAAAGCGTCCGACGATTCGCATCTGGACGTTGGAGACGGGACGGATAATGCACCACGGATTCAGCTTGTCTTTGTAGCTCATAAGGATTCTGTGCGATCGCATTTTCGTGATCGCTATGCTTGGTTTTTGCAGATATGGGATCCGATCACAACAGGCACTTGCCGTTCAAAGGCGAACGGAATTTACCAGACACCTGCTGGTTAGTGGTAAGCGTGACAACTTATGTAAGACACTGAGGAAAGAGAAGGCATCAAAGCAAACACTTAAGCATAGGTAAACAAGTCTCTAGCTCAAAAGTGGCTTTCTGATGTCCTGCTTTTCTGTGTCTTTTTCATACCGCTGAGTATATAGCTTGGAATAATATACCGTCAAGTATAATGGCTGGAGAAAATAATGAACTAACACTAACGAAGCTGCGGCAGCGAACTGGCTTAACTCAGCAAGAACTTGCCGATGCCATCGGAGTGACACAAAAGACAATTTCTATCTGGGAAAAAGGTTCAGTTGAGCCTAAGCTTACGTTTGAGCAAACTAAGCAACTGATGGAAATATTGAGCTGCACACTTGATGAGCTAATAATTGCCATCAAGCAAAGAACCTAGAGCCAGAGGGTTAGCGAGATCGCAATCCGAGGTCGAATAGGTAAGTGATGAGTACCTCTGTCAACTTCCAGATTGTTCCCAATGCACGAATATCTCCTCTTTGAACTCATTAAGTTCCTCAGGTAAGGAAGTTTGGCTATCTCCGTATGCTAATTTAAGCTGCTCTAATTTGCTGTTCAATTACCTTAGTAAAGCGTTCTGTGATTTGCCCCTGTTCTGCTACCTCGGCATTTTTGGTTGCAGCGATGGCATTCTGCTCAAGAGCTTTAGCTCGCTTGGCTCCATAGTAGACATTTAAAAGAATTGCTATGCCAGCAAAAACTGTTGCAATAATTTTAATTGCTTCAATAACAGATTTGATTGCCTGGCTCTTAAGAGCAAAAAAATCTTTGACTTCTAGGGTTCCTTCTACCTGTTGAAGCGGTGTAACATTCAACCACCAAAGAAAAGGCAAAGCCGCTAATACTACAAAAGCAATAAATCCAACGACCAAACGCACCAACCAGTGTCTCAGTTCTGTCAAATCATCGGTTTCATTAACACTCATGACTCCTTATCTACCAGCAAAAGGTGCGATCGCTATCCTAGTTAAGGTCATTGTAGGCAATCCACCTGCGAATAAGCCCCGCCACTAATCTCCATCAAGTCCCAGCCACCAGGCAATTAATTGCCTGGCTAATAGCATAAGTCCTCTAAAGAGGACTGCGTAAGGCTTTCAGTCCACTTGAGTGGACTTGATCTATGAGCCCGGAGTTTAAACTCCGGGCGGAATGAAAACGTGACGGCAAGATAGTTGGAGTTTGATCATTGAATCAAAAGCGATCGCACCTCATCCAACCACCTGCTGAGAGCGCGATCGCAATACTAAATTTTTTCAAGGCTCTTTCGTAGATATCGCTCTTGCCGCTTCAGCTGCGCAATTAGTGTAGGATTCTGGCGGGAAACGCCAGTAGGATTGAGTGCAGCATTTTTTCTAAGTTTTAGAGAGAGTTGGTAACAAAATTGGCATCTTTCTAGAACCTTTAGAATCGAAGGAGCAAACTTAGCAAACTTGGCTTCATCTTCTTGAGTAAAGCCATTCATGTCAATTCTTTTAGACAAATCGTCTTCAGAATCATAATCCGGCTTCAACTTATTGATTAATTGCACAACAGCAACTAAATTTTGTTGCTCATTCAATAGAGGCCAAGCCAAAATTGTATAGGTGCGGTATCCTGTCTTTTGATCTGTATTCTTCGCCTGTTCAGAGCGTGGATCGTCATAGACATCGAAAGGAACATTGATAACTTCTAACGAAGTGGCAGCTAAACCAGCAATTCCTCTGTTGGCAGGAATGTCAATCAGTAAACAGCCACCATTACCATCGTCAGCAACAACTGTACCGAGTTCTTTTCTTTGTTGATCGAGTAAAAAGATGCTAGTGCGATCTGCCCTGAGTAAATCCCCCGCTTTTCGGGTGAGGCGACGCAACATTTCACAGAGAATTCCAACCAGGTCATTCAATGCTTTGTCAACGTCACTAAGTCCCTCAACCGGTTCGTCATCAGTAAGTTTGCCGCCTGACTCTGCCTTGGCAAGCGGCGAGGAAACCTGACTCTTTCGTCTATCTAAACCAGCGATTTCTCGCCAGCTAAATCCCAAAAACTGACAAATTTCTATAAAATTTGCACGATTAACTGGTTCACCTCTTAGGAAGAGATTAACGACAACAAGATGCAGCGCTCGCCCTAATTCCTCTACTAGGTCTTGTTCACGTCCCTCACTTTTGCGCTTCCAAGCCAAGTTGACTTCTTGAATGTACTTTGGATCTACACTGAATGACCTTGCCATGTCTGAGCATTAGCAAACTGCTCCTGCTTCGATCATAAACGAGGATGGTATTATAGCCGAGGAGGAAAACACGGCGGCTAAGTCTGAGAGTATCCCATAGGGGCGATCGGCTTCCTCTCTAAGGCAACTCCCGCAACACATCTGCCAAAATCTCAAACATTTGCTCAATGTGGTCTTTCTGAATAATTAAAGGCGGAGACAAAGCAATGATGTCGCCCGTGGTTCGGATGAGTAACCCTTTATCATAACAACGCTGGAGACAATCCATCCCCCGTACTGTCGGTTTTCCAGGAATCGGTTCCAACTCGATCGCTGCCACTAGCCCTAGGTTTCGCAAATCAATTACATGGGGCAAATCTCGCAGAGAATGAATGCACTCTTCCCAGTAGCTAGCCAGATGACTGGCATGGGCGAACAATCCTTCCTCTTCATAGACATCTAGGGTTGCCAGCGCCGCAGCACAGGCGAGAGGATGACCCGAATAGGTGTAGCCATGGAAGAATTCGATCGCGTTTTCTGGTGTCGCCTCCATAAAAGCATCGTAAATCCCTTTACGGGTAAACACCGCCCCCATCGGCACTGTACCGTTTGTAATACCTTTTGCCACCGTAACCATGTCTGGAACCACACCAAAATACTCAGTGGCAAAACTCGCACCCAAACGCCCAAAGCCAGTGATGACTTCATCAAATATCAGGAGAATACCGTACTTGTCACAGATGGCACGCAGGCGTTCCAGATAACCCACTGGCGGAATCAGCACCCCAGTAGAACCTGCAACGGGTTCGACAATCACCGCCGCAATTGTGGAAGCGTCATGCAGGGTAACAATCCGTTCCAGTTCATCTGCCAGATGTGCCCCCCATTGCGGTTGACCGCGAGTAAAGGCATTATGCTCAAGGTTATGAGTATGAGGCAGATGATCGACACCAGGAATCAAGCTGCCGAAAAATTTGCGGTTGGGGGCGATGCCACCGACAGAAATCCCCCCGAAGCCCACGCCATGATACCCCCGTTCCCGTCCAATCAAGCGCTGACGGGCACCTTCGCCTCGTACCCGATGATACGCGATCGCAATTTTCAGGGCTGACTCAACCGCTTCTGAGCCTGAATTGCCATAAAACACACGGTCAAAATGTCCTCCGGGCATCATTTTGACCAAGCGTTCCGCCAGTTCAAAAGCCCCAGGATGCCCCATCTGGAAAGGAGGTGCATAATCGAGGTGAGCGACTTGTTTTTGAATCGCTTCGACAATTTTGGTGTGACAATGCCCTGCATTCACACACCACAATCCTGCTGTGCCGTCAAGGATTGGACGACTATCAGGAGTGAAATAGTGCATGTCTTTGGCGGCAGCGAGTAAGCGTGGGTTAGCTTTGAACTGCCGATTAGCCGTGAAGGGCATCCAGAAGGCGTCGAGTTGGCTTTGCACCGGTTAAACTTCCCTAACTTTTTACAATGAGTCCAAAATCAGCCAGCACACGGGCATGGTTGCGGAGTAATCCTAGTAAATTCAGTCGGTTACCCTTAATTTCTGAGTTGGGATCCATTACCAAAACACTTTCAGGCCCATCAAAGAAGGTACTAACGGTAGGAGCACTCTTCGCTAATGCGTCTACCAGTTGTTGGTAATTTCTTGTCTGTTGAGAAGCTTGAGTTTGCGGTACTAAATCCACAAGGACATTATAGAAGGCTTGTTCTGAAGCTTTTTGGAAGAGTTCTGGACGTACAACGGCTGTTGGTTCTAACTGCTGCGTATCCAAATTCCCTTGAGCAGCTAAACGGGTAGAGCGATTAACGGTTTCGTAAATTTCGTCTAGCTTACCGTTATTGCGGATTTCTTGGAGGAATAAGGCGCGATCGCGTATATCCAACAAATCCTTTAACGCCCGTTCTGTATACTCAGCATCATTCTCTCCCAAAACGGCATTCACCAAATCGTAGTCAATATTCTGTTCTTCTTGTAGCAGAGTGCGGATACGTTGCAAGAAAAACTCTTCTAGAAACGTGATGGGTGACGCTTTTTTTGGATAGGTGGCAACAAAATCCGTTGAAATTTGCTCTAACAACTGCTGTAAGTTGATGGGGAAGTTGGCGTTCCAGGTAATACTAATTACAGCATTCGCCGCACGGCGCAGGGCAAAAGGATCAGACGAACCTGTTGGTAGCATTCCTAGTCCACAGATACTCACCAACGTATCCAGACGATCAGCCAAACCCACAACTTGACCCGTCAGAGTTTGAGGCAGCTTGTCACCTGCCCCTTTGGGTAAGTAATGCTCAAAAATTGCCGTTGCTACTGCCTCTGATTCTCCACTGGCAGCGGCATATTTTTGCCCCATCACCCCTTGTAATTCTGGAAACTCGTAAACCATCTGGGTGACAAGGTCAGCTTTACACAACAACCCTGCCCGTAGAATATCAGTGCGATCGCCTGGAGATACTGCCAATTGCTCGGCAATCTGAGCCGCAATTTTCTCAATACGCCCTACCTTCTGAAGTACAGAACCTAACTCATCCTGAAAGGTTACTTTCTCCAACTTGGGCAAGTAGCTTTCCAAGGGTAAGGCTAAATCAGTCTTGTAGAAATACTGACCATCAGCCAACCGCGCCCTAATGACGCGCTCATTTCCCGCCGCGATGATGTCAGATTTGGCGGGATCACCGTTAGAAATTGTGATGAAATGGGGCAATAGTTCCCCTCCTACTTCATTTTTGAAAACCGGGAAGTAGCGCTGGTGAGTCACCATGACTTCAGTGACAACTTCTGGTGGCAAGCTTAAGAAATCTGGCTCGAATTTTCCGACAACTGCTGTCGGCCATTCCACTAGGTCAGTAACTTCATCCAGTAAAGTGCCGTACTGTAGTGGTACATGACCACCGAGCTTTTGAGCAGCAGCCTCAACTTGCTCTTCAATTTTGCGCTGACGTTCGTCTCGTGCCACAACAACATACGCAGAATGCAGGCATTGGACATAATCAGCCGCTTGAGGAATTTCAATCGGTTTTGGATGCAAAACCCGATGCCCTTGGGAAATGCGATCGCTTTTAATTGTTTCAGAACCATTCACCAACTCTGTCGGCAGCACCGTATCATCCAACAACGCGACTAGCCAACCAATCGGTCGGGCAAACCTCAAGTCTCCATCGCCCCAGCGCATAAACCGCTTCCCTTCCAACGCCATAATCCACTGGGGAATCAGTTCCGTTAAAATTTCAGCAGCAGGACGACCTACTGTTTTTTTAAGAGCAAAGACAAATTTTCCTTTGTCTGTATCTCTCACTTCCAGGGCATCTAGTTCTACCCCCTGCCTCCGTGCAAACCCTTCTGCTGCTTGCGTCGGTTTGCCATCCTTAAACGCTGCCGATGCAGGTGGCCCTTTCACCTCTTCTTCTCTATCAGGTTGCTGCACTGGCAGTCCTTTAATCAGGACGGCTAGGCGTCGCGGTGTTCCGTAAACCTCAATCGCCTCTGGGGTAAGAAATTGCTCATCGAGAGATTTGGGAAGGCGAGACTGCCATTGCGCGATCGCACTATTTACAAAATCTGCGGGTAATTCTTCTGTACCGACTTCTAATAAAAACGTAGGCATAGCTTACTAATGAGAGGCTGGAGTAACAAGCTAGTGGTGAACTACTAATTTCAACAGTTTACCGCGCTGTCACGTTTTCCACCTCGCTATAATTTTATACAATGCAGTCCGATGAAATTATTTTAATTTTTTCTTTTTTGTCCTACGAACCAACCATACTGTTCTAAATTCTATTTTTTAAGAATATTTTTTCTAAATTGCTAGAAAAAATTCTAGAAGGTATGTAGATACGCTTTTTTTTAGTCCATTCTCTCTTTGATAAGAGCATAATCCTTGCTGACTCCCAGGGGATTGACCTAATTAGCGCCAACACTCTGAGCGGTTTTGACGGAGGTATTTTTCTGCAAAATAGAGCTCACACTTTATTTGCCAATCGGAAACAGCAAAATACATTGATCGAAAAATTTCCGGAAAGGTGCACCGTTTGTTTGTAGGTAATAGCATTATCTTTGCAAAGAGCAAGACATACTCTACTGTTTCAGTAGGGTTATTCACTGACTGTATAAGACAAGCTGAGTGAAGATTTACAAGAAATTTACCTGTTCGATAAATCCCTCATAAATGCTTTATAGGCAAATACTCACAATAGGGATTACCTTGAAATAAGAAAGCGCTATCAGCCGATAGAGCCGAAAACATAAGGGAGAGAGCCTCAATTTAGTACCTTTGCTTGAGTGATATCCCTATAGGTTTACTCAACGTATACATAACTCGAACATTAAGCAAACGGGTTTATAAACATTCGCTCTCGATACTGACAACAGAAGCAACCAATCACCAATATTCAGGAATAGGAAACCATGTCTTTAGTTCTGTCTGTCACTTTTTGCGTCTTTATAGGTGTGCTAATAACGGCAAGTGTAATCCTTGCCGTTTATATGGTTCTAGGTTTACTAGTTGTTGAGAACTTACGTCAGCCTGATAGCCAATACAAAGCACTTCAGCGTCAGACTAGGTTCCTTGTTGACGGGACAAGCACTCCTGTCATGTCTGCTCTTGAAGAATGCGACGTTTTTGGCTGGCTCCATTCAGCTTCAAAGCCAAGCTTTCCATCTGGTTGTAAAACGGACGTGGCAGAAGCCGGAGCGAATAAGCCGCAGACAACGTCAGAAGTGTACGGTGTGGCTCTTCAATAAGGAGACGCTTATAAGTAGCCAAAGCCCGATGAGCCAACTCTACAGCAGTGGAGCCAGCCTCTAAAGTCACTGCCCTGCGAGCTAAATGCCTTAGTTGGTAAGCCATCGCTGGTTTTTCCCACTCAGCTATTTGCTCGGGAGCATAAGCGCGTGCTTTTTCCAGTAATCTTTCCCAAGACTTTAATTTTTTCACCAGCTGAGCTGAATGTCCTTGTGGATTCACTCGATATAGTGTCAGTGCCTCAGGAATGCCCTCAATTTTCCACTCAGTTTGAATCATCATTCGCAGCCAGCATTCAACGTCTTCTGACGGATGTAGCTCCCGGTCATCGTCAAAATAAAAGTCTTCTGTCACACCGTAAAGATTATCTTGGAATTTAATTCCTTCAAAAACCTCTCGCCGAATTACTGGGACTGAACCATTCCCAATGGGAGTACGACACAATAGGTCAAGCGGTGTAATGTCCTTAAGCTGGGTTATCTGATAGATACCTAGAGGCTTATCTTGTTGATCGATAAATGCTGAGCGGCAAAAGCTCACCCCCACCTCTGGTGAATTGTCCAGATGCTCAACATGTTTCTCTAGCTTCTGTGGAACCCACAGATCATCGGCATCCAAAAGAGCGATATATTCGCCTTCAGCCTGACGAATCCCGGTGTTGCGAGCAGCTGCTACCCCCCGATTGGGCTGGCGAATAATCTTGATTCTAGAGTCGTTGAACTGCTGACAAATCTCTACACTTCGATCAGGAGAGCCATCATCGATAATGAGCAGCTCAAAATTTTTATAGGTCTGATCAAGAACCGATTGGACTGTAGCGGCGATATAGTTTTCGACTTTGTAGACCGGAATGATGACTGAAACTTTTTTCATTTCTTCTCTACCTGTAGAACGAAGCTAGACACTCGCACAATTAATCCGCTATGTCTCAGATCACTGCCTTTACTTAAGACACATGCCTTAATTTAGTAACGATACGGATAATTCACATAAAATGCTTGAGTATTAATTACATCTTGTCCGTATCTTTATAGAGCTAAGAATAAGATTTTTTTATCTATGGTAGAATTTACGAGTTTTAAACCCTCGACAGTTAAGGTTTGAATACCTTACCTAGAAGTGAAAGCCGCTAAAGGTTACTATTTTAATGAATGTATGACTATTTGGTAGTCAAGTTATAAATACTCAATGATACTTAGTCACATTTAAAGATATAACTTTTAGGGTAGACAAGATGACTATTGACAGATGTCCCGCCTGGTAGACATTTAGCACTTGAACGCAACTGGCTTGAGACAACACATTGAAGACGTTCAATTAATAATTTAAAGTTATGATGTACTTATAAGTCCAGAGGAGCACTTGGCTTAACGCAATCTTCATCTAAGGACTCTTGTAACCCTTTTCTATCATTTCTTTCTAGCGAAAAAATATTCATAATCCTTGTTGTGGGGAGTAAGGTAAAACCCAACGGCTCGTTGGTGCAGCTGTGAAGGGTTAGCCGCCAAATTGTATCCGTAGTTCCTCGATCTGTTGATCCTCGAGCTTGCGAAATAGTGGTGGTGGAACTTCAAAGGGGTGATCGGCTTCCAGAGCATTGAGCTTGACAGCATTACTCAGTGTTGTCGTTCTGTCAGCTTCCGAAAGGTGTAGCGCGTCAAAGAGCTTCTGGGATGTAAAGGGGATAAAGGGAGCAGATGCGATCGCATAGAGACGAACTAAGTTAATGCAAGTCCGAATCACTAGCGCAGCTTCTTCACGATTTTCCTTGATTAAACTCCACGGTGCTCGTTCGTCAATGTATTGGTTCCCGACTGACCAGAGGGAGTATAGGGCTTCTGCTGCCTTACGAAACTCCATATTCCTTAGAAAACCACCGATTGTTGTGATCAGGTTTTCGCAAGTAATCTGTAACTGTTGCTCTCGCTCACCAGGAGTGCCACCTTCGGGAATAGTTGAGCCAAAACGTGTTGAGGCAAACTTGAGAGTTCGATTGATGAAGTTGCCCAACGTATCAGCAAGCTCCTTGTTCACCTTAATTTGTAACAACTCCCAAGTGAATGCCGAATCAGAAGATTCTGGTGCCATGGCTATCAGGCTATAGCGCCAAAAATCAGGAGGGAGAATCTCAATCGCCTGATCTAGAAACACTCCGCGTTTCGCACTGGTTGAGAACTTACCGCCATAGTAAGTAAGCCAATTGAAGCCCTTGATTTCATCAGCCATCTTCCAGTTCTCTCTTGTTCCAAGGATCATGGCAGGCCACATAATGGTGTGGAAGGGAAGGTTGTCTTTAGCCATAAATTGGACATACTTGGTGTCTTGTGTACTGCGCCACCAAGTTTCCCAGTCGCCGTCCTTCGAGTTCTCCACTGCCCATCCTTTAGTTGCCGCGATATAGCCGATGGGGGCATCAAACCATACATAGAAGACTTTGTTTTCAAATCCTGGACGTGGAACTGGCACACCCCAGCTAAGGTCACGCGTGATACCACGGTCTTGAAGCCCTTCATTGAGCCACTTCATCGCGATGGACTTGGTGAGATTCGGCCAATTTTGATGTTCATCAACCCAAGCTCTTACCTCGTCACTAAGGGCGGAAAGCTTTAAGAAAAGGTGCGTTGTTTTTCGGACTTCTAAATTCGTACTTCCTGAAACAGCTGAGCGCGGCTCAATTAGCTCAGTCGGGTCGAGTACTGATGTGCAATTCTCGCATTGGTCACCTCTAGCTGACTGGTATCCGCAATGAGGACAAGTACCGATAATATATCGATCTGGGAGAAAACGCTGATCATCGAGGGAGTACATGAGACTGATTTCTCGCTCCTCCATAAAACCATTTTTGTCAAGGCACTCATAGAAATGCTGCGTTAACTCATGGTTGTGGATAGAAGAGGTTCGACCGAAATAGTCAAACGACAAACCGAGCTTTTGATAAATATCTGCTTGCCGTTCGTGCTGTCTTTGGCAGTAGCTTTTGACATCAAGTCCGGCTTCCAATGCGGCAAGTTCAGCTGGCGTCCCATGCTCATCGGTAGCGCACACAAAGAGAACTGTTTCGCCCTCCTGTCTCAAAAAACGCGCATAGACATCGGCAGGAAGCATTGAGCCTACAAGGTTACCTAGGTGTTTTATGCCGTTGATGTAAGGCAGTGCGCTGGTAATTAAGTACCTCATTGATCCTCGCCTTGACTAAGAATTTTGGATTTTAGATTTTGGATTGGGTTTTTCTGGTACATAGCCTGCTTTTAGCGGGCAGAATCAACAGTCAATCCGAAATCCAAAATTTTAAGCTCCCTTGGCTGATCGGTAGGGTCGCTCCTAGATCCAGAATTGGTTGACTCTAAATAAATCTTAACTAAAGCGTTAAGTTTCCAAAAGTGTAACCTATCGGGCTGCTCTAAAGCTTGGGTGTCAGATTAGGAACACCCTATCAACCTTGCTAGCTAAAACATGAGTCACTTTCTTGTGTACTGTTCCCCCATAACTACCTGGGACAGATTGAAAACTCTTTGTTTAGTCCTCAGTCTACTTAGCCTAACGGCGTGCCAATCCATTCCAACTAATGCACAAACACAAAATTTGGCGTCTCTCCCCAGAACTCTTACCGTTTCGGGCAGAGGAAATGTCATTATTCCTACGACGATCACTCAAGTACGTCTGGGTGTTGAGATTCAAGGGAAAACAGCGCAGGAGGTACAACAGCAGGTGCGAGAGCGATCGCAAGCCGTGGTGAAACTCCTAAAATCCCGCAAGGTCGGAAAACTGGAAACTACTGGCATCAACCTTACCCCTAACTATACCTACAAGGACGGAAAACAAAGCATTTCCAGATATATCGGTACTAACAAAGTTAGTTTTCGGATTGATACTGAAAAATCTGGGACGCTATTGGATGATGCCATTAAAGCTGGAGCCACACGAATTGATGGAATCAGTTTTGTTGCTTCGGATGAAGCGATCGCTCAGGCTCAACAGCAAGCCATCCAGAAAGCTTCCCAAGATGCCAAAAAGCAAGCTGATTCGGCTCTGAGTGCCCTTAATCTTAAATCTAACGAAGTGATTGGCATTCAAATTCAGGGAGCTAATCAACCTCAACCACTGAACTATGCCCCCACCGCCTTAGTAGAGGCGAAAACATCACAGGCAAGTGCTGATACCCCAGTTGTCGGTGGTGAGCAAAAGGTTCAACAAACGGTTACCCTGCAAATTCGGTACTAAACCGCTCTTGAAGAAGTTTTTAATTTTTAACTTTTGACTTTTGACTTTTTAACGTTTCAGGATGCGTCCTACCCAAACAACAGCAAACATCCCCAAAAGTACCCAGATAGCCACAATAACAAGAGCTGCTATCTTGCTTGTGGGTTTACCTTGCTCCATAAGTGCTTCAGCCTTTTCGCGGCACTCTGCTAAAACAGCTGGAGGAATCATTTTTAGTACCAGAATTATCCCCAACGGTACTAAAACCAAGTCATCTAGATAACCCAGAATGGGGATTATATCAGGAATCAAGTCAATCGGACTGAAGGCATAAGCCACAACAAAACCTGCAAAAACCTTTGCGTACCAAGGCACTCTTGGGTCTTTACAGGCTATGTAGATGACGTAGGTTTCTTTTTTAAGTTGCCTAACCCTGTACTTCCATGTCTGCATGTTAGGGATGCGATCGCGGAAAAGTCCTCATCCCCTGGCAACTGAAAGCTTTTCAGTAAGTGCTTCTTGCAGGAGTGCTGCTTTGTCAGTTTGTTCCCAAGGTAGATCTAAATCCGGGCGTCCAAAGTGACCATAAGCCGCAACATCCTGATAAAAGCGACCACCGCGTAATCCGGGTAGGCGACGCAAATTGAATGCCTGGATAATCCCAGCTGGGCGCAATTCAAAATGCTGCTGCACTAACTCCAGCAAGCGTTCTTCTTCTACCGTACTGGTACCAAAGGTATCAATCATCAGGCTGACTGGTCGAGCCACACCGATCGCATAGCTCAGCTGCACTTCACACTTGTGAGCCAAACCGGCTGCAACAATATTCTTGGCAACGTAACGAGCCGCATAAGCAGCAGAGCGGTCTACTTTCGTAGGGTCTTTCCCAGAAAAGGCACCGCCGCCATGACGAGAATAGCCACCGTAGGTATCCACGATAATTTTACGACCGGTAAGACCAGCGTCTCCCTGAGGACCACCAATGACAAATTTGCCGGTCGGGTTGACAAGGAAGCGAGTGCTGTCATCTGGCTTGATGCTAACTTCTGAAAAAACTGGTTCTACGACAGCTGACCAGAGGTCTTCTTTTATCTTTGCCTGAACCTGTGCCTCATCAGTAATACCGTCAATTGTTGCCGCATGCTGAGTAGAAATTAGGATTGTGTCAATTCCTACTGGGCGTCCCTCTTCGTAGGCAACGGTAATTTGAGTTTTGCCATCCGGTCCCAAGTAAGGTAGTTGACCTGCTTTTCGCACAGCTGCCAGACGTCGTGCAACTCGATGTGCCAGACTGATCGGCAAGGGCATCAATTCGGGAGTCTCATTGCAGGCAAAGCCAAACATCAGACCTTGATCGCCAGCGCCAATCTTGTCTAATTCATCATCACTCATCTCCTCCCGAGTTTCCTGGGCAGTAGTAACGCCTTGAGCAATGTCAGGAGATTGCTGATCCAAAGCCACCAAGACAGCGCAACTGTTCGCAGAAAAGCCGTTATCAGCGTTGATGTAGCCAATTTCAGCAATTTTCTTGCGTACCAAATCAACATAGTTGATTTGGGCATTGGAGGTGATTTCACCAGTAATGAGCACCAAGCCAGTGTTGACGACAACTTCTGCGGCAACACGGCTATGATCATCTTTAGTCAGTAAAGCATCTAAGATCGTGTCAGAAATCTGATCGCAGATTTTGTCAGGATGACCTTCGGTAACTGATTCAGAGGTAAATAGGTAGCGACGAGTCAACGATAACTTCTCCTTGAATGGGGGATAGACCGATGAAGGGTTGGACTAGTTTTATACCAATTCACTGTAACTTTGATACAGATGGTTCTAGTCAACTGGTTAGTCGCAGACTCCTGATCTGTATCAAGCATTTAGTGAAATGGTGTTAGGCACCGCACCCCTAGAATAACTAAAGTTAGCTTGCAATCATAACAGCATTTGCACTTTTTACGCAGAGCAGCCAACCGCTCTTAAGAGAATCTTTAACGAGTCAAAGGCAAAAGCCAACCTCAATGCGTCTGATCTTCAATGGTAGGAGGAATTTTTTAAAATGAACTTGTTCGCCTAGCGGTTCTCGGTTGAGTGCAATACGCTCTTATCTTCCTTGCTTCCAAGAGCCGCTTTCCCAGAATCTCTGTATTTTCTCCAACAGAGAACGGTTATACTAGCACTCGCTTCTACCAGCTGCTGTAACTACTGGATGTTACATTCTACAATTCTCGCCGCAATAGAAGAGCAGACCAAATCCCATCTCCCCAACACAATGCTATCCAACCCTCCTGCTGGAAGATGACCAAGGGGGGCAGCCTTTGGGTCAAAGGTGAGATCACAGTAGTTTAGCCAGTTGCCTTTCACACGCCAGCCGACGCGATCGCCAAAATGGCACCAGGTCACATAGTCGATGGTACTTCTAGCACCAACACTGTCCCAAATCTGCTTTTGAATACTAAAACCAAAGCGCCCATTGCTGTACTCTACCCAGGCTCGGTCAATGAGATGAAGGTCTTGACAAGGAAATTTTTTGAAATCTTCTGTTCTCATCCAGCCTTCTTGTTCTCGACCTGATGCCCGAAGCAAGATAATTGTAGTTTCTAAATCAGCCTCTTTCCATTTTCCGACAGCTAGTAGCTGGCACAGCCGACTGTAATCTACTCCTATTGTTGAAATCAGATCAGGGGGAGAAGTTAGTTCGGGATTAGGAAAATCAGTACCTCCTCTGGGGATTATGGGCGATGGGGAGTGAGGAGTAGGGGGAGAGGGATCTACTAGGTTTGATAGTGGGTTAGGTTCCACGGCGCTGGCACTAACGTTAGTTTCAGCTACGTTAGCGAAGTCAGCCGTAGGGGAGGGTTGTACACTAACGGTGGAGTTAGCTGTTTCACTATTCCCTACTCGTTCTGGACTTCGTCCCGCTTGCTCGCTGATGCTGCGCCCGCTAACGCTAAGACTAAAGCTTTGATGCCCACTCCCTTTTACAGCCTTGAGGTCTTGCAGCACCTCATCGGCAGATTGATAGCGATTTTTCGGTAAATCCTGGAGCAGTTTGTCTAAAATTTCACCTAGCTGAGGGTTGATGGTTATGCCTTCTGGTAGGTGCTCTCGCCACTTCCAGCGACCTTCCATCGGATCGTAGGCTTCATCAAAGCCGTCTCCTTCAGGAAATCGTTGCATGAGTAGACAAACGCAGGTAACCCCCAAACTGTAGAGATCGCTGGCTGGGTAAGCTTGACCACGCATTTGCTCTAAGGGTGTAAATCCTGCTGTGCCAACTTTTGTACCTACTTTACCGAGAAGTGTTCCTGTTGCCATTTTGGAGACACCGAAATCAATCAGTACAAATCTGCCATCCTTGTGACGGCGCATAATGTTTCCTGGCTTGATGTCTCGGTGAATGACGCCGTGATCGTGGATAAACTTGAGGACTGGCAGCATATCAGCCAGGAGCTGGCTAATCTTTTGTTCGCTGAAGCCTCCCTCAGTTGCTAATTCTTGCCTCAAATCCTGACCATCGATCAATTCCTGTACTAGGTATAGGTGTTTCTCTTGTTCAAAGTAGGCTAGTAGCCTGGGAATTTGAGGATGCTCTCCCAGTTGTAGCAGCCGCACTGCCTCTTGGTAAAACATGTCAGTTGCTTTGTGCAGTGCTACGGGTTCGGCTTGAATGTCTGGCGAGGGAGAAAACTGCTTCACCACGCAGGGCAAGTTCATACAGTCTTGATCAACTGCCAGATAAGTTCTGCCAAAGCCGCCGCTACCGAGAAATTTGAGCACATGGTAGCGGTTTTTGAGTATTAGTTGAAAGCCGCAACTTTGGCAAAATTTATAGCCATCAGGATTGAGGCGATCGCGACAGTGAGGATTGAGGCAGTAGATCATACCTGGGAACGATTCACCTGAGTAGATCTATGGTAGAGCTTCCCCAATCGAAAATCCTCTTCCCTGTTATTTGAAAGATGCCATGAAAAGTCAGATCTTAGTGCCATGCACTTTAAGATACAACCTTTCTTATCGGGTGCAATTAATGATTCTCCCAAAATCAACTAAGCTTTAGGGTTAGGAGTAGAAGGAACGGTTGTGGCTTTTAAAGTTGGTTTACTAGGACTAGGGACAGTTGGCACGGGAACGGCACAAATTTTGCTGAACTCAACTGGGCGTCACCCACTGCTGCAAGAGATAGAAATTCATCGGGTGGGAGTGCGATCGCTCGACAAACCAAGAGATGTCCAACTCCCGCCAGACGTTCTAACAACAGACATAGAGGCGATTGTCACTGATCCAGCTGTTGACATTGTTGTCGAAGTGATGGGGGGTCTAGAACCGACGCGATCGCTTATTCTCAAAGCAATTGCCCACGGGAAACATATCGTTACCGCTAACAAGGCAGTAATTGCCCGGTATGGCGCTGAAATTTTCACCGCGGCGGCGGAAGCGGGAGTCTACGTCCTCTTAGAAGCCGCTGTTGGGGGCGGTATCCCAGTGATTCAACCCCTCAAGCAGTCTTTAGGCGTCAATCGAATTCGTCGTATCACTGGCATTGTCAACGGCACAACCAATTACATCCTGACTCGGATGCAGACTGAAGGTGGAGAGTTTGATGACATCCTCAGCGATGCTCAAAACCTTGGTTACGCTGAGGCTGATCCTACTGCTGATGTCGATGGTTTGGATGCGGCTGATAAGATTGCCATTTTGGCGTCGTTAGCCTTTGGAGGACGAATTAAATTGCCAGAGGTTTATTGTGAAGGGATTCGCAATGTGAGTGCAGCAGATATTGCTTATGCCCAAAAACTAGGGTTTGTTATCAAACTACTAGCTGTGGCAAAGCGAGAGGAAACCGTTCTAGTGGCTGATGCTCCAGATTCGGAAACACTTCAGGTCAGAGTTCATCCCACGCTTGTACCGCAAATTCATCCTCTCGCCAGTATCAGCGGTGTCTACAATGCGATTTTAGTGGAAGGCGAACCCATTGGACAGGTGATGTTCTTTGGTCCTGGTGCTGGTTCTGGACCAACTGCCAGCGCCGTGGTGTCGGATATTGTGAACATTGCCGCCGTTCTGAAAACAGCTGGGGAGACTCACCAATTGCATCCCCTGTTGAGCTGTACTCATCAACACTATTGCGCGATCGCTCCTATATCGGAACTTGTCACTCGCTTTTATGCGCGTTTTCTCACTAAAGACCGTCCCGGTGTGATTGGCAGCTTGGGTACCTGCTTTGGTGAGTACAACGTTAGCCTAGAGTCTGTCGTGCAGACCGGCTTCCGAGGAGAGTTGGCTGAAATTGTCGTCGTTACTCACGATGTCCGTGAAGGTAACTTTCGAAAGGCTCTCGATAAAATTCGCACTCTAGAGGCTGTAGATAGCATTGCCAGTATTTTACGAGTACTTTGAAAGTTAGCAGGTTGACGTCTAGAAGGTTTAGTTGCCTGAGGCCTTCTTATGGTGTCAAGTAGATGCCGAAGCGTTAAGTCGGTTGATAGATTTGAAGTTTGTTCTAAAATTTCAACCTTTCAACTATCTGACTAATGAGTGCTCACTGGTTTCCCATGCTTTCCGCAATTTTTTGGCTGCTTTCCCTAACTGTCGGCACTAAAGCTAATTCTGCTAATGTGCTACCTTTAGCTCCTGACAGACCAGCTGCCGCTCAAGTAGTCCATACATCCCTCCCAGAAAGTACCCCAGCGATGGCTGCTGCTGAATCGATTGTTAACCTCCCCACACCTGCTGGGACTAGTTGCAAGGTGAATGAGTGTCAACCGCAACTCCAACAGGTCATTATCTCAGGGGTGAACTGGACAGCACAGGAACCCCAGAGTGTCGAAACTGATACTGGCTTTGTTGGTTATCCCTTACCGTTAGTAGCACCAGTGGCACTAAACTTCGGCTGGCATCAGAATCCTAGTACTGGGCAAGCCAAGTTCCACAGTGGCATAGATTTACTGGCAAGCGTTGGGACATCTGTGCTGTCAGTTGAGGAGGGAACCGTAGCCTTCGCTGGTATACGAGGTAATTACGGTCATTTAGTGGTTGTCAATCACCAAGGGGGACGCCAAACCCGCTATGCTCATCTCAAAGATGTGAATGTGATAACGGGTCAGAAGGTTAAGACAGGAGATACTCTGGGAACAGTTGGTGCAACCGGACGTCCTGATACAGACAAACCACATCTACATTTTGAAGTTCGCTACAATTCCCCAGAGGGTTGGGTTGCTCAGGATCCAGAACTAAGCCTCAAGCCAAGACCGACGGCGCAAAGTTAAACACTGAGAATAAGGAGTGGGGGAAGAAAAATTTTCAATCTTCTTTTGTGTACGACGTTCATAAATGTCGCTTTTCAAATTGTCACATTTCGTAAAAAATGCTAAGTGTAGCAGTTGCAAAGGTGGCATATAGCGCCGAAACTTTTCCTGCCACAAAAGAGCTGTTACCTTTGCCACAAAAGGAGTAAAGCCTTGCTTTGGAAAAGTATTTCTCTTTGGTAGCCATTAATCACTAGAACTAATAACCAATGACTTCTAATAGCCCAGTAAAAAAATTGGCTGCTAGACTAGCAACATTGCCTTTTTAAATCACAAACTAGGGAAAAAAATCGAGAGACTTCCCAACCCTTCCTATGTTTCCAGCTGAACCTCCTGCTCTGGAGAGTGGATTTCGCGCCCTGCTGAAGAACAAACCCTTTATGATACTGTGGTTTGGGCAGGTAGTGTCCCAGATAGCAGACAAAGTCTTTTTTGTTTTGCTAATTGCTCTACTAGAAACCTATCACTCGCCACCAGCTTTTCAAAATTCCATGCGCTCTGCTCTGATGCTGGCTTTTACGCTCCCAGCAATTCTGTTTGGCTCAGCGGCAGGGATTGTTGTTGACCGCTTTCCCAAGAAGCAGATGATGATTGCTACTCACTTGATTCGTGCAGTACTGATGCTCGCAATCATGCTATTGCCAAAGCAATTTGTCATTCTGTTGGTTATTACATTTTTAATTTCTAGCGTGACGCAATTTTTTGCTCCAGCTGAGCAGGTGGCTATTCCTCTGTTGGTGCGACGGGAAAATTTGATGTCAGCCAATGCCCTATTTACTACAACGATGATGGGTTCTTTGATTGTTGGTTTCGCAATTGGAGGGCGAGTGTTAAGCTTTGTAAAAACTTTAGGAGGAGAAAGCAGTCAAGATTTTTTTGTTGCCGGTTTGTACTTTATCGCCGCTATCAGTTGCTTGTTCATTACCATTAAAGAACCAAAAATTAGCAAGAACACGTTAGCAATTCATCCCTGGAAGGATTTTAAGGAAGGCCTGCACTATCTTAGGAAAAATTGCTTGGTCAGGAATGCGATGGTGCAACTGACGATTTTATATTCGGTCTTTGCGGCTTTAACTGTACTGGCGGTTAATTTGGCACAAAGAATTGGTCTGGCTGAATTTGGCGATCTGTTAGCCGCCGCAGGAATTGGCTTAGTCTTTGGTGCTGGAATATTGGGACACTGGGGCGATCGCTTCCATCATAAGCCTTTACCCTTGATGGGTTTTCTGTGTATGGCTTTTGTCTTGGCGGTATTCAGTTTCACTAATTACATTTGGCTAGGGTTGGCACTAAGTGCAGTGTTGGGTTTAGGAGCTTCTTTAATTGGTGTACCAATGCAAACCCTGATTCATGCTTCTACACCGGAATCAATGCGAGGCAAGGTATTTGGATTTCAAAATAATGTAGTGAATATTGCCCTAAGTGTCCCTCTAGCAGTGGCTGGCCCCTTGACTGACGCCGTCGGCTTACGGACTGTACTGGTAGGCATGAGCCTCATTGTCGGTGTAGCGGGCGTATGGGCGTGGCGCAACACTGGCAGTGTATTACAGGATGTTATCTAAGACGCAAACCAATTTTTTTATTTTACGTATCAAGAAATACAGAAAGTTTCTTTTGTATTACATAAGACTGAAATCTGCCTGTTGCACTTGCATGGGGCACAACGCCCCATGCAAGTTTAGTAAAGCTAGAGATATCTAACCGACAATACCAGCTAGCGCTTGCTCTGGCTGTACCTCTGCGGGTTCATCTTGAGGCAGTCCCAAGATTTCTTTGTACATCTTGATGTACTCAACTGCTGAATTATCCCAGCTGAAGTTTTCCCTCATGCCTCGTTGCTGTAAGGTCTGCCATTGGTCTTTGAAGCGGAAAGCCTCAGTGGTACGAGCCATTGCTGTGTAGAAGTCTAACGGCTCATAGCGGTCAAAGCAATAACCGGTGCCAGTTTGATTAACGGGATCATGGTGGGAAACAGTATCGACAAGACCGCCAGTACGCCGCACAATTGGGACACAGCCATAACGCATAGCAAGCATTTGACTAATGCCACAGGGTTCAAAGCGCGAAGGCATCAAGAAGGCGTCGCTACCAGCATAGATGCGTCGGGAGAGGGCGTCGTTAAACAGGAGTTGGGCGGACATCCGACCTTGATAGCGGGATGCCATCTGCCACATTTGGGTTTCGTAATAGCGATCGCCTGTACCCAGTAAAATAAATTGACTATCGGTGTAAGCAAGGAAGCGATCAAGAACCTGGATGAGCAGGTCAATACCTTTTTGGTCTACCAACCGGGTCACCATCCCCATGAGAAAGGTAGCGGAGTTCACTTGCAAGCCGATTTCTTCTTGCAAAGCGATTTTGTTGGCACGGCGTTGCTCAATCGTATCAGCCGTAAAGTTTTGAGTAATGTATTTGTCCGTCTCTGGATTGTAGCTTTCGGTATCAATCCCATTGACAATGCCGACTATTTTACCGCTGATAAAAGACATCAAGCCTTCTAGGGTTTCGCCGTATTCAGCCGTTTGGATTTGCTGAGCATAGGTAGGAGAAACGACGCTTACCCGGTCAGCAAATTGAACAGCCGCCGCCAATGTATTATGACCTTGCATGTACCAAGGACACCAAGTCATCTGCTCCAATCGCCAGCGCCATGGCCCTTGATAGGCGAGGTTATGAATCGTGAAGACAGTGCTAATATCTGGATCTTGGTGCATCCATACTGGAATCATGCCCGTATGCCAGTCGTGGCAGTGAATGATCTGGGGCTTCCAGTAGTTCCAAGCAAACTCAGCCGCACCATTAGAAAATAAGGTAAACCGCCAGTCTTCATTTTCCCCAGCGTAAATATTACGACCTAAGAAAGCCGGATGCCCAAATAGGTACAGAGGAACATCAGAACCCGGTAAAACTGTCTCGTAGACAGAAAAACTCTCAAACATGGCATTTCCCGACCAGATGGGTTCGCTAGGGACTTGCATCTTATCGGGTAAAAAGCCATAGTAGGGCAGGAAAATCCGCACATCATGCCCCATCTGCCTTAAGACTTTCGGTAATGCCCCCACAACATCTCCCATACCCCCTACTTTGGCAATGGGCGCGGCTTCGGCAGCAACGAATAGAATTCTCATGTTTAGTTTTGTCGGCTATTAGGTGTTTTAGTTAGCAATGCTTTAGTCATACTACCCAAAAGAGTGCATAATCTTTTTTTGGGCTTGGAGGCAATCATTCTTACAACTTGCTTTGTCGATAATACTCCTAAGTTTGACTTTACAAAACATCTTGCAGCTGTATGACTATGCTATGTGTCTGAAATCGATGAGCCACATTAGCACCATAAATAGAACTCGATCATCATGACTCAAGAAGCTGACGCCACTGACTGAGTTCATAAGTTTGCCAACTCCTAACAAAAGTGATAAAGCCAAAGGCAGGGCAAACAAGAACACTCTTGCCTAGAATCTACCGTATTCTCCATACCTTGACGGTAATACCTGATGGCACTGGCAAGGATTTGTCCATCTGGACTAAAAGCAAGAGTGGCAGAGTCAGGATTTCCAGAGCCTATTTTTCTCTATGACCAGTCTGCTAGAAATCAAAGTAGCCATTAAACAGTTTCCAGAACTTAATGCTCGTAAACTGTTTAATGGCTTCAATACCTATTTGGATGAGTGAAGTGATCGCATTATTTAGCGAAATTTTCCCAAAATAGTCCTGGCACTTGTTCAAAATCCTGTTGATTGCGCGTCACCAAGATTGAGTTAACGTATTGAGTCACACCGCCTCAGACTCAGGGACATTAAGCTCTCTATTTCGCTCACGGCCATAGGCTTAACATATTCTGCAACTTCATCCAGTCATAGATTACATCTCAAAAGTTGCGAAACATTTAGGGCAGGACGTGTTTGGTCAATGTGAGCGCTGTTTTGAGCTAACTTGTGCTTAGATGCGATCGCTCTTTTCCACCAAAGTTGTTGCAAGAGCGATCGCACTATCAAGGTTCTATCCGCGTTTAATTTGAGCAAAGATTTCTTCTAAAATCTCTTGTGCTCCTTGTGGGCGCATACGCTCAGCGAGTTCAACGCCTAGAGTTTCTGCCTGATTAGCGTCACCACTAATCGTATCTTTTACTAACTTTTTCCCATCCACACTGGCAACAATACCTGTTAGGGTCAGTTGATTACCCTCAAGGCTGGTATTCACACCGATAGGGACTTGACACCCGCCTTCTAGTTTGCGTAAAAAGGCGCGTTCCGCATAGCAGCGCTGAGCTGTTGGCGTGTGTTCAATGGCTTTGAGTAGTTCTAAGACTTCGGTATCATTAGCACGGCACTCAATGCCCAATGCGCCTTGTCCAACAGCATGCAGAGAAACTTCAGAGGGTAAGGCTTGATGGATGCGATCGGCCATTCCCAACCGTTCCAACCCAGCGACTGCCAAAATCAGGGCGTCATACTCACCAGCATCCAGTTTCGCTAATCGAGTATTCAGATTACCTCGGACATCTTTAAAGCTCAGGTGAGGGAAGTGGTAGCGCAGTTGTGCTAGCCGTCGCAGTGAGGATGTTCCTATTACAGTTCCTTCTGGCAGCGTGTCAATCTGCTTGTCTTTATGCTTTTCATGGACTACCAGAGCATCAGCTGGATTCTCCCGTTCTGTAACGGTTCCCAATACTAAGCCTTCTGGCAAGTTTGTTGGTAAATCTTTCAGGGAATGAACGGCAAAATCAATCTCATCGTTGAGCATTCCCAGTTCCAGTTCCTTGGTAAACAGTCCCTTATCCCCAATCTTTGATAAGGCAACGTCCAGGATTTTGTCACCGTGGGTGCTCATTGTCTGAACTTCAAAGGTGCGCTCAGGAAAGCGTTTTTGCAATTGTTCTTGCACCCAGTAAGTTTGAACCAAAGCAAGCTGGCTTTTACGAGAACCAATACGAATTGTGCGGGGAGGACTGCTAACAGTAGAGGACATAGAGCGATCGCGCTTGAGTAGAAGTGAATAGAGTCACTTGATCTAGACTACCGCAGCAAGGACTGATAGATGCATTAAGAATGATTCGTATAGGGACTAGTGAGTAGGGCTCACAACGGGGACAAAGAAGAATTTTTACCAATATCTCAGAACAAACTGCCCCATCTCCCTGCCTTCCTGCTCTTGTTCGTTTATGAGGATCTTATAAGGAACCCATAAAGATTCAGCCTAAGGCACTGGACACCTTCCAGAACAGCGTAAGGTAAAGGGAAGGGTGCCCAGATCTGAGTGCAGGGTTGCTTTTACCGCAAAGTTTTACACAACAATCCATATTAGTAGCTATTAACCAACTATGTCGTCGGTGCGAGTTGGCATTTTGTATTCTATGAGCGGTACTATGGCAATCAGCGAAGCTCCTCTGGTTGAGGCTTCCCTGATGGCGATCGCCCAAATTAATCAAACAGGAGGAGTCCTTGGTAAACTTATCGAGCCTATCATTGAGGATGGAGCTTCTGACCCAGCTGCATTTGAATGCTTAGCCCGAAAACTCATTCAACGCGATCAGGTTACCACTATCTTCGGCTGTTGGACGTCTGCCAGCCGTAAAGCCGTTTTACCCGTGTTGGAGGAGTTCAACACTCTTCTGTGGTATCCCGTGCAATACGAAGGGCTAGAATGTTCCAAAAACATTTTCTATACAGGCTCCTGTCCTAATCAACAAGTAGAACCAGCCGTCAATTGGCTGCTAAAAAATAGAGGGAAGCAATTCTATCTTCTAGGGAGCGACTATGTTTTTCCCCGTACAGTTAACAAACTGATCACCGCGCAACTTAAACAGCAGGGTGGCAAAGTTGTTGGTGAAGAATACGTCTCCCTAGGTACTAAAGAATTTACAGAAACAATCGCCAGAATTAAGCAAGTTAGACCTGATGTTGTGTTTAATACCCTCAACGGTGATAGTAACCTTGCCTTCTATCGTCAGTACCAAAAGTCAGGTATTACAGCAGATGAAATTCCCATACTGGCAGTTAGCATTGCCGAAGCTGAACTTCAGAAAATAGGTGGGGCAGCAGCAGGTCATTACGCTAGTTGGAGCTATTTCCAGAGTTTAGACACCCTCAGCAATCAGAAGTTTGTCCAAAATTTTAAGCATCAGTATGGCTCAAACCGAGTCACCAGTGAACCCATTGAAGCCGCCTATAGCCAAGTCTATCTTTGGAAGCAAGCCGTGGAGCAAGCCCAGTCACTTGATGTTGAGCGAGTGCGTGAGGTAGCGATTGGTCAGAGCTTCGAGGCTCCTAGTGGTAAGCTCACAATTGAGCCAAATCATCATATTGCCAGAACCTGCCGGATTGGACAGATTTTGCTGACAGGGCAATTTGAGATTGTTTTTAGCAGTGACAATCCGATTAAACCACTGCCTTGGTTAGGCGTTGAGGAGTTGAATTTCCAGGGATCAGCGGTTGTCATTGATATGCTGGCTGAGGTTTCCCAAGGGATTCACGAAGCTTGGCAGCTGGAGCAAAAGTCTCGTGAATTAGAAGCTGCCAAGGCACAGTTGCAGCGCGAAATTACTCAGCGCCAACGTGTGGAAGCCGTACTGCGCGACTCTGAAGCCCAACTACATGCCCTGTTTGCTGCCATGAATGATGTCGTCCTTGTGTTCAATACACAAGGGCGTTTTCTAAAAATTGCACCGACGAATCTATCACTGCTTTACAAATCTGCCGATCAACTAATTGGCAAAACGCTGCACGAGGTTTTTGAGAAAGCGCAAGCTGATGCTTTTGTTGGTTACATCCAAAAAGCTCTAGCCACCCAACAGACAGTTAATGTTGAGTACACTCGCCCCACCCTTGAGAAACAGGAAGTTTGGTTATCGGCTAGCATTTCCCCCCTGTCTGAGGACACTGTTATCTGGGTAGCGCGTGACATCACTGAAGCCAAGCAGGCAGAGAAAGCGTTACAGGAAAGCGAACAACGCTATCGGTCTGTTGTTGACAATCTTAAAGAAGTTGTTTTTCAAACGGATACTTCAGGTTTATGGACATTTCTCAATCCTGCCTGGACAGAAATTACAGGATTTTCTGTTAAGGAAAGTCTGGGTAATTTTTTCTTTAACTATGTTCACCCACGCGATCGCCAACAGAGTATTGAGCTATTTCAGTCTCTAATGGAGTGCCACAAACAATACTGTCGCCATGAAGTCCGCTATTTAACCAAAGACGCTGGCTTTCGTTGGATTGAGGTCTATGCCCAACTGACTCTAGCTAAAGACGGTACAGTTATCGGCACCTCCGGTACGCTCAATGATATTACTGAGCGCAAGCTCGCAACTGAGGCACTGCAGCAAAGCGAAGAGCGTATGCGGGCGCTTGTGAATGCAATTCCTGATGAAATGTTCCGCCACCGGGTGGATGGGACATTTTTGGATGTTAAGGCGCAAGACTGGGACTTAATAGTACCGTCTGAAATGCTAATCGGGAAGAACTTGCTGGACTTACCGATGCCTAAAGAGGTAAAGCATCATTTTCTGAAGCTTCTCCAGATAGCTGTCGAAACTGGGGAATTACAGACTTATGAGCATGAATTAGAAAAGTTTGACGGGTTTCATTCCTATGAGGCACGTATTATTAAAAGCGGCGCTGATGAAGCTGTCTGTATCGTGCGCGACATTACAGAACGCAAGCAAGTAGAGAAGGATCTGCGGCAAGCTCAGGAGAGGTATCACAGTATCTTTGAAAACTCTGATGAAGGTCTTTTCCAGGTAACACCGGATGGTCGCTACCTGAGCGCAAATCCAGCACTAGCGAGAATCTACGGCTACAAGTCTCCGGAAGAACTGATGACAAGATTGTCTAACAGCAATCAGCAACTTTACGTTGACCCCAACCGTCGGGCAGAGCTTGTGGCACTTTTGCAAACACAGGAGAATGTGTCCAATTTCGAGTCTCAGATCTATCGCATAGACCGTAAGATTATCTGGATTTCGGAGAATACTCACGTTGTTCGGGATGGCAATGGTGAGTTACTCTACTACGAAGGTAGCGTAATTGATATTACGGAGCGCAAGGTTTGGGAAGAAGCTCTCCGCTATCAACAAGAATGCACTGAGGAACTGCTGCTTAACATTTTGCCTTCCCCGATCGCTCAGCGGCTGAAACGGGCAGAAAACATCATTGCTGATAATTTTGCGGCTGTCACAGTTTTGTTTGCTGACCTGGTTGATTTTACGGAGATTTCCGCGCAAATTCCTCCTACGAAACTGGTGGATTTGCTCAACAGGATATTTTCAAGGTTCGATCAGCTGGCAGATAAGCACGGTTTAGAGAAGATTAAGACAATTGGAGATGCCTATATGGTAGTTGGTGGTCTTCCTACACCCAGACATGACCATGCCGAGGCTGTAGCAGAGATTGCACTGGAAATGCAACAGGCGATCAATCAGTTTAAGCGGGACAATGGTGAACCGTTCCGCCTACGCATTGGTATCCATTCAGGACCGGTCGTGGCAGGAGTAATCGGCATGAAAAAGTTCGCCTATGACTTGTGGGGCGATACGGTGAATGTCGCCAGTCGCATGGAATCTCAGGGAGTTGCAGGGAGAATTCAAGTAACAACTGCCACTCGCAAGCTTTTAAAGGATCAGTATTTATTTGAACGGCGGGGGGCTACCCTGGTCAAGGGTAAGGGAGAAATGATTACTTATTGGCTCACCGGGAGAAAAGTTTGTCAGCTTTGAGAGTGAGTAGGGATTAAATAACGGGGAGTAGGTTTTTCTCTCCCCACTCCCTACTCCCTATTTCCCTTCACTGCCATACTTCATCAATCGGTGGCTGTAGGTTTTGAGAGTTGCCGCTCCATATATAGCGTGCCGGATCAGGTATAGGTGGTGAAGATGTGCCAAGCTTATCGGCAGAGCTAAGGGCTTGAGGTGAGGAGTCAGTCGCCGGAACGGAACGAATACCACTGACCCAATTATTAGCATTCCTGGGTGCTACATTATCTGGAAGTCTATTTTCTCTTTCCAGCAGTTGACTAAGATGGTACAACCCTTCACATAACTTTTGTAAGTGGGCGCATCTATAGTCGGCAGCTTGCCAGTCACCCGCTTCAAGTGCTTCAACGTATCCCTTTTGTAATGCTCTGATCAGTCGAATCTGGGTTTCGATGATTGGATAGTTAATTGCCATTAGTTTTGCTTCTCTTCAAGAAAATTCGAGACAGGATTTTCCATCCCTGGCGATCGCTTTGATAAAGTCTAAGCAATCTGGATGGAATGTCACAAAAATGGTACGATTGGTTGCCAACTCTAGCTAACATATTCTGGCTCAGTTGCAAAAATCCGGGTAGCTAACTTACCTAATGGCTAATAGCCGGCAGACAATTAGCCATCAACTATTAGCAATTAGCGTTTACCTGTATATGAGATTCATATACCGAAATGGTATAATTTGTATTGCGTCAATTTTTGCTACAAAGCCGTTTTACTCTTTCAACAGCGCGATCGCAAACATAAGCGATTAGACTTATCCAGTTCGTCCAGTCAGGTTTGCAATTACCGCAATTAATTCAGCAAGTTCAACTGGCTTGGCTACATGGGACTGGAAGCCGGCTAAAAGCGCAGCTCTACGATCCTCAGTTCTAGCGTAGGCTGTTAGCGCCACAGCTGGAATCCGACCTCCGCTGTGTGGCGGTAGCGCCCTGACTCGCCGCAGCAAAGTATAACCATCCTGATTCGGCATACCGATATCGCTAACTAATACATCCAGATGCAAAGCTTGCTGGGTTAGCACTGTTATGACCTCCTCTGCGCTCGCAACAGCTATTACGTCAACCCCACACTCTTTGAGGATTTGGATGAGCAGTTCGCGGGTATCAGCCTCATCATCCACCACAAGTATCCGCAAACCATTTAGGCTTGGGGAGTTCTCAAACGAAACGCTGCCTCCTACTGTTGGATGCACTCGCTCATGCTTATTGGGTTTGGTGCTAACAGCCATCAGCGGCAGCTTTACGGTAAATGTTGCCCCAAGTCCTTCACCCGGACTGTCGGCGTAAACAGTTCCTCCATGCAGTTCAACCAAGTGGCGCACGATCGCCAATCCCAATCCCAAGCCACTATATGACCGAGTGATAGAACTATCGGCTTGGCGAAAGCGCTCAAAAACAAAGGGGAGAAAATCAGCGCTGATTCCCTTACCTGTATCCGTCACTGTAATTTCAACATGGGAGTTAATTCGTTCTAGGCAAAGCTGAACGCGTCCGCCTTTCGGTGTAAACTTAACGGCGTTTGTCAGCAAGTTCCAGACGATCTGCTGCAAACGGTCTGAGTCACCGGAAACGGGTCCTGCTGTCGGGTCAAGCACAGGCTGAAGTCGAATATTTTTCGCATCAGCCGCAGGCCGCACCGTATCAATGGCTGACTCAATCACTGAAACTAGCTCAACAGGACGGACATTCAGGCGAAGTTGACCCTGAATAATCCGCGAGACATCCAGAATATCCTCAACCAGCTGTACCTGTGCCCTAGCGTTGCGCTCAATGGTTTCTAGGGCGCGACTCTTAGTCGCGTCGTCAAACTGGCGAGTACGGAGTAGGCTGATCCAGCCGAGCATAGCATTGAGGGGCGATCGCAATTCGTGAGACAGTGTAGCCAGGAAATCGTCCTTGAGACGATTGGCTTGCTGAGATTCTTGGTAGAGCCGTGCATTGTCAATCGCCGCTGATGCCATCTGAGCCAGTTGTACAAGGATGGCTTCATCTTCTTGAGTGAATTCCCCTTCGTATTTGTCGGAGAGCTGGATCAGACCGATGTTTTTGCCTTCACGGCTCGTGAGCGGTACAGCCAGCCAACCCCGCATGGGTGGGTGGTTACTCGCCTCCTTGCCAAAACCCCGCCAAGCTGGATGTGCCTCTAGCTGTGCTTGAGTCATCCGCATGGGACGTTGCATACGACATACAAGGGTATAAATGCCAGAGCCATCACTCTTCTGATCATACTCTCGCCACTGCGCGTACTTGTCTGACAGGGAGACAGCGTTAATAGCTTGTGCCCAGTTATCGTCCACCGACATACTGGTGACTGACTGGTGTGCCTCAATAATCTCGCGAGCCTGTTCGGTGATCAGCTGTAGTGTCTCATCAAGTGAGAGCGTTGAGTTGATCGCAAGAAATGCCTCAGCCAGCCTTTGCAAACGGTTCCTATACTGCCGCTCACGAGCTTCGGATCGTGAGCGTTCTTCTTCCACTCGTTTGCGATCGCTTATGTCTACTGTAATCCCGTCAAAGCGGATGGGATTGCCACTGGCATCATAGAACCCACGTCCGATCGCGCGAATCCAACGCACCTGTCCATCCGAGGCGATCGTGCGGTAGTCGATGTCGTAGTTGCTCTTGTGTTCAATTGACTGCTCAATTGCTGCCTTTGTGCGTTCCCGGTCGTCGGGATGCAGTTGAGCATAAAACAGATCGATTGTGACCTCAGTATCTGGAGTCAGACCGAAATGTTCCTTGCACTTGTCATTCCATACCAGCTTGTCGAACGGTAAGTCGCAATACCACAGCCCTAGTTCTGTTGCCTGAAGCACTAGGTCTAAGCGTTCGCGGTTAACCTGTAGGGACTGCTCTATCTGCTTTTGTTCCGTGATGTCCCGGAAATAAATACTAAGACCGTCTTCGGAAGGATAAGCATGGATATCCAACCACATGCTTAACGGCTCGTATAGTATCTCTAAATGGACAGCCACCCGCTCAGTAACGGCTCGCCGATATTCTCTCTCAACAATTGTTCCTACTGACCAAGACCACTGCTCCCAGTGGGTTTTACCAACCATTTCCTCTGGCTTTTGCCCATTGAGCCGCGCTGTTTCCTGGTTCACGTAAGTTATCCGCCACTCGTGATCCAAGGCAACAAATGCGTCAGTAATGCTCTCCAGAATGTTTGTGATGCGGCGATTAGATTCTCGCAGCGCTTCCTCTATCTGCTTGCGTTCAGTGATGTCCAAAACGAAAGCTACTCCGTCGTCCTGGGAGTCGGAAAGCAGCGCAACGCCGAGAACAATTGGCACCCGTTTGCCGTTGTGGTGAACGTACTCTTTTTCGTAAAGACTGGAAACTCCGGTTGCCATCGTTTCCTTGATCGCCTGATCATCCAAGTGCTTGTACTCTGGGGGGGTGAGGTTTCTCCAATCGATTCTTCCACGCTGAGTGAATTCTTCGCGAGTGTAGCCAGCAAGCCTCAGGTAAGCATCGTTGGCGTCAGTGATGAAGCCCTCCACATTCCAGAAGGCAACGCCGATCAGGTTAGACTCAAACAATCGTCTAAACCGGGCTTCACTTCGTGTTGCTTCACTTCGTGCCGCTTCATTAACGCTAACACTCTCCCGCAATGCCGCTTCCGCTCGTTTGCGCTCAGTGATGTCCCGAATAATACTTAAAACCACTTTTTCGTTACCAATCACCGCACTTTGGGCACTAATTTCTACAGGAAAGAAGCTGCCATCTTGGCGACAGTGAATTGTTTCAAACAGAATACCTTGATTGTCTGCTTGCTCGATTTGCTCAGGTATTAAAGCATGGGTTTGTGGCGCTCTTAGAGCATCAATCTTTAGTGAAAGCAACTGGGCGCGATCGTAACCATAAGCCTTAACAGCAGCATTATTGGCTTCGATGATTTGTCCATCAAGGCGTATAAATAAAACAATGTCACGACTATGTTCGGAAAGCAGCTGATAGCGTTTTAGTTGTTCCTCAGCTTCATCCGCTTTGCCTGTCGCTTGTTCAAGAGCGAGTCGTTCCACCTGCTGCTTTAAGATGCCGACCATTATGGCGATCGCCGGTGTAGTTACAGCTAAAATAATGACGCGCCGGAGGTTGTCGTCCGTATAGTGGAATTGTCCATGAATTGAGAAGTAATAGACGCCGTAGAGTAATGTAATCGCCGCACTGACTAACCCAGAGCGTAATCCACCGCTGAAAGCCGCATACACAACGGCGGTGAGATAGATAGGAGCAGGATTGGGAATGTTAAAAAAGGTTTTGTCTAGCAGTTCAATGGCGATTAACACCATGGTAGTAAGGATTGGACTACCATGCTGGAGCCAACTACTGGGGGTTGATGAAACTGAGCGAGTATCACGGGAGTTAAGCATAAACAATTACGTCAACTCCTTACTTTTGCTACAACACTGATGTTGTAACTTAAATTGTCTGACTTTGGACATCCAAGCGTTTGTACTGAACTAGGGAATCCACTTCCGCTAAGACTTAGCTTAAGCTAGGTGGCAATTCGCACACAATTACCCTAAGGCATATTTGGTATACAACTACGGACGAACTCATGTTCTTTCCGCCCTATCGTGTGGACAGGGAGGCAGTTCCCCTACCACCGACTCTCCGTTCTTGCTAAATCTAGAGTTTTAACCCACGAAGGGTCTGCCATGCTTTAAAAACATTGCCTTGCAAGAGAGCAGCAGCACCGGATAGGGCTTGAATTTCTGGGATATTGGGGTTAAGGGCAACAGCTGGTTGGATAGCCTCTTGGGCATCTCTGCCACGCCATTGATAGAGGTAGACGAAGGCAAGGTAAGCATGAGCATAAGGGTTTTGAGAATCTAGCTGCACCACTCGTTTCAAAGCCGCGATCGCACCTTCTGCGTCTTTCTGCAATATGTTGGAAAAAGCAAGAGTGTAAGCCCAATTTACGTTTTGTGGCTCCTGCTCAAGCCGATAGTTCATCGCGAGTTCAGTCTGACGTGTGTAATCCTGAACAGGGTCATACTGATTGATTCGTCCAATTTCATCAAAGACTTGATCAAGAGCTTTTCGCCCTTGCGGTAAGCTAGCGGCTAAAGTCCTTAGCTGGGTAAGTAAATCTAATTCTGGAGCAGGTGTTGCAGGAGCATTAGGTACAATATTCAGGCTCACGGATGGCACTGCTATTGGATAGTTTTCACCAGTTTCTCGGTTCAGGTAGGTTGCCTCCAGAGTGTAACTCCCGGCTGCCATGTCAGCAGGAGGCAGCATTGCTATTTTTTCAATCACTCGGAAACTACTTTGGGATTGAGCTGCACTCAAGCGTCCAGAATGTAATTCCCCCATAGCGATACCGTGGTCATGCAACCACCGATTCGAGTGTAGATTTTGAATTTTGGATTGGGGATTGGAATTTTGACTTTCTGCTGTCTCCACTCCCTTCCAACTCAGCAAGACTATGCCAGATTTTAGCGACTGCCAAGGACCAGACCATTCATAAGTTACTGGCACGGGTACCCCAGGAGGCGTTTGTTCGGGCACACTAACTCGCTCTAAACGTACTTGGCTAAGTGGTTGCTGTAGTGGTTGTACCTGTATCGGCGCTTGGGCACGATGATAGAGCTTTAAGACAGTGCGATCGGGTAAATTCCAGTTTTTTTGCAACTTGAAATCTGGACTTTGCTCGACTGTCTGAATTAAGAGGGCTTGAGCTTCTCGGCGCGTTGCTTCATCGCCAGTTTTAGTGATAAACCAAGAAAGCGATCGCGCATCTTGAGCTACAAACTTCTTTCGGACGCCCACCTCGCGCCCATATACCTGAAACTTGCGTAGGGCACCGTAGTAGTTAAGATTATTGTGGTTAATTTCTGGTATCCTCGGCATAACACCCACGGTGGAGCGCAGTTGGGGTTGTGTACGAATGATTTCATCAATTACCTGAACGTGAGGCCACTCTTGACTTAGATATGGATAGTTTTGAGACTTTGAACTCAAAACCTGAGCCAAGTATGCTCCCGGTTTACCCCCAATTGGAAAGAAATTAAGGCACATCAGCAAAAATGCCAAACCAACAGCACCCCAACGCACAAATCGCAAACGTCTTGGCCATACAGTCAAACCATAAGCCAGAACCACCGAAAGAATCGGTAGATAAGGCATGATGTAGCGTAGGTCTTTATTCTGATTTACCGAGCAGATTAAGTAAGACGCGATTAAAAAGAGTGCTAGCCACCGAAATGCTAATGCCTTGACACGAGTGCTGTTTGCCCCGTCCAACAATTTTGGATTCGCCCTTGATAAGGAGGAGTTGGGAGGGGTAGATTTTGGATTTACTTCCCTGCTGTCTCCTGACTCCTGGGTTCTATATTCTGTCGCGTCATAACTGGTGCGTTCACCGTTGGCATGGTTGCCCAAAGCTGGAAACAAACGGCTCCAATACAGCAGTAAGCCGACCAACGGTACCACGAGTAAAGGCCAGGAGACGGCACGGGGAAGGTCGTTCCAGTAGTACGTCCAAGCGGCGAGGGTGTTGAGGGGTGGATCGCCTTCCTGCATTGCAGGATCGATAACGGCATTCTGGGCAGTGCTGAACAAAAATATCCAGTTTGGACGGTACCAAGGTCCAAAGATAAATGCAGATAGCAGGAAACCTCCGATTAACTGAGCAATTCTGCCCCAAGCTTGTTGCCGCAGGAGTGTACTCAATAGCCACAACAAGGGTACAAACAGAAAAAATATGACTGTCTGCTTTACCATCATCGCCAGACCAAAGCAAAAACCAAATGCCAAAGCCCAACGCCATCCCTGCCACTTGGTTTTCGCATCCCGCCACACAGTCAAACACCAAAAACTTGCTGCGACTAGAGCGGTCAGTGGATAATCTGTCAGGTAGTTAACACGAACTATGTACAGTCTGGGTAGCAGGATACAGATGAGTGCTGCCCAAAGCCCCACTTGCTGATTAAACAGATGTTTGCCTAACCCGTAGACTGAGCCAACTAAAACAGCACTGAATAACAAATTAACGAGAAGAGCTTGATCGGGTCCAGTACCAAACAGTTGTTGAAAAGGAGCCGTCGCGATATACGTCAGGGGTGGATACTTGGACGAGAGCTTCCATAAGCTTTGCCACCATTCTCCAGAAAACCACTGAGCATGTTGTAGGGCGTTTAAGTAGTTTAAGGAGCCTGTAAGGTGGTTCGTTTGATCCCAAGCCGGAACGGAGTGGTCAAGGGCTAACCAGAGGCGATCGCACAAAGCCCCCACCAGCCAAATTGCCCCTAGCGTTTGCCTTACACTAAACCGACTGCCTTGCTCTTTTTGTACCACGAACTTTACCTGAGCTATCCTAATCGCTTCCTCATATTGATTAGAGCATGAGGATTGCCAACCACCTTAAAGCTCTCTCCCTCTTGCTCAAACCCCAGCTGTTGATAAAGCCCTTTCACATACTCTTGAGCGCGAATTACTACTTCTTTAATATTTTTTTGAGCAGCAAGCTCTAAAGCTTTTTCCATAATCTTTTTACCAATGCCTTGTCTCCTTGCATTGGATAAAACAGCCAATTTCTCAATACTCGCAATCTGATTATCCAGATATCTCACTCGCGCAGTGCCCACGGGCTGATTATCTAAATAAGCTAAAATCTGCTCAGCCGTTTCATCTTGACCATCAAATACTCCAGTCGAGTCAATCCCTTGTTCAAGGATATAGACTTGACTCCTCAAAAATTGAATTTCAGACATTTTGTCTGCATAGGCAACAACTGTTAGAGTAAGCTGGCTCATTCTAATGTGAAAATAGGAGTGTGGAGGAAAGATTTTAACTGTTCATTGTATACTCGTGTTCATGGGATTCTATTTTTCCAATCTACATATTGGCTTGATTTCTAATCAATCGCTGCACACTCACCAACGCTCGATTCAACTCATAACCCCGTTGTTCTGGATTATTCAAATACGCCTGTTGTTCCTCCTCAATCATCTGCACATCCTGACGTACCAACCCATCCAGTAATTTTTGAGCCGAACCGAATAAACTATCTTTCACAAATCGACGAAACGACTCAGGCAACTTATGCAATCGCCAAAATGCATTCAGTGAAGTGAAATGAATCAGATACGCACGAGTTTCTGCTGCACTTACCGGACAAAATAAGCAGTATATCTTAAAGTCTTTCCCCAGAGTTGAAACCCAGTGTGGGTAAACATAACTAACGTTCAACGGTTCTGGATGTAGGCGTCGTAAAGCGGGGAAAAATAGCTGAGAAATCGACCATATTTTGTCAATTTTGTAATAGCTTTGAGCCTGATAGTGAGCGTCCACACGGTTAGCATCTTCTTGGATATCTTCTAGTACAGCATCTGTCCAAGCCTGCCAGTCTAGATGTAAATGCCCGTGGTACATATCCATCAGGTTTTCTATTAGATAAGAATAGTGAGCTTTACATTCAATAACTGAGACGGTGGCAATGTAGTTGAGGTGTTCCCACTCGGGTACACCCATCGGTTGTATGGACGATGAATGCAATAACTCTATATTTCCGGGAAACAGCCAAATAAAACCATCTTGTTCCTTGACAGGATACTGGTGAATTTTGCAGTTAGGAAGTTTTTGATTGGCGGCTAGATAGGGGACGGCTGCACACTCACCACTTGCCTTAAATTTCCACCCATGATACGCACATTCCAATAAATGGTTCTTAACTTGACCATGGCTGAGTTTAACCTGGCGATGGGGACAGCGGTCTTCTAGAGCGTGGATAACACCGCTATCATCTCGATAAAGGACAATAGGCTGATTCCAGAGGGTAATGCCTAGAGGCTGGGTTTGAACCTCTGTGCTACGAGCAACCACATACCAATGATTAGGGTTAATACCCATCTGACGAATATCGAGGTGCTGGGAAAAGGAATCAATTTTGGATGTTGCTGTCCTTGGACTTCGTCCGGCAGGCGGGTTTTGGGTTTTGGATTGTTGATTTGACTGCTTCATAAGATTGATACAAAACCGGACATTTCATATCTTCAAAATACCTTCTGGATTTACTGAGAAAAGCGATCGCCTCTGCAACCCCTCCTGATGAAGAATCTCATTCGCCGCGAGTAATCCACTGCTGATCGCCCGTTCCATCAAACCGCAGGGAAAGGGCATTTTCACCCAGTCACCCGCAAATATAAGATTAGAGACACCACTGGCAGTTTCAGGTCGTTGTGCATAACTACCAGGTGGATAGCCGGAGAAGTTTTTCTGGTTTACCAGTTCCCTGTGCAGCATAGTCGCTTCCTGGAGTTCTGGCACAATTTCATAGAGTTCCTGCTCAAATGTCGTCAGCAGTGCTTGCTGATTTGGAAATTGTTTCTCTTTGTAGCAATAAGCATGTAACTCCACGACACTACCACCAGTTTTCTGATGCCAAGCGATAAATTGCTCTTGAATCCGATGGTAGAGGGTAATGCTGTCAGTGAGTCGATAGCCAGACAAAGAGGTGAAGTTGCTGTGTTCCCAGTCAAAGTCTCGGTCAAACCAAAAACGGGCAACAGCAAAGGGGTCTGCGATCGCTAATGTCTCCACCTGAGTACACACCTGCTGATTTACCTCACCACTCGATAGCTTAAATAGGTGTTGCACTCCAGGCACATCTGTTGCAAAGACATAGTAATCCGCCTGAATCGTCTCTCCAGACGATTGTGGAGGCGCAGATCCTTGCGCCCCTACTAGTTGCACCTCATCTTCAGTACGTTGAACAATTTGGAAGCGGGGTAAATCCCGTTTCGCTGGCCCCCCAATAACTCGTCCCTCAGCATCGTAGAGTGCGCCATGGCAAGGGCAGAGAAATTTTCCATCGTCTTGTCGCTGCACTGTACAGCCTTGATGAGTGCAGGTAAGAGAAATTGCATCACTTCCTGCTGCCGCAAAAACCGCATCTCCAGCACCGTAATATTCAATAATTGCTGATTGGGAATTGGGAATTGGGAATTGGGAATCGGAATTTTGACTGTTGAGATTCCCTACATCGGGGTTGCGCTTTACCCAAAAGGGAACATCACTTTGCCCATTTCCCTGTTGATAGCTGAGGGAATCAATCTTGCCTTGCTGCCAGTTAATGCTGCTCACCATTGCCTCTGTGATAATATTGCCACCTTTATGCTGAATGGCTTTGGCAATTGGCTGTACTAAACTGGTGCCCATGTCCTGTCGCGTACCGTTAAATGCTAATCCTTCTGGATTGCCAAAAAAGTAGAAGTGGAAAAACTGCATCAGTTCTCCCACACTTAGCATGTCTGGGGCGTTGAGGCTTGATTTAGCAAAGGGTAAGAAGTAAAGGTCATAAAGTCCTTGGGGGAAATCTTTCTCCACCCACTGTTGCACCGACAGATCATCGAGTCGATCAAAACTCCTCGGAATCTGGAAACCACCAATTGCCTGGAAGACTTGCCAGTGTTTCGGTTTTATTAAATTTATCCCCCAGTTAAGCCAGTTGGGAGACGCGATCGCCAAATCCACTACATTCCAGGGAAATGCCGAATGGCTAGGTCGAAATACTTCTGGCTGGTACTTTCCATCTCGGAAAACAACGGCGTAAGACTCTAAGGATACAAAATTATCGTTGATGTTTAGTTCTTCAACTAACTTATTGAGGTTGTAATACTGAGGGAAAAAGCCGTGGAAGCCATGCTCCATCATGAATGTTTCATCGTTCACCTGGATCGACCAGCTGGCAATTTTACCTCCTAGTTGAGGCGATCGCTCTAAAAGCGTTACCCTGAAACCTCGTTTGCTCAGTTCATACGCACAAGCTAACCCCGCCAGTCCCGACCCAACTACAACAACACTTTTCTGTTGATTCAGTTGTTGTGGTAAATCTAGGCGATCTTGCTGAAAAATAGTTGGCTGAGGTTTGGAGAAGCGGGAATATCCCAATATCCCACTAACGGCACCAACACTCAGTAGTTTCAGCGCAGTTCGTCGAGAGATAGGTGGCAATACAGGAGAGTTAGATAATTCATTCATGAGACGCTAAAGCTAAATCCTCACACAACAAGCCTGGTCTACCTATTAGTTGGTAGACAAACCTGAAAACAAAAAAGTTATTGGGGTCGCAACCCATCTAATAAGACTGAAACCATCTCTGAAGCCATAACATCCTTGGACGAGGTTGCTGGTAAAGTACTGGCGTAATTGATACCATCCATAATCGATAGAAAAAAACCAGCCAGGATATTGGGCTTCACATATCTGATCTGGCCTTGTTCTTGAGCTGCTATAAAGGCTTGCCTGATTGGGTCAAAGACGGATTGGTCAGCAATCAACGACAATCTCTGGATTTGCTCCTCACTCAAAGCTGGCATATCGGTACGCATCAGGCACAGAAAATTGATCGGGGGTTGTGAGATGAACCAACGGGAAGCCGCATGCAGCTGTGCGCTCAGATCTGACCCAGCTCCGGCAAGCGCCTGCTGCAAACCATTGCGGTGCCGTTCAAAAACTTGTTCTATCACTGTGATGAACAGTTGCTCCTTACTAGGAAAGTGATAGTACAGTGATGCCTGACGAATCCCGACTTCCTGGGCGATATCTCGCATCGTAACGACGTTGTAACCCCGTTGACGAAAGAGAGTTTCAGCCGCAATTAAGACTCGTTCTCGTGCGTTTGATGGAACTTGGTCAAACACTTTATATTGATTTGGTAATTGGTAGCTTACCTAGCACTAGGTAGTCTACCTACTACTTAGTAGTCTCGAAAAATTTCTTTACTTTGTCAAGCGATATGGGGAGACTTTAGAAATTTTTAATAACGTTAGGGTCAGTCGTCAGTTGTTTTTTCTGCTAAGTACTAACCATTAACCGGTGACACCGGCACAGGACTGTGATCCTAAGCGCAATTGTTCTAGAAGATTTGAGGAAGCGATCGCCTCATACCAGTCATCTGCTCCTTTTGGCAGGGCTAAGCTGGCTAGCGGCAAGCCGTGGGTTGGATGTGAAAGAAAGTCTCAAGCTCCGTTGTATCAAAAAAATTGCACGGCTCAAATCACCTGCAACTGGTTGCCCATCTAGAGAGTGAGGTATTTATCAATAGCAATAGTAGAGCTAAGTCTATCTTTGCAAACAAGATTTACAGGTTTATAAAGTTTTATACACCTTACTTAAGATAGTTATACCTCTTATAATATTTCTCACAACCAGAGTAGAACCAATAACCTAAGAATCAACGACTTATGGTTCTCCTACTTCTGAATAAACGTACTTAGGAATCTAAAGGTATTGGATTATGGCGAATAGCGCAGCTACCAAAGAAAAATCTAATGGCAGTACGAGCAGTCGCAGGAGCAAAAAGACTCAGGAAGTCAGCCTAAATAACACAGCTACGGTAGAACGCCCTGCAACTGGGGAGACGAATCAGAATACAGACAAAGGAGCACAAGTCATAGCAATGCCTCAGCTCAATTTAAAACCGACGCTAAAAGAGGAAACCACTGAGGTTGCTCTGCCTCCTCTACCTGGGAATCGTCCAGTTGCTTCAAGTGATCTAAACCTTAGTGAGGTAGTTCCCATGATGGAAAACCGTCCTGTTGACGCTAGTAATATTCAGGTTCTTGGCACGATTTCTGTGATGGGAGAGCGCCCAATCTTTGCCAGCAACATTCAAGTAATGGATATCATCTCTGTGTCTGGAGATCGACCTATTGCTAAAAGTCATCTCAACATTAGTGGAACAGAAATGATAATGGGGAACCGCCCGATCGCCGCAAATTACTTTGATGGCTATGAAGACTTGATGGGTTATCTAGATTAAACATACTTGGCTATAATCAACTCAAATAGCGTGTCTGTTTCCCCTATCATTTGGCTTTGTTGCTAGTACTGAATTGTTTCAACAAGTAATGAACAAGAAGAAAAAGGTGGAATAGCAGTCACGCTAATTATTTATTTTTTGAAATTAGTTTGCTGTTGCTGGAGTTGCAGAATGCCAGCAGAACTCAGTAGATAAATTTAGTTAACTAATGTAACATTCAATCAGTGAATTGACTGTTCATTTCTTTCATTCAGTTAGACCTCTAAACCTTATGTCAAATTTATAGGTATTGCACCAGCTACTTTCGACAGATATTTCCCTGGGGAAAACTCTGCCATAGGAATAAAAAAGACATTTATTTAATACCTCTAGAGATGGACGGATAGGTAAAGCTTTTTAGATAAATTGGATACATCAGTTGAAGAAAGTAGTAAAAATATTTGCGAACTCTCTTCAAAATTTATTTCATTTAAATAAAAAAGGAAGAAAAAATGAGTACTGAAGATAGAGCGAAAGCCACGGGTGACAATATTAAAGGCAAAGCTCAAGAAGCACTTGGCAATATCACGGGTGATCCTGAAGATAAGGCAGAAGGCAAAGCTAAGCAAGCTGAATCCCAAATCAAGCATGCTGCTGAAGATGTGAAAGACAAGGTCAAAGAAGCACTCGACTAACTGTCTTTAGTATCTCAGAAAAAGCAAGAGGGTCTAGATAACTTAAGCTCTATCTGGACCCTCTTGTTATCTTGGACGATAGGTAAAGAGCGATATTTTCAAGAAAAGGTTGTTCGAAAGGATGAAGGATGAAAGATATACTTCATCTATTGAGTTGGATAAAATTCAAAATTTCATGAGTCTTGAAACTACAACTAAAATAGTTGAAGGGGACATTGAACTTCCTGCGGAAGTCTTTGTCTAATTTGTTTCTACTTCATCCTGGGCTACGCACTAGGTGTACGCTACGCAAAGGCTAACGCCTTTCATACCTTTTTAGTGAGTTTATTGCAAAAACCTCGCATCTTTTGGACTACCCTATCTTTGGTTTGGGTTTTTACCACTACCAAAGAGTTTCGTGCCTTAAGAAAGTAAAGGCCCAACTAATACCTTAACGGTATGAAACACTAATACCAATTATGGAAAACTGGAACGATGAGCGACGCCAGTTATTTGGAAAGCCTCTTCATCCAGATCACATTCCTCCCAGCGAGATGGAGCCGGAACTACAAAAGGCGATCGCACAAATTAAACCAAATGAACGCCATGATGTTGCTAGTGAGTTCCTCAAGCGCCTCCAAAAGCGAGAATTAAGCGATCGCGGTTTGGAAAGACAGCTGAGTCTTTCTACCCATGATGCCAATGATATGAATGCTGACGATGTCAGCAAATTAGCGGTCTACACCTATCACTATCATCCTGATATTTTTCAGGATGTATTGGCTGAAAAACCTGTGATCGTAAAATTTCTCAGTCATTCCCTTATGGGAGCTATCCTCGGAGCGATTGCCCTTAAGTGGTTGGGGAACCGCAATCCCCCTGATATATAGTCTCAAAGACATTGAGAGGGAATAGAGGTTAGGCAGATAGGGGGGTATGGAGTTAGAGTTACTTTCTGGATTTTCATCTAACCCCTTCTAGGCGATTCTAGAAGGGGTCTGATTTTAACTGAGAGGGTATCTCATTAAATAATTCTGTAGACGATTCAACCTGTTTCTTGATGGTTATCTATGCTCATCACCTCTTGAGAGCACAGTACCCCCAGCGTCTTTTTGACTTCTTCAACTGAGTTTCCTGTCGCGATAACACAATCTGCGATAGATCGGCTGGCTCAGTGATGGAATCGCCAGTGTTTCAAAAAGCGATCGCCTCCGAAATCATAAAATCTTGTGGCTCTGTTGGAGCCGTCACGTTTGGCAGACACAGGACTGACTGGTCTATTACATTGGGGGTGATGTCGGACGGCACTATCAGACAGTTTGAATGCGTGAACTCTGATCCAGAAAGAGATAAACTCTCTTGGGGGCAACAAGTGTGCCTATGAGGTTAGGCATTACTTAAAGCCTCAGTCATCCCAAACCAGCTCTCGCCAATTAGGAGATATCAGCCCTTTCCTGAGTGCCTTTGTTACCAGTCCCTGATGATGCCTTTGTATAGCAATGGAGAAAGTCTGGTCGCTAAAACTGAGATGCCTACAGACAAAAGCTTCTAGGGATTAGTTTGATTGAACGCTTGATAGATTGAACTGTCCCACTATTGCCTGTAAATAGGACAGTCAATACTGAAAATCCTTGATTTTACGTTGATATAGCTTACCTATTGTCATCAGCCCAAGCCTCGAAAATGGGACAGTTGTCGTTAGCGACCATTTTTTCTCGGCTGCTATACAAAGGCGTATTGGCTCAATCGCTCTGTTGTGATCGCTTGACGGGATACCACCACATTTAATTGCACCCCAGTATTACAGGAATCCACACCCTTCAGGAAAACAGCTACAATCTAGTAACAATGAGCATTTCAGACTTAGCTCAGGCTTAGCTACATTTCTGTTCCATGGCGACGCACTGGCGAATTACTAGAAATGATCGCGCCGCTATTACTGGAAAAATAGGATTTTGCTATGGCATTCCTATCAATGCGTCAACAAGTTCAAGCTTTACAAGCTCGTGTTGCCCAACTGGAACAGGAGAATCGATCGCTGCGGCTAGACCTGAAGACCTGTCAGCGATCGCAAGCCTCTCAATCGCAGGTAGCGGAGTTGGAACGAGCGTATGCCGTGCTGCAAGCGCAGCTAAGGGAACGCGATCACTGTGAGCAGGAGTTGCAAGAACAGCTAGCAGTCGCCTGTGAACAAGAAAAAGCCGCACAAGAACGCATGGCTGAATTGGCAAACGCAAATGAGGCACTGCGTCGGGGAGTGGAACGGTTAACTGAGGTTGGAAATATTGATGCACTATTGGATTCGTTCTTGTTAGAGGTGATGACAGCGACTGGCGCATCCGCAGGAGCAGTCTTTGACCGAGTTTTAGGTACCGAGTTTCAGATGCGATCGCTTGCCCAAGACGGTGTTATTAACAGAACATTCGATTCTCATGCACTTGATTGGGCCCTCAAAGAAGTAACGACTCGCGATCCAGTTGGTGTATTTAGACAGCTTGCTGAAGGACAAGTGTATTGTCACGAAGTTGACGATTATTTCGCCTCCTGGTTTCCAGAGGCAGCAGTGTACCATCGGCAGCAAGGACACCAGGTCTGTTGGAATTTTCCATTCCGGGTTGGAAAACAGGTGGCTGGCTATCTTGCGATCGCATTTCGTGAGAAGCGGTTGCCAAATCAGATAATCACTGAGACAGTGCAGGCACTGACTCACCTAGTATCCCTGGCGCTAGAAACCCTACGCTTAGCAGAGGAGGCAAAACAAGCGGCGATCGCCCGCGAACAAGAAAAAGCTGCACAAGAACGAGCTGCGGAACTAGCAAAGGCAAATGAGGCACTAGCACGAACTGCGGTCAGACTAACTGAACTAGGTGACCTGACCCGCTTCTTTGATGAATTGCTGCTCGAAACCTCACAGCAATTACAAGCAGATAGCGCCCATCTGGTGGTGTATGACAATAAACAGCGCAGGTACAATAGCCTGCACCAGTATAACGGTAAAGTAAAGTCTGAACCTGAACTCCCAGCTTCTTTCAGCCTTGATGAGATGCAGCCAGAAAACTTCCATACGATCGCCCAACGAGAACGGCGACCCCATTGGTATGACCCTCAAGCTGATGCAGCCTTATTCTCACCCGGTGCAGGTGCATTTTTAAGCCGTGCTGGTCTTCGATCTTTATTGCATGTGCCACTGATTGTCGGGGAGCAAATTGTGGGTGGTATTGGTTTTGCATTTCGTGAGCCACATCCTGAAGGTGGTCAAAGACAAGTACTCGTCGAAGCCCTTGCCCATCAAGTCGCGCTCGCGATTCAACTCATACAACTAGCAGAAGAGGCAAAACAAGCGGCGATCACCCGCGAACAAGAAAAAGCCGCACAAGAACGAGTGGCTGAATTGGTAAAAGCGAACGAAGCCTTACGGGGAACAACTGATCGTTTAGCGAATGAACCATCGCTCAATACCTTTCTTGGACACGTTATCTCAGAAGCTTGTCGTCAAGTGGATTGTGATGCTGGCGCTATCTTTCTTTACGATGAAACATTAGAGCAATTGTCTCTTACCGTTGGCATCGGTATAGAAGCGTATCCCGACTCCAAACAAATACTGCTCCCAACGGCAGACTATCCTGGCTGGTCGATACTCCTAGAGACTCGAAAACCGCTCTTTTTTCACCCTGATGTCAATCCAGAAATGTATGGGAAAGGCACATTGGAGTGGCATCGTGCTCAGGGACATCATGGCATCTTAGCCACTGCATTAATGCTCGGCGATCGTCCGCTAGGGCAGATTGTGGTTGCCTTCCGCCACAAACATAACTTCAAAGAAACTGACCTTGAACTCTTCCAAGCACTTGCACAACAGGCAACACTCGCCGTTCAATTAATGCATCTTGCAGAGGAGGCGAAACAAGCAGCGATCGCCCGCGAACAAGAAAAAGCCGCACAAGAACGGGCGGCTGAGTTGGCAAAGGCAAACGATGCACTGCGCCGAAGTGTTGATCGAATGACATCCGATTCGCGCCTCGAAACGCTGCTCAGTTCTTTCTTGACTGAAGCGGTTGAAACTGTGGGTGCTGATGCGGCTGCTGTTATGCTCCGCGTATCGGGTAGCCTAAAATTCACCCCTGCTGCTGTTGTCGAGGACGGTCGTTTGCTCTCGCCAGAAGAACTTGCGGTTGATCCCTACTTGTCTGGTTACGTTGAATTCTCCTCAAACGATGTTGACGGCATTTTTTCTACGCTTGCCTGTGGAGAGACACCTAGCATTCGAGTTGACGATCTGCGCGAGGTTTTTCCGGCAGCATACACTTACCATCAACGACGCGGACATCGCATTATCTGGCATGCTCCATTGCGCTTGCACAGTGAGCTTATTGGCTTTACAGGCATTGCACTACACGAAGACCGCCTGCCAAGTAACGCTGTGCGTGAAACTGTGGCTGCCCTCGCCCAGCAACTCACACTTGCACTTGAACTGACCCGATTAGCAGAAGAAGCGAAACAAGCCGCGATCGCCCGCGAACACGAAAAAGCTGCTACAGAACGCGCTGCAAAACTCGCTCAGGCAAATGAAGTCTTACGTGCCAGTGCTGAATCGCTTACCAGTGCAGAAGATTTGGATTCCTTCTTAGGTCATGTGCTACTGGCAATTACAAAGCAATTAGGCGCGCGATCGTCCACCGTTTGGTTGAATGACTGTGCAGCAAGATTAGCGTATTTAAAGTTTGTGGTTGAGGATGGTGTAGTTGTTCCAGCCGCACAATCCAATCATCCGAATGCTCATAAACCAACTATCTTGCTTCCCGATGAACTTATGCCAGGTAATCTTACCGGGAAGGCGCAACCTGCCATAAATAAAATAGCGAGCCATCCTAGACTGACAAACGAACAGAAGCAATATTTTGAGAATTTAGGTGTCAAAGCATTCTTAGTTGCACCAATGGTATTGAGTGATGAACATCTCGGCTCATTCACTATTCGATTAGAGGACGATTGCCCACTCCTCGAAGAAGACCTAGAGTTAATCCAAGCCTTAGCAAATCAGGCAACATTAGCAGTGCAGTTAACTCGATTGGCAGAGGAGGCGAAACAGAAAGCCGAGCAAAGTGCCATCCTCACCGAGCGCAACCGTATAGCTGGTGAAATCCACGACACCCTTGCCCAATCGTTCACTGGCATCTCCCTCAACTTGAACGTTGCCCACAAAATCATGACGCAGCGCCCCGAAACCGCCAGAGAGATGCTCAAACACGTCATAGAACTAGCCAAGCAAGGGCTAATTGAAGCTAGGCGTTCCGTTTGGGCACTATCCCCCGGAGGAGCAGAATATAGTGACCTAAAAAGTGTCCTCGCCTGCAACATCAAGCAAATCACCAGCGGCACAGCTGCGCGAGTCGAGATGCATGTCCAAGGCACACCCCGCCTCGTCCCCAACTACATAGGACTAAACATCCTGCGGATTGGGCAAGAAGCTCTCACCAACGCCCTCAGATATGCCCAAGCCAAAACCATTTGGCTTGAACTCACCTTTGCTCCCGAATCCGTTCAACTAGGCGTGCGTGATAACGGGCGAGGGTTTGACTTGAAGCAAGCCGATAGTGGTGGCTTTGGTTTGATGGGAATGCGTCAGCGTGCCGAACGTATTGGTGGTGAATTAAGCATTGCCAGCCAACCTGGACAAGGGACAGAAATTGTGATTTGGGTAGCGGTATAAGCTCAAAGAGGCAAAATTTTGCTCTTGCGTGTCACTCGTGTGGTTACACTCTCCACGCCGACCTTGTGGGAGCTAGGAATGTTGCACTTAGAGTGTTGCTCTCTCGGCAAGACTGGGAGAGTACGGGACGCTTTTCAGCCGTCCCTGATGTGTCGTCGGATGAAAGCAAAGCCGAGCGCATGAGCGAGGTATTCGGAACTGCGCTGGATGATAGATGCAATCTCTACCCTCAACGAAACGGAGCTATTAGGCGAAGTGTAGTAGGGTGGAGTCGTTGAAAGTATTGCCATTTCTCATTCAATAGACCTCCTGCATGACTAATTTATCGCCCCTCCCGTCCCCCAATTCTGGGAAAGCTCATCATAAGTTTCCCCCAATTTTGGGGGGTTAGGCGGGCAAGTTTCGATTCACGCAGAAAGTCTAATATCTAAAATGCCAGTTTATGCGCCTCATTACCTCCAGCATTCAGGTTAAGTAGTATTACTTAGTCAGAACCACAGGTTTCGGGTTAAATCTGTGATGGCTTGGTTTTGATGAGAGTAAACTCCTGAGAAATCAGCACAGGAATAATAAGCAAAATCCGTAAAAATACGGTCTATTAAGTTAACAAAATTTTGTAACCTAGAGGCATTTGCTGTTAAGCCAATTAAGGCTGGGTAATGACTCAGTAAAACTCATTTACAGTAAGTCCTAAATTTATAGAGAAATACTAAAACAAAATTTTCTCAGAATAATCTTCAGGAGTTACGCCAATCGAGCCTTTAGGCACTACCTATAGCATAGTGGTGGGCATAGCCCACTCTACAGATAGAGGTTATGCGTAAGTTCTAATCTTGTCAAATCTTTTATTTGACCATCAAAAATTGCAGACGAAGCGGCAAATAGAAGGTCAAGGAGCTTAAATTCAAGCATGTCTTACTCTTTTCTTGTCTTTTTCTTCCTAAACACTCTTTTAGAAACGGCTTCAACAAGCCATACAGATGGAGTAATGAGAGATACTTACAACCTGCGGCTCGTCATTTTCTCGATCGCGATCGCAACTGTTGCTTCCTACACCGCACTCGAATTAGCTGGACGAGTGATGACAGGATACAAGCGAACCCGTATAGCTTGGCTAATTGGTGGCGCGATCGCAATGGGGATAGGAATCTGGTCGATGCGCTTCGTCGGGATGCTGGCATTGTGTCTACCCGTATCAATCACTTATGACGTGCCAATCGTGCTGTTATCCCTATTGGATGTCGTGATTACATCCGGGGCAGCACTATTTTGGGTAAGCCGCCCAACCCTGAACTGGTTTCAACTGATGGGGGGCGGCATTTTCATGGGACTTGCGATCGCCTCAATGCACTATCTAGGGATGGCAGCTATGCGTCTACAGGCTACTATCCACTACAATCTGGTTTTCGTAGCTTTGTCAGTAGCGATCGCTATCTGTGCTTCTTTAGCCGTCTTGTGGCTATCCTTTAAGCTTCGCGATCAAACTACGGCGATTGGCAACTGGTCGAAGCTTGGCAGTGCTCTAATCATGGGAGTTGCAATCAGTGGCATGCACTATACGGGCATGATGGCAGCAAGCTTCACACCGACTGTGCAATTAGAACTAGAGTCGTTCAATACGTTAGATACTTCTCTCATAGTTGCCACGCTCGGAATTGCCACGCTCATTATCTTAGGCATGACCTTACTAGCTTCTGTGTTCGATCAGAAAATCACTGCCCAAGCTGTGAGGGAGGAGGCATTACGAGAAAGCAAAAAGCGCTTTCAAACGCTGATCCGAGAGATGCAGGTCGGTGTACTGCTACTAGGACAACAAGCAGAAGTCATCCTCTACAATCAGGCAGCTCTTACTCTGCTGGGTCTAACCGAGAGCCAATTACTGAACAAGACAGCCTTTGATTCAGATTGGAATGTTATTCACGAAGACCAAACACCATTCCTCAGCCAGAACCGTCCGGTGCAACAGGCAATTACCACCCGTCAACTGGTGCAGAACGTGGTTATGGGCATATACAGTCCCGTCACTCAAGATTGGATATGGTTGCTAGTCAATGCCGATCCACAGCTTGCAGCCGATGGCAGTGTCGAGCAGGTGATCTGTACCTTTAGTGATATTACTGAACGCAAGCGGGCAGAACAAGCCCGACAGCAAGCGGAAGCGAATTACCGTAGCATCTTTGAGAATGCCGTCGAAGGCATCTTTCAGAGTACGTCCGACGGTCGCTTCATCAGTGCTAATCCAGCACTAGCGCGGCTCTATGGCTACTCTTCAGCGGAGGAACTGGTAACATCTATTACTAACATCGGAGAGCAACTTTACGTTGATCCTGAAGCTCATACTGAGTTCACTCACTTGATACAGGAGCAGAACGCAGTCTCACAGTTTGAGGTTCAGGTCTATCGCAAAGACGGCAGCATGATCTGGATTGTGGAGAATGCTCGTGCCGTCTGTGATAGCAATGCGACACTGCTGTATTACGAAGGGTCAGTTCGAGACATTACTGAACGTAAGCTAGTCGAGAAAGCGCTGCGAGAGAGCCAACAGAAGTATCGCTCTGTTATTGATAGCGTTAAAGAAGTATTTTTCCAAACAGACGCGGCTGGTTTATGGACATTTCTCAATCCAGCTTGGACAGAAATTACTGGATTTTCAATAGAAGAGAGCCTTGGCACAAATTTTATTGATTATGTCCATCCTGACGATCGCCAACGACACTTAGAACTCTTCCAACCCCTGATTTCACACGACAAAGAGTATTGCCAGCATGAAGTTAGGTATCTCAGCAAAAATGGCGGTGAGCATTGGATCGAAGTGCAGGCTCGGCTGACCTTAGGTTCTGACAACACCATTACAGGAACATCGGGTACCCTTCGAGATATTACCACTCGCAAATGGGCAGAGGCGCAGCTCAAAGAGAGTGAAAAGACACTGCGTCAAGTGATTGATTTAGTCCCCCATCTCATTTTTGCTAAAAACAAAGATGGACAGTTTATTCTTGCCAACAAAGCTATGGCAGAGGCTTACGGTATCTCAGTAGAGGAGCTACTCACACACAAGGATGAAGACTTGGCGCGATCGATTGAGGAAGCTCGCCTATACCGGGAAGCTGATCTGCGAGTCATTAACAGTGGACAGCCCAAACACATTTCTGAAGAACCTCTTACAGATGCTCAAGGAAATGTTCGGATCTTACAAACTACAAAAATTCCTTTCTTTGTGGCGGGTTCAGAAGTGCCAGCAGTATTAGGTGTAGCCATTGACATTACTGAGCGTAAACAAGCAGAAATCGCTCTAAGAGAAAGTGAGAGGCAACTGCGTCAAGTTATTGATTTAGTTCCCCATTATATTTATGCCAAGAACAAAAATGGACAGTTTATTCTTGCCAACAAAGCTGTTGCTGGGATTTATGGAACATCAGTAGAAAAACTCTTCAACCACAAGCATGAAGACTTTGTCCGCTCAACCCCACAATCGTCCCAAGAAAGTGACAAATTCCGGGAATCTGACTTGCAAGTTATCAACAGTGGAGAGTCTTTATATTTTCCCGAACGAACTATTACGGATAGTCAAGGTAATGTTCATTTTATTCAAACCACAAAAATTCCTTTCTTTGTCGCAGGTTCAGAAGAGCCAGCGGTATTAGGGGTATCCATTGACATTACTGAGCGCAAACAGGCAGAACTCGCTCTACAGCAGCAATTCCAGCGTGCTTTATTACTCAAACAAATTACTCAAGAAATTCGCCAGAGCTTAGATACTAATCAAATTTTTCAGACCACTGCCAATCAAATTGGTCTTGCCTTTCGGGTGAATCGATGTGTGATTCAGACTTATATTGCCGAGCCAACTCCACAGATTCCATTTGTCGCTGAGTATTTAGAGCCTGGATATAGCTCGGTTCGGGATTTTCAACTCCCCATTGCTGGCAACGCTTATGTCGAGCAATTACTATCACAAGATCGGGCGATCGCCTCTAATAACGTTTACGCAGAACCGTTATTGCAAACGGCTATCCCTCTATGTCGCCACATTGGACTCAAGTCAATGTTAACGATTCAAACCTCCTATCAAGGGCAACCAAATGGCATCATTGCCATACAACAGTGTGACATGTACCGTCATTGGAGTGAAGACGAAATCGAGTTACTCGAAGCTGTCGCTGACCAAGTCGGGATTGCCTTAGCTCAAGCTCGCCTCTTAGAGCAGGAAACTCGCCAACGCGAACAACTAACTGAGCAAAATTTTGCACTAGAGCAAGCTAGACGGGCAGCGGAAGCCGCAACTCAGGCAAAAAGCGAATTTTTGGCAACCATGAGTCATGAGATCCGCACTCCCATGAATGCCGTAATTGGCTTGACTGGATTGCTACTCGACACAGAACTGACATCCCAGCAACGAAACTTTGCTGAAACAATTCGCAGTAGTGGTGATGCGCTACTCACCATCATCAACGATATCCTGGACTTCTCAAAAATCGAGTCCGGCAAGCTAGATTTGGAGGAACAACCTTTTGATCTGCGAACCTGTGTTGAGGAATCTCTCGACCTAGTCGCCGCCAAGGCAGCAGAGAAAAAACTGGAATTAGCCTATCTATTCGCTCAGCAAACACCAAACAAGGTTGTGGGAGATGTCACCCGACTCCGCCAAATCCTAGTGAATTTGCTCAGTAATGCTGTGAAATTCACTCATGAGGGGGAAATTTTGGTGTCTGTTTCGTCCCTAGCCTTCGATCGCGCTTCCTATGCCCCAAATGAATTGAGGCATCCAGCGTCGGTCAGTAGTCAGGGGTCAGTTGCAACGGACAACGGACAAAAATACGAAATTCAATTCGCCGTCAAAGACACTGGTATTGGTATCCCTGCTGACCGGATAGACCGTCTGTTTAAGTCTTTCAGTCAGGTTGATTCCTCTACCTCTCGCCAGTATGGAGGCACAGGTTTGGGTTTAGCGATTAGCAGACGCCTTTCAGAAATGATGAGTGGCAGAATATGGGTTGAGAGTCGGGGCGTGCTAGGAGGAAATCCACCAGCTAATTTTAGATTGGGAAATATTGGTGAGAATCCCGATACTTTTGGTACTCACGAGGCATCCAATAATCTAAAATCTAAAACCCGCCCGCAGGACGTTAGGGAAGCGGGACGAAGTCCAGTCCTAGGACAAAATCCAAAATCCGAAGGCTCTACCTTTTATTTCACCGTAGTCGTCGAATCTGCTCCTGGCTCATCGCACGTTGACCAATTGGTCTACCAACCTCAGTTAGCTGGAAAGCGGCTGCTGATTGTGGATGATAACACTACGAATCGACAAATTCTCACCTTGCAAGCCCAGTCTTGGGGCATGATCACTCAATCGGCACAGTCGGGTTTTGAGGCTCTGGACTGGATCTGCAAGGGAGAAAAATTTGACATCGCGATTCTGGACATGTGTATGCCTAGAATGGATGGTCTAGCTCTGGCGGCAGAAATTCGCAAGCACTCTACTTGCAAAAGCTTACCCTTAGTGATGTTGACCTCAATGGGCAAGCCAGAGGCACAGCCCCAAGCTGTCGAGAAGGATTTTGCGGCTTTTTTGAACAAGCCAATTAAACAATCTCAGCTTTACAACGTTTTGGTCCAGATCATGAGTGGACAGCCGATCAAGGTTAAGCGATCGCACTCTCAACGTCTGCAACTTGATCCCACCATGGCTCAACGACTACCACTACGGATTTTGGTAGCTGAGGACAATATGGTGAACCAGCAGTTAGCCCTGCAATTGCTGGAACAGATGGGGTATCGAGCTGATGTGGCTGGTAATGGACTAGAAGTGATTTTAGCTCTGCGTCGTCAGCCCTATGACGTGGTGTTCATGGATGTACATATGCCAGAAATGGATGGATTGACGGCGACACAGCGCATCTGTCAGGAATGGTCGCTTGTTACGCGCCCCAGGATTATTGCGATGACCGCTAATGCTATGCAGGGCGATCGCGAGAAGTGCATCAGTGCAGGAATGGACGACTACATTAGTAAGCCTATCCGGGTTGAAGAGCTAGTCAAGTCCTTAAACCAGTCTCAACCTTATCTTCATAACCCAGACCCAAATCTAATGATAACTTCAGCACTTGATACTCAGGTATTGCAAGACTTTCGAAACACGATGGGGTCAAACGCCTCAGTCTATTTAGCTCAATTAATTGATATTTACCTGGAAGACAGCCCTAATCTCCTGCAAGCCATGGGTAAAGCTGTTAGTCAAACCGATGTAGCAGCAATGACACAGGCAGCTCATACCCTAAAGTCAAGCAGTGCTTCGCTTGGTGCAATCACCCTTTCAAAACTTTGTCAGGAGCTAGAGAGAATGGGGAACTCTAAAACTACAACAGGTGCATCAGAAATTATGTCACAGATTAAATCTGAGTACGAAAGAGTGAAGGTGGCGCTGCAAATGGAGAGTCAGGCAGCTTAACCCTACCACCCTCAATAAGCTCCTTTTCTTACAAAAGCACTCCTCCTTAGGTAGAAGTAATAGCAAATAGAAAATTGCTATCAGTTAATTAACTACTCGAAATGTTGGCTGCATACACCTACTTCGAGGGAGCAGCAACTGCTTTGAGTCATCCATTATTGGAGAGATAACTTTATGAAAGTTGGATTAGAAGTTACCTATCGGGATGTCGAAAAAAGTGAAGCGATAGACACATTAATTCACGAAAAACTTGCTAAGTTGGAGAGGATTTGCAATTACATCAGTAGCTGCCATATCGCGATCGAAAAGATTCATGATCGCCCCAGCCACGGCTCTCCCTACCGTGTCCGGCTTGATATGACTGTGCCGCCTGGTCATGAGCTGGTGGCTGACGTGAATCCCTCAGAACGCAATCAGTACGTTAGGTTAGATACAGTTATCCGAGACGCCTTTAGTACAGCTGAGCGTCAACTCAAAGACCTCATCAGTCGGCAGCGTGAGAGTGAAAAAGCCCAAACTAATGATTCCGCGCAGGACACAATGGCGCTGGTTACCAAGCTATTTCCTGAGCAGGAGTATGGCTTCCTCAAAACTCTAGACGGAGAGGATATTTACTTCCACCGCAACAGCGTACTGCACGGCGACTTTGATCGTCTGGAAATTGGCACAGGTGTGCGGTTTGTTGCACTGGAGGATGACCAAGGTCTACGGGCAAGCACCGTGCAAATTGTCGATAAGCCAGGTGTCCGTGCTGGTAAGGCAGATGAGACACTCATCGAACCCCCGTTAGGCTGGCAGTAGTAAATCGGTTTAGGAAACAAATGGAAGCAGGCAACATTTCTCTACAGGAGGATGCAAATAGCAGTTCCTTGATAATGTTGCCGTTTATACCAAATCCGCTTCTATACTCCTCTTATTCAACTAGGTTAGTGAAGGCAATTGCTACAGGAGAGAAAGCCAATAGCGGTGAGAATAAGAAAATCAGCTTGGGGTAAGCATTCAAGTAGAGGGTTCGCTTGGGTGGCAGTTGCCCTAATGTTGTCGGGGTGTGATTCTATCAGCCAGTTTCTGCCAAACTTGCCGCAGGTCAATACTCGCTCCAGTTCGCAGCCAACTCCCCGCGTACCAGCTCAATCTCCTGCAACAGCTCAAATGGAAGCGCAGGTGCGCCAGCGAATTAATGAAATTCGCCAAAAGCGGGGTTTGAGTCAACTCCGGCACAATGAAAAGCTGGCACAGGTTGCTCGCAACTACAGCCAGCAGATGGCAGAGAAGAACTTCTTCAGTCACACCAGTCCGGAGGGTAGCACGATGGTAAAACGGGTGCGATCGGCAGGAATTTTTTACTTTATGCTTGGTGAGAACCTATTCATGTGTACCAATCTGCCTCAACCCGTACCTTCGTCAATCCAGGGTTGGATGAATAGTCCGGGTCATCGCGAGAATCTGTTGCGTCCTGAATATCGAGAGACGGGTATTGGAGTCTGGCGCAAGGGCAATAGCTATTACTTCACGCAGTTGTTTATGCGATCGCTCAGCTTGAATTAGTTCATAACGCAATGGCATTCGCGTTAAAGCGATGGCAACCTTAGGTAGTGAGGATCAGGAAATTTAAACGATGCGATATCTGGCACTAGCGACTGACTACGATGGAACACTAGCCTCAGACGGTCGGGTGCATGAAGCGACCTTAGCAGCGCTTGAGCGTCTGCGTGAATCTGGTCGGAGATTGATTCTAGTCACAGGTCGGCATTTAGAAGATCTCCTTGAAACCTTTCCTCAGGTCAACTTGTGTGATCACGTTGTGGTTGAGAACGGAGCCTTATTGTACCAACCTGCAACTCGACAAGAAAAGGTGTTAGGCGATCGTCCACCCGAAAAATTTATCAAAGCCCTACAGGAGCGAGGTGTTGACCCCCTCGCCGTCGGACGGGTGATTGTAGCCACCTGGCATCCTCACGAAACTACAGTGTTGGAAGTGATCCGCGACCTAGGATTGGAATTGCAAGTAATCTTTAATAAGGGCGCAGTCATGATACTACCCTCAGGTTTGAACAAAGCGACAGGGCTAAAGGCGGCGTTGGACGAGTTAGGGTTGTCGCCACGGAATACTGTAGGTGTGGGCGACGCTGAGAATGACCGCGCTTTCTTAGACTTGTGTAAGTGTTCAGTAGCTGTTGCCAACGCTCTTCCCATGCTCAAGGAGCATGTTGATTTGGTGACAAGTGGAGAACGAGGGGCAGGTGTGACTGAGCTTATTGACCAAATAATTGCTTCCGACTTGTCTGAACTTGAGCCTCAATTAGTAACGAAACTAGACCTTTCTTGAAAATAGCTGCGGAAGCAGAGGAGGCAGCCGGAGAGGAATTTTCATTCCTACTCCTGTCGGGCGTTGCTCGCTTCGCTAACGGAGAACGCTTCGCGAACGTTGCGAGCAATCGCTCATGGTGCCTAACGTTAAAGATGCTCAGTTAGCTCAACATCAAGTACTCTGAAACTTGTGTTGCTCTTAGATTTTGCAGCAAGCTGCTGTTACCTACCTCTGTCAAGGTGGTAGATATTAGGTGTTAGGTGGTACGGAGCCAGAAAGCTTTGCCAGGAAGCCAAAACCTTAATTTTTCACGCGTCTGGGTCTGGCTTTTCCCTAAAACCTAACACCTACGACCTAACACCTACCCCACCCCAACCGTCCCCTTGCTAAGGTGCTTGATCATGGCTTCTTCAGATTTGAGAATTGTTTCTCTGCTCCCCAGTGCCACAGAGATTGTGGCAGCGTTGGGGTTAACGGCTGCAATTGTGGGGCGATCGCATGAATGTGACTATCCCCCAGAAATCCAAGACCGACCCATTTGCACTGAGGCACAGTTGGACTCAGGAAAACCGAGTGCTCAGATTGACGCTGATGTAATCAATTTGGCGAAAAAAGCACTCAGCATTTACAAAATCAAAACGGATGTCCTAGAACAACTGCAGCCCACTCACATTGTCACGCAAGACCAGTGTGATGTCTGCGCTGTCAACTTCGCTGATGTCGAAAAAGTTGTTGCTGAACTCACGAAAAGTCACCCACAGGTGATTTCCTTACAGCCAAATGTACTGAGTGATGTTTGGGCAGACATTCAACGAGTTGCTACCACTCTAGGAGTAGAATCGCAAACGTTGCTAACTCAATTACACTCTCGCGTAGAAACCTGTAAGCAGAAGACGCAGGGACTATCTGAGGTGAATCGTCCTAAAGTTGTCGCGATCGAGTGGACTGATCCTCTCATGGCAACTGGTAACTGGATTCCTGAATTAGTGGAACTAGCAGGTGGTAATCCTATATTTGGAGCGATCGGGAAACATTCTCCTTACTTAGAATGGGAGGCGCTTGCTGCTGCCGATCCAGAGGTAATGATTATTATGCCCTGTGGCTTCGACTTAGACCGTACCCGCCAAGAAAGTCACTCACTTAAACAGCATCCAGAGTGGTCTAGCTTGCGTGCTGTCCGCACAGGTAACGTTTTCATCACTGATGGAAATTCTTATTTCAACAGACCAGGGCCACGGTTAGTCGATTCGCTGGAAATCTTAGCGGAGATTCTGCACCCAGATAGTTTTGATTTTGGACACAGAGGTACTGGCTGGGAGAATTTTGAAATAGATAATGATTAAGAAACTTATTCTTGAAAACGGGAAAAGTTTCGGTGGTGTAGTGCTTTCAATTGACCCATTAGTCAAGTAATTCATCAACAACTTCTAATTTCTCCTGCTTGAACGGAGAGAATTTGAGAAGAGTTCAGCCACTGCGAATCAAAAGCCCCCAAGTGTGTTGTGGTAATCAAGGTCTGAAAGCGGTCTTGAATAGCGTCGAGCAGCTGATTTTGACGATTGAGGTCGAGTTCTGCCAGAACGTCATCAAGCAGCAACAACGGGGGTTCACCCACGATTTCTTCAATAAGCTTTAGTTCTGCCAGCTTTAATGCCAACACTAATGTTCGTTGCTGACCTTGAGATCCATAGGATTTTGCAGGAGTCTGGTTGATGGTGAACTCCACTTCATCCCGGTGAGGACCAACGAGAGTGGTACCTTGACGTTGTTCAGGAATGCGACGCTGTTTAATTTTGTCTAAAAATGCCTGCTGTACCTGTTCTGGGTCGTCTTGCTCAATGCTGACATTAGGAGCGTAGGTTACTTCTAGCACCTCTGTCGCTCCACTAATACTGGCATGCCATGCTTGCGCTAGAGGTGCAAGCCGTTCCAGAACTCTGGCTCTACGCCGGGTGACGCGTGAGCCAGTGGTTGCCAGTTGAGCATCCCACAAGGCTAGTTGTGAATCGTAGTCTTTGGAGGATTCCTCAAGTTTGCCTTCTGCCGCCCAGGAGCGGTAATTTTTGAGAAGGGCATTACGCTGCCGCAGCACCTGGTTATACTGCTGCAAGATATAAGCATAAATGGGTTCCAGCTGAATCAGAAGAGAATCCAGCCAGTTGCGACGCCGTTCTGGGCTACCTCGCACCAGTTCCAAATCTAGGCTAGAGAACTGCACGGCATTGAGGATGCCCAAAAAGTCCAACTGGCGACGTAAGGATTCACGATTGAGAGCGACAGTACGCCGTCCCTGAGTACGTAAGGTCAAAGCCAACTCTACTGAGCCATAGGCCCGATCCAGATTAGCGCGAACCTGTGCAGCAGTAGCTTCTTCTAAGACAAGGTCGCGATCGTGTACTGACCGATGACTCTTAAGAGTCGAAAGCAACTCTACTGCCTCCAGCAGATTTGACTTCCCTTGGGCATTATTACCCACCAAAATAGTTTTAGGGGCATCGAAATCCACTGTGCAATCTCGATAATTGCGAAACTGTTTAAGGTGTAGAGTTTTCAGATACATTTTTGTCAGTAGTCAGTAGTCAAGGGTCAAGGGTCATTGGTCAACTTACAACTTTGGCCGTTGACTAACTCACGGACTAAGAAGTAAGGACTAATGACTTATGACTTACGACTAATAACTTATGAACGACGACGTGAGAAGTAAAAGCGGAAAAATAGCTTCTCCGCCTCAACCCAGACAAACAGTAACGCGCTGAACCCAAGACAAATGGCAAGTTCTGTCATGGTTAAGGGGTGAGTACCAAAGAAACTTTGCAGGGGTGGAACGTAAACCAGTGCCAGCTGTAGAGCTGTAGTAACAAGTACAGCCCAAAGCAAATAGGGGTTAGACAAGGGGTTCAACTCTATGACTAACCGAGTGTTAGAGCGAACTGCTAGGGCATGACCCATTTGTGCAATACAGAGGGTGGTAAACACCATCGTTTTCCAAGTATCTTTATTTCCTGGATAGCCAGGAGCATGAGTATGGTTATAAGCCCATACCATCAAAGTGATGGAAATAATCGCAAAAACAATCCCGAGCCGAACCATATAAGACCCCAATCCACTAGCAAAAATACTCTCGCGAGGGTTAAAGGGAGGGCGTTTCATGACATCGGGTTCTGCTGGTTCCACCGCTAGGGCGAGAGCGGGTAAACCATCAGTGACGAGGTTCATCCAGAGAATTTGTAAAGGCGTCAGAGGAACCTGACTCAGTCCAATGATGGGCGCGGCGGCAATGGTTAAGACTTCACCAATATTGCTGCCCAGGATGTATTTGATAAAGCGGCGGATATTGGTATAGACAGCCCGACCTTCTTCCACAGCGTCAACAATCGTGGCAAAGTTGTCATCGAGAAGCACCATATCGCTTGCTTCTTTACTAACATCGGTACCTGTGATACCCATTGCGATACCGATGTCTGCCTGCTTAAGGGCAGGGGCGTCGTTAACACCGTCACCCGTCATGGCAGTAAATTCGCCACGATTCTGAAGGGCTTTTACAATCCGCAGCTTGTGTTCAGGGGAGACACGAGCATAGATGCTGACATCTTCGACTTGTTGCTCTAGTTCCTCTTTACTGAGTCGTTGCAACTCCTTACCACTAAGGACGCGATCGCCTACTTTCGCAATGCCCAAGTCTTGAGCGATCGCTTGGGCTGTCAGCTGATGGTCACCGGTAATCATCACCGGGCGAATACCAGCGTCACGACACTTCGCCACAGCATCCCGAACTTCTAGGCGTGGGGCATCCAGCATTCCCACTAAACCCAGCCAAATCAACTCTCGCTCAGTTGTTTCATCTGAGCCTTCTAGGGGTTTGGCGTTTAACGGTTTGTAGGCAAATCCCAGCACCCGCAATCCCGCACTCGCCATCTGGTTATTCTGCTCCAAAATTAAGGAGCGATCTTGATCGGAGAGCCATTGAGTCGCGTTGCCCTTTTGATAATTAACACAACGCTCCAAAATCAGTTCTGGCGAACCCTTGGTAAACATCAGAAAGGGCGAGTCTTGAGCGGGTTGGGCAACGTTTTGAGTTCTGCCTTCACAAATCACACTCATTCGCTTGCGTTCTGAGGAAAAAGGAAATTCTTCCACTCGTTTGAGTTGACGATCCAAAGAGTCCTTCTCCAAACCACCTTTTCCGGCTAGCGAGAGTAAAGCCCCTTCTGTTGGGTCACCTAAAATTATCCACTGGCTCGCTGAATTTGCCGTCGCTCTTGCTTTGCCATTCTCTTGATTTTGTGGTGCTTCTTCCTGCAAGATGGCATCGTTGCACAGAACACAGGCAATTAGTAGCGTTTGCAGTTCTGGATACTGCTCAGGTGTAACTGACTGCTCCTCGATACGGAAATCTCCAGTGGGGATGTAACCCTCGCCAGTGACACGGATTCTCTGCTCCACTGTGACAACTTGCTGCACCACCATTTTGTTTTGAGTCAGCGTGCCAGTTTTGTCTGAGCAAATTGTTGTGACGCTTCCTAGGGTTTCTACAGCTGGCAGCCTGCGGATTAGAGCGTTGCGACGCACCATCCGTTGAGTTCCCAACGCCAGTGTCACCGTAATCACGGCGGGTAACCCTTCGGGGACGACAGCAACTGCCATTGAGAGAGAAACTTCTACCAGTTCTTGCAAGACCTCTCCATTGAATCTGCCAGAACTGAGGTAGGACTTGACCATGCCGCCCACGACAACTAGCGCCACTAGCACTAGGGAACCCGTTACTAAAACGTTACCCAATTGGGTCATACGCTGTTGCAACGGTGTCGGTTCACTCTCCACAGCTTGCAGCATCTCGGCAATTTTGCCCAGTTCTGTCCGCATGGCAGTGCCAGTGACGACGGCTTTGCCACGTCCCTGAACGACTTCGGTTCCTTGGTATACCAAGTTAACGCGATCGCCCAAGGGCGTCTCTTCTTGTAGGTTTACATCTACCCTTTTGTTTACCGCCTGAGCTTCCCCAGTCAGTGCCGCTTCCCGTATTTGGAGATTTGCTTCCTCAATCAAGCGAGCGTCTGCTGATACCTGAACACCCGCTTCTACTAGCATGATGTCCCCTGGTACCAAGTCTTTGCCATCCACCTCAATGGGTCTGCCGTCACGAATAACTCTAACCTTCGGGGCAGAAAGGCTTTTGAGCGCCGCAAGTGCTTTCTCAGCGCGGCTTTCCTGGAGATAGCCGAGGACGCCATTGAGGATTACGATCAACATGATCGCGATCGTATCTTTGAAAGGAATTCCACCATCAGATTTGCCTTGTTGTAGGGCTACCAGGTCTAAGATACCTGAGATGATTGCCACCACAATCAGCATCACCAACATGATGTTTTTGAACTGATCTAGGAGGATTTCCCAAGAACTACGACCAGCGGCTTCCTCTAATTCATTAGAGCCGTAGTGCTGTAACCGCTCTTTAACCTCTTGGGACGTCAAACCGACTTCTGCATTGCTGCCCAACTCTGAGAGCGTCGTCTCAACATCCAAGGTGTGCCATGCGTTTGTCAGATCGGGTAAAGAATTTGAACGCGTCGATGGAGTCACGGGGAATGTCTGCTTGAACACTATACCCCCTCAATCATATTCTTAAACCCAAAGGCCCGGAGATAATGTAACTTGACAAAATCAAGCAGCCGTCGTGCTTTTCGAGAATAGAGAAGTAGTTTTGGGTCAGAGTGCTGGGAAAATCAGGCTTTAACCTCTTCTGGAGGCCTGGCTAAATTCAGGAAGGATTCAGGGGTACATTACCCTACTACAGACAGGGTAACCGGCTTTGAGTCGGCTAGCGCGATCGCTGTTCTCTTCAGGAGTGAGGATAAGACAATCAAGATTTGGCGATCGCTATAGGGGCGTTAACCCATTACTGTATATCTAAATATCTAAGCGGCTGTACATTGTAATATGACCAAACGTAGAGAGCGACGAGCACAGATTGAGAAAGTCGTGGTTACGGCACAACAGATGCGCGAGATTGAAGGGCGCATTTTTGAAGCGGGAATGCCCGTTGCTGCCTTAATGGAAAAAGTCGCCGGGCTAATTGCTAATCGTATTCAGGCGCTGTATCCTCGCTCTCACTTTACCCGCCGAGTCGGTGTACTAGCAGGACCGGGTCATAACGGTGGTGATGCGTTGGTGGTGGCGAGGGAAATGCACTTGCAGGGCTACGATGTGTTAGTTTACTCTCCGATCGCCAAGCAAAAGGAATTGACGGCGAATCATGCTGATTATGCGAAGAGTTTAGGGATTCCCTTTTATGAGAAGATTTCCCCCTTGTATCAGTGCGACTTGGTTATAGATGGGTTGTTTGGATTTGGTCAAACGCGATCACTTTCCGGTGAGATTGCTGATGCGATTAACCAGTTGAATCAGTGGTCGCAACCGATGGTGAGCATTGACCTGCCTTCTGGTATTCATACAGATACAGGTGAAGTGCTGGGAACAGCGATTCGGGCTACCCGCACATTTTGCTTAGGGTTGTGGAAGCTTGCTTTTTTGCAAGACCAGGCGTTGGAGTATGTGGGGGAAGCGGAGTTAATTGATTTTGGCATTCCCCTAATGGATGTCTCTTGCATAGTCGGTCAACCGGCTGGCATGCAACGGATGACACCAGCGGTTGTAAAAGATTTACTGCCTCTGCCTCGTCCGGCTGTGACGCACAAGTACAAGCAGGGACATTTACTGCTAATTTGTGGCTCACGTCGGTATTCTGGAGGCGCGATTTTGACGGGATTAGGAGCGCGTGGTAGCGGTGTTGGGATGCTTTCTATTGCCGTGCCAGAATCTCTCAAAACTTTACTAATCAGCCATTTGCCAGAGGCGCTAATTATTGGTTGTCCAGAAACACCGAGTGGCGCGATCGCTCAACTACCAGAAGCGGTTGACTTGAGTGATTATGATGCGATCGCCTGTGGTCCGGGTTTGACACGGGATGCTCAGTTAGTCGTGCAAAAGGCGTTAGAAACTGAAGTCCCTCTGGTTTTAGATGCTGATGGCTTAAATATCCTTAGCGAATTGCAAACGATTCCGACTTTGCTAAAGCGTCAAACGCCTACGGTTTTGACGCCTCATGCCGGGGAGTTCAATCGCTTATTTCCTGATTCAGCCGCGCTACTTTCAGACCGAGTGAGTGCTGTGCGTCAAGCTTCTCAACAGAGTCAGGCAGTGGTGTTGTTAAAGGGAGCAAGAACTGCGATCTCGCATCCGAGTGGTTCTGTATGGCTAATTCCTGAAAGTACACCGGCTCTAGCTCGTGGAGGCAGTGGGGATGTGCTGACCGGAATTTTGGGGGGTCTAGTGGCGCAAGAAGCCTTGCGTGAGCAGCCTTTGGAAGCAACCGTAGCTGTCGCTGCTTGGTGGCACGCCCAAGCTGGGATTTTGGCAGCGAGTGAGCGGACTGAGCTAGGGGTGGATGCGTTTACCTTGACCCAGTATTTGACTTCAGTTGTGCGATCACTCTTTAATCCCTAACTGTTTCTCTAGAATGTTTCAGTCCCCTTACGGGGATTTTGTAAGAGGAAAGCTGTTTGGAGCATCCGACATTAGAAGATTTAAACATCGAACGTTTCAGTCCCCTTGCGGGGATTTAGTAAACGGAGCTACTGAAAACTTTCAAACTATTTATTTGTCAAGGTTCTGGCGTTTTTCGCGAACCTCTCCGGAAAATCGCCCTCGCTTTGCTTCACGAAAAATTGCGTCTCCGACAACATAACTTGATTATCTATATTGTGTCGAGCGTGGAACTGGACATACTAAATTTTCCACCATTGAGAGGCAGACTTTACTCATGAGTGTACAGGTCTTGCAGGTATAAAAGATTTAAATTGTTCCGTTTCTATCAAAGCTGGATTGAGATCGAACCACGATCCAAAGTTGTCGTGGTATTCATAGACAAACATCCCGCGAATTAATATTCGGTATTCTTCATCGGTGCCTACCTGTTTGGATTCTTGTACCTGACAAAGCAACTCCCATTCATGCTCATCAACGGCTGAAACTAAGCTATTACGGTACTCTGTGATCAGCTTCTCCAAACTGCTGCGCAAGAACGGTGGCTCTTCTTCCCAGAACCATTTGTAGAGTATTGCCAACAAATGCCGCACATTACCGCCACTGATGCAACACAGTCGATCTAAGGTTTCAGGACTATCAAAAACTTCTGTAATTAAACCGAGACGTTGCTCTGGTTCTACATCCGGGAAGGCTCTCACAAGTACGATTTGTCGTAGCAGTGCCATGCCTTCTTCGCACTCACTGCCATCTCGTCGTCGCACCGGCACCATTGGTAATAGCTTGGGGGGTACCCTACCACCTAAGCAATTTTTTAACGCTTCGTAGTGATTCGAGAATATTAATGCCAGAGGTATTGTGTAGACCATATGGCAATTCAGGCAGCGTAATTGTGTGCCTTGTTCAATAAATAGGGATTCTGGTTGCACTCGTCCTGATGGCAGGCGTCGAGAGGCAACACTATCCAATTCATCAACTATCACCACCAGTCCTTTCTTGTCTCGACGCTTCAGTTCCTCCGTCGCCGTTCCGAGTAATTCTTCATTGATTGCATTTAAAACCCACTCGGTACGGGATTCCAGATATACTCGCAGTTGAAAACGAAGCTGAGGACTATCTTTAATATTGGTGGTAAGCTTGCTGATTTCCGCAGACAACTCACCTTCAGCGGAAACTTCGACAGGAAACTGCAAAATCCAATTGATTTCCTTGAACAAAATAGCAAAGTACCGTGATTTGAGTTTAATTCCCAAATCTTCTAGGCTGGCACTCACTTGACGCGTGAGCATCAGCAAAACATCCAGGATATCAACATCTCCCAAATCCATGTCCCGGCTGGATTGGCAATAGACGACGTGCCAACCCTCCGCTTCCAACGTAGCTTTGAGGCGTTGCAGTTCCTGAGACTTCCAACTGCCCATATGAGCTGCTAACAGTTGACATGTAGGCTGATCCGATGAAACAGCGATCGCTTGCTTGAAGTTCTCAATGAGTGTGCTTCCTCGCACCGAGGACAAATCGATATAGTACCGTTCCGCCTCGTTTTCCCCAACCAGAGATCCGTTGGGACTACATGCGTTGTGAAAACTTGCTAAATCTAGTGTCATGGCAATTTTAGGAAAAAAAGCCTTTTCGCTTTATCTTGAGTAAGTGCGATAAATCGCTAAACAGTCACTATGCTGCCCTATTACCAATTACAAAGCAGCGATCCGCGATCAGTACTCTTTGCTAAGCAAGTTGAGAAATCAGTCTTAAGAATCGGTAATCGGTACTTCCGTTTTGGGGAGGTTGAAGAAGGCAGAAGGCAGAAGAAGGAAGGCTTTTATAGAGCAATTAGACGGGGATTGGCGACCCCGCCCAATTGCAAGCCTCCAAATCGAAGATTTGGAGGGGGCTTGAGACCCTTGCTCCATGAGAGGTCGCCGGAAGGTAGAAGGGAAGGGCATCAAAATCAATATAAAAGCCCTCTGCCTTCTACCTTCCGCCTTTCTTGGTCAAGCTTCGGACTAAAGACTAAGGACTAAGGACTCCGCGAAGCGGACTCTAGATTTGTACAGACCCGAAACTTCGGTTTCTGAATGTTAGTGTTAGAAGTATTCTTATGGGTATTATTGAAGTCAGGAAACTTTGATAATTTCACCAAGAAAGATGTTATTTTGTCAAAATCTTTATCAAAACATTTAGATTTACTATCAAAATATTTAAATTTATAGCCATTTTAAAGCCTTCCGTTAAAATTTTTAGTGGGTAAAAAAATTATCTAAAAAGTTTTCTAGATAGATAAAAAAAGTAATCCTATCGTTGGCTTGCGAATCATCAGTGGGTCACCGATCGCTCGTCCTGGGAGGAAAATATGGTTTTAGATCAACATAGATGCACTGTGGGCATGTTTAGTAATCATCTAGATGCACAACAGGCACTCAATAAGCTGGTTGGTGCTGGGTTCGCGCTTAGTCAACTTTATGTCGTTGAAGACATAGACTGTGAAGAAATGCTAGGAGATGCTGAGCTTAAAAGGCGTATTGAGGACATCAAAAATAATGCTGAATGTGAAAGAGGAACAGGGGCAACAATTATAGGCATCATGCTTGGTGCGATCAGTGGAAGTTTATTAGGTATTGGTCTTTTACCAATACCTGTAGTTGGTCTTGTAGCTGTCGGAACTTCGATGACGGTTTTAGCTACAACTTTAGCTGGTGCGGGGTTAGGCGCAGTTATTTGCGGCTTGGGTGGGGCAATTACGGGTTTAGAAATTTCCCAAGACCAAACGCGAGTTGAACGTAAGGACTTCTGGCAAGGTAAGTATCTGGTAATGGTAGATGGCACAGCTGATGATGTGTACCGTGCTTTGTCACTCCTGAGGCACTTGTACTCCAGTCAGGTGTAATTCACATCTTGCACCATCGTCAACAAGCTTTCTGAATGTAGGGTGGGCACTGCCAGCCCTGTCAAGGTAGGTGAGAAGAATCTGTACGGATAATTGTGCATTTTCGCTCCCCAACCCCCCAATTCTGGGGGAGAAAATCCGGTTCCCCCCAAAGTTGGGGGGCTAGGGCGTGTTTTCTCGCCCTGGAGATCCCCCTAAATCTCCTCATCCTCACTAAAGCTCCGGTCGCTCCGGCTTAAAAAGGGGGACTTTGACTGAATTCCCCCCCCTTTTTAACTCTGGCTGGGGGGGATCTGAATTTAGCGGGGAAGTTTGAAAACACTCCCTAGGGGGCAAGATACCTTACAACTTGGTATGGCACCTTGACAGGGGTAGGTGGGCACTGCGCAACTGTGCTTGAAATCTACTAGTAGTGTTGGTGAGTCCTGCCTACCTTACGCTAGTGAGAATAGTGCAAGATCTCAGGTGTAACCGACATTCTGAAGGTGGGTTGTAGTCAGCGCTTTACTGGTAAAGCGCCAACTTCGAATGGTGCAATCTCCTTAACGAGAAGCTAAGTTGCCAGAGTAGCGATGCTGGTAATTTTTTCCTCTGGCTTGAGTTTAGCGATGCGATCGCCACTCCCGTCTTTACCCCACAACTTTACCGAATCGAACTTTAAAGGCACGGCTTGCTGTGCACTGGTTAGAAGCACGACTTCCGATCCCAGTAATGCTGGTACTATTCCCACCAGACTATCTGTCGAAGTCTTAAACTGTAGTGCCTGAGTGCCAAGGTCGCCTCGATTTCCCCGTCTAAGCGCACTTACAGGTAAGCGTTTCCCATACCCTTGCTCAGACACCAGTAAGAGGTTGTCATCAGCAGAAATCGTCACACAACCAACCAATTGCTCGCGACGACTCAGCCGCAAAGCTTGGTTACCTTGAGCCGTTCGTCCCATGATCGGTAACTGTTCGTCATTGACTTCTAAGCGGAGAATCCGTCCGTTACTGGTTCCCAAGATTAGTTGTTCGCCTGCTTCAGCAAGGCTGACATACTGTAATTGATCATCATCCTTGAGCTTGATCAGCGTTGTACCACGCGCTGTAAGCGTGCCTAATTCTGAAAGGGGTAGGCGCTTGATTCGCCCCTGCTGCGTGAGCAAAATGAGGCAAAGAGTATCTGAGGTATCATGCAGTAGAAAGTGGGCTACAACAGTTTCTGCTTGTGCACCATTGGGCAGTAAGCTCGCTAAGGACGTTCCTTTCTTCCGCCCTGCTGCTGGTGGAATATCCCGAACTTTGACTGGGTAAGCTTTACCACTGCTGGTAATGACTATTAATTCGTCTTGTGTGACCGCTGGCTGGATTTGAACCACAACGTCATCGCCATGCTTGGGGACTCGGATTGATTTTTGCTCCATCCTGGCATGCTGCCGCTGCACATGCCCTTTGTGAGTAAATTCTAGAACTGTCTCTTCTTCGGGAGTGAGGTCAGGAATAGGGAGTGAGGGCTGATTTGAGTTTTTCTTCCCTTTGTTGTTTCCCGTTTCTTGAGTTTTGCTTTTTAATGCCTGATTTTTGACTTGTGTCGCGTGATTTGTATCTGATTGTCGATTTTGGGCTTTTGCTTCCTTGAGCGCGATTTTGGTGCGACGGGAGTCAGCGTACTTACGCTTGAGCGATCGCAAATCTTTCTTCAAAGCTTTGAGCAACTCGTTTCGGTTATTGAGTAATTGCCGCAGTTGCTCAATTCGCCCAGTTAGCTCATCAAACTCGGTCTGTAATTTTTGCTGTTCTAGACCAGTCAGGCGTCTGAGAGGCATACCTAAGATGGCATCTGCTTGAGCTTCCGTGATGTTCAACTGACTTTGTAACGATACCTTTGCTGTTGTCCCATCAGCCGCATTCCTGAGAATTTCAATCACAGCGTCTAGCTGGCGTAAGCAGGCGAGTAATCCTTCAACAATGTGGAGGCGTCTTTCGTCCTGCTCCAGCTGATGGGTATATTGCCGGGTGAGAGTGTGCTCTCGAAAGCTCAAAAATTCGGCTAACAACTGCCGCAAGGTTAACTGGCGCGGCTGTCCGTTCACCAAAGCCAGCATGATTACACCAAAGGTACTTTGGAGTGCGGTTTGTTTATACAGCTGCTCAAGAATGTCTCGAACTTGGATATCTCGTTTTAGCTCGATAACCACGCGCATCCCAGAGCGATCGCTCTCGTCTCGCAAGTCAGCAATTCCCTCTATGCGTCCATGGTTGACGAGTTCCGCTACCTTTTCAATCCAACCTGCCTTATTCACCTGGTAAGGCAACTCAGTTATCACAATAGCCTGACGCCGATGACGCCCTCGACTGCCTTGAATTTCTTCAATTTGGCTAATGCCCTGCACAATGATACTGCCACGACCAGTGGTGTAAGCATCTCGAATTCCGGAGGTTTCGACAATTTTTCCTCCAGTAGGAAAATCGGGGCCGGGAATTAATTTGAACAATTTCTCATCCGCTAAATCCGGATAGTCAATCAAAGCAATTAGACCATCAATCACTTCGCCCAAGTTGTGAGGAGGTATATTAGTTGCCATACCCACCGCAATCCCAGAGCAACCATTGAGCAATAACACCGGCAACTGAGCTGGTAGCACCACTGGCTCTTGCTGGGAGCTATCAAAGTTGTCGATAAAGTCAACAGTTTCCTCACCAATTGCTGAGAGTAACGCTTCATGGCTGATGGGAGACAGTCGCGTTTCGGTGTAACGCATGGCTGCCGGTGGGTCATTATCCACTGAACCAAAATTTCCATGACCGGAAAGGAGAGGATAACGACTGGAAAACTCTTGTACTAACCGTACCAAAGCGTCATAAACGGCTTGGTCGCCATGAGGGTGATATTTTCCTAAAACGTCGCCAACGACACGCGCACACTTGCGGTAGGGTCGATCTGGTGTTAGGCCTAATTCGTGCATCGCATACAAGATACGCCGATGAACGGGCTTAAGACCGTCTCGGACATCAGGTAATGCCCGCCCAACGATCACACTCATGGCATATTCAAGATATGACTGTTGCATCTCTGCATGTAAGGCTGTGGGGATGACCTGACCGGTCCCAAGCAGGTTCAGCTGTTTTGCCATGAGTTAAAGTTCCCTATATTCTGACCACAAGGTGATGATGTATCGCTCTTTTGCTGGCAACATGACAAAGTCCTTGTCAGACTTATTATCAAATCGCACTTTTTTCTTGATGCAACGCCCATGAAAACCGTTCTGATTGTAGAAGACGATCCCATTAATGCTCGTGTTTTTTCTAAGATTCTCAGCAAGCGGGGGGGCTTGGATGTAAAGCATACCGAAGATGTAGAAGAGGTTATGCAAATTGCCCAGGCTGGAGCCGCTGACATTATCTTGATGGATGTTTCCCTGTCCCACAGCGTTTATCGAGGTAAGGCAGTGGACGGCATCAAGATTACCCAGATGTTGAAAGCAGATGCTCAAACGTCTAATCTGCCAATTATTCTGGTTACAGCTCATGCGATGGAGGGCGATCGCGAAAACTTCCTTAAACAGAGTGGTGCCGATGGCTACATCTCTAAACCGGTTGTCGATCATCAACAGTTCGTCGATCAGATTATGGCTTTGCTGCCTAAAGAGAACGAGACATAACACTGTTGTCCCACGAGCCTACTTCAATAATGCTGATAGTAGTATCAATCCTCTCCAATTGGGCTAAAGTTGCCAATGAGCAAAACATCATCTAAGTACATATGTACTATTCAACAGCAAATTCGGCAAGACTACAGAGGATAAGCGTCGAACTGGAGAAGCTGGTGCTGCCCGTCACCCTTGTGGAGATGCTCCAACCTCTTGCATGGGCAGCAGGTTCAGCTCTAGACACTCCCTTAATAACAGGAGGGTAACATTGTCTATCGATAACAAGGGTGATTCTACTGAGGAGAAAGTTTCTCGGGTGGGCGAGACTCCTGAGTTCGGGCAATGCTGGCTTGGATTCTAGGAATTTCTAGAAACTTTTTCGTATCAGAGAGTAAGCGATCGCCCCAAAGATTTTCCTGGAGAAATTTCAGGTCAGCATAGCGGTTGTCTAAGCGGATTGCCGCTTCTCCCATTGAAACAGCCTTGTCTTGCTCACCTCTAGCATACAGTGCCACAGCTACAGCCAGCCGAGGTTCAGCGGACTGGTCGTCAAGCGCGATCGCCGCTTGCCATTTGTCAATAGCACCCTTCACATCGCCTTGTTCATACTTGACTAGCCCGATGTTGTTAATAGCAGGCCAGAATTTTTTTTCTTGAGCGACAGCTTTTTCATACTGAGCGACCGCCTTAGGATACTGCTTGAGCATGTAGTAAGCATTACCCAAGTCAAACAGAGCTTCTGGTACATCGGGTTTGATTTTCAACCCAGATTCCAACTCAGCGATCGCTACGCTGTACTGTTTTTTCTGAAAATGTGCTGACCCCAACGTAAATAAAATTCCTGCCTCGTTCGGTTTTAGAGACTTGGCCTTTTGTAAAGCATCAATGCCCTTATCCACCTCTTGGTTCTGTACATATAAGCTTCCCAGGATAAACCAAGTTTGATAACTCTTGGGGGCAAGTTGGGTCGCTAGCTCCGCTCTAGGTAGGGCTAGCTCATATTGCTGGAAGCGCACCAGCTGAACCGCATCCTGAGCCAGATTCAAACCCTGCTGCTCCAGTTCTTTGGAATCTAACTGTAGGGTATAGGGCACCAGGGCCTGTGCAGAAACAGGTGCTTGTACATTCAATAAACCCAGGAGAACAACAATAGAAAGTAAAGGAATATGCTTGGGCACGGCGAGGCCTCAAAAGATAAATAGGAAGGAATCTTCAGCTAAATTAGCGCATAATCGACTCGCTCGTTACAGAAATCTTAACCAAAAGTTTCCCTTAACCCGGAAAGGGACACAAGAATTAGCCCTCTTAGGGTTAAACAACTAAGGTAATCTAGTGCTTTAGCTCCTGTTAATTTGGGAGGTTCGCTCCACTAACAACTAGGAGCTTTCCACTTTGAAGAAGCACCCTCACCCCAACCCCTCTGCCATCGGTGGGAGAGGGGCTATGAAGTGCTTGCTCCCCTTCCCAGCGGTGAGAGAAGGGGTTGGGCGATATTAGCGCAGCGAGACGACGTCCGGGGGAAGCTCAACTTGCCAAAAACGGGATGCTCCCAAACAGCTTCACCCGATCAGATGAAACAGTCAGAGGATGTGGCAACCCACTTAAAACAGTGAAACTATAGTTATAAGGAACGATCAAGTACTCCAGCGTGCTATGTCAGTCGCGCTGTTATTCACGACATTCTTGCACGACTTGAACCACTGTTTACCTGTCGCAGGTAGTTCCTTTGGGTTCAGTTTCATAGCCATAATTCTCATTCTTAGCTCCTCTAAATTCGGAATTCCGTACAACTAGCGATCGGTTGAAAAGCAAGTGGTTCAAGGAATACAGCTAGTATGGAGAAAGGTAAAGCCGATTGCCAGTCGAATAGGGTGAAGTCATACTGTTGGCAGGAGTGCCGCTATCTGAATGGCTTAGATTCGGTTGAATTTGGGAAGGGGAAGAAGGAGGGCGAGTTTTATGACTTTGTTAGGTACAAAGTTCACGAGGTTTCTTGCAACATAGCCGAAATTAATTAAACATCCAACTTACTAAACCCTTTTCCCTAGTCTGACTTCAAGACCTCACACATAATGGAACTTCCACTAATCGGTAAAGTCAAACGACCTCTCCCTTGGCTCATGGGGCTGATGACCGCTGGTATTTTGATAGCGACGGGTGGGGCTTATGTCGCCACTAACCTAAAGCCGCCCAAAGCCAATATCAGTAACCTGACAGTGCCTGTACAAGCTCAAAATCTTACTGTACGAATTACTGCCAACGGTAGTGTAAAACCTGTTCAAAGCGTCAACCTCAGCCCCAAAACCTCGGGCCGTCTGGCAAAGCTATTTGTTGAACAGGGAGATCAGGTAGAGCAAGGGCAAAAAGTGGCACAGATGGAGAGTGCTGACCTTGAGGCGCAGTTAGCCAAAGCTGAAGCTGACCTTGCCCAAGCCCAAGCACGTTTGGCAGAGTCAAAAGCTGGAAGTCGTATTGAAGAAATCAACCAAGCACAAGCTCGTCTTGCCCAAGCGCAAGCCAACTTAGATGCCGCCCGTGCCAAAAACCCAGCAGAACTTGACCAATCTAGAGCGCAAGTGGAAGCAGCACAATCACGACTAGCTTTAGCAAAGGCACGGGCAAACAGATATCAAAACTTAGGGGATCAGGGAGCAGTTTCCCGAGATCGGCAGGATGAAGCCTTGACCGAGGAACGCAATGCTAGAGCTGCTCTGGATGAAGCTCAAAAACGCTTGGAGCAACAAGGCAACACTGATCGCCCAGAAATTGCCCAGCTTCAAGCGGCTGTGGATCAAGCACAGATAGCATTACAGCAGCTCCGTAATGGTAATCGTCCCGAACAAATTGCTCAGCTTCAAGCGGCTGTTAACGGTGCCAAAGCCCAAGTCCAGGCGATCCAAGTCCAGCTCAACGATACAGTGATTCGTGCCCCCTTTTCGGGTATTGTGACCCAAAAATACGCCACAGTAGGCGCTTTTGTCACACCAACAACGTCAGCATCTAGTACAGCTTCGGCAACCTCAACGTCAATTATTGCGATCGCTAAGGATCTAGAAGTCCTCGCGAAAGTCCCAGAAGTCGATGTCGGACAAATTAAACCCGGTCAGTCAGTGGAAATTGTAGCTGATGCCTTCCCCGATAAAGTCTTTAAAGGTCGTGTGCAACTCGTTGCACCAGAAGCGGTGCTCGAGCAAAATGTTACCTCTTTTCAGGTACGGGTGGCGTTAGTTACGGGTCAAAAAGAGTTGCGCTCAGGTATGAATGTTGACCTGACATTCTTGGGTCAACAGCTGAACAATGCTTTGGTTGTTCCCACGGTGGCAATTGTTACTCAAAAAGATGGCAAACGCGGTGTTATGGTGCCTGACGCAGACAATAAACCGAAGTTTAAACCAGTGACCACTGGACCGGAGATCCAAAATCAAATTCAGATTCTACAAGGATTGAAGCCGGGCGAACAGGTGTTCATTGTCCCACCCAAAGACAGTAAACAACAAAAAGACGATAACCAGGAGAAAGATAAATAATTTTGTTGCTAATTATTAGTTGTTAGTAAATTTTCAATAACTAATAACCAACAACTAAGAAGCAATAATCATTAACCAAACTAAAAGATGGACATTATAGAAAGCATTAAAATGGCAACCACCACCTTGGTGGCGAATAAACTGCGTAGCAGCCTGACAATGCTGGGAATTATTATTGGCAATGCTTCTGTAATTGCCATGATTGGTATTGGAGAAGGTGCACAGAAATATATTGCCAAAGAGCTTGAGTCACTCGGACCCAATGTACTGTTTGTCGTGCCAGGTAATCGGGAAACTCAGCGAGTGAGTTTTGACGTGCCAAAGACACTAGTGCTGGCAGATGCTAAGGCGATCGCTTCCCAAGTGCCTTCGGTAAAAGCGGTCGCATCTGAAACTAACAGCCGACAATTGGTAACTTACCGCAATAAGAACACCAATGTGAATGTAATTGGTACAACTCCAGAATTCCTGCCTGTGCGGCAGTTTGATGTCGGCAGAGGTCGGTTTATTACAGACTCCGACATCAAACGCAGTAATCAGGTGACTGTGCTGGGTGCTGACCTAGCAGGGAGAATGTTTGGTAGTACTGACCCTGTAGGTCAGCAATTACGGATTAAAAATGTCTCTTTTCAAGTCATTGGGGTGCTGGAAGCCAAAGGCTCGAATCTGGGAGTAGATTATGATGATGCGGCTTTAATGCCTATTACTACCATGGCAAACCGTATTGCCGGACGAACGTCTCCCTATGGAATCGAGTTAACCTACCTGGTGGCCGCTGCAAAAGATGCCGATAGTGTAAAAGCCGCAGAGTTTCAAATTACTAACCTGTTGCGATTGCGGCATAAACTTACTGGCGAGGATGATTTTAGTATCCGCTCTCAAAAGGATGCCTTGGAAATTGTCGGTAAAGTCACAGGTGCCCTGACGATAATGTTGGCAGCCATTGCCGGAATTTCTTTATTCGTTGGCGGCATTGGTGTCATGAACATTATGCTTGTTTCCGTTACAGAGCGCACTCAGGAAATTGGACTCCGTAAAGCTATTGGTGCGCGTGAGCAAGACATCCTGCTTCAGTTCATGATCGAGGCGGTGATTCTCTCCGCTGCTGGTGGAATCGTGGGTACCCTGATTGGTGTCAGTGGTATCCTGCTGATTGGTGCTTTCACGCCATTACAAGCTGGTGTTTCACCCGTGGCAATTGTTCTTGCTGTTGGGGTTTCTGGCAGTATTGGTTTATTCTTTGGTGTCGTACCAGCGCGACGGGCGGCTAAACTCGACCCAATTGTTGCTCTTAGAAGTGCATAGTCTTTTAGTTATCAGGAAGACCTCCCAGCCCCGCACCCAAAAGTCAAAAAGGGAAAATCTAATAAAGTCGCCATAAAGGTTAGGAGAGATCTAACGGCTGAAATGACCCCGTATCAGTAATAAACATAGACTCCCTCTGCCTTCCACCTTTTGTTATAACAGCACTGATTTGGACAACTGCGTGTATGCCAGTAAATTTGAAATAGCGTAATATGACCAATCAACTTAGTCCACATTCAGACATCTTCAGTTCAGGCAATAAACCTGTTGTTATTCGCCTTGAGGATATCTTCAAGGTCTACGGAATCGGTAATACTGAAGTCCGTGCCCTCAATGGTGTTAGCCTGATTGTCGAGCAGGGAGAATATTGCTCGATTATGGGCGCTTCTGGGTCTGGAAAATCTACAGCAATGAATATTATTGGCTGTCTTGACAGACCCACATCGGGACGCTATTACCTAGATGGCGTTGATGTGTCTGGACTGTCAGATGGTGATTTAGCGGGGATTCGTAATCTCAAAATCGGGTTTGTTTTCCAGCAATTCCACTTGTTGTCCCAATTAACGGCGCTAGAGAATGTGATGCTGCCGATGGTTTATGCTGGTATTCCCGCTAAAGAGCGACGCGATCGCGCCACTGTGGCGTTGAAGCGGGTAGGGTTAGAAAACCGTATGAATAATAGACCGAACCAGCTATCTGGCGGTCAGCAACAACGGGTTGCGATCGCTCGCGCAATTGTTAACAAACCCGTCTTACTCCTAGCCGATGAGCCAACCGGTGCCTTAGATTCCCGCACCACGAAGGAAGTCATGGATATCTTCACTGAGCTGAATGACGGTGGCATTACGGTTGTGATGGTAACTCATGAACCAGATGTCGCACGTTTGACTAGGCGTATTGTTTGGTTCCGTGACGGTGAGGTTTTACATTCCCATCTGACTCCAGAGGAAATGACTCAGGTGGCTATCTCTTAACTAAAGAAGTCTCAAGTATCAAGGATTAACTGGACTTGTCTGTACACTTAGCAACTCGTCAGGCTTTGCGGCGTAATAACTTTGTTGCGCAGGAAACCCACTAAGTTTTGCATAAATGAGGTACTAACATTGTGGGTTTCCTCTTCCTCGATCAATTGTGCTGGTAGAGGTTCTACTGCTTGTGTCGGCAGTGAACCAACCATCAATGGTACTTCTTCTGCTAGACCCACGATCATCAGTCGGAATGCAATCTGCTGTACTTTTTCTACTGGTAGTCGTAGTTGCTGTGCGATTGTGTTGAGAGAAACTGTTCCTTTTGTATACTCCCAAACCTGCCACTCTTGGGACTTCAATCGATAGTGGGGTTGACCAACAATGATACTTGCCAATCCTCCATTCGGATCAGGTAATTGATCAGCTAAGGCATCCCAGTTTCGCAACACTCGTAGTGCTACCAATGCGGCTTCTGTTGCTGGTACACTCAAACCCGTCATTTCTCGCGTTGGTAATCGCCCATTCTGCTCAAATTTAAACTGACCATCTTTAAGTTGAAACAAGGCACATAAATGCTGCAATACTTGAACCTGAAATAGGTGTTTTAGTTGTTCGGCTTGTAAGACACCTTGCTGTTTTAGGTACAAACCCAGTGGTTCAGTAATTGGACAGCACCAATGCACAACTTTGTCGAATACGCGATCGCTGATCCACTGCCGCTGCTCAATTAAAGAAACTAAACCTTGATCATCTAATCGGTTAGCCGCTGCCACAAGGCGACCCTGATTTACCCAAATGTAGTAAATTAGCGGTTTAAGTTGAGAATTTGGCAAGGTACTAATCGTCAGTAAGCCAGTTTTATGCCCCTTCTCGATCAGCTGAAAAATCTCTGGTATAGAAAAGTCCGTTAGGCAACCTGTAATGGTCATGATTGTTTAGAAGGCTAAAAGACAAGCTTGGAGGTTTAAGAGGATGTCAGTTTTGGAACCAATAGCTTTTCAAGAGTTTTACTTAACAATCCTTAATCTACACTAATTTAAGTCTGTTCTTGATTCTCTAAATCAGCCTCTCGGTAGAATTGCACAACTATCCCGTAAAATCCAATACCTACCTCTTAGCCGATCAGCCATGAATTTACTAAGCTGGCAAGCAGTGATTGACGAATCGGTGGGGTTTAACGTCTCACTTAACCGATTCGGTTAGTTCCTATATCCGTATGTAGCAAGCAACTCGCTAACTCTATTTGAGTTCTTGCTATCTTAAGCGAAATTACTTAGGAGTAAACTTAGGGAATCGTTAAATTTATTTTTCTAAATTTTAATAAAATTCTGGCATCTACAGACTTAAGAATAAAAAAACACTATTATGAAATGAGTTATTTTATTAACTAATGTTAAACTACGGAACTTTGCATAAAGTGTTCCACTAGTACAATTAGAGCGTTAATTACAGAGTCTTTTTGATTCGCATTGAGCGTCACCAAGGGAGGCCGGGTTTTCTCATCTACAAAGCCCAGCGCGATCGCCACATCTTCCTCAGACCAAGCACCTTCACAATCCATATGGGTTAAACCAACCAGTAGAGGAATTTGTGCACGCTGGTTCATAAAACCAAGAATTCGACGCGCTGATCGAAAATCACTGGGGCGATGGGCAGCGACTAAGAGCACATAAGCGTGAGCCCTACGAATCAAAATATCCCACATGAAATCGAAGCGAGACTGTCCTGGCGTGCCATACAGGTGCAGTGCCATTTCTGGAGCAAATTGCAAACGTCCAAAGTCCATTGCCACAGTCGTCTTTTTTTTTAGAGCAGCGGCTTCTCCCGTTGCTATCCGATCCGTATCTACTACAGCGATCTCACTGACAGAACGGACGAAAGTAGATTTACCGGCACCTACCGTACCGGTTACAACTAAGCGCATAATTTCCACTCTTACTTGCTCCTTAGGAAACCAAGCAAGTTTTGAAAAAAGAAATGGCTAGGGACTTGCCCCTGAGTTTCTTTGCTAGGAGTTCCTCCCATGGCAACTGGCTCTAGTGCCTCTTCTTCCGAAGCTTTGGCACGAGCGGGAGTGATCAGTGGAACTTCTGCCACTAAGCCGACGCTGATTAGGCGGAAGGCTGTCTGTTGAATTGTTTCGACGGGTTGTTTAAACTGACTGGCTAACGTACTTAGGGGAATCGATCCATTAGCTAACTGCCAAACTCGTCCTTCCAGAGAATCTAGGCGTAGGTGACGCTTGCCTAAAGACACCCTAGATAGAGCTGACGTTGGCTCTGGAAGTTTATCTGCCAAGGCTTTCCAGTCTCGTAATACTCGTAGACCCATTAAAGTCGCTTCCGTAGCACTTAGACTTAATCCCGTCATTTCTGTTGTTGGCAACGTTGCTTTGGAATCAAATTTAAACTGAGCATCTCTGAGCCTAAATAAAGCACAAACTTGCTGTAGTACTTGGGCATGGAACAGAAGTCTCAATTGCTCAGGTTGTAGAAAGCCTTGAGTCTTCAAGTAAAGACCAATGGGTACATTAGCAGGGCAGCGATTAACTTGTTCACGCAGAACATCAGGGCTGATCCAGCCTCGCTGACAAATCATCGCAAGCAAGCATTGGTGATCCAAACGATTGGTGACAGCCACAATGCGGCCTTGGTGAATTAAAGCATGCCGAACTCTTTTTTCTGGACTGTGACTATCAGGTTGAAATCTAAGGGTGAGTAGTCCAGTTTTGCTGCCTTGATCTAGGAATTGAAACAGTTCCGGAAGAGAAAATTCTGCTAAACAACTAGTAATTGCCATTAGTTTTCCAAATTATTTCAAAAAATTTGTTAAAAATAGGTGAACCTTTACTTATTCTTAAACTCAAGATGAAGAATTATCAACTTTTTGTTACGTTTCTTCTCCAAAGAGGATTTAAGTTCTAATCTAGCTACCTATATTTTCAATTTAATTTCAGTCGCAAGACTGATGTAAAAATCAAAACAAGCATAATACGAGCAACAAACAAGGCTAAGCTTCAAGCATCACTCATAAGCTTGATTAAAGCGAGACTACTACTATAGATATTCCCAGAATAGTCACGTCAGCTCACACTTAATATCTGTTTTAAGGTTAGCTTTGCCTTCTGCAAGGCTTGAACTCTAACAAGAGCCATCACTGCCTCAGCCACGGCTCAACGTGAAGCACGTTTATTGCTTAAGATATCGCGAAGCTAAAAATTTGACTATTCACTACTGCTTTCAGGATCTACGCAATTTAGCTAGCTGCCTACTACCCCTTAAGTCTATCGGATTAACAATTAAACCTACTATAGAAGGCGTGCCTATGTCCTTTATCATAAAACTGTTTTAATTATGTCATTCTCTTAATAAGGTTGTACTAGGGGGATCTCCCCGATTGACTTAGAGAATAACTTCCTTTTCGGTTGCTAGATCCTAAAGATAGGACAGCAGAACGGTCTAAGTAGGTTCAAGAGTTTATCAAAATTTGCAGGAATACCCCGCTCCTCTACATAGGGCGGGGATGAAAGTGCTATAGCTTCTCCTAAAGGACTATTTTTTTCCAGGTTGGCTCTAAATTACCTCAAGCGAGGCGTATGCATCGATACATTAAGCTGCCTCCTCTGTTTTTTAGATCTCGCCTCAGCTTAAAGCCGCCTTCAACTCTGGGATTACACGCTTAATTTCCAACATCAGCACTCCTTGTTTAGCCGCCTTACTGGCTAAGACGAGTAAGACGGCATACTCACCGCAGTTAGTGAGAATTCCATAGCCTTGATCACCTTCAACAAAGATGCGGTCTAGAAATCCTCTAGATAATTCACTGCCAATCCGTTCACCCAAAGACAGCATTGCTGCTGACATGGCTGATACTCGTTCTTCGTCCATTTCGCTTGGTAAGCTGGATGCTAAAGGAAGTCCGTCAGGAGACACGAGCGCAGCTCCCTGAACATCACTTGCGCCGGTGACAAAATTTTGGAGAATGCTCTCCAACTTAGCTGTATTAATTGTCATTAGTCATATCCTCTGCTTTGACACTCCCACAATCTTTGACACTCCCAAGACTATAGCTACTGGGCTTCTTCGTTCAAACCAGTCGGCTTGCCGTCTAGTGTTTGTGTAATGGTAAGTTATATATTGACACTCTCCAGTCTAAAGACGCGGAGATTGTTGGCTCAGCGACTCACTGTTAGACAATAGGGTTGCCCTAACTGTCCAAGAGGGCAAATCTTCCCAAGCATATATCCCCGTGAGCCTCACGCTACTGAGTGCCTTAATTAAGATGCGGATAGCTGCATTGATGTCTCTTTCATCAACAAATCTGCCTTTAAGGCAAATGTGCGTTTTTATTGACAGGAATTTAACAAGAATTTCGCCACAGTTAGAACATTGCTGATTAGTATGATGGGGTGGCAGGGCAACGCTTATCTTCCCGTACTTCCAGCCGAAATATTCTAACCATCGTCTAAATCCAGACCTACTTTGCTATCCTTTTAGACCAAACGTTTCGCACTACTCTTAAATGTTTTCTGGCGAAACAATTTCTAGATTCTTGGATCTTTGATCAGGAAGAGTGAAGTCACTGGGTTGTCACATACGCGCCTGATAAGATTTCGCAGCGGTTGAACTCGCCTAATATAAAAAAAAGTGTTCAACCAAGCTCCTTAAGGAACCGAGTCTCACACCTTTATATATAGCGGTATTTTATGAGTGGTTTAATTCTCTAGAGTTAGAGACTTGCTGTTTTACCCGTTTCGGCTTGGGTGGCAATTGGTTTGACATCGCTATATCCCATATTCCCAGCTATCTCGCGTAACAACGAGATTTGCCCCTCAAAGTCGAGAGCTTCAATTTGGGAGAGAACATCATTGATGGCTTGAGCCGGTTCATAGCCCTGTGGTAAGTCTACTACGGTATCACCCATGCCTATAGCCCAGGCATACCACACCACGAGCTGATTATTCTCTGTCAGCGCTCCATAAGCACGAGATAAGTCTGTATCTTCACGGTTAACAATCTCTCGCATTACCGCCAGTTGAGCGTCATCTGACAGTTCGTAGAATTCTCCTAGCAACCGAGGAGCAACTTCTGGGTTAGCGGCAGTGGGAGCAGCCGGTGTGATTGAATCTCCCATTTTTTCATAGGCATAGTAGAGCAGCGCCAGTTTTTCATCAGTACCTAAGGCATCAAACGCTTGCACCACATTTTTAGTGTCTTCAGAACGAGTAGAGGAGCGACCCGTTTCTTCAGCTGAGGTCATAATTTTTTTAGAAAGCCAATGAATGTGTTCAAGGTTAGAAATATCAAAATTTCATAAATGAAATCGCCCTCCAACAGAGAGAGCTTTAGACAGCTTATAGCGATTAGAAAATCTGCCTTTGTGTAGAGATTAAAGATATCTCTCAAGAGTCTAAAGCTACAGGGATCAGTATTGATAGGATTAGCAGCATACTTTAAAAAATAAAAAGATTAGGAGTTGACAATGGCTGAGTCTGAAGAACTGAAGGTAGACCCAAAGCAAGCTGAAACCCATGAAGGACAGTTAGCTGCCGAGAGAATGGCTAGTGGTGAAGAGAAACTGCAGCAAGTTAATGTTGAGGCAGACTATGAAGCCTCAAAAGAATACAGCGTTAGTGATGTTGATAAAAGTGGAACAGGTGAAGCCGCTGCCGCTGCCGCTACAGCACCCAAGCAGAAAATGCCTGAACCAACGGAGATGAAATCATCCCCCGATACGACTGGAAATCCAGATGATTACCGGGAAATGGCGAAAGATGTAAATCCCCGAGTGAATGCGTAAGGTTAGCCGTTTAGAAGTAGGTGTTTTTAAAAGATAACTGTTGCATTGCGCTTAACAGGGTAAAGGCGATCGCTCAACCAAGGGGATGGTTGAGCTTTAATTTTTCGAGAAGACGACTTAGTCTCATTGTGTACTGTTGAGTGAGCCAGATGGCGCTTATCATAGACTTCAGGCTTGATGCTCATGTATTCCCTATTCTCAAGCCAACGTTACTGATCAGCGACTATGCGAACTTATTATTGCGGCGAAGTTAGGAAGGAAAATATTGGAGAGACCGTTACTTTATGTGGATGGGTAGACCGTCGCCGCGACCACGGAGGAGTGATTTTTTTAGATTTACGCGATCGCTCCGGCATTATCCAAATTGTCAGTGACCCCCAGCGCACTCCCGATTCCTATGAAGAGGCAGAGGCTCTGCGGAATGAATATGTTGTTAGAATTACGGGTCGAGTCACGGCGCGTCCAGAAGACTCCCTGAATCCCAAACTGCCGACAGGTGAGGTAGAAGTCTATGCCGACAGAATCGAACTGCTTAATAGTGTTCGTAAGCAGCTACCTTTCCAGGTTTCAACGGCTGATACAGAATCAGTACGAGAAGAGTTGCGGCTGAAGTATCGGTATTTGGACTTAAGACGCGATCGCATGAGTCGTAACCTGCAACTGCGTCACCAAGTCGTAAAAGCTATTCGCCGTTACTTAGAAGACGAGCAAGGCTTTATTGAGGTTGAAACGCCAATTTTAACGCGCTCCACTCCTGAAGGAGCCAGAGACTACCTTGTGCCATCCCGTGTCAATCCGGGTCAGTGGTATGCTTTGCCTCAGTCACCCCAACTCTTCAAGCAGTTGTTGATGGTGGCGGGATTTGACCGCTATTACCAAATTGCCCGTTGCTTTCGGGATGAAGACTTACGAGCTGATCGACAACCGGATTTCACTCAGATCGACATGGAAATGAGCTTCATGTCCCAGGAAGAAATCTTTGAGCTGAACGAAAATCTAGTTGCTCACATCTTCAAAACTGTTAAAGGTATCGATATTCCCTTACCTTTTCCGCGTCTCACCTATGCCCAAGCAATGGAACGCTACGGAAGTGACAAACCGGACACCCGCTTTGGCTTAGAACTGGTCAATGTTTCTGATATTCTCAAAGACTCTGGGTTTAAGGTATTTTCAGGAGCGATCGCATCGGGCGGCATTGTCAAAATCTTGCCAATTCCTGGCGGTAACGACGCAATTTCCAATGTGCGGATTAAACCAGGTGGCGACTTATTTAAAGAAGCTAGCGAAGCTGGTGCCAAAGGACTTGCCTACATCCGAGTGCGAGATGATGGTGAAATCGATACGATTGGGGCGATTAAAGACAACCTAACAGAAGCACAAAAACAGGAAATACTCAGTCGCACGGGGGCAAAAGCTGGTGATCTCCTGCTATTTGGAGCTGGTTCAACTGATATGGTCAACAAAACCCTAGATCGACTACGGCAAGTCATTGGTCGTGAACAGGGGCTGATTGACCCAGATCAAATTAATTTACTCTGGGTGACCGATTTCCCCATGTTTGAGTGGAATCCTGAGGAAAAGCGACTCGATGCGCTGCATCACCTGTTCACCGCTCCTCACCCGGATGACATGGATGACCTCAAAACAGCACGGGCACAAGCCTACGACTTGGTTTACAACGGCTTTGAAATTGTCAGTGGGAGTCTGCGGATTTACCAACCGGATCTACAGCAACGGGTGTTTGAAACGATTGGCTTATCTCCAGAAGAAGCCTACAACAAGTTCGGGTTTTTGCTAGAGGCATTTGAGTATGGTACGCCGCCTCATGGAGGACTCGCCTACGGCCTAGATCGGCTGGTAATGTTGCTAGCTGGGGAAGAGTCTATTCGGGATGTGATTGCATTCCCGAAGACGCAACAAGCACGCTGCCTGTTAACTGATGCCCCTGCTGCTGTTGATGAGAAGCAGTTGAAGGAATTACACGTTGCTTCGACTTATAAACCAAAACAATAAGCCACATTCTAGGGAAACGCGATGCATTCCGTTTCTACAAGATGTCAAGCTAAAAGCCATATTTTGGCTTTACCTCGTCCAACAAAGTAGACACAACCATAATTAAGCTCTAAAGCTGAATGTTTTGTCCTTGCTCCGTGAAGCGAACATCCCTGATCTTCAATTGAGGGTTAGCGGTTAAGGTTTTACGTAAGCTGCCAAAAAGGGCAAATTGTTCGCATGGCGCGAGGGAAACAAACTGCCGTTTGGAATTAGGCAATCGGCGCAAATCGATGGTGGCAATTCCCGTTTTGGCATTGACTTTTATACGATATCCTGCTAAATCAAAGTCACCAGAGTCAGCTTGCTGCAAGACTTTTCCCACAGCTGCATCTACAAGATTTCCCGCTGGTACAGTCACTTTTTCCGATAGCAGATTCTGACACTGACTGTCGGGTTGGTAGACGGTGAGGGTGGTGGTTTTGCCAGATTGGGCAGTAGAAGTCGCTTTAGTGTTATTAGCCTTCAAAGGTTGAGAGGAAGGCGAGAGAGACGAAGTTAGGGCGTCGAGAGCGGGTTGAGTTTTTTGCTGTGTGCCACTGGTTACTTGTTCTGTGTTACCGGAGAGAGACTTGAGGGTTTCAGCAGTCGGCAAGCTAGGGTTATCACTTTGGCTGATGACAGCGGGAGAGGTGCAACTACTAAGACAAAGAGCGAACGCGCCAGTAATGAAGGGAATAAGGTGTTTCTTGTGGCGGTTCATAACTAAAAAATCCATCCCTGAAAAAGTTTGACCGAAAAACTTAACCCCGATTGAGAAATGTAACTGTTAGGGGCTAGTATTGATTTACTGATGTCGCGGCTTGATATCAGTGATGATTTCTGTAGATTTTATGGACCGAAGTCCATCCATTGGCAGTAGCAAGCTCCCAAGCGCCTAGAGAGCTTTTTCTCCCAGCGCGAGGGGGATAAAGGAGGTTGAATACGTACTCAAAATGGCTGATTGCACTGTCCAAATCTGTTGACTTTAAGTAGCTCAAGCTGAAACCCAATCGATCACTCACTTGACTGAGGGGATTCTCGTGCCGAATCGCCCTACTGTGTTGAGTGATCGTAGTAGTGTCGCTTCGCTAAGACGCCTCAAAAGTGAAAAGTTATTTCAGGGTGTCTGTCTTGGGAATAAGGCAGGCAAGATTAGACAATTGATATTTCTGAAGATTTAATGCCGGAGGTGATTTAAACAACAAATGGATTTCCTGTCTAACATCTAAGTATGTCAAATTAGGGAGGCGACGCTAATTTTCCAGTCAAAAAATACTGCTAAGCATACGTTGGAGGAATTGCTGTGGTTGTAAAAACAGAAACTGACTACAAGCCTCGAAGTTTTACCCGCCTATACGGCTCAAACCCTATTACGAATGACACTAGTTTTCTTCTTATCGCTGGTGTTTACACTCATTTATTCCTACACAGCCTACCGTTCCAATTAATCTCTGGCAACGCTTTTGGACTCTAGAGATACCAGCCGACTCGTCGCCTTAACTCAAATTAGCAGTGGCTTACAAATTGGTTCTATGGCTCTGATGATGTTAGGAACCATGTGGTATGTGTTATTTAGTGTAATTGCGGGAGCACAGTCGATTCCCTCGGATTTGTTTGAAGCGGCACGGGTCTATAAACTCTCCCGTTGGCAACACTGGCAGACAGTGGTTTTGCCAGGAATCTTCCCCTACCTGATTACCGGTATTATTACAGCTGTTGGTGGAGCCTGGAACGCTAGCATCATTAGCGAATATATCGCCTTTAAAGGTCGGGTAGTCACAACTCCAGGTCTGGGTGCCACCATTTCTCAAGCGACAGCAACGGGGAATTTCCCGTTACTCTGGGCAGCTACTGCCGTAATGTCTCTGGTAGTAGTCCTGACCAATCGTTTAGCCTGGCGTCCTCTCTATCGGTTGGCTCAAGAGAAGTATCAAATACTCGTCTGAGCCGTAGGTGAGTAAAGGATATGGTAGAAAAGTCGCCCTGGTGCTCCTGATTCAAAATTCAAAGCTCTGAATTTTGAATTTAAGCTCTACGCATCAACGGTACAGGTGCTGATTTGACCGGGATGCACTACTTACTGGTATCAATAGCGGTTACCAGTGTTGAGTTCTGTAGATTTTATGGACCGAAGTCCATTCCCTGACAGTAGTATCCTCCCAAGCGCCGGATGAGCCTCCTCTCCCTGCGCGAGGGAGATATAGGAGGTTTTATGCTTACCCAAGATGTTCAAAATTCACTCATTGATCTTACCGATTTAAACCAGCTGAAATCGGAACTAAATCGCTTACCAGCTGTTGATGTGGGGGATTACATTAGTGAACTCCCTCCAGAACGTCAAGCGATCGCATTTCGCTTACTCAAAAAAGATCAGGCGATCGCTGTCTTTGAATATTTACCGCAGGACGTGCAGGAAGAACTGATTAATTCGCTGCACGATACTCAGGTGTCTCAGATTGTAGAGGCGATGAGTCCTGATGATCGGGCAGAATTATTTGATGAATTGCCAGCTGGAGTCGTAAAGCGACTGTTGCAGCAACTTAGCTCTGAGGAACGGCGGGCAACCGCGACCATTCTAGGGTATCCCGAAGGGACAGCCGGTCGCGTGATGACGACGGAATATGTGCAACTGCCGGAAGGATTAACAGTTGGAGCAGCTTTGAGTCGGATTCGTTTGAGTGACGAAGATAAAGAAACGATTTACTATGCCTACGTCACGGACAACAACCGTAAGCTAGTTCGAGTAGTATCACTGCGGCAGCTACTGTTTACAATTCCCGATGTTCAGATTCGAGATGTTGGTAGCGATCGCGTCATCAAAGCCAGAACTGAAATGCCTCAGGAAGAAGTCGCCCAGTTGATGAAGCGCTATGACCTGCTAGCGCTGCCTGTAGTTGACCGGGAAGACCGACTGGTTGGCATTATCACAATTGATGACGTAGTAGATATTTTAGAAGAAGAAGCCACTGAAGACATTCAGAAACTGGCGGGCGTCAGTGGTGGGGATGAAGCTGCCCTATCGCCGCCTCAAGTGACTATCGCCAAACGGTTACCGTGGCTCTTAGGTAATATTGTTCTTTATGTTGGAGCGGCTAGCGCGATCGCACCGTTTCAGGGAACCATTTCAGCCGTGCCTGTTCTGGCGGTAATTATGCCAATTTTGTCTAATACCAGCGGCAATGTCGGCATTCAGGCTTTATCGGTGACAGTACGGGGACTCGGTGTCGGTGAGGTAACGCCGGAAGATACACTGCAAATCCTTCGTAAAGAAATTCTCGCTGGTTTAGGTACCGCCGTAGCATTAGGTCTTGCCCTGTGCGTCCTTTCCTTTATTTGGTCTGCTCCTCAAGAGCGCTGGGTGGCATTTCTTGCAGGGATGGTTATGGCGATTAATGTACTGGTAGCCGCCACTATGGGAACATTGTTACCAATGGGACTTAAGCGGTTGAATCTTGATCCAGCGTTAATCAGTGGTCCACTACTAACCACAATGCTTGATGCTGTAGGATTTCTTACCTTCCTCTCGCTGATTTCTGTGGCTTTGAATGTTCTTCATTTAAAAGCCTGAAATTTTCAGTAACGCTGTGGTTAGCGTGTCTGTTAACCACAGGGTGACTCAAACCCTGCTTGATCATGGCTAGGCTCGACTTTATCTATATCTATCTAGATGTGCGAGCGCTAATCAAGTTGAGCTGAGGACAAATACAATTTATAGGCAAGGATTTCAGCTTCGAGGCTGTAACAATTAATGACTCGATTTTTTTTAGCGATCGCAGCAATTCTGGGAGGTCTTTCTGTTGCTACTGGTGCCTTTGCCTCCCATGCTTTGAAGGAAAGACTTACTGAGCGTGCGCTGGAAATTTTTGAAGTCGGCACGCGTTACCAGATGTACCATGCGCTAGCACTCTTAATAGTGGCGTTGCTGTGTAATATCAGTTCTCAAAGTCTCCCTTACAATGCACCACCGCCCACTCTAGTAGCAGCAGGAATTGCCTTCATTGCTGGCGTTGTGATTTTTTCTGGAAGCTTATACGCTTTGAGTCTCACTAATATTAAGTGGTTGGGAGCGATTACACCGTTGGGAGGAGCCGCTTTTATTGTTGGTTGGAGTTGTTTAGCCGTTGCCGCTTGGAGTTTTAAGTGACGAAAAAACGGGTTGGGGCAATCAGAAAAACAACCCCGTAAGATGGATTAAAAAAAGACTACTGCTGAGGTACCCTACCTTTAATAATTGAGATCTGGCTTTTCACGGCTCCTGCATTACTAATCATGACACAACCCACTCTTGAGGAACTTGCCAAGCAGGGAGACGCCAATGCGATCGCTACTCTGCTTAACCGTTCTTTTGAACCCAAAGGCGTGACCACGAAAGCTGCCATCAAGAATGATAGCTTGAACATTATTGTAGAAGCTGTTAAAACTCCCAATAAACAAGAATCTGTTGCCATTATCAGTGACGTAATAATCCGCTTAGGGCTGGGAATGGTCAATACAGTGATTGTGTATGGGCGTCAACCCGGTGATGATATTCCTGATTGGCATCAAAAGTTTGTACTGGTTGATGTTCCATCAAGTTTGACTAACAGCAAAACTCAAGATGTTCCATCAAGTTTGGCTAACAGCAAAACTCAAGCTGATGAACCCTTTTCTTTTTCCTCCTTTGCCAAGATGGTAGGCGGGATTAGTGAGTCGGTAGGCAACACTACATCCCAGGCAGGGAAAGTGATGGTGGATACGGCAGCGGGGATGGGTGATGTTGTTGGCAAGACTACATGGGCGACTGGCAAGGCTTTTGTAGAGACAGCGACTGGGGTAGGCAAAGCGGTTAGTGATACAGTCTTTCACAGTGGGAAAGCAATAGTGGAGACGGCGGCTGGGGTGGGAGGAGCGATCGCTGGAGTTGGCGGAGCGATCGGCAATAATGCATCCCAAGCCGGAAAAGCTGCCATTAAGACAGCGGCTGGGGTCGGAGGAAACGCAGCTAAGCACACTTACCAAATACTGAGTCAAATCACTGAATTTGTTGCGGGTGCTCCTATTCTGCGGAAAGTAGTAGACCAAGTTGATTTGGTTAAAGTTGAGGACTCAGTAAAGAAGCTCAAGCAAAAGTATCCAAACGAACCATCCAGACAAATCGCTCATCGAATCATGATGGAGAAAGCGATTTATGCCGGAAGTACTGGGTTGGTTACTAGCTTAGTGCCAGGAGCAGCGGCTGCCTTGTTTGTTGTCGATTTGACAGCCACGTCGGCATTACAGGCGGAAATGGTTTATCAGATTGCAGCGCTTTATGGACTTGACATCCGCGAACCATCCCGAAAAGGTGAAGTCTTGACGGTATTTGGTCTGGCGCTTGGCGGAAATCGAGCGATTAAGATGGGTCTGGAGTTGTTGCAAAACGCACCCGTGGCTGGAGCCGTAATTGGTGCTAGTACTAATGCGGTGATGCTTTATACAGTTGGGTATGCGGCTTGTCGCTTTTATGAAGCCAAACTGGAGTCGCAGGCTGTGCCGGAAACATTGGCAGCTTCCAAGGAGGCGAGTGACGACTATTTACAAAATGCGATCGCTCAGCAAATCATCATGGATCAGATTCTGGTGCATGTCATTTTAGCGGGAAATCCTGAAAAATCCTGGGAAGACATTGTGCCAGAACTAGAAACCTTAAACATTAACCCTACCTCCTTGGTTGTAATTAAGCGAGACATTAAGTCGCCCCCACCTTTGGAGCAGCTTCTCACTCAACTCAATCGAGACTTTGCACTACCACTGTTGGCTCAATGTGAGCGAGTTGTTCAACGGGATGGAGTCAAGACACCCGAAGAAGCTAAGGTAATCGAAAAGATTTCTCAGACGTTTGAAATTGACCTGAATGCCATGAAAACACAACTGGCTGCAAGTTAAGTGAATAAATCAGCTGAGAGATGAACGGTTACATTTGTAAGTAAATGAAAAGGAGAATTTTCAACAAAGTATGATTAGACTCTCCAACGGGTTTTCCACGGGAACTGCGCTACAGCTTTGGTTGTTTTTTCTGATCAGCTTTTATTTTCTGGGATACTCAGTCCCTTTAAGTATCTTGCTTGGCTTAGCGGGTGGGTTAGGCGGGGGCTTGGTGATTGGCTGGTGGAAAACCAAAGACAACCCTAATGACTTGCAGCCAGTGGAGCCTGATGTGGAAGAAGAAGAAGGTCCGGCTAAAGTGAGTGGGCTACGTTTAGCCAAACAGCGGAGGGATGAGGCTAAAGGAAGGAGACGCTCACAGCGTTCTCTAACGTCTTCTTTTACAAGTTTTTTGAAAAAATAAGCTATACAGGGCTAATAGCCTAGGCAGTCTCAATAATCTATGTTTTTATTCCTCTCAAAGCTGCTGCCGCTATTTCTGTACCCGTTAGGACTCGCCTGCCTGCTGATGGTTGTGGGTTTGGTGATGTGGTGGAGGCGTTCTCGCTGGGTGCCAGTACCAATCAGCTTGGCGCTAGTGTTGTTGTTGTTAGCCAGTAATAATTGGGTCGCTAATGCCTTAGTACAATCCCTAGAGTGGCAGCACGCCTCAAATGAACGATTACCCACAGCTGACGCCATCGTAGTCTTGGGAGGTGGGACGAAACCAGCTTTTCCACCAAGACCAGCTGTAGATGTGGGTGAAGGAGGCGATCGCGTTCTCTATGGTGCTCAATTGTACCGTGAAGGTAAGGCTCCTCTAGTAATTGCTTCTGGGGGTCGAGTGGATTGGCGCGGGGGCGGCCCCTCGGAATCAGCCGATATGGCAGAGATTTTGAAAAGCGTAGGTGTGCCGTCCTCCGCCATCCTGCAAGACGCCACATCTCTTAACACCTACCAAAATGCTGTTAATGTACGGCAAATAATGAAGCAACGAGGTATCCGCCGGGTTTTATTAGTAACATCGGCAATACATATGCCGCGATCGCTCCAGATTTTCCGGCGTCAGGGAATTGAGGTGATTCCCGCACCTACCGACTTCTTGGTTACACAACAAGACATCAAGGAACCAAACAGCAGTCTCCAAGCTACTGTCCTAAGTTTGATTCCGGATACTGAGCGATTAGACAAGACTACTCGTGCTTTAAAAGAATACATTGGCATGGTAGTCTACCGTCTCCGAGGATGGATATGATAGCCAATCCGACGATGGATTTAACAGTTTTGAATTGCCTTACAGCAAAATACCGAAAAGCTTTTAACTGATAACTCTGTCCAAGGTAGTAAGGCATTGAGCATTGAGAATTAAATACCATTGAGAAAGTGGTAGAAACAAACACTTCTTTGTTCTACCCCCTTGACAAACAGATACTTAGGGGTAATTTACTCAAAAAGTGAGTTTGTACACTTTTTCAGCCCCACTATCGTGACACTTAACTGTTGTTTGCCTTTAGCCTCTAGCCATAATGCCAGAACAATTCCGATACATTATCCCAGCGCCTACACCAGCGGCTGATATTTTTGCTACTTACCAGATGGCTCACGAGTTTTACCGGGAATCACAGTCCAGGCAGGAGCATGAGCGCTACTGTGAGTGGTACCGACAGACAGCAGAACGCCATCGGCAAGAGTGGCAGAAAATGCAAGGTGACATAAACTTGTTTGGTTTGTTCTGTCGCCATAAACAGTCTTGAAAACGTTGACCGAGAAATTTTCGATTATAGATTTTGGATTGAAGTGTACTAGTCGGGTTCTTAAACCCTTAGCCTTTAGGGGAAAAGAAAGATTTGGAAAAACAGCACCATGCGTTGAATTCCCAACCTGTCCTTATTCCAAGAGTGTTGCTTAACAGACGGGTCAATCCAAAATCTATAATCGGAAATCGATTAACACTACACAAGTTCGATCTCGTCCTCACGGAAGTGAACACGAAATTTTTTGTCAAACTGAACTAGCACCGGTAAGTTGGCGCTCACTGGTCTGCCTTGCCACTCTACAACAAACTGGATTACTTCTCCCTCCAGTTCTTTGACATCAAAAGGCTCGTTGCGGTGGGAAGGATGGTGGTAAACAATGACAGATTTCGTAACGCGCACGCGATCGCCAACTTTCATACATAACGCTCATATTCTCTCCAATAGCCTGAACTAAGTCGGAACTTGCCCAGGCAACCTTATTATTTTTGCACAGCAGGGTTCTTTCCTAGAGCGCCCTCACAAATAAGGTGGCCGTTCATTGGTTAGTTGTCAGTAGAAAAAACAGCTGGCATTAAAGAATAGATCTCTTGCAGAAGTATTAAGAACTCCTCCCCAACCCTCTGTGTTGACGAGGAGGGAGCAAGAAATTTTCCCCTCCTGTGATGGGGGAAGGGGGTTAGGGGGTGGAGTTCCAAGGTTTTTTGCAAGAAGCCTAATCAAGCTATGGCTCATTGTGTGGTGGTTGTGTCGGGACTGACAACGAGTGATGGCTCTGGAGTTGTTTTTGTGGGAAAAAGCGATCGCGCATTTGCTTGAGTCCCTCAGGATTGAGTAACCACTGAGCTGTTAGTAAAGCAGCACCAGCGGATACTACTACCAACAATACTCCCGTGATACCTAAAGCTACCTTGAACCACTCCCCTCTAGATGGGGTTGCTGGTTCGTTTACGTCAGGCGCCACAGCGTCATCAGAAGCTAACGCCTGACTAGAGGCAGACCATTCAGTCTCCAGATTGAATACATAAGGTTTGCTCGACAACGGGAGTTCCCCAAGGTTTAGTACTACCGGGTATTGTGGAGCAACCGCACAGTAGGTGAGAACTACTGATACATTGTCATGACCATTCTTTTGATTGGCTAGCTCAATTAAAGACTGAACCGCTGCTTCTGGAGAAAGCTTGCCGCTGAAGACATCTCGCGGAAAATCCGTATACAATTCCTCAATCCAGCCGTTGTCACTCAGACCATCAGAACACAGCAACAGCAGACCATCTTCTTCTAAAATGAATCGCTCTACACTTGGGCGAAGTAATTCGGCATCTCGTGTTCCCACTGCTTGGGTGAGGGCTCCTGCATCAGGGCGCTGCAATGCTTTTCGATAGAGACTGCGACCCATCCTTACTTCCCGCGTTGCCACGTCATCATCTACAGTCAGTTGTTGGCAGTAGCGGGGCGTTATCCAGTAGGCACGGCTATCCCCAATACTGGCAATGTAAAGTTCGTGAGCATTTCCCTGACCATCAGGCATTCTCACAATTTGCGGCAATTGCAGTGCAAAGGTCAACGTCGTTGCCATGCGACGGCGGGACTGTCGTTCTTGTTCATCATTGCGAGAAGCAATTAAGTTATTGGCTACCCGGATAATTGCCGCTAACTGCTGAGTCACGAGTTCGGGCGACATGATTTCGGGGTCTTCTGCTAACTCTGCCAGTAGCGCCCGAACCTGGAGTTTGATCGACTGCACAGCGATTTGGCTAGCCACTTCTCCTCCTTCATGTCCACCAATGCCATCACACACTATTGATAGATGGGGAATCAGTGGGTCACGAGGTTCACCCAGATCTGTAGGCAGCTCAGAAATTAAAGGAAAACAACTGTCTTCATTGTGGTTGTGTTGAGGACCAGTATCCGTTCCTCCGGCAATCCGCAGACGTAAAGGCTGTCGAGCCGCTTGTTCTAACAACACCTTGTTTAGCTCAGTGGCGATCGCTTTTAAAGGCGGGTTCTCCGTTTGTAGCATCTGCGCAATCATAGCTAACCGAGACGCCACAGCACCTGGTGCTTTCCGACACAAAGATTCCCAGCATTCTCCTAACTGTTGCAGGCTAGCTTTTATAGGAGGTTTGATCAGCGCAGCACTTATCCTTGAGGAAACCTCCTCCTCCAGCGCGTCTGAGGAACTGGTACTACTGCTAGTAGACACTGGAGCAAAAGCTAGCTCTGGCTCTTCAATAGAGTCGGTATAAAGTTCCAGCAGTCGCACCCGCCATCCTTCAACCCGAATGTTGTCGGGAACTAGGAGACTGGAAGCCACCCCCACTTCCTTTAAGGGTTGCCACAGTTGCAGAATCTGCCATAGCCAATAAGCCTGACGTACAACCGATGCCTTCGTCCACATTGATTCAAGGGAGGGATATAACTCACCACTGACATCAATCGGTGCATTTTCTAGTAAAGTTACGGCTGACTCTGGAACAAAGTCTTTCACCTGACACACCCCATAAACCACTGGGACATGAAGTTGGTGTGAATACAAGTGTAGGTAAGGGAGAATGTTGCTACTCAGTCGCTCAGGAATGTCTGGTAGCTGTTCTGGGTCGGTATCGTGCCAAATTTGCGGGGCAACTACCTGGTATCTGTCTCTGACTAGTTCTCCAACGGGAATGTACGCAGCAGCTGAACCAACTGCCCAAAGATAGCGATTAATCTGCGCTTTGGAACTGCTCATAAAATATAACCATTAAGTTAGCTGGCAAACAGGAGCGATCAAATCTCAGGTAGGCTACAACAAATTGGCTCTAACCTCTGGGGATTGTTCAACATTCTCCCTGATGATGTCCAGTTTCTTGCAGCAATTAAGCAGCAATTAAAATGATGTTTTGTGTTCAGGGAGACTAACGGAACAGGACAGGCTTGTAAATTTAGCACAGATTAGGTTACGCGATCGCTCCCAAACGTCACCACACTCAAGTCATACCAACTCCGTCTGGTATTGTTCTAACCAATAGCGATCAGGAAACAAACTCTAAACCTGTCACGACAAGCCATCTCGTCGGTCGCGCTGACGAAAATCAACATTTTTGCAACCTGTCTAGAGCAGGTTTTGTTTATGTAGCTGCGGTTTTAACCGCCAAGCTAGCTGGGAGGTATTCCCACATTTCCCTACGACTGCTAAATTTTGAGAGGACATCGACGATTTCGGCAACAGGATTCGGCCAGATTTCATCAAACACGAATTCGCCACGCGCCGGATCAGGAGGGAAGGCGAGGCGTTCCTCTCGGAGATCGAATTGCGCATCGATCCCACCTGTGTTCCCACGAGGATCTACACGAATCCATCGATTGAGACTTGCCAGGTAGATCCCGTTGAAACCATGCAGAACCATGCCTTGCTCAGGCTCGTCCTGAGCGCAAACTTGATAACAGAAACCAGCAGGAATGCCAACAGAACGTAACATCGCCGCTAATAAATGGCTCTTGGCAAAGCAGATACCCGTTCCTTCCGCGAGGACTTCACTAGCCGAACAGGTCACCACGTCCGAATCGATATCCTTGGAATGGGGAATATTGTCTCGAACCCACTCAAAGAGACGTTTAGCTTTTTCAACGTCATCGTCAAGGTGATCGGCAACCTCTGCTGCTTTATCTGCCACTGCCTTAACGTTCCAATCAATGACTGGGGTAGCTGAAAGGTAGGTCTCAAGGTTGTTGGATAGTGGTTTCACAGTCTTCTTAGAACCTCTAACAAAACGTTTTTTTGATTCACACAGCCCCACCAGGACGCTCCGTAGCTTTTAGCCCTGAGAGGAATTGGCGGCGGGGTATTAGTAGGACAGTAGGCGAGTGGTGAGTAAAAAACTATCAGGATTTACGCAAATCGAGCCTTTAGGTACTACCCATAGAGTGATGGTGGGCATAGCCTACCCTACGAATAGAGGTTATGCGTAACTATTAACTATTAACTATTAACTACTAACTACTAACTACTAAAGCTTGCATCCCACGCATCAATGACCTGGGATGAACTTAATTAAAGTTTAGATACGGCTGGGCAGTTGTTCAAATACCATCGCCAAGGCAAGTCAGTTCCTTTTGACAAACCAATCCGCGTAGTTTGGATAAGATCAGGTTGAAACTGAGGAGGACGATGCTCGATGTACAAGGGTTCACCCGGTTGCAGGACTTGAGCATTCAGTGTTAGGTCAATTTGCAAAGCCCCGCAAAGCTTGCCCGGACCAGCCGCAAGCCGATGGAACTTAGACTGACTTTTGTGATTTATCCAACTAGGTATAGATTCTAGCTGTAAGGCACGAATCAAGACAGCACTAGGCACGTCCGCCTGATCTGTGACAATGTTCAGGCAGTAATAGACTCCATAAATTAAATAGACGTAGGTGTACCCAGCAGGACCAAACATCACCAAATTACGCTGTGTCCGACGGCGATAAGCATGACAGGCTGGGTCATCGGATCCATAGGCTTCGGTTTCGACAATCATTCCCCGCAGGATGTTTCCATTGCTTAGTTGGCGCACCAGAGTACATCCAACTAGGTCAGGTGCCACCTCGGTGGATAGACGGGCAAGCCAGTTGGGTTTTACAATTTGAGCAGATAAGTGAAGATTCATCTTAATAAATCGTTAAATCCCTAGATGGGATCAATAAATTAAGGAGGTTATTACACAGATGGATGTCAAACTGGTTTTAGTGGTGCTGACAGTTGTTTTTACCGCGTTATCTCTGATTTTTGGCACTAAGAACGGATTTTACGATTCGGACAATTATCACGGTAACGGTTCTGCTCACTAATCTATCTTTAGCTCAGCCGTAAGCAAATAGCTCCTAGAGTGCTTAGCAGTCTGTAGTAAGTAATCACAGGTAACTTGATTAAAAAGTATGAAGTATAACGGATGAAATATAAATTTCTGGTTTGTGCCTCGTCCTGAAATGGGCGAAATCTTCTTCATGGGCAAAGGTACATGAGGAGTTATCTGTTTGGACAACCTGGTGTTTTTTCATCCTAGCTTGCGGCAATAGCTACGCCGAACAGCCCTTATCCTTCAGCTTTTTGTTGACGCCTGATAACGGACGACAAACTCAAAGCCAATAGTTAATTGCTGATTGTTGACCGCTGATCTGTGACAACTCATGAGCAATCAACGCCTAATGACATCCTATCTACTCGAGGATGAGGGATTAGCCTGTTTTCCCTACGGAGTCGGTCATGGCGGTGAAGGAGTTTGTTTGTTGGTGCAAATGGGACCACACCGTATACTCCTCGACTGTGGATTAACGGACATCGCACCTCTACAAGCTCAAGCAAATCCACCGGCGGATCTGGTACTGTGCACTCATGCTCACCCTGATCATGCTCAAGGGTTGCTGGCTCTCCACAAAGCTTTCCCACAATTACCGATCTACGCTAGTGAAGTAACGACTCAGCTGTTGCCGCTGAATTGGCCACAGTTGTCGATTGAGGAAATTCCAAAATTCTGTAATGCTTTACCTTGGCGATCGCCTGTCGAATTTCGCGAGGGGTTGGTTGCGGAGTTGTTTCCTGCTGGGCATTTGCCGGGGGCCGCGGTTCTATTACTCACCTATACAACTCCACGCAAAACTTACCGACTGCTTTACACAGGTGACTTTTTCCTGTCTAACTCCCGACTGGTAGAAGGGTTATCTCTTGAAGCGCTGCGCGGCATACACCCAGATGTGCTAATTGTTGAAGGCAGTTATGGCACAGCTCGACATCCTCATCGACGGCAACAAGAAAATCAGCTAGTAGAACGTATCGGACAAGCCCTCACTGCTCAGAACACTGTTTTGCTGCCAGTTCCGACTTTAGGTCTAGGTCAAGAAATTTTAATGCTTTTGCGGAGCCATCACCACTTTACAGGTCGCAACCTGGATATCTGGGTAGATGGCACCGTCGCTGTCGGTTGTGATAGCTACATCGAACTTCTGCCTCACTTCCCGACCTCAGTGCAAAACTTTGCCCGACATCAACCCCTATTCTGGGATGAACGGGTACGTCCTCGTGTGCGTCGCTTGGATGCCATACAGCGACAGAATATTGGTAAGTCTCCTTGCATTGTCATCACCGATGAAACGGCTGACTTGACGAAATACTACCACCCTGAATTGGGTTCTCTGATGGTGTTTCTACCGGAACACCCTAGATATCCTTCCAAAATAAACGATTTGGGAGTGGATGGTGTTGAAACTTATTTACTGGCTCAACATGGCGATCGCCTGGGAACAACTCAGTTGATTCACAATCTGCGTCCTCAGCACGTTGTTTTTATCCATGGTTCCCCAACCTACCTGACTGACCTAACCAGTTTGGAGGAGTTACAAAATCGCTACCATTTACATTCCCCATCAGTGGGAACACTGGTAGAACTTCCAATTGGTGATACTTTCATACAACCAGCCGCACCAGCAGAAACCAACTACGAAGGCGAGCTTACAGAGTTGGGAACCGTCGTAACGGTCACTCTCCCAGAAGCGATCGCAGCTGATCCCCGTTGGCAAAATTTTGCTGATACTGGTTTGGTAGAAGCCCGCTGGCAGGGAGAAGAACTGGTATTGCGCGGATTGTCGCAACGAGAACTGCTCCAGAGTGGCAGCAATGCCAGGATACCCATCAATATCGATTGCTGCGGCAACTGCCGTCATCAACGAGGGCAACGCTGCTGGAATCCAGTTTCTCCCCTGTATGGCTTTAAGGTGACGCCAGAAGGCTATTGTCCAGTCTTTGAACCTGCTGAACCCCCACCAGAGATGGAGTGAGTTCTAGTATTTCAATTAGTCTGGATTTGAGTCTTGAGAACGTGGGTGAATCTGTTCAGCTTCTGGGCAATCATCAGAAACCAGGGGTTCAACATTACCTCTCGGTACAGAAGCCAACTTCTGAGTCACAGAACCAATACTTTCCAGGCGAACCATTTCTTCCCAAGAACTCACTTCATCGTCTTCATCCGTTTCGTAACGCAGCGTAACTAAATCTCCTTCAATATCAACAATGCGGGCACGTTCAATCCAACGTTGCTGATCCCGCAAGAAAACACACACCTCACGACCATCGCAACAAAGTTGATAAATCTTGCGGTGTAGCATATTTGGCTTCTCCTGAGCAAATAACTCTTCCAATAGTGATGAGGCAAGCCGCTCCGATATTGTGGATACAGCTTCCTTGAGCTTGACGCGGGCTTAACTTTGTTTGACTCTCCCTCGCCAAAGGTGAGATGCCTCCATGATGTTTCCCTTTCAATGCTTAAAAGTTTAGCTTGCATTCAGCGGCTATCTTGAGAGTGACTTTACAGTACCTTTAACAGTCGAAGGTTTCTTCGACCTTTTCATTCCAGCGCGTAAGCAGTCAAGAAAACTCGGAGCAAGGCAATGGTGGAGAGCAATTTGCCCTGTGAGCACATATAGCAATTTGGGTAAGTTGGCATCGGCAGGGAGCGGATGCTCTTGTTTGGCACAAATGTATTCCGCCATTGCGACTAGCGCGGTTCTTGCTAGGTCAAAAGTCCTAGTCTACTAGTTAGGATTTAGTGTCTGAAATCCCAGACATAGCTATTGTGACATACTCCTTGCTATATCTGCTGAGCGCAAGAGTACAGACTTCAAACTAGACTATATGCCTGTGCTGGCTAGATTAAATCGCTGTAGCTATCTCCACGGTATGTACGCTATTGCTTACCTGTTAACCTTCCCTGACCTTATGACTCGGCGTTTGGTAGGTATGCAGTAGCTGTACTAGGTTCATCTGAATCAGCTTTAACTATGTTCTCCCTCTCACAACTAGCTGATGGCTTCCTAGTACCGTCCCCCTCTACGACTAGGTTAAAGTTGCCCAAACTCTGCTTTAGGAGGTTCTCTGACTGAGTAGCTAACACTTACACTCGGGTTATCTTGACTAAGTCGGCTTACGGACAGTAGGAGATCAAAAAGAGTACTGGCTAAATGCCAGAAATAAAACGTCACTTGAACAGCAGTACACTCCAAAGCTTTGCTTGGAGTTATTAGCGTCTATTAGGTATTAGCGTCATTACACTATCACCACGAGCTTCTCGTTCGATTTGACCCGAGTTTAGGGCTTCATTAAGAGACTTAAGAGCCTCCACATCGGACGGCTCGTAGCCCTTTATTTCCAGTAACTGACGGATTAAGCCCTCAGAAGCCACACTGAGGCAACCTGTTTGAAAAGCCGACTGTACAAGCGAGCGAATCATGAACCCGGAGCATTTGTAAGGGATTGTTAATAATATCTAATATTTTTCAAGTCTTAAAATTGATTTATGTCAGAAGGTTAGTGTGATTTTTCACACATCTAAGATGTGATCTGTATCACATGCAGACCGAAAAGCCTAAGAATTTCCCACAAATAGGATGTTTTCAGGAGCCGTAATAGTTGTTGAGTCTGGGCTTGAAGAAAAAATCAACACTCCGTTCTGCCATCTTAAAAAATTTCCTGTGAAGAACTGATGAACCTGATACTAGTTTTCTGACAAGAGTTTGTTAAAGTTCTGGTGTAGCTAGCTGACCAACAGCCGCTTTTTGGGGAGAAAGACGCCTGTGTGTGCGATCGCAATACAACAAAAACAATACAAAACCTACATTCTGACTAACGAACAGGCTCACTCTCGCATTGAAGTTGTTCCAGAACGGGGCGGCATCATCACCCACTGGAATCTTCAAAATCAAGACATTCTCTACCTTGATACTGAACGCTTCGCTGAGCCTAGCTTGAGCGTGCGGGGTGGCATCCCAATCCTTTTCCCCATCTGTGGAAACTTACCCGATAACACCTACACCTATAAGGGGGAACACTACACACTCAAACAGCACGGCTTTGCCCGTGACTTAGCCTGGGAAGTCACAGACCAGCAGATAACGAATAGCTTTGTCAGCCTCACTCTCACTCTCAATAGCAACAACCAAACTCGTGCCGTGTACCCCTTCGACTTTCAACTTGCCTTCACCTACAACCTCAAGGGTAATACTTTAGAGATTCAGCAGCGGTACACGAATCATTCAACCGAGCCAATGCCCTTTTCTACAGGTCTACATCCTTACTTCTTTACGTCTGATAAGACCAAACTGGAATTTGAGATACCTGCTTGTGAGTATCAAGATCAGATTACTAAAGAAGTTTACCCCTTCTCTAGTAGCTTCGATTTCAGTCGCGATGAAATTGATTTTGCCTTTGGGCAGGTAAGTGAAAAATCAGCAAGTGTTACTGATACGGGACGCCAATTAAAAATCACACTGAGTTACACTGACCTCTACTCCACCCTCGTTTTCTGGGCAATTAAGGGTAAAGACTATTATTGCCTGGAACCCTGGAGTGCTCCGCGTAATGCCCTAAATACTGGAGAACATCTAACCCACTTGGCTCCTGGAGACAGTTATGATGCTTTTGTCAGACTGACAGTAAACTTTTTATAAAAATGACTCTGGACAATTTTGTTTACTTGCGCTATAGTTTAAAACGGTGCGCTTAGCACTGTTTTTCTAGGGTCGCTAGCTCAGTGGTAGAGCATTCGGCTTTTAACCGATTGGTCCCGGGTTCGAATCCCGGGCGACCCATATTGATGTATAGCAAAAACTTATTATTCTATAAGCAAGGCTTATTCTAGAATATCTAGAGATAATTGCCTATAAGCTGATAAACTATCTTAAGATTGTCGTAAGAATTAAGATTGTCTGTAGGCAACTAGCGGACAACAAACCAGAACATAGGAGGACTCTTTATGGCGCTCGTACCCATGCGGCTGTTGTTGGATCACGCCGCTGAGAATGGCTACGGCATTCCAGCTTATAACGTCAATAATATGGAGCAGATCCAGTCGATTATGCAGGCTGCTCATGAAGCGGATAGCCCAGTAATTTTACAAGCTTCTCGCGGTGCCCGCAGCTACGCCGGAGAATACTTCCTCCGTCATCTGATCCTGGCAGCGGTAGAAACCTACCCCCACCTCCCTATTGCCATGCACCAAGACCACGGCAATAGTCCAGCTACTTGCTACTCAGCGATTCGTCATGGTTTCACCAGCGTCATGATGGACGGTTCTCTGGAGGCAGATGCCAAAACTCCATCCAGCTACGAGTACAACGTTGAAGTCACTCGTAAAGTTGTAGAAGTCGCTCATTCAGTCGGCGTTAGCGTGGAAGGGGAACTAGGTTGTCTAGGTTCTCTGGAAACGGGCGCAGGTGAAGCGGAAGACGGTCACGGTTTTGAAGGTACTCTCTCCCACGACCAGCTATTAACTGACCCTGACGAAGCTGTTGATTTTGTTGAGCAGACTGGTGTAGATGCTCTAGCTGTTGCTATTGGCACTAGCCACGGAGCCTACAAGTTTACTCGTAAGCCCACTGGTGAAATTCTTGCCATCAGCCGAATCGAAGAAATTCATCGCCGCCTGCCTAACACTCACCTTGTGATGCATGGTTCTTCCTCTGTGCCGGAAGACTTGATTGCCATCATCAACCAGTACGGTGGTAACATTCCTGAAACCTATGGTGTGCCTGTTGAAGAAATTCAGAAGGGCATCAAGAGTGGTGTTCGTAAGGTCAATATCGATACTGACAACCGCTTGGCAATCACTGCTGCAATTCGTGAAGCAGCTGCTAAAGATCCCTCGAACTTTGACCCCCGTCACTTCATGAAGCCTTCGATTACCTACATGAAGAAGGTATGTCTAGAGCGTTACCAGCAGTTTGGTACTGCCGGCAATGCCAGCAAGATTCAGCAGATGACTCTAGATGACTATGCTGCTAAGTATGCCAAAGGCGAATTGGGCGTTGTAACGAAGAAGGCTGTTACTGCTTAATTCTTTGTAAGGTGTTAAGGCAGACAATGTAGTTTGCCTTAACAACTTTTCTGGGTGGCTGTTGAAGCCACCCAATTTTTTTAGAAACGCCTTTTAAAAAGCCTAGGAAAAGCTATATTATGTGGTTATTTATTAGTTCTAAAAGGCAAAAGCATCAAGTAACAAACTAGGAGTTTCCCTGCACTTGTGCCAGGGAAGTCCTAATTATTTGTATTCTACGAACACCGCCTTTAGATAGAGGTTCAAGGCTGCTTAGGATAGTAAGGTTTCATTAGGCAAGTCCACAATAATTGATGGCATTGCTAACGATAGGACAACAAGCTCCTAGTTCATGCGCTCTAGGAGCTTTTCTTGGGTTTATTTAGGCTAAGCATAAATTTACCCCCGCTTAACTAGCAGGGGTAGAGCAAAACTGATAGGACAGCAAGCTCTATCCATTACGATATAAGCTTTTGTGAGATTAATCTCTATCATAGGGGCTATGTCTAAATACATAGATTTCCCTGATCTTAAGCTCCATTCCCTTAGGGATGGAGTAATTTTGAACTTCTGTAGTCTGAACTCCTTTTAGACCAGCAGGCAATCAACAGAAGTTCTAGGATAGAAATCTAAGATAAATTTGTATGCTTTTATGTCCCTTACACCGCATCTTTCTTCGGTTCACTCACAAAATAGTAGCAATGGTCAAAATTCTTACCTGTTGTTGACTAAATCAGGTGAATCGACGCAAGCAGTATTAACCTCAATTCCTCCGCTGTTAGGTGCGTCTTTAGCGGAGTTAACACAATGGGTACAACAGCAAGGGCAACCCGCTTATCGGGGGCGTCAGCTACATGGATGGATTTATCAAAAAGGGGCGCGATCGCTCTCAGAAATTTCAGTTTTTCCTAAACAGTGGCGTGCAGCCTTGGCTGATGTTCCTATTGGTCGCTCAACATTACACCACCGCTCTGAAGCTCCCGATGGAACAGTGAAATACCTCCTGCGATTAGCAGATGGTCACATTATTGAAACCGTCGGTATTCCTACTTTTGCAAGAGATGAGGGGACACACAGATGGGGAGATGACTCAATCCAAAATCCAAAATCTAAGGAACGCCTTACAGTGTGTGTATCTTCGCAAGTAGGTTGTCCAATGGCTTGTGACTTCTGCGCTACTGGTAAGGGAGGATTCATCCGTAATCTGGCACGCCACGAAATTGTTGATCAGGTTTTGACCGTTCAAGAAGACTTTGGGCAGCGCGTCAGCAATGTGGTTTTCATGGGTATGGGAGAGCCATTGCTGAATCTAGACGCTGTTTTGGGTGCCGTGAAGTCTATTAATCAAGATGTGGGGATTGGACAGCGATCGCTTACAATCTCAACTGTCGGTATCCCTGGTCGAATCCGCCAACTCGCCTCTCATCAGCTGCAAATCACCTTTGCCGTCAGTCTCCACGCCTCGAATCAGCTGCTACGGGAAAAACTCATTCCCAGCGCTCGCCGTTATCCATTGGAGGCTCTGTTAGAGGAGTGCCGAGAATATGTGCAATTAACAGGTCGCCGGGTGACCTTTGAATACATCCTCCTGGCGGGACTTAATGACCTTCCGGAACACGCTACTGAACTGGCAGAACATCTGCGAGGGTTCCAGAGTCACGTTAATTTGATTCCTTATAATCCCATCAACGAGGTAGATTATCAGCGCCCTAGCCCTCGTAGGATTCAAGCCTTCGTTGATGCTTTAGAGAAGCAACACATTGCCGTCAGTGTTCGCCGCTCTCGTGGTTTGGACAAAGATGCCGCTTGCGGACAACTTCGAGCGTCCACGATGAAGGTGTCTCCTCAACTTTAAGGGATGTTCAACAGACCTCCTGCATGAATCATGACATGCCCTGCGCATCCCCTAATTGTGGTGAGTTTAATTCTTATTCCCCCCAATCGGGGGCGAAAATTCTCTTCGTGCAGGAGGTCTAATGAATAAATCTCCCATTTAGTGGGCAGGCGTTACACTGGGCTGCGCCCCTTTCGCTAATAGATCTCTGGCAGAAATCCTGGAACGCTCCCTAAATCCCCCAATTTTGGGGGGCAAGGGGGCAAGAATTTAATTTGTGCAAGAAGTCTAATGGCTGCCTCTGTTGTTAGATTGGGCATCTTGATCACCCACAACAGCCATTCGGATATTTTTTGTTTGGAAGTCCCTAACTTGCTGTTTATCTTGGCATTGTGGGTAACATCCTAGGGGCATGGTAGGTCGTGCCCTTACAGCATGTACTTCGGGGAATTTATTCTTTACCAGGCACTAGCGACGAGCGTAGATCCCAGGCGCGTAAGCCTCGACGACCCTACCCGTGCGAGAACAATTAATCATCAAGTAGTCACAGACCGGGCATTGAGTCTGGGTAAGGTTTGTTTTCACGAAATAATGTCTTTCAGCATGACTGCCGCAATTAGGGCAGCGAACTTCTTGTGTTATACGCATTTTTTAACCTCTTTTAGACGATATTAAAGAAAAAACAAAAAATTCAACGTTCTTACGCTATTCAGTGAAAATTTTTGTGAAAAAACGTCATTAAACTAGCTGATTAATACAGATCTGAATAAAATTTGATTCATTCATGTTTCTTTTTTTATTATTACAGATTTCTACTTATTAGCAACTATTGTGAGTAATGATTTAAGATTGTTAAATACGATATCTTCTCAAAATATTAGTGATCCCTGCTGGTAAAAGTGATGTTTAATGTGGATCCACGCCTCTATTACTACAAACCCTGATAAAGGCTACAAAGCTATTCCGTATTCTACAAGTTACCTTTTGAACGAAAAAAGTACATACCAAATTTTGCAATTTTCTCAGAGCTATATCCTTATTTTTAATGTTTGTTTAAGGTTTGAGGTCTGTCTTTAGTAAGATTCATTTCGTACCCTATGACTAATAAAAAAATGGTAGTGCTGGATACCGAAGAGTAATTTCTCAGCTGGAGAGATTCTCTCGAGTATTCTCGTAAGCTTAGTTACTAGCTTATAAGCGGTTGAACACCTTATGCTTAAAGAACTTCTGACTGCGTAAGGCGAGTTAGCCTTTGCGTAGCGAGGATAAGTTAGCATGTAGGCTAAATAAAGATGCACAAGGGATAAAAGTGAAGCGAATTGTACTTTTACTCCAAGCGTTAACCTGTCTTGTGGTGATCACGGTCAATGGCATTGTGCTTTACCAATTCCTCTATCGCTCAGGCTGCACCGCCTTCAGATTCGACTTCACGAATTCGGATAACTTCAGGAAGAATGCTACAGGTTTTGGGGATTGTGTAAGGAGAGCTGTTGACCAAAAAGAGTTACCCAAAAAGGAGATACCCCCTGTTAAGCCATCTTCCTCTGGTGAGCAGTTGCCCACTAAGACAGGTCACGCCATCTTAATCCATTAGGCAATTCAATCCAGATTCTATGGCTCTTCTTTATGAGATCTCTTACAAGAGGTCTATAGAGAAAAGACCTCTTGCAAAAATACAATACACCCCACCCCAACCCTCCCCTTACCAAGGGGAGGGAGATTGATTTTTCTTGTTTCCCCCCTTATAAGGGAGCTAGAGGGGTTCGATTCGACATAACGGAACTCCCTCACTCCGACTCACCAATAAGGGTAAATGCCGCCCAGTTTTTTGGATTGGGGTGTTGTTTCATGGTTGTTAGCATGGCGTTTCGTAGTGCTTGGGCTTTGTCAGGATTGTGTTGGAGATTCTGATAAAACTGAGTCATCAATGAGGCGGTGGGCGCATCGGGTACAGACCACAAGGAGACAATTACACTGGGAACGCCTGCTGAAATTAAGGAACGAGATAGCCCAATTACACCATCGCCAGTGATGTCACCTCTGCCAGTATCACAGGCACTTAAGACGACTAACTCGGCGTTGAGTTTCATATCGAGAATTTCTGATGAGGTGAGTAAGCCATTATTGTTGCTAAATGGAGCAAGCGCGATCGCACCCGGTACACCCTGCCCTTTAAAATCATCCAGTAGTCCGTGTGTCGCTAGATGAATCACCCTAGCTTGTTTCATTTGTTGCTCAATAGATGTCTTGGTGGCTTGATTGCCAGTCAGGGCTTTAGTCTTGAGGAGATTGGCAATTGCTAAAGCTTCTTGTTCAGCATTTGGTAGTGGGGATAACTGTATCGGTTCTCCAGTCGGGGTAGTAAGGTTGCTGGGCATTGTTGGATTCCCGACGATTAGGGCATCTTTACCTTGTAGGTGCGACCGATGGGTGGCCCCGACGCGTTGGCGTTGCTTACGGGTTAGTTCTAGTACCTGAATCGCTGGTGCGGTGAGGATAGTATGTTTTTCGATGAGGTATTTGCCAGAGGTGTCTTTGAGTGCTGGGAAGGGAACCAGGAATAATTGGTTTTGAGGGATGAAGATGACGCGATCGCTCGGATTGGTGGGGAGAAATTGTGCGATCGGTTCTATCAATAGTTTATGCAGTTGCTGTAATTGTTCAGTTTGGTTAGCTTCCTGCCTTTGTTCAAACCCTGGTCTAGG
>DATNPH010000230.1:0-9634 GCA_036703315.1 Coleofasciculaceae cyanobacterium
ATCGGGTCGCGGGGTGATGTCCAGCCGCTAGTGGCGCTGGCGTTGGAATTGAGGGCCCTCGGCCAGGAGGTCCGCCTGTGCGTGCCGCCCGATTTCCGCGACTGGATCGAAAGCCTGGGGATGCCCGTCACGCCCATCGGAACCGAGCTGCGCTCGACCGGGAAAGCCAGTCCGTCAGCAGCTCCACCCTCGCCCGAGCGCCTGCGTCAGATGGCGGAAGCCACGGTCGCCACCCAATTCGAGACGATCGCGGCGGCAGCCCAAGGCTGCGACGTGATCGTGGGAGCAACGGCCCTACAGATCGCCGCTCGCTCGACAGCAGAGAGGATGGGAATCCGTTACGTCTTCGCCGCCTACTGCCCGACAGTCCTGCCATCGCCACACCACGCGCCCCCCCCATTGGGTCTACGGGGAGACACGCCGACGCCCGCACCGGCCGACTACCCCGAGCTCTGGGCGCGGGATGCAGAACGCTTCAACGCCACGTTCGGCATCGCGCTCAACTCCTATCGGGCATCACTCGACCTGACCCGGGTCAGTGACGTGCGCAGCCACATATTCACCGACCGGCCCTGGCTGGCCGCCGACCCGACGTTGGGATCTTGGCCCGATCCCGTAGACCAGGCTGTGTTTCAGACCGGCGCTTGGATACTGCCGGATGAGCGTCCACTCTCCCCCGAGCTGGAGACGTTCCTCGACGCCGGCGAACCACCCGTCTACTTCGGCTTCGGCAGCATCCGCGCGTCGGAAGACCTCAGTCAGGTGATGATCAAATCGGCCCGTGCGCTCGGACGCCGTGCGATCGTGTCCCGTGGGTGGGCCGACCTGTCACTCGTGGACGACGAACCCGACTGTCTAGCTATCGGCGAGGTCAACCAGCAGACGCTGTTCAAACGCGTTGCGGCCGTCGTCCACCACGGCGGCGCGGGCACCACGACCGCAGCCGCGCGAGCCGGCGCGCCTCAAGTCGTCATCCCCCAGCTGTACGACCAGCACTACTGGGCCCGACGAATCCACCACCTCGGCATCGGAACCGCGCACGCCCCCGGCACACCGACCACCGACTCGCTGACGAGCGCTCTCAGGCACGCACTCCAACCCGACGTGGCTGCCTGTGCCCAATCCATCGCCACCGCAGTGCGCAGCGACGGCGCACAGACCGCCGCCCGGCGCTTGATAACCGCCGACCCCCAGAACTCATTTTGAATTGTTTGTTGAACTTGGCGCTGTTGTCGGCATCCTCATCGACCCGGACAAGCGTACACTCACCGTCTATCGCCCAAACCAGTCTCCCGTTACCCTCTGTGATGGCGACACCCTCACAGTTCCAGAACTGCTGCCCGGATGGGAGCTAGCCATATCAGAATTGTGGCCTCCTGTATTTGATTGAGTGCGATCGCTGATTCCAAAGCTGGATGAGACATCAGCATATCTCCAATAAGCTGCCCGCATCTTCCAAAACAAAGCTCCCGACTCATCACTAGGGGCTTTTTTGATTGGTAGGCTTCGCCCTCATTGAGTTGGCAGACAGACCCTAGCCTCATTACTCAGGGCGAACATCAAGACAGCCTTCTATATAATTGACTTCTGGAACTTTACCAGCAATCAGGCGAGTCACAGTCTTGCCATTCGTAGACACATACACGAGACGCAAGTTTCTCTCAGCAAAGCGGCTCGGTTGAACGATCCAGGATTTACCTTTTTCACTGTTGGCAAGACGAGTTGTCTGAATTTCTCCAGCCGGATAAAGTGACTTAATCAAGCTTTCTGAATCGCCAATTTTTGTGCCCTTATTAGTAACAATCTTATTGGTCTCAATCTCCACCGTAGCGATCCGACCTTCGCTGACCATGAAAGTAACACCCTCAGGCCCATTGGCTGGCTTGTAGTAGTCACAGACGCGATTGGGATTTGGTTTGAATGGTACTATGGGAGTCCCAGCAACGCGTGATGCCTGAGCAACACTCATGTTAATTTCAACTGACCCAAGACCGTAAATCGATAGCCGAGATTGGGTTGTCAGTTTTTCCGGTTTTTTTAGACAAGGATTCTCGCCACTTTGATCGGCTAAGCAGTTGCCGTTTCTATCCAAAATAATCACTGAATTGATGGTTGAAAACTGCTTTAATGTGGTATTTATAGAGCTTTTTTGACGACCATCATCTCCATCGCCGGATGAAAGTACCGACTTACAAAATCTCAGAGTGGCAACTTCATTACTGATGGAAAGCGTAAAATCCTTGCCACAATTAGAACTACCTCTAAGTTGGATAGGAGCAATTAAACTACGAGCTTTTTCCTGACTTGTCGGACCGGCAATTAATTGTTCTATGGAAAATTGGGCTACACTCTGACTTGAAGTTGTCCGCCAAACCGGCTCCACATAGGTGAAATCTTGGCTATCGAGTTTAGGGAAAAAGACTTGAACTTTTTTAAGAGCTGCTGGAGCTGGGGTGGATACGGCTGGACTCGCTTGTTGGGTTAGATTGATTTGTTGTGATAAAATTTGCCCTGTATTAGATAGTGTTTCTGTTTGATTGGTTGATGATTCTGCGAGTGGCTGGAGCGTTGGTGAGGAGATGGCACTTATGACTTTGCTTCCACCAGAACTGATGACCCCAATTATCAGTAGTAAACTAAAAGATAATAAAGTTGATTTGCCGATGCTAAACAATTTTTCTCTCTCTATTCCGAGCCTTTACCTCTCTACTTTGAAAAGCATTTAGGACAAATAATGCTGATGTGTGTCAATATTTTGACTGGCATTCAGTGTTAGTTGATTCGCCCGGATTACTTTACTGTCACTAACAGGATTTACGCAATATCCGTCGATTAGCCCCCCCTACCCCCAACGAGAGGCAGGGCGAATTCATTAGACCTCTTGCACAATTGTTGTACGGACAGATGTGGATTGCTGCCCTAGAATCGGAGAGCGATTGGCTGAGGAAGACGAGTGTTTTAACCTACCCGCTGATGTAGTTGCTGAGTTTTTGAATGTGTTTTAATTAGTGATTCCGACACTCAGGGGGTTATGTGTCTAACGGTTAGACACATAGCCCCCTGAGTGGCTTAGGTCTATTCGCAATTACTAAAGATAATTCTCAATAAGGGGGTACAGGCTGAGTCGCTTACCCCCCTGCAAACGGAATTACAAAGATTACAGCCGCTATTAACACGACAACCGGATGTATGAGATCAATTCCTCAGTGAGGTCAAGAGTGGGGAATAAAACTATAAAGTCCATTAGCCATTTAGCTGAACCTCTTCGGCCAATTCTCTAATGGACTTTCCTAGTGGGACAGGATAAAAATTCCCTATAAAGTAAATTTCGTTAATGCTCTCTCCTCTGCTCCAGGAGGGGAGCGCTTTTTTTACTATCTCATAAAAAAAGTCCAACTCTCATTCAGGCTGGGCTTAGTTTTTTGGTGAGCGTTAGCGTTCTTTAGCGTGTCTAACCTTTAGACACACACGTATTTCGCTTGTATTGGATTGGAAGAGTTTGTTCCAGAAGGGGCGATAAGCCTAACGGCATGCTTCGCTAGCGCATCCATCAACACTTGCAAAGTGAGAACACAGGCCAATGCCTGCTCACAAAAACTTGTGGAGTTTGAGTTGAAAGAGTAAGGGCAGATTGCGCTGATTGTTCTAAACGTTCGCTTTCCTTATACTCGATTCAGTAGCGATCGCAGCTTATCGTTGTTTTCTCAGCGACTAATGTAGCCCCACTTGCCACGTATCATTACAGGGGCTAGCCCTTCCGAAAAACTTTTTGCATCTCGAAACTCTGTGGGAATCACGACTTTGCCTGTCTTATCAATGTAAACCCAAGACCAAAAAATAGGAACATGCCCTTCATGATCTCCAAATAAAGCCACTGGGGCCAGCCCTTCGGAAAAGCTTTTGGCTGCACTAAACTTAGGCTCGATCGCCATTTTTCCTGTCCTGTCCATATAGCCGACACTACATTGACCAAAACTCGAACAAAGAACAGGTTCCTTAGTCCTATTTACGGCTAATAGTCCTTCAGAAAAAGTCAATCCACAAGTATCAGATTGTTGTTTGAGAAGCTTTCCGGTTTTATCAATACAGTGCGGCTTTTCCCCAATCCAGACTCTAGCTTGCCCTTGTTGAAAGCTTTCTGCTCTATCAAACTGGGGCTTGATAACAAATTTCCCAGTTTTGTTAATATAGCCACTCTTGCTGCCGATGACGGCTACTGCGACGCCTTCAGAAAAGCTGCCTGAACCCTCAAATTTTGGTTGGATGATGAATTTCCCGGTTTTGTCAATATAACCGCTCTTGTTGCCAATCCTGACTGCTGCGACGCCTTGAGAAAAGTTGGTTACAAACTCAAATTTTGGTTGGATGACAAACTTCCCTGTTTTGTCGATGTAGCCCCACTTTTTTTCGCTAACCTGGACTCCTGCGACGCCTTCGGAAAAGGTCTGAAAAGACCTGACTTCATTCTCATAGGACTCGGAAATAGACTCAAATTGAGGTTGGATGACGAGTTTGCCCGTTTTGTCAATAAAGCCCCATTTGTCGCCAATTTTGACAGCCGCTAACCCTTCGGAGAATCTGTGGGCATCATCAAACTGAGGTTGAATGACGAGCTGGGCGGTTTGAGACGTTACGTTTTGCTTGCTATTGGATGTAACGGGCAATGCTCTAGAGGCATCCTGTGCGTCTACAGGTTGGCTGCTAGAAGCGAACATCAAAACGCTGAGGCAAACTAAACAAAGGCTAATGGTCTTCATGGTAAGAGTAAGCTCACTGGACAAGATTCTTAGGCTTGTTCCAGTTAGTCAGCGATCGCTCGTAGAAAGTTCCTTTCCCTACTGCAAGTTAATAACCATATTGCCCGTTTTGTCGATATAGCCCCATCGATCACCAATTTGGACTACTGCCAGCCCTTCGGCAAAGGGATAAGCAAAAGTAAACTGTGGCTCGATCGCCATCTTACCCGTCTTGTCGATATAGCCACTGCCATTAATTGAATGGATTACTGCTAGTCCTTCGGAAAAGGAAGTGATCTCACCAAACTGCGGCTGGATGACTAGGTTTCCCGTCTTGTCGATATAGCCATACCGCTCGCCAATTTCTACCACTGCCAACCCCTGGGAGAAGGGAAGCGCACGATCAAATTGTGCGGGGATGACTAAGTTGCCAGTCTTATCGATATAGCCATACTTATCTCCAATAGTTGCTGGTGCTAGTCCTTCGGAAAAGTAAGCGGCAAAGTTAAACTGCGGCTGGATGGCTATGTTGCCCATCTTGTCGATATAGCCATACTTATCGCCAATTTCTACTGCTGCCAACCCTTGAGAAAAGTGAGAGGCTTCGTCAAACTGAGGCTGGATGACTAGGTTGCCAGTCTTGTCGATATAGCCCCATTTGTTGCCAATTTGTACTGCCGCCAACCCTTCAGAAAAGCGATAACCTCGATCAAACTGCGGCTGGATAACTGTCTTGCCCGTCTTGTCGATCGCGCCATATTTAGTGCCAATCTTTACGATTGCCAGCCCATCGGAAAACTCATAAGCATCGTTAAACACGGGCTGGATGGCAATCTTGCCTGTCTTGTCGATATAGCCCCACTGAGGGCCAATCCATACGGCGGCGACGCCTTCGGAAAAGGAAAAAGCGTTAGTTAGCTTGAAAACGATGTCCCTCGTTCTCTGATTCTGTAACGGTAAAGACGGCGGTGGTAATGAAAGACTAGGAGCATCGGGTGGTGATGGAGGGGGAGTTGCGAGGCTGGGATGCAGTAGGGGTTGTAGGGCGATCGCAAATACCATCGCGGCTGCACCCACGATGAACCGAGCCAATACCCCTTTTCTCAACGTTTTGAATAGCATTAAAAATCTCTATGTCATTCTGAGCGGAACGATAGTGGAGCGAAGAATCTCGGTTCGTAGCGAAGTTTTGGGATGCTTCATTACGCTTCGCTCCATTCAGCATGACAAATAGCTAGTAATCAAATCAACTTAGTTTTACTCGAATCCCGGTAAGCTCAATTGTTCCGGTTCTGCGGCTTCAGGTTTTGCCTTGCGGCTTTTCTTTTCAGTTTTACCTTTTGCCTTTTTCCTTGTATCCAGCTTCTCCCGTTCGGCGCGGATGCGTTCTAAGAGGGCGGAGGCAGGTTCGTCGTTGGGGTCTTGGGGAACCAGTTCGCCTCGGAAGGCTTTGGCAAGGATGGAGCGATCGAGTTGAGCTAGGTGGGCTTTTGCTTCCTGATATTGTTGTTCAACTTTGTCGGCGATTTTTAATAAAGCTTGTAATAGATAGACAATTACTTGCTGTTCTTCGAGACGAGGAAGATTAATCGGTGTGTTCATTACTGTTTTTTGATTAATCTTTGGCATATTCCCTGCCGTGCCCGTTGCATGTTCTTTGTAATATCCTCGAAACTTTGCATTAGATAAGGCATAGTAAATAAAATTTGTATTTGCTTTCTCTTCTAGAACTTGAATCTTCATCATCAAGTCAGGATAAATAAATTCACCGAAAGAAGCATCATATATCGCACAACTGCCAACATAATCTAGCGTATTGCTCCTTTGAATTAGAATATCTCCTGGTTGCAGCCACAAATAAGAGTTTGGGTCGATGTATTCATCTATGTATTTGAAAAACTCAGGTTTAAATTTTCCTGATGTAGTTGCAGTTAAAGTTAAGCTTTTGACTTGGGTGGGATAATCAACAGCTTTAGGAGAATAGCCATTTCTAGGTTTATCTTTAATAACTTTCTCTAAAGTTGTACTTTCCCAAGTAATATCTGGGTTTTTCTCTCGCCAATCAGCGGTGAGGTCGCCACGGAAAGCGGCGGCGAGGACTGATTGACGGAACTGGTCTAAGAGGGCGGGAATCGCCTCAAGTTCCTCCTTCACCCGCTGGCTCCGAGCCTTCAACGCCTCAATCTTGGCAACTATACGGTGTTGCTCGTTGAGGGGTGGGAGCGGAACTTTTATTTGCTTTAATTCTTGACTATTTATATTGTGTACGCCACTAGTTGATTTTGCTGGAACTTCAATTTGTAAACGAACTTTATGACTTGATAAGCAGAGATTTAGATAATTTGAATCCAGTAACAAATTATTGGGGCGCAATCGAATAATATATCCAGCATAAGCAAAATCTATTTCAGATTCTCTGACAACTGCTGACCTGCCAACTAATGAAACGCTGCCATTTGAGCGAATTACTAAAATGTCACCCGGAATCAGTCTTAATTGCTCGAATTCTTTCTCGGTTAAATCGGCATATTTTAAATCGGATTGTTCAATAATTCCATTGCCTATGTTAGGTATGCGTAAAACAGGAACACCATTTGTAACATAGCTACACTTCTTAGATGTTCCATAATTTAGACTCTCGATAATTCTTTCGATAGGTGTTAAACACCAGCTTAAAGGCAGATTAATCACTTCTTTCCTAAGATACGAAAAACAAGCTACCTATTACTCCAGGAACTCCGTCAATTCCTCCATCGCCGCTTGCAACTTCATCCTGATCGAGAACCGCAATTTATTCCGGTGATCGCATAATGGTAACAATCTCTATGACTCACCCCGTCTCTTCCCAATCCTCAATTTGTAGCCCATTCACTCGACCGAATTCACCCGTATTGTGCGTGACCAAGATTAAATTATTCACCAGAGCAATAGCCGCAATTTGTACATCATAGGGACCAATCGGCGTACCTAATGCCGCCAATTGTGCGCGAACTTGCCCTGCAACCCTAGCCGCTTGCTCGTCCAAAGGCAAACTAGAAAACTGACTAAAGAACCGTTCTAAGAGCGCTAAATTTCGTTCCAGATTAGCACTGCGATAAGCTCCATAAACTAGCTCCATCTGCACAACAGTAGACAGATAAATATTCTCTGGTTGTTGTGCCGCCAGCCGAGCCGTAACCGTTGGACTGGTATTATTCAACAATCGAATGCAAACATTAGTATCGAGCAGATAAGTCAAAACAGCGGCTCCCGCGTCTCATACTCTCCCTGCGGTTCTCGGACAAGCGGTTCTCCCACCCAACCCCCAATCACCTCTTCAAAAAAACCAGGCATCCAACCCTTGCTTTGTTGCAGTTGGCTAAAAACCGTCTCGCTATCAACAACCTCTCCCCGTTCAGACGCTTCAACACCGATCGCAATTTCCCCTCTCAATTCCTCAAAGCGCCCCTTGTAGATGCGTTCCCGTTCCTCTAACAGCCTGATACCAGCAATAATCACTTCCTCCGGTGATGTGTAATTACCGCTTTCTACCTGACTTTGAATAAACTGCTCTAATTCTGGAGTTAATGAGACGTTCATTTACACTTTCCAAAATCACCTTATTAACTGCTAACACTATTGTCATTCTGAGTGGAGCGGTAGCGGAACGAAGAATCTAGGACTTTCGCCATTACCTGAGATGCTTCACTGCGCTATCGCTGCGTTCAGCATGACAGAGAAAACACTTACTTCTCAAACCAATCAGCACTCAAATCACACCATTGTGGATTTCTAGATTCAATCAAGGCAATCTTCTTGGCACGCAACCAACCCTTGATTTGTTTTTCACGGGCAATAGCTTCTGTAACATCTGAAGTTTCCTCATAGTAAACAAGTCGATTAATGTTGTATTTCTGAGTAAATCCAGGAATCAACTTTTGCTTATGCTCATGTACGCGACGAAGTAAGTCATTAGTTACGCCCGTGTAAAGTGTTTTTGAACGATTAGTCAGAATATATACGTAATAACTATTCACCTTTTTCTATTGAGTAAGCCTCATTATGTCATTCTGAGCGATGTCCCATTGTGTCATTCTGAGCAATGTCCCATTGTGTCATTCTGAGCGATGTCCCATTGTGTCATTGTGAGCGATGTCCCATTGTGTCATTGTGAGCGATGTCCCATTGTGTCATTCGGAGCAATGTCCCATTGTGTCATTCTGAGCGTTAGCGAAGAATCTCCGAGATGCTTCGCTTCACTGCGTTTCGCTCAGCATGACATTTTGGCTCACGATTGCGTTTCGCTCAGCATGACATTTTGCCTCACGATTGTGTCATTGTGATCGTTAGCGAAGAATTTCTCCAGATACTTCAGTCTCTTCCTCATCATCCAGCAGTGCCGTCAGCGCTTCCATCTCCTCCATCGCTGTCTGCAACCTCAGCATAATCTCTGCCGCGATCGCCTCCGGTTCCGGCAAACCATCCCCCGATTGCAAACTCTCATCCCTTAACCAGGAAATATCGAGATTATTCCCCCGCTTGGCAATCTCCTCACGGGTAAAACAGCGCCAGCGCCCCGTTTCTCCTTGGTCAACACGCCCACTCTTCCCATTCGGGTCATCCCCATACGCCAACTCAAACTCTTTAAAATGCTCCCGCGTCAGGGGTATCCGCTTCCCGAAACTGGGCATATTCGTCCGCAGGTCATACACCCACACTTCCTTAGTATTGCCCTTCTCCGCCGTCCCCCGCTGGAAAAACAGCACATTCGTCTTAACCCCTTGGGCGTAGAAAATCCCCGTAGGTAGCCGCAAAATCGTATGCAGGTTGCACTTATCCATCAAGTCAGCGCGGATATTGCGCCCCTGCCCATCTTCAAACAACACATTATCCGGTAACACCACCGCCGCCCGTCCTTC
>DATNPH010000239.1:0-4233 GCA_036703315.1 Coleofasciculaceae cyanobacterium
TACTACTGGAACAATTTCAGTTACGGCAATGGGATTGTGGGTACTCAATGCGCTCTACTTTTCCAGCACCATTTTTACTGTCAAGTTGCGTAAGCCGAAAACCAGTTCTCCAGTTCCAGGACTGGTGTATCACGCGATCGCTATTCTGCTCGTTGCTGGACTTTACTATATTGGCTGGCTTTCTCCAGTTACCGCACTAGCGTTTGGGGTAGCGCTACTCAAATTTGGGTTTGCAGCATGGCAGCAAGATTGGTATCGCACTGCCAAAATTCAATTCGTTGCGATGTTAGAAACGGGGGCAGCTTTGATATTTCTGGTAATGGTTGCCCTGTCAGTTTTGCCAGCAGTGCTGAGGTAATTGGTTGTCTTGGCTACGGTGGAGGGTATAGCTGCTAATTCAAAGAGGTGTAATTTTTGGTGAAAGGTGAGATACCCGACTTCTTAGAGAAGTCGGGTATCTGAACCGCTAGAGGTTGTTGGAGAAATGCGATCGCACTTTGGTTCTATGTTATGTCTGCTGCTTTCTTGCTACACTCTGAAAATGAACTGAGGTTTGGTACGTCACAAAGAGAGCTAACCTACCTTACCTTGCTGCCGCTTCTCAATTTCCGGCATCGCCAACAGGAATGTATCCTCAATTTCCTGCCTTACTTCCCTGCTCACATAACAATCGCTATTCAGACAATCTACCAGTAGCCTATTGGCATTCATAATACTGCTGTAACAGTTGCTTTTGTGTATCCCTGAACTGCCAGTCATGCCCAATATTGCGATGCTCGATCATCACTTCTCTCAATTGTTCCATCCAAGCTTGACTATTCGCTTTCCACCATTGCTCAGATTTTTTTGAATTGCTCTTCTCGTTAGGAAGTTGAGATATAAGTACTTGCAGCTTCTGTCGTAATTCACAATCACGAGCGACGGACTGCGAAAAGATAAGGTCATGATTGAGGCCACTCTTGGGGTCTAAATCTAAAATGCGTTTGAAGGAAGTACTAGTTTCAAGAGTGAGGTCAAGGGCAAGGGTGCGAGCAAGGTCACGGATGAGCGCAAGAGGGTACTCGATATTGATAAGGTGGATTAGAAGATCATTGAATCCAAATTGAAGCTTGAGGTCAAGATTGAGGCTTAGGTTAAGACCCAATTGATATGCAACAATTTTATACTCATGGGCAAATTCAACTGCCCTAATACGAGCAAATTCGATTTCGAGGTAATAAGCTCGAACAGCAGCAGATTTATAAGGTACCTCAATTGATTGAGCTTTCTCATCGACCCATTTCAAAGGGGATTGGTTGCCAGTTCTTGAATCGGCTCGTTCTCTTTCAGCTTTTGGATGAAGCGCTCAACTTTCACCGGATCGCTTAACCGGAACCAGTTTTGGGCAAAAATGGCAATCTGCTTTTGGTTAAAATCTGCCACTTCTACTTCAGTAAACCGTTCAAATCTATATTCCTTGGAAGCAATTCGACAGGTGATGACAAATTGATTGGTGTGAAACGGCTCGGAGACATATCGAATTTGCGTTAAAACCCGCTTCGTGTCCTCATCGCGGACTTCATCCAAACCATCTAGCAGCACAAAGGCTTTACCTTGTCTCAATAGAACAGTTCGCAAGCAACAGGCTTACCGTTCAAAAACTTACTGATTGGTTGGCGAGTGACTCCTAGCGCATTAGCCAATTGCTGCTAAGTCAGACGAAAGCTAATTAACGCTGTTTTTGCTGCCTTTATGCCTTCTGGAGAAGCCCGAAGCGATCGCTCAACCATAGCCTAATAGTAATCTTTCGCTCAATTCTAGCCAGACAAAGCAAAAGTCACCCATAGCACGTACATAACTCACACACTCTAAAAACCTTGATGTTGCGGCATTTCAGCGACTTTAGAAGGGCAACAACAACAAGGTCATTGAAATGGTTGAAAATCTCCTCGTTCTAGCTTTAGAGAAGTCTGCTGAAATTGTTCTCGTACTGCTGGTAGAGAAATTCTGGAAGTGGGTACTGAGCGATCGCAACCTTCAGGGTGCAAGCAATTTTCTGAAAATGCAGATTCTCATCCTCTATCTCGACTGGGTTTTGCTCAAAACACCGCTCAAATCTCTACCTAATCGGCGGGAAGAAAGATAAATGCCCACAGACTGAAGTCTGGGGCTATACAAACAAAACCCGCCTGCGCGGGTTTCTAAATCAGTCCGCGAAGGCGGACTTCGTTTATGTAGCCGCGATTTCAATCGCCAGGTATTTTTATCGTGATCGCATCTCCCCTCTTGGGCAACGATCTCTAGCGATCGCCACGGGGATAATGTAAGGGTAGAGGGTTAAGGCAATAATCTGTGATCGCACAACTCCCCGGCAAGGAGTGCATATACTTGAGCTAAGGTAATTCTGAGTTGACTAATGCATTTGACAATTACCAACGACAGAATCGACTTACCTCCAGGTGGAGAGGTAGTTCTGCGCCATCAAACCTGGTTGGACTATGAGAAACTATTGGAGAGTCGCCAGGACAAGGCAGCTATCAAGATTTATTTCGACGCAGAAACTCAAGAAATTCGCATCATGGCTCCCTTACCAGGACATGGAAAGAAATCCGATACCCTCTCCGATCTGGTAAAAGCTCTCTTACGATACCAAGGACAAGACTGGGACAGCTTCGATCCAATTACGCTGAAACGAATTGAGCAGGCGGGACTTGAACCAGATGCCTGCTTTTACATCCAAAACCGCCAAGCTATCTTAGGCAAAGAACGGATAGATTTAGAAATCGATCCGCTTCCCGATTTAGCACTTGAGATAGACTTGACCTCATCCACCAAACCTGAAGATTATCAAGCAATTGGTGTCCCCGAACTCTGGATCTATCGGCGTAAAGTGCTATATATCTACCTATTTGATGGACAGCAGTATCAAGAAAGCTCTAACAGTCCCATATTCCCAGGATTTGCTGTAAAACAACTTATCCCAAACTATGTAGAGCGTGCTTGGGAAGCAGGCTCCAGCATTGCACTTAGAGAGTTTGAAAATAAGTTGCGAGAACAACAGTATAGTTAGGCATTACTAGTCTTGCAACTTATTCGATATTACCTGTTAAAGCCGGCAGTCTTGGCATTAAATCACAACCTTTTGAATGCCTACAAACTCTGGAATATTTTCATCCCCTTCTTCTTCTAAACAGAGTTCAATAACTTCGTTAATATTGAAGAACAACTCATCAATAGTTTCTCCTTGGCTATAACAGGCTTTGAGCTGAGAAACTTCCCTGATATAAAGCCGTCTTCATCCCGTTCAATAACGACGTAGAATTCTCGCTTAGTGATTTCCGTCACGTTTTTTCACAATAAGGCAGTTGTCTGCAATTTTAGCGTTGTCAGTCAGCCTGGACAGGTTTTGAGCGATTCGGGTGCGAGACAGCTAACGCTTCAGGCATCTCCCCTCTTGGAGCAACGATAAGAGCGATCAATCTTTGCCTATCGCTCTGTCGAAAGGGAGCGATCGCGAATAACTTGCGTAGACAGCGATCGCACCTCCTCTCTTCGGCAACGAAAAGAGCGAGCGCCTAAGTCTCATGCCGGAGTATCAACATCTGGCGCAATGGAATTAGAAATAAATATTGATCGCGACTCAGTTGTTCACAAATTATTCACATTTGCCCAGTATTCTTTAAATTAAATAAGCCTTTGGACACTGAAACCCTCTCAGATCAATAGAAACGAGAGGGTGTTTTTTTTGCTCAGCAAAACAGATTTTGTACTCAATTGCTACCTTGCATATTGATCACAAATTATTCACATTTACTCAGTATGCTTTGAATGAATGAAAGTGGAAGCCCTTATGTCGTCCTACCGCGAAAGGGCTTTTTTTGTACCTTTCATCTTTCAATTAAGAAGCTCTGAGCATCGGGCAAGAGTACTTATACCAAATCCGGTTAATGCTACCCCTTTTCCCGTAATCCGCGACAACGGAGACGAGCCACTGAAACGTTGTTCAGTGGGGGATTCAAACCCTTGGGACGAAAAGTACCGGACACGGGTGCAAGAGAGCACTTCACGCTCCGCGTCCCCGTGTCATCTTGTTAATCATGCGATCGCGTGCTCCTGCATTGGTGACAAGTTAAGCCTTTAAGGCAGTTGTCAAGGGGATTGGAGAAGAGGCTTGAAGAAAAATTGGTCAGAGCCGCGCTGTTTTTCAGGGAAGGGTGAGACAATTAACTTAACGTTGGGTTTTCGTTGCTGTTT
>DATNPH010000243.1:0-26023 GCA_036703315.1 Coleofasciculaceae cyanobacterium
AGCAGAACTATAGATAGTGCAGCAGTCAAGCGAACGGTTTTTGGCATGGCGTTGATCAAAGAGACTACCATCAGGGGGTTGACTTGGCCCAAAGTTTCCAAGTTCCCATTATGAACGCGATCGCAACCTGATTGATTGCTAAATCGACATTATTTGTACTAATAAAGCTTGCCAAACTATTTTAGCGATCATCCAAAACTACATTTAGAAACGTTGTCCCAACTTTAGCCAAGAAAACACCTGCCCAACAGTTAGCCATAAGTCCAGGAAATCTGGCACTGGCAGAGTGTCTTCTTGTTGCTGCACAATTTCAGGTAATTGATTAGGTTGGAAGCAGATGTTATCCGTTACTCTAGTCTGTGACTGATCTGGTGAGAGGATTTCAACCGTCCAATCCAGGGGAGCGATTGGCGTTTAGTACTTATGCTGCTCAAACCATGGTGAGCCTGTTGGATTCAGATCTGCCATTACTGTAACATTCCACTTTTAGAGGATAGTGGGAGGTGGGTTAGCGATCGCAAACATTATCCACCAGCATCCATGAAAGCTTCTTTAATTAGGCGTTTACTTACCCGTCAATTAGTTTTTACTTTTTATAGGTCTTTTTCGTAAATTCGGTAAGTTTTATAAATCTTGCCCCCCGATGCTTCAATGAGCTTACGCGAGGGGAAATTATCTTCGTACACCCAAGATAGTTCTGCTCGTTTATAGGGTTTACCCTTTTGGATTCCACCTTGCATTCCTAAATAAATTAAGGCAAGGGGCACCATTTTCCGTCGATACTCCGGCAATGCACAAATCGCGATGACTCGTCCTTGATCAATCTGACGACGATACCAAAAAAATTTGAGAATTCCCAGCAAATTGAGTTTCCCACCTACATGTTTAAGTGGGATATTGTAGTCAGGTAAACCCATCCAAAAGCCGACCATTTCGCCGTTGTATTCTGCTACAGGAAAGACATCTGGATCGACCAAAGTCTGTAAAGATTTCGCCTCTTCTAGAAATTCTTCTTGACTGCGAGGTGTAGAACTCCAGTTATTAGCAAAAGCACGAGTGAAGAGGTTATAAAGACTGATGCAGTCTTGCTCAAATCCTTCACCTTTGGTTCTTAGAGGGCGGAACGTAACGCCAGATTTACAAGCAATCCGATACGCTTTCTCAAATTCGGTTGGTAGGGGTTTGTCTAAAGGGAAGTTATAAGCATAGGCATCTTTGGCTTTATGCCAGCCGTCCTGCTCCATAAATTGTGGATAGTAGGGCGGATTGTAGGGCATCATCACCATTGGCGGTGAGTCAAAGCCATCAACTAAGAATAAACAATTGTTGTGGGTTGATAAATCAATTGGTCCCCGTGCCAGGGTCATGCCTTGTTCACGTAGCCACTGGCAGGCAGCTTCTAGGAGAGAACGAGCGATCGCTAAATCTGGAATACACTCGAAAAAACCAAATAGACCAACATTTTCGCCCTCCCGTTCAATCAACCGTTGATTAACTGCAGCAACAATGCGTCCTACTGCCTGAGGACTTTTTGACGAGTCCAGGGCAATAAACTGCTGTAACTTCCCGTACTGTAAGAAGGGGTTAGTGGGTGCCAACTGCTTAGCCACATCGCTACGTAGGGGCGCTACCCAGTGCGGGTCATTAGCATAAACTCGTGCTGGCACATCCAGAAACAATTGGTTGTCTGCTGGAGTAGTTACAGCCTGAATTTGGAATGTCGCTGTTTGATTTAGCACCCTAATTACCTAGAATTACCCTTTCTACGTTCTACAAGGTAGACTGTTCAGCTGTGATTAAGTTAAGCAACTTGGTAATTTTCTGGCTAGCGAAGGGATTACAACCTTGTTTAATGCTCGTCATGTTTAGATGTTCAACCATCTATGGTTTCCTTGAGTTATCGAAGTAGGTAGGTGCAAAAGATTGAAAATAGCTTGCTAGTCAAGAAGAGCTTTATGAGACTAAGTATTTCACTTTGATTTGAACCAACCTACTCAATTACCTCCATTGGCTTGCTTTAGGCACTAATGGTTGGTTTGTACAACAAGTTCTGCGTTGCTACCATAGCCGCGACCAACCGATCCATTTCCTCCTGAGTATGGAGAGCGTTAACCGTAAGCCGCATGCGGGGTTTGGCAATAAACCAGATGGGTGATGCCCAAATCCCGTGCTTCTCCAGCATGTGCCGAGCAAAAACTTTGGGATTGATGTCAGAGGGAAGAATCACTGGCACCACATTGGTTTCGCCAATGGCGGCGAAACCCTGTTCGGCTAAACGCGATCGCAAGTAGAGAGTATTTTCCTGAAGGGTTTTCACCCGTTCTGGGTATCGGCGAACCTGACGAATGCTCTCCAAGGCTGCCCCTGCCAGGGGAGGCGACAAGGAAATCGTTCCAATCGAGGTTGGAGAGACATTCAATAGGGGAATGAGTTCTGCCACATGGCTACTAATCGCTGCACCAGCAGAGGCAGCAAACTTGGAGAACGTGGTCATAATCAGTGGGACAATGCCTCGCTCAATGGCGTGCTGGGGCAAAATACCAAAATGTTCATAAATTCCTCTTCCGGTTGCGCCAATGGCACCACTGGCATGAGCCTCATCCATTACCAGAACACTGCCATCGTAATTTTGCAGTACGTCTAGCATGTCTGGCAGGGGGGCAATGTCGCCATCCATTGAGAAGACGGCATCGGAAACTACCATAATCCGATCGCCAGTGTGGGCATATCGGCGCAGCTTACGTGCTAAATCCTCAACATCACAGTGGCGATACGCTCTGATCCGGACACGAGGACTATGACCGAACAATTTTCCAGAACGGGTGCCAGCATTAGCGATCGCGGAGACAATACAGCCATGGTTGAGAACGTCTGTCAGAATTAACGTCTCATGGGTATTTTGAAATCCGGGCACTGGAATTGCCAAGTGACAAAAGGCATCCATCAAAGCCTGCATCGCCATCCAAGCATTGATGAACAGCTGAGTGTGAGGCAGGTGCTTAAACTCGGAAATTTCCTGTTCCAACTGCCGATGTAGATCAATGCGACCACTCAATACAGAACAGGAACTATTCGAGGTGCCATACCGGACAATCGCATCAATTGCCGCTTGCTTAACTGCCTCTTCTTGCACCAGACCTAAGACATCGTTGGTGCAAAAGCTGACTACGGTTCGACGCTTACCTGTCGTTGGCTCTTCAATTTCAACTAAGTTCCCCTGCTTTTGATGACAGATATATTCATCGGGGTCTAGCCCACTCTCGTACCAGCGCTGGACATACTCTTTGACAACTTGCACGCTTTTCGCTCCTCTCACCTTTTCCTAGATAGCCTATCGTCTCTAACTGAAGAAGTATATTTTTTGAGCTAAAGTAGCAGCTATCCGGCTCGAATACTATACCCAAGCCGTATCCAGTTGGGCTGAGCGTTGACCAGCTGCTCCACAGTTAAGTTTATGGGTGCCTTCATCCTACCAGTGAGTTCTCTTGGGTTGGCTCAGTTTGGCTAGGGGGTACTGCTGGCGTTGCTACCGCTAGCTCCTGCGGAGCCGCTGCGGCGACAGGGGAGCTTGGCTCGACTACGTCCTGTGCTAAAACGCTTACGCTCTGGGACGCTTGTAAATCGGAGTGCTGATTGTTTGGCAGCTGACTGGATTGTTGCATAAATTGTTCATATTGCCGGATAATGAGCCGCTCGATTGCAATAATTGCAGGATTTATCTCAACATACCGCCGTTGGGGATTTTTCAGATAAGTTTGCTGCTCACTCTCCATCATTTCAATATCTTGAGCGAGAAACCTCATAAATACAAAGTTCCTCAGGAGACTTTGCAAGGTTGGTTCAAACAGCTTTCTGAACCATTTGGGCAGGCGAATTTTCAAAAAGAAGAGCGCAAACGAGCGACTGGCCGTTGGTGTTACTGGCAACCGCATTAGGTAGACACCGGAAACTCCCTTCAAATTGGTGTCGTAGTGAGGATATTGATAGTTGACGGAGATAGTACGGGTTGTTACTTGATCGGCGCGATCGCACAAGCCCAAAAACTTCGCCATACGTCCCTTATATGAAACGTCATATTCCGCACATACAGAAGCTTCCGTCTCTCGCAAACTTGTTAGTACTGGATTGAACCAGCCTTGGAGGTTTTGGTGCAGAAACCCATGAAAAACGTCCATAGAGTTTTCATTACAGATGGAAAAATGAGCCTGCATCCGAGCGGTTACCGTCACCATCAAATAGTCAGGATGGTCAAATTCTGGCATTTCTGGTGGCTGGCAACTGGCAGCGAGGGCTTGTTCGCCAGGAAAAACCCAAATCAAATTGTATTTTTCCTGAACTGGGTAGCTGCGGGCTTGGGCGCGGGGAAGTTTTTGTCCTTTAGGAAGATAGGGAATATTAACACATTTACCGCTGCTATCAAACTCCCAACCATGGTAAGCACAAGTTAAGTGGCATCCTTGAACTTTCCCCTTGTGCAAGGCTACGCCCTTGTGAGGACAAGCATCCTCTAAAGCATGGATTTGACCATTGGTGTCACGGAATATTACAATCGCCTGCTGCCAAATCATGACAGGCATAATCCCCATAGGCTTGAGTTCATTCGCCCAACCAACCGGATACCAATAATTTGGGTTGATGCCCACTTCCCTGACAGCATTCTGAACTGTCTGGCTTGTTAAAGTCGTCGCCAGTTCCATGAATCATGCCTCTCTTGCCTGGTTATGTGACAATATTTAGCTCCCGACGCTCCCTCAAGTCAACCAATTTGTTAGTGTGCGAACCAAATTAGCCACAATAACTGTCTAATAATTCTGAATCAGTATCAAAAATTTCAAGTGTGTCATTGAAATGTTGCATAATTTCAGGCTCTTAGTACTGCTAGCTGCTGGCTGCCTCACCACCATGGCGGGGGGAGTCGTTGCTCCAATTCTTCCAGACATAGTGCAACAACTCCACCTGGATCCAGCACTAGCTGGGAATTTAGTAAGCATGCATTGCTTGACTATTGCTCTATTCAGCCCCCCTTTGGGCATTTTGGCAGACCGAGTTGGTCGTCTGCGGGTGCTTGTCCCCTGCCTCATCCTCTACGCCGTGTTTGGTGTAGCAGGAGCCTTCATGCACAGTTTCTGGCCCCTATTAGTAACGCGAGGACTGCTTGGTGCAGCAAGTGGCGGAATTGCAGCGGCAAGCTTAGGGTTACTGGGGAATATGTATGACGGTGAAGAGCGATCGCGGGCGCTGGGAATCGCGACGAGTACCTTGACGATTACCGGCATTACTGATCCACTCCTGGGAGGTTGGGTCGGTGCTAGCGACTGGCGCCATGCCTTCTATCTTTACGGCTTAGGGATACCGCTAGCGGCTTTGGCTGCTTTAACCTTGAAGGACAAGCCTTCATCAAAAGCCAAGCCGAATAAACGCAACCACACCAGCAAGCTGTTCAAAGTTTTGGGACATCCCTATGCTCTAAAATTGCTTCTTGCTCTAGGTCTCACGTCAGTAGCAATGTACTCCGTTGTAATCTACGCTCCCCTCTACCTTGAAAAAGCGATCGGAGCTGGACCACTCCTCAATGGACTTGTTCTGGCAGTGCGAGCGATCGGTGCCGGGTTCATATCCGCCTTCGGAGCCAGTAAGTTAGCAAAACACTTGGGGACAGCACGCGCGATCGCCTTAGGATTTGGGCTGATGGCTGTAACCTTGGCAGCGATTCCGCTACAACACGAACTTAGCTGGATTATGCTGACTGCAATTCTCTTCGGTATGGGCTTCGGTATCGTCCTACCTAGTCTTTACAGCGCCCTTGCCAGCATTGCTCCCTCCGAGTTGGGGTCTAGTGTACTAGCTGCCGGAACTGGTGTAGGCTTTTTAGGACAATTTTTGTCGCCAATTTTACTAGGCCCCCTGCTCAACTACAGCAGTTTAGAAGGAGTCTTTTACGGGGCAGCGGGTGTATCGCTGGTAGCAGGAATCCTGGTATTTACACCTAAGCGGTAGTTGTTGCTAGCTTGGCTAGACAGGTGCCTGATCACGATGAGAATCTTGTTTTAGAAGGTTTTTAAAAATTGGGAGGTTGTAGGTTGAGATGAGTCTTCTAACCTGCAACCTTCTAAGCGTTATAGCATTTGCAAAATCTTGCTAAGTTTTTGTTTATTGTCGCGACTGAATAAAGCGATCGCTAACTTCAAAACCACATCCGGTAACGCCAGTAGATATCCAATATAGATGCGCCATCTAATCCTAGAAAACACTATTCGTGAGGTAGGATATACCCCCCAGAATCGATTGACTGAGCATACCATCTCATCACCCAATGCTGTTACTTCGTGCCACCAGCCAGCAGGAATGAAAAGAACTTCTCCTTGATTGAGAATCACTTCATATTTATGTCGGAGCGCTTTCTTTAATTTCGGAAATGATTGGAAATCCGGGTTTTCTGGGTATACCTGACTAAACGAAGAACGCAACTTTAACCCATGGCGCAAATGGATAAAGATTGGAAATGGATAAAGGTTGTACAACTGAGAGGGTGGAAAAAGTACTATTTTTTTAGCACCATGTAGCTGCATCAGTGTCCCATCCACTGCATCATAATGCAGAGATTCGACGTGACCACCTGGTCCTATCCAGAGATTTAGGTCACCAACAGGTTTCTTTAAACCCAGTTGCTCTCCAATATTTTTTAAAGAATCGCGTGAGTAGAAGGCTGTGTTTTTTAAAGAACATTTTGCTAAGTAAATGTCCTTTTCATGAGCTACATGATTACGTAGCAAATTCGCATATTCAGTGAATGGCATTTTTTGCGTTTCAATTCCGCTTCCTATATTTTTCCATTGGCGTTTGTCATACTTGTACCTTTTTTGTCCGTAACATCGTAAGAGAAAGTCTTGATTGCCTAAGTTTTCGCACAGATAGTCAAGATTCCAATCATTTTCCTGGAGTAAGTTCGTAATTACAACAGGTATTCCAGGTTTTTGATACTGAGCAAAAAATGTTCCCGGAGTTAAAGAACTTATATCTCTGCGTTGTATCGAATTGACTTCAATATCGAAACTTGATTCCAATATAGTTCTGGAGCGAGTTACTAATTCTGTGTTGAGGTTATGAGTTTCCATACAACTAGATTCTCCAGTAATAACAATGTAGAGTTGTTTCTACAGCAGATATAGTTGTGAGACGGCTCTCTATTTAGAAGTAAGTGCTCTCAGTACTTGTTGATGTCTTCTTGAGGACAGCTTGAGCTAAATGGAGAAGTCCCAACAGTAAGAAAAACAAGACGACAGGCGGACTTGAACAGTGGAAGTGTCAAGTTATGTGGCGATCAAAATCTAGAATAAACCACTTTGCCTACACACCTTAATCCTAGTACTTTGTTCCCATGAAAGAATCACTAACAGTGAAAGTATGTTTACTGTGATTGTCTATACAAAGAGCTTTTACTTTATACATGAGGTGGAGCGATCGCGCTCTTTGAATAACACGCCCATTAATTCACATTGGAAAATGTCAAACGACTGCTTATTCAATTTGCGATCGCTTTGCTAGACTATTGGCTCTCTAGAGGGCAACAAGCCATGAAATTCCTGGTTTCCTTACTCGGTAGACTGATAATTCTCGCTGTTTCTTACTTTTTAAGGAGTAGCAAGACTATCCCAATTCACCCTCAACATCTCAGCTAAGGGTAGGGAGTAGCCAGCGAATAATTGCTCCATCATCTTTAGAAAAGCGATCGCCTTAGCCCTTCTTCCACCAGTGAGATTGCCAAGCCTGGTAAAAATAGCGATTCCTGGATGCGATCGCGATTCCATCAAAACCAATCAGCCTATTTCTCATCAGACCTAATTCAAATCCTCCGGTAGCCTAATCTCTTGCTCCAGTGGCAAATCAGCCAGAAATTCCCGATCTTCAGTAATATGAGGGAATTTCAACTGGGAATCAGGAATACCTCGTTCTATCTGACGTTGACGCAGGATAGTAAAGCTGCCATGGGACAGAATCCGCAGACGTGGTGGTGGGATGTCATTTCTGCGACTGATTTCATAGTGAGTGTTTTCTTCCTGAAGCTTGCGGTCAAAGCTGGCGAGGAAAGCTTGGGGATTGTCAAGGGTGTAACCAGCCGCTAGCTCGATATTGACTAGATAGCGTGCTGGAAAATCACTCTCAGACAAGGTAAGGCAGAAATCCTCTAGCAGGACATTAAAGTCTTGCTGTAAGCTCTGCATCACCCGTGTAGCATGAGATTCCGTGGTTTTCTCGGTAGTGGAAGAAATCAATCCTCCCAGTCGGTGACGAAAGACAATTAGAGGCGCTGTCCCGTAAAACCCTACCACTTCCACGACATCGCCAATATCGTAGCGGTAGAAGCCCCCATAGTTACTTACCAGGATGCGGTAGCGTTCTCCGGGTTTCACCTCAGTGGCGAGTAGGGTTTTGGGATGCTTAGCCTGCCACTGGTCTTGGGGGATAAACTCAAAAAAGCCCGTCTCAATGGCGAGGACGCTGCCATCGCTGTCAATATCAGGATAAATACTGAAGGTGCCTTCCGCCGATGAGAAGACAGCTCCAAAAACAGGAGTATCACCTAAGTAGCCAGGGAAGCGCTCAAAGTAAAAATCTGAAGTTCCTCCCCGTGCCGTTCCGACAAAGGCTAGCTCAGGCCAAACTAGTTTAGGCGTAAGTCGTCCCTGTGCTTTGAAAATTTCCCGTAATTCCTTAGCACGGCTGGGGTTGGCGCTGTGCTGACGCTCTAGTTCTTGCCGCAGACTTGGTTCGAGTTCTATCCAGGGAGCAATAGTGCCTTTTTCTAAGTCTTGAATTAAATCTTCCCCGTAGCGCTCCAAATAGTTGCAAATCCGCAGGATCAGCATGGGAAAGTTAGCAATAATGCCACTTAGCGTCTTATCGGGCAAGGCAAAGAGCAAACAGATATAGTGGCGTGCAAAACTGTCTCCTGCCAAGAGGGTTTCAAACGGGGTAGCGAAGAGTTGCTGGTAGAAGCGCTTATCCATCCGCATCACCCCGACGCTGGCAGGACCATAATCAATGCCGCCACTGGTGCGTCCCCACATTTGGGCAGAGTTGGTCAACAAGAGTTTGCCAAACTTCAGTCCCCGCTTTCTCAGGGCATCACTCAAAAAGCCTATACTGGTGAGATTTGCTTTACGTAAAACATTTTGCGATCGCCTACTCGTAGGGATGAGTTTCTTTTTTCCCGTCGAGCCACTCGTCAGCGTGATATAAACCACTGGATCGGGCATCAACAGATTTTGCTCACCTTGGGCGATGCGCTCCATATAGGGTTCATAACTGCTGTAAGGTAAAATCGGCACCCATTCTCGAAACTGCTCAACAGTCTTGATCTCTCCCAGCTTGTATTTACGCCCTAGTTCCGTATCTTGATAATCCCGCAACAGCTTCAGCAAGAACCGCTCTTGCACGGCTGCGGTATTGCGAGTTTTACGCACAAAGTTAGCTTTCGTCTGTCGCGCTACAGCCGTCAAAAGGGGAACCAAGTAATTTGCCATTTGAAGTCTCACACCCGTTAGAAAGCAATAGAAGTTGATTAAAGCAGATTTATATTTATCTAGATCTCTCTTAATTTTCCCCACCCACTTATAAATGTCCCAGGTTTAGCATTGTCATCCTGTCAGGGGATGGCAAAATACTCAAATGGGCGTTTCTTTAAAGAAAAGTGTGAGGAGAAAAAGTCCGTGATTGTGATCGCCTGTTTTATAGTGGCGTTTGTCCTAGCGAGCTTAGTTGAATACTGGATACATCGCTTGATGCATGCTAACGCTCGGATTGGTGAACGTCACCGCGACCATCACCGCCGCAATGAGGGGCAGGGAGTCCTGTGGGAGTTCCGGGACTATGTCAAGGGCAGTGGTATAGTAATGTGCTTAATGTTTCTCTACTCCTGGAATGCCGGAATCGGTTGGTTCCTAGGTGGACTAAGCTATGCTGCGTTTTCATCTTATGCCCATCAGCTCCAGCATGAAAACCCAACCAAGTGTTTTTGGATGAAGATGCCAGTGCACTATGTGCATCACAAATACGGCATGTGGCATCACAATTTTGGTTTAGCCGTGGATTGGTGGGATCATATTTTTGGTACCTACAAGCCTGTGGAATGGCTGACCCAAGAAGAACTGAACCAACCTGAACGGGGGTATTTACAACTTCGATGGCGGTAGATAAGCTGTTCCACATTTAATTTGCAGACTGAGAGCAAGATTACCTATACGATGTAGGCATAATCGTAAAATTTTCCAATTTCTATTGCTTTTAGCAAAGTCCTCGTAATATTGTTCCTACAATGCTCTCGTTTTCCCAATCGGGTATCAGTGTAGGAGAATTGCATTGAGCTACTACCAAAAAGCTAAAGCCCACTTTGTTGCGAGTCATCAGAATCCCATCAACCAGATTCTGCACCACATCACTAACCTGCTGGCGATCGCAGCTGTGGTTTTACTGTTCTACGATTGGCGGTTGACACTCTGGTGCTTAGTGCTAACCCAAGTTTTGGCTTTAGGCGGTCACGCTGTCTTCGAAAAGAATCAACCTGCTGCTGTAAAGTATCCTGGCATTACCATCCTCGCCTCGCTGTCGTGGTCGTTTGAAAACTGGTTTGGCTTACGCCAAGTCTGGGCTTATCTGAATCGTAAGCAGGAAGTTTAGTTATTTGGCTAATGGTGAGCCAGCGCGTCTTGGGGGTTCCCTCCATGAGCGACTGGCGTACTTCGCAGCGCTAGCGACGCAGGAGCGTCACCCGAAGGGCTAATGGCAATGAACAATTAGCTATTAGCTTATTACCAATGAAGAATTAATTAAGGAGCATTCATGTACCAAGGCTTATTAGTGATCGACGCCGATGCCCATAAACTAGAAAATCCTCTGGTAATGCGGGATTATCTAGAACCAGAGTATCGCGATCGCATCGGTTTAGTGATTGATAGTCTCGGTGATCAACGAGCACGAATTGTAGACTTCAATCCAGAAACGGGTAAAAATGACTTCATGCGGATGTTCCCTCAGCCGCAAGGGTTGGGGAAAGGTGGCTTTCGTAATCTGCATCCGGATACAACATTGGGTGCAATGTTCAATCGCGTGAGAGTTGAACATATGGATCAAGAAGGCGTTGATGTCCAGGTGATTTATGGCACGCTCAACTTGGTCTTCTCTAGCCTTTTAGATAAGGATTTGGCGGTGGCACTTTGCCGTGCCTACAACAACTACATCGCCGATGACTGCCGAGGCTACGATAACCGCCTTAAACCCATTGGCGTATTACCCCTACAGGATGTAGACGTGGCGATAGCAGAAATGCACCGTTGTGTCAACGAACTCGGCATGATTGGCGTCGCTGTTGCCCCAAACATGCCAATCCCCCATCCCAAAGCGCCTGACGCTTTCCCAGAGATTCGCACCTGTAAGGCGATTAGCCATCCTGATTTCCGCCCCATCCTCCAAGCTGCCGTAGACTTAGATATTGGTCTTGGGATTCACGGAGGACCAGGTTCTTACATGGTGAGTGGCATTGCAGATCATACCGAAACGTTTGTCCTTACCCACATCTTCGTGCAGCGGAACCAGCAACAACTGGCTTTGGCTCGCATGATCTTTGATGGAGCCTTTGAGCAATTCCCCACGCTTAGAGTTGGTTTCTTGGAAGGTGGTTGTGGTTGGCTACCCGACATTGCTCACGCTTTCCATGAGCATTGGGAAAAACGTATCCGTGATTTTGACCCCAAGCATCCTTATCGCCCTTCATTGATGGAGTTCACCAAACTGATGATCCAGGAGAGGGGAGGCAAAGATAATATCAACATCATCAGTAAGGCGAAAAACCTCTTTGATCTGTTGTGGAATGCACAACACGACCCTGCTCAGATCGAAGACTCTAGTCTCTATGAACACTACGATCTCCGTCACCGTGACCCATTAGAGTACTTTGAACGAGGTCAAATTTTTACTTCGTTTGAGTCCGATGACCCAGGTCCTGCTTATCTTCATGTTGCCATGGGCGAAGTCGGTAAGCGAGTGGCTTGTTTCTCTGGCGATTATGGTCACTGGGATGGCGTACTTCATGACTGTGTCAAGGATGCAGCCACCGTTGCTGAGTATGACCAAGATCATTTAGCGTTGCTACTGGGAGGTAATGCACTGAGTCTTTATGGCGATCGCTTGCGCCAATCCCTACCTGCTAACCTTATGGTTCAGAGCGTCTAATCTGAACAGCGAGGTTGACTTAACAGTTCAAAGTTAAAAGGTTGAAAGTCTTAACCTTCAACCTTTCAACCCTTCCTCAAGTACAGATTTAGGTACAGGTTTAATGTCCCAAATTAAGCCTAATAAGCCGAAAAGCTTTATTACATAGTAACTGACATCAATTTCCCACCAGTAAAAACCATTTCTAGCTGAAGAAGGATATCTATGATGATTGTTATGCCAACCATCACCGACAGTTAATAAGGATAGGAATACTGAATTCTTACTATTATCGCCAGTGGCAAACCTTTGCTTTCCAATTAAGTGCATTAGAGAGTTTATAGTAAAGGTTGCATGCCAGAGTAAGACTGTCTTACCCAGAAAACCATAGACAATCATTTCACCCGGAGAAACGCCTAAGTTAGGATAGTTAACTTGTAAATAAAAGCCAAACAATCCTAGAAATAATATCATCAAGATTATCGGAATATCAAACCATCTATCTAACCACAAAAGTTCTGGATATCTAGTTAAATCTTTGACATTTCTGTAATCCATATCAAGAATTTTTGGATCAGTCAGCCATCCCATGTGGGAATGCCAGAATCCTTTCGTGGGCGAATGAAAATCTTTACTAGTATCAGAGTATTTATGGTGATGTCTGTGGATAGAAGCCCACCAAATTGGTCCTCTTTGGACAGTTGTACAAGTTAACCAACCGAGTATAAATTGAAAAATTCGGCTTGTTTTGAAACTTTTATGAGAAAAATATCGATGAGAGCTTATACTGACTACCAGCATACCTAAGTAGTAAGAAATCAATAATATAATTAAATCAACCCAAGATATACCTATTAAAATAATTGCTGCGAATGTGATAATATGGATTCCCCATCTCACTCTCTCCAAAAAAAATAATTTTTGTTTTATTTTCTCAAGCTCTATGTTTTCAAAAGTGTTTTCTTGTTTGGTTGGAATGATCATGATTAATTTTTTGGTTTGAAATAATTCCATAGCAATTTATCACTTTTAAGTTAAGATTGCTACTTAATAGGGAAAAAAGGTACTATCATTTTTTAAAATATTATGGCTCATGTCTAGGAAGTAAGTGGAGTGGGGGAGTTCTTGAATAGGGCAGCAAAGGACATGAGGATATGGAGAGCGTATTCTGCCCAATTTTCAAACAAACCCCAAACACAATCTCCCTTGCCCCTCTGCTCCTTTTTTATGAAGCTTGACATTTAATGAGAGTTCTATAATGCGAATTTTACTCCTGTATCCTCTCTTCCCTAAATCATTCTGGTCTTTTGACAAAGCACTAGAATTGATCGGAAGAAAGGTTTCGCTTCCTCCTCTAGGCATGATTACAGTTGCGGCGATCTTGCCTCAAACCTGGGAGTTCCGTTTGGTAGACCGCAATGTAAGGTTTGAAACTGAAGAAGACTGGGCTTGGGCTGATCTGGTGATTATCTCAGGCATGATTGTCCAAAAACCAGATTTACTGTACCTGATTCGCGAGGCAAAGCGACGGGGCAAGCTAGTAGCCGCTGGTGGTCCCTACCTTACATCCGTTCCTGAGGCGGCGCAGGAAGCCGGAGTAGACTTTCTAGTTTTGGATGAGGGCGAAATTACCCTGCCACTATTGGTTGAGGCGCTAGAACGGGGAGAAACTTCCGGGATACTCCGTGCCAATGGCGAAAAGCCTGATGTCACTACCACGCCCATTCCTCGATATGATTTGCTGGATCTCAAAGCCTACAGCGACATGTCGGTGCAGTTTTCGCGGGGCTGTCCATTCCAGTGTGAATTCTGCGACATTATCGTACTCTATGGGCGCAAGCCACGTACTAAAACACCCGCACAGCTACTGGCTGAGTTGCAAACTCTCTATGACTTAGGCTGGCGGCGATCAATTTTTGTAGTTGATGACAACTTCATCGGCAACAAGCGTAATGTGAAGCTCCTACTGCGTGAACTTGGTCCTTGGATGGCAGCTCGTGGCTACCCCTTCCGCCTCTCGACTGAAGCCTCGGTGGACTTAGCGCAGGATGAGGAACTGCTGGATCTAATGATTGCTGCCAACTTCAGCGCCGTTTTCTTAGGGATTGAAACACCGGACACAGAAAGTTTAGCGATGACTCAAAAGTTCCAAAATACGCGGAACTCGCTAATGGAATCTGTTCTGAAAATCAATCGGGTAGGTCTGCGAGTGATGGCTGGTTTTATCATTGGCTTCGATGGGGAGAAACCAGGAGCAGGCGATCGCATCGTTGAGTTTGTGGAAGCGACAGCGATTCCTCAGGCGATATGTAGTATGCTTCAAGCTTTGCCCAATACAGCACTGTGGTATCGACTCCAGAAGGAGGGGCGTCTACTAGAAGGGGACGAAGAGGCTAACATTCACCAGACAACCCTGGCCAACTTTATCCCAACTCGTCCTTTAGAAGAACTGGCTCGTGAATATGTAAATTGCTTCTGGCAACTGTACGAGCCAGAGCGCTATCTAGCACGAGTCTATCGGCACTTCCTACAGATGAAGCCGACGCCTCACAAGAAGAAGTTCAAGATGCCAGAGTTGGCAGATATTCGGGCGTTGTTCCTCATTTGTTGGCGACAAGGGTTCAAGCGCAAGACACGCTTCCAATTCTGGCGTCAGCTGTTTTCTATCATCCGGCACAATCCTGGTGTGTTTGAACACTATCTGACCAACTGCGCCCACCTGGAGCATTTCACCGATTACCGTCAAATTGTACGTGACCAAATCGAAGCGCAACTGGCTGAATATTTGGCAAACAAAGTGGATTCTCAATCATTAGTTCTTAGCCAGTAGTTACTAGTTAGTAGTTAGTAGTTAGTTGCTAATGACTGATGACTAATGACTCATTACGCCTTGAACACGATGGCTGGATCGAGGCGAGTAACCTTCTGGATGGCAAAGACGGCTGAGCCAATACACATTACTACGGTAAGTCCAAAAACCGCGATCGCTGATACGGGTGTGATTAAGATCAGGATGCCCTGACTAGCATAAGTCCAAGTCGCTACGCCATAGCAGAGAATCATGCTAGGAAGATAGCCAAGAACCGCCATCCACAAAGCCTGCTCGATAATCACACCATAAACTACCCAATCCGCCGCACCAATTGCCTTGAGGGTGCCAAACTCCTTCATATGGTCAGATACGGAGGAGTAGAGAATTTGCGCAACAATAATTACTCCCACAATCACACCCACAGCTGCACCAAGACCTAAAACGAACCCAATTCCCGTTCGTCTTTGCCAAAAGTTTTGATTTTTCTGAATAAACTCAGCACGAGTATAGGCGTGAGTATTGGGCAACGCCGCTTCTAGTCTCTTCTTGAGTGCCTGTAAATCCTGACCTGGCTTGGCTTGAATCAGTACATAAGTAATCAGGTCTGATGCAGCTAGCTTCTGAGGTACAGGCGGGGGATCTTTGGGAGCCGAATTTGTAGGGGGAGTTGTGTAAGTGTTGGTGCAAATCAAATCTTGTGAGCCTGATGGCAATTTGCACGATAGTGTCGAAGTTTGACCTGAAGTTATGTAAGCCTTCGCACTCTCTAGAGAGGTGAACATAAAAGGATTCGAGACAATTGAGCGGTTTCCTTGCGTAAAGCCAACTATCTTGGCTGGCAAAGAATTAACTTGAGCCATGTCACCAATTTGTTTTATATCTAGTGAGCCGAGGGTAGTTTTATCTACCATCACAGTGTAAGGCTCTTTAAAGTTACTCAAGTTACCTTGCTGGATGTTTATCGGTGTAAATAATTGCCCGTTTGGGTCAAAGCCGACTACTCTTACATAAGAAATTTCACTACCAGAACGACGCCACAATCCACTACTGAAAATAAGTCCTTCAGCTAGCTCGACGCCTTCCACTTTTCGAGCCTGAAGTACATGAGATAGGGGAATAGGTAGTGACAGTTCAACTTGCACTAAGCTCTCAGAAGCCACCCAAATATCGGCTTCGGAGTTATAAATTAACTGACCTGTAGAGCGAGTAAACCCATTAAAAATACCTGTCTGGAGAGTGACCAGCGTAACGGCAAACATAATTCCTGCTTGAGCAACAAGAAATCGAGCAGTGTCTTCGAGCAGGTTCTTACGGGCAAGAGAAACCATAGAAAAATTGAAAAGTTTAATTTTATGTTATTGAAAGAAGCGTTGTTTTACTAACTATTTAACCCGGTTATAATTATTTTTGTATAAACACAGTGCAGTAAAAATTGATCAGGAAATAAATAATTTTGATGAATTGTTAGTCTATAAATTGCCTGAATACATAAATATTTTGATAGATTAGACTGAATAATTCTACATTTTATAGAATTATTATTGAACGTTTATAATACATAGAAGTTATTTGCAATCAAAAAGTTTCCTTGGTTTTGCAGGTGATAGGGTTTCAGCCTGACTTTAAGATTATCAAAATGTAATCAACATTACAGCCTTATCCTGAAGCCATCTGGAACTATTGCAAATTTTCTGTGGTAATCCTCTAGAAGTAGGAAATGGCATGAACTTAGATGACTTGCTTGTTCAGATCCAGCAAGATAAACAGAGCCTTTTCCCCTTGCCACCACCTACGGACTCTTCGCCAACGCTACAGCTTACTGATGCGATCGCTATAACCAACACAACGCGCTCATTAACCGAGGAGCAAAAACTGGAAATCGTGGCGGCTGCCTTCGGGGAACTTAGTTCCATAGTTGCCGAACTGCACGCGGTCAATGTAGAACTACGTGCCTCAAATGAAGAATTGTCAGCTGAACTGACTCAAGCTAGATTAACCGCTAGCCCACAGCAGGAGACACAGCGCAAGCAAGCTGAAGCAAACCTTCTTGCCAGCGAAGCTCGTTATCGTGCGATCGTACAAGACCAAACTGAGCTGATCTGCCGATTCACTCCTGACGGTATCCTAACCTTCGTCAATAATGCTGTCTGTCGCTACGCCGGAGTAGAAAGCGAGATATTAATTGGACAGCAATTGATGGAATTTGTGGCGGACGAAGACCAAGAGGCACTTTCCAATCACCTCCGTTCCTTGAACCGAGAACATCCAGTCGGAACTCTGGAACGCCGGAGTGTATTGCCAAATGGGGAAGTTCGCTGGCAGCAGTGGATTGACCGTGCAATTTTTAACCAAGCCGATGAGTTGGTGGAATTTCAGTGTGTAGGGCGTGATATCACCGATCGCAAGCAAGCTGAAGAACAGCTACGATATCGACTGGAGATAGAAACAGCCGTGGCGCAGGTGTCGAGACAGCTTGCCACTAACGAACAGGCAGATTTCCATCAAATCCTGGAGTTGCTGGGAGTTAGGGTAGGTGGAAGCCGTGCTTATCTTACCCAGTTCCAAGCAGGCGGCACTAGAGCAGATCTGCTCTATGAGTGGTGTGATTGTCAAACTGAACCCAATATTGAGCATTTTCAGAATGTGGACATGTCTCCATTCACCTGGTGGATGGAGAAGTTGAACCGTAACGAAAATGTTGTCATCTCCAATGTTGAGGCGCTTCCCTTAGCCGCACAAGCTGAGAAAATCCGCCTCAAGTCGGTCGGTGTCTGCTCTGTCTTATCTGTCCCTATCCATACTGAATGGGGCTACCTTTGGGGAACTATCAGCTTTGAGCGCAGTGGAGAGAACTGCAAAAATTGGTCAGATGAAGATGCCCAACTGCTGCGAGTCGTTGGCGAAATGATCTATAACTACTTCGCTAGGAGGCAAGCACAGGAAGAACTGAGAGCATCTGAGGCGCTGTATGCTAGCATTTTTAACCATTCAGCTGATGGAATTTGTTTGATAAACGTCCTGCCAGATGGTCAGTTTGCCTATGAAACCCTTAATCCTATTCACGAAGAGAAAACAGGGATCAAGGCTTCTGAATTGGCAGGGAAGACACCCCCAGAAGCGCTAACGCCTGAAGTGGCTGCTCATGTTGAAGAACGCTACCGTGCTGCAATTGCTAAAGGGGAACCGATCACTTACGAAGAAACGTTGTCCCTGCCAGGTGGCACTCTTGTCTGGCAAACCAAATTAGTTCCAATCCGAGATGCGACAGGTCGGATTGTAAAATTGCAAGGCAGTTCTAGAGACATCACTGAAGAAAAACAGTCTCTTGCCGAACAACTCCGCCAAGCACAGTATCAGCAATTATTGGCATCGATCACCCTGAAAATCCGCGAATCATTGCAAATCGAGGAGATTCTCCAAACTACTGTTACTGAACTCCAAAAAATGCTGGAGTGCGATCGCGTTATTTTCTTTCGCCTGGAAGCCGATAGTTCTGGAAAAGTCTTCAATGAAGCCGTAGTTTCTGGATTTCCCACCATGTTAGGACAGCTCATCAAGGATGAGAACTGTCAAGATCAATATCTTCAGCATTACAGTCAAGGGCATATCTCTGCCTGCGCTGATGTTGAGTTAGCTGAACTTACCCCTTGTCAGCGAGAATTACTGCAACACTATCAAATTCGTGCCAGCCTCGTTGTGCCAATTCTAGTGACTGTGGAATGGAGGGAAGGAGAACCATTCGCTTGCTTGTCTTCTCAATCCCCAATCCCTAATCCCAAATCTAAAATCCGCCCACCGGAGGAAGCTGGGGGACGGCAAAATCAACTCTGGGGTTTGCTATGTGTTCACCAGTGTAGCGAACCACGGGAATGGACACATTTTGAAATTGACTTGCTGCAACAACTAGCCAATCAATTAAGTATTGCCCTGTATCAAGCTGAACTACTAGAGCTTGAAATTCGCTACTCACAAGAACTGGCTTGCTCTAATGCTGAACTTGAACAGTTTGCTTATGTCGCCTCTCACGATCTCAAAGCGCCTTTATCAAGCATTTCTGCTTACGCTCAACTCTTAGAACGACGTTACAAAGACCAACTTGATGCCAAAGCTAATCGGTTTATTGACCATATCATTAATCAGACTAAGCGAATGGATACACTGATTAACGACTTGTTGGAGTATTCACGGGTTGGCAGGCGTCACAAACCGTTTGAGCCGATAGATTGTAATCGGGTTGTTGAGGAAGCGATCGCTATCCTCCAAATCGTTATCCGTAAGAGTAAAGCCGTTGTCACCTACAGTGATTTGCCAGTAGTCATAGCTGATAGGCATCAATTGGTACAACTGTTTCAGAATTTAATCGGTAATGCCATTAAATACTGCCAAGGGCGATCGCCTCTGGTTCATGTCAATGCCTCTCTTAGAGAGGATGAATGCTTATTTTCTGTGAGGGATAACGGAATAGGGATTGACTCCAAGTTCTCAGAGCGTATCTTTCAGATCTTTCAGCGCCTACACACAGAAGAAGAGTATTCTGGCACAGGCATTGGTCTTGCGATTTGCAAAAAAATTGTTGAAAGTCATGGGGGGCGAATTTGGCTAGAGTCTCAACTTACTCAGGGTTCAACCTTCTATTTCACCCTTCCCCATCATTAAAACTCAAGTCACTTGTGCTCTAACCGCAGCTACAACCCTGATGTCTACACCCTTTTTCATCAGTGTGACCATTGGCACAGGCTTCACTACAGTAATACTTTCCGTCCTTTGCTACAGCTTCATTGATGGAAACGACGCACAGGCAAGTTTCACAGGCACATTTCATTTGAGTTACGGTAGTCATCGTTTTTTCCTAAACCAGCTCTTTTATTAATGTAATATGTGAACATATATTCAGACTTTGTTTTAATACTTTCTTTATATTTGAGCTTAGACAAAGATATTGAGTTATATCCCCGTTGACTCTTCAATTTGTGCTTGCCAATACCTATAAAAGTTTGCTACTTTAGTTAAGCGCTGAAGTTAACAAGCCGGGATAGCTCAGTTGGTAGAGCAGGGGACTGAAAATCCCCGTGTCGGCGGTTCAAGTCCGCCTCCTGGCATTTTTTTAGATGAACAAGTAACCCCTGAAAAGCTTGGTGGACGGATTAATTAATTGAGTGCCACAAAGCTAGTATTGAGGGCAACAAAAGTACAATTGGCGCTTCTTCTCATCCAGGGGGAGCACCCTCATTGGTTGCTCCTAAGAAAATCAGGACGAAGTGAACCTTTGGCATACGTGGAAAAACCGCGTGCCAAAGGTTCACTAGTAATTATGCTGCCTGTTGGAGGGAGAAATGGAAATCGAGAATCAATGAGATACTAGGGCGATTGACATGGCGATCGCCCTAGTATCTCACTAATAGCATTAGCTCCTTCTACACGAAGACGCGCCTAGGTAGAATTAATCCTACGAGGCGTCGCTAATTTCAACAATTACCACGGTAATGTTGTCTCTACCCCCCTTCTCCTTAGCTGCCTCAATCAGGTTAGCTGCGGCTTCAGCGTTGCTCAATTTGGGCTGGAGATAGGACGTTATCAAGTCGTCAGAAAGTTCTTCTGTAAGACCATCAGTACACAGTAGCAAGCGATCGCCCGGTTGAACATCCATCGGTTGGACATCAACTTGCTGCAAGTCTTTGCGACCCAAGCATTGCGATAGTACATGACGCCAAGGATGCATCCGAGCTTGCTCTGGAGTAATATCACCCGCCTTCGTCGCGCGTGCTACCCAAGTGTGGTCTTCCGTCACCTGCTCAAGTTTTGAGCTTCGTAAACGATAGAGGCGAGAATCTCCAACATGAGCAAACCAAGGCTGCTCGTTACGAAACATCACGACAACCGCCGTGGTGCCCATATCCGCACGCTCTGGATGACTTTGTTGATCTTGCAAGATAGCCTGATTGGCTTCATAGAGCGATCGTTCCAGTAACTCTTCAGAAACAACTCCCGACTGCCAGTGCTTCTCCAAATAAGCCTGGATCGCCTCTGTGGCGAGTTGGCTGGCTTCCTGCCCTCCGGCATGACCTCCCATGCCGTCGGCGACAATGAAAAAGCGCCCGTCAGGGTCGATATAGTAGTCATCCTGGTTTACAGTACGAAGTAATCCCGGATCCGTGAGACCCGTGAAGCTACGTTTCATAGATTGTTTGCTGGCGTCAAAGACTTTACGGGAGTTATAACATGCGATCAAATCGGTCGAGCCGTCTGAGCAAGCGAATTAGGGCAAATGCCGCAATAGCCGCTACCAAAGTAACGACCAACGCCAGCCCAACTTTACCATTAACAAATAAGATGGTAGCCGACAGGGTGAACGCACTGATTAGTAAAGTATAGTTGGTTCCCAGCTGAATGCTGCTAATGCGTCGCAATATACGGTCAGATTCAGTAGAGCGGACTCGAACACGCAGGTCTCCCCGTTCTAGTTTCTCAATCGTATCTTCAATTCGCCGGGGTAACCCTAACGCCGTACTACTAACCTGAGCCGCTTGGCGTCCCAATTCATTGAGGAAGGTATTGCCATCGGGAGTATTGCCATTTGTCATAATCTGCAATGCAAAAGGTTTTGCAACCTCCATAAAGTTGAACTCCGGGTCTAAACCCTTCCCAACACCTTCCAGGGTCGAGAAGGCTCGCATTACGAAGGTAAAGGTTGCGGGGAAGCGGAAAGGCTGGTCATAAGCAATTTCGTACAAGTCATCGCTGATTTGACTCACTGACTGGTTTTCAAACGGCTTATCCATGAAGTGATCCAGCATGTACTGAATTGAGCGCCGTACGGGTCCCATATCATCAACCGGTGAGAGGGCACCTAATTCAACCAGGGAGGTGACAACGCGCTCAGCATTTTTTTCAGCAATGCCAAACAGCGTCTCCATAAGTTGTTCACGTACATTTGACTTAATCCGCCCCATCATGCCGAAATCATAGAAGATTAAGGCTCCTTCAGGACTCACTGCAATATTTCCAGGGTGCGGGTCAGCGTGGAAAAAGCCGTCATTGAGGAGTTGCTGAAGGTAAGCTTTCGCTCCCAGATGAGCAATTAATTTGCGATCCAGTCCAGCGGCTTCTAGAGCTTCGTAATGACTAATTTTAATCCCTGGAAGATATTCCAGCGTCAGAACCCGTGGGGAAGCATACCGCCAGTAGACACGGGGAACCTTAACCCAGTCATCGGTACGGAAATTGCGGCGGAATGTATCGGCGTTGCGACCTTCGTTGAGATAATCAATCTCTTCCCAAAGAATGCGACAACACTCCTCATAGATTCCCATCCAGTCGCGACCACGACCCCAGTCCGGATGGTTTTGAAAGTAACGCGCAATGCCTTTGAGAATTTTTAAATCAATAGTAAAAAGTTTCCGTAATCCTGGTCTTTGTACCTTGACTACCACTTCTTCAAGGCTATGAAGCTGGGCTTTATGAACTTGCCCAAGACTTGCGGCGGCAAGGGGAATCGGGTCAAAACTGCGGAAAAGCTCTGTAACTGGCTTACTTAAATCTTGCTGAACAATGACTTCAACTTGCTCGTATCTAAAGGCAGGCACCCGGTCTTGCAGCTTAGCAAGTTCCTCTACATACTCACTGGGAAATAAATCAGCACGGGTAGAAAATAGCTGCCCAACTTTAATGAAGGTTGGACCTAAATCTAAGAATGTGTCTCGAATCCAAATTGCCTGTGCTTTGCGTCTCGCTGCCCGTTTTTCCTCCGTAAAACCACCCGCATAGCTCCAGGGTTTGCTGTCTAGCCAAAGCCCCGTTAGCAGGGTTATAACGAAAGCCCAAATATCAACGAATCGCCGATGGCGGGAGTAATTTTCTTGATTCCATCGGTAAGCTTTGTCTTTGTATCCCTTTCCTAGGTCACGCTGCGTTGACACTGGGCGTTCCTTGGGTTGATTGAGGTTAACAGAGTCTTTAGAAAGAGCAGACACTCGGGTTCCTAAAATTAGTTTTTCAAAAAATCAAATCTATTAAAAAAAGCTTCAAAAGATTGAGATAATGATGTTCGTTTTTTGCGTGAACTAAACCTCTACACAATTGGTATCAAACTTAGCAGCTGAGAGTGTTTTGGGCTTATACAGATTGATTGCGGTAGATTTGTAACTCAGCACGCAAACGGGCAATTTCGGCTCGGAGTTCATCAATTGTTGCCTGTAGGTCAATGGGCTGGGAGCCAATTGGCACAATGGCAGTTGTGGTTCGCCCACGCATTACCGTTTCGGCTTCACGGTTGGCGTTTTCTATGACTTGCTCGGTAAATTGCCGCAGTCGCTCACGTTGTTCAGCATCAAATTTGCCGAGTTCACTCAGGGCATTCGTCAGAGCATCTTCTACTTGCTCATTGAGCGCTTGGGCGACAGCTCTGCCGAGAAAAAAGGCATGAATGACAGAATTACTCATGAAACAATTTCTTTAGCATCCGCAACAAATTATAACGTGATTACTACAAATCCTGCCGAGGAAGCCTTTGGTGACATCCTCCCAGCGCTGCCCCACACTGTCGCGTGGGGCTTCCCGGCGATTAACCTAAGTAGGTGATGAAAAGATGGGGAGCAAGGGAGCAGGGAGCAGAGGCGCAGATCCACCCACAAGGCTTCGCCGTGAGCGCTCAGCCGAACGGAGTGGGTTTCAACAAAGGGGAAACGGAGCAGAGGGATTTTCGCCCTTTGTGGGCGAGGCTTTTACCGCCGAACCGCAGGGGAAACTCTCTTCCCCCTTGCCCCCTGCACCCTTCCCCCCTGCCTCTTGTAAAGGGACTGTTCCGGGAGCGTGAGAGAAGACCAACTCTTGTGGGTGGCATTAGAGTTGAGGTTTTGACATAGGCCAATTGCTGCTAGGGGGAAAGGATTGCTGGGTATGCAAGAGCGTCGAACCGGGTTCATTAGGACCGTTAATCCGAAGCGCAAAGCCAAATCCCAGCCCCGCTGATGCCGCGATCGCACCCGTCATAAATAGCGCTCGCAGTGGCAATCGCGCTTTAGCCTGTTTCAGTTTTGTCGTGACACGATTTTTCGCGTCTTGATGTATTGCGTCTTGAGTTTTGGGTTGTTTTACTAAGTGCTGAGCCAGTGCAGGCTCAGGTGTCGGTTTTTTCTCCTGAGGAGTGGGCTGGAGAATTTTGCTATTTGTTAAGGCAAGTTTTAGATCTGCCTGTCCAGAGGCTTGTCGAGGCGTTACCCCGTTTGCCACTCTGGGTTTGGCTGCGGGGCGCTGAGTTAGGGTAGGCTGAGGCTTGGCGATTCTCTCCTGCCTTGGCAGCAGGGTAAGCCAAGCTTCTACTGTTTGGGGTCGTCTTTGAGCAGTGAGTTCCAGACCACGCCAAATCACCTGTTTAACAGCTGAGCTGAGGTTAGGTGTGCCGGGGTGCAAGTCTAGGGAGAAAAGGTTATGCTCCTGCGGAGGCTCTGTACTAACGCTTCCTTGGGAGTACAGTGCTTTACGAACGGGTGCCGGTAAGGGTGGGCGTCCTGTCAGCAAGCAGTAGAGAGTTGCTGCCAGGGCATAGATATCTGTTGCCGGTGTGCGCTGCCCTTCAGGAGAGTACTGTTCCAGGGGGGCATACCCCGGACTACTGAGACTGGCGTGGGTTTGCATCACTCCCGCTGTGAACTCACAAGTAATTCCAAATTCACCTAATACCACACGGTCAGTATCTTGACGCCGAATGATGTTTTGAGGTTTGACATCCCGGTGCAGCAAACCAGCCTTGTGAAGGACGCTCAGGGCAGCGCTAATTTGACGAATGTATTCAATCGCTTTTGCTTCTGGCAGCACATTGGCTTGAATGAGTTCAGCAAGAGTCTGGCCTGGAATGTATTCCATCACTAGGTAAGGGCGTCCAGCGTCTTCAAAACAGTCGAGTACCTGAACTAAATTCGGATGCTTACAGCAGCGCAATCGTTCGGCAAGCTCTAGGAATTGCTGCTTGAATTGGTCAAAATCTGAATGCTGGCGCAGCTCTTCGCCAAGGGTTTTGATGACGACTGTTTCACCCGACTCTGTGTTGGTTGCTCGGTAGGTAATCCCAAAGACACCTTTACCCAACTGGGTGTTGAGGAGGTATTTATCATCGTGTAAGGCTGTTCCAGCCGTCAAGTTCATCAATCTTCCTCCGTGGAGACCCCCTCTGAACCTGTACCCAGGTCAGTGGTGGGAGAAAACTCCTGGAATTTTACGGGACTCAACGTCCCTAGGGCGCTACTTAAGCTGGGAGGTGAACTCCCAGCGTAGCGCCCTAAAATTTCCAAATCACTGTGCATAGCTATACCCATCCTTTTTGTGAATGTGTTTGCAGTACTTGTGAGAGATGCCTTGAATTAGTCCGTCTGTTGTTGAGATGTTGAAACTACCAGTTGCGCGAGTTGCTACTCGACCAACGTAAGTTCCAACCTTTTTCCCAGAGGTGACAACTGCTTTAACAATGTCACCCGTTTGAAATTGTTTGTGGAACTTAGTCCTAGAGCAGTAACGGTTCGGAAAGCCAAATTTGTCTGTACGGCATTGTTGGCGAGTACCATGACCTTTTGCGGCAATTAATAGGGGTTTAACACCCGAGGTGATTAACATCTCTGGAGTTGATGCCCCAACACAAGCAGCATCCCAGTGGTGAGTTTTGTCTAGCCCTCGTATTGTTCGGTTGTATTTGGTGCGGCCCCCTGTGCCAACCTCTACAGGTAATCCTGTTTCTTTAAGCTTTTCGTACAGATTCCAACGAGTAGCATTAACGGCGGCTGTGTCTGCTAGGGGGATTTTGGCACAAGCCAAAATCCGTTTGAGCAGGTCGGGTTTACCCTTCAAGAAATCTTTGACATCTTGATTGCCCTTCTTCTGGTTGCAAGGAACGCAGGCTAAACACAAGTTGCTCGCCCTGTTAGAACCCCCTTTAGACCGAGGTTGAATATGCTCAATCTCGAGCCGAGTATCTTTTGCCCCGCAGTAAGCACACGTCCTGTTCCAGTTCTCCAA
>DATNPH010000244.1:0-9264 GCA_036703315.1 Coleofasciculaceae cyanobacterium
CTATCAACCCCGAACCTCCCGATAGTCGATTTTTCTCTTGGCGAGGGCAAGCTCAGTACGTGCGTCTTCTAGCTCCAGAGACGTTGTTGATTCTGCGTTCTGACGCACAGCTATCGACCAGAACACTGGTGCCTTTAGAAGAATTTGGGTTAGGGGGTCTGCGTAGCGTCCGAGGGTACCGACAAAACACCCTGTTGACAGATAATGCGGCGTTTGCATCGGCAGAAGTGCGGTTGCCGATTCTGCGGGCATCGAAAGTGGAAGGTCTTCTGCAACTGGCTCCATTTATTGATTTTGGGGTTGGGTGGAATAGTTCAGGAGGAACGGTTGCAGGTTCTAATACTCTGCTAGGGATTGGCTTGGGTTTGCAGTGGCAGATGGGCGATCGCTTTACGGCTCGCGTTGACTACGGTATTCCTCTGATTGACGTTGATTCAGGAGATAGGACGTTGCAAGAAAAGGGACTGTATTTTTCGGTCAATTACAGCCTCTTTTAAAAGTCTCCGACCGCGCTTCCTATGCCGGAAATGAATTCCGGCACCCAGCGTCGGTCAAAATGAATTCTTTAATTACCTTGACTTGGGGATTGAACTATGAATTGTAGAAGGCGATCGCTTACTTTAATAACCTTGCCTGTTGCCAGCAGCATAACCTTGTGCCTGCTTGCACCCCAAACTCCCGCAACCGCCCAAATTACGCCGGATGCCACTTTAGGCGCTGAAAGCTCGATCATTACTCCAAATATCAATATTAATGGCATTCCCACTGACCAAATTAATGGGGGAGCGATTCGAGGAACGAATTTGTTCCATAGCTTTGGTGAATTCAATGTTGGTGCAGGACGAGGAGTCTATTTCACCAACCCAGCTGGGATTGCCAACATCTTGACTAGAATAACTGGCATCAATCCTTCCAATATTCAAGGAACGCTTGGTGTCTTGGGCAACGCTAACCTGTTTTTGATGAATCCCAACGGCATTATCTTTGGTCCAAATGCCAAGCTGGATGTAGGAGGTTCCTTTGTCGGAAGTACGGCAAGTGCTCTCAACTTTCCCAATGGCAGTGAATTTAGTGCTCTAAACCCACAAGCCCCACCGCTATTGAGCATCAATATCCCTATCGGCTTGCAATATAGAGGCAATACGGGAAGTATTTTGGTGCAACGGTCTAGTCTTAATGTACCTAACGGTAAAACCTTAGCGCTTGTGGGTGGCAATTTGAGTTTAAATGGCGCTAATCTGCAAGCGGCGGGGGGTCGAGTAGAGTTGGCAGGAGTGGCAGGAACGGGAACAGTTGGGCTTTCTGGAGATGGCAATAATCTATCTTTCAGTTTTCCCGCTGATGTGGTGCGAGCCGATGTATCCCTTACTGGTCAATCTAGAGTTAGCGTAGCGGCTGGAGGCGGTGGTAGTATTGCACTCACCGCTAGAAATGTGGATATATCAGGAGTCAGTGTCCTGCGTGCTGGGATAGAGACAGGTTTAGGCTCAGTTGGTGCAATAGCAGGGGATATTACACTCAATGCTACAGGAGAAATAAACGTCACAGACCAAGGTAGTGCGATCGCCAACAATGTGCGCTCCAAGTCAGTGGGTACAGGCGGCAACATTGAGATTACAACGGGTTCACTGTTCTTGACCAATGGCGCTCAAATACAAATCGCCAACTTCGGGCGAGGAAATGGTGGTCGTATAAATATTAATGCCAAGGATAGTATTTCCATTGATGGACTAGGAGACGCTGGATTTCCTAGTGCTGTAATTACTGGAGTGCAACCTGAAGCTGTGGGCGATGTGGGTGAAATTAATATCACAACTGGATCGCTTTTCTTGACCAATGGCGGTACTCTGTCTGGCAGCACCTTTGGCAACGGAAATGGGGGGAATATAACGATTAATGTTCGCGATACTACATCTTTTGATGGGGTGGGGGGAAAGAATTTCAATAGTAGTGCATCTAGTTTTGTGGGACGTGGAGCTGTAGGCAAGGGAGGTGACATCACGCTCACAACAGGGTCACTTTTATTGACCAATGGCGGGCAACTGGCCTCTAACACTTTTAGCAACGGGAATGGGGGGAAGGTAACGATTAACGCCCGTGATACTGCATCCTTTGATGGGGTGGGGAATAATGGCTTTCCTAGCGGTGTAATCAACTCCGTAGAAAGTGGAGCTGTGGGGAATGGGGGAGACATTGATATCACAGCAAGTTCCTTTGCAGTGGCTAATGGTGCTCTAGTGCTTGCCAACACAAAAGGACGGGGAAATTCAGGCAACATAACGATAAACATCCGCGATAGTGTCTCCCTCGGTGGGGTGACTAGCAACGGGCTTCCTAGCGCTCTAGTCACTCAAGTAATACCTACAGCTATCGGGAAGGGAGGTGATATCACGATTACAACAGGCTCTCTTTCTTTAATCAATGGCACCAATTTAAGTACTGATACTAGTGGAGAAGGAAACGCGGGCAATATAACGATTATTGCCAGGGATACTGTCTCCTTTGATGGGTTTAGTAGCGATGGATTCAATAGTGGTGCATTCAGCCAGGTAAGAGGTGGAGCTGTAGGCAAGGGAGGTGACATTAGGATTACAACAGGGTCTCTTTCCTTAACCAATGGCGGTCGTGTGTTTGCCACCACAAGTGGACAGGGAGATGCAGGCAATGTAAAGATTAGCACTCGTAGTTTAGTTTTCTTGGATGGAATGGGTAAGGAGGGTTCTACTGGGATTTTCAGCCAAGTGGAACCTGGAGGCAGAGGCAACGGTGGCAGCATTGAAATTACAACTGGATTGCTTAGGATAACAAATGGTGCTGCTGTGACGGCTAGCAATGCTGCCCAAGAATTCCTCGCAGGCGATGTTACTATTTCAGCTGACTCGCTCCGCCTCGATAACAAAGCTTTCATCAGTGCGGATACTCAAGGGGGTAAGGGCAATATCAACCTGAACTCTGTTGATTTAGTGTTGCGTCGTGGCAGCAACATCACTACCAATGCCAGTGGCGAAGACAAAGTTGGTGGCAATATCACCATCGACACTGGTGTCTTAGTTGCTCTGGAAAATAGCGACATAGCTGCCGATTCGACTAACTTCCGTGGCGGGAATGTGAATCTCGCCGCTCAAGGCATATTTGGTACTGCCTTCCGCCCTACACGTACCCCAGATAGTGACATTACTGCCACTGGGGCAGATTCTTCATTAAGTGGTAGCGTCACCATCAATAGGTTTGGCATTGACCCGACAACGGGGTTAGTTGTCTTGCCAGAAAATGTTGTAGACCCGGCTGCCCTCATCGCCCAGAATCCTTGTGAACGCGGAAAAGGCAGTGCATTTGCTGTTACCGGACGTGGGGGGCTACCAAGCAACCCTAGCGAACCTCTGAGCAGTGAGGCGGTGCGAGTCGGTTTGGTAGAGCCTGCCCCGATAGGGGAGCAGGGGAGCAGAGGAATAGAGGAACAGGGGAGCCAAAGAACAGTTGCCAATTCCAAATCCCGAATTGCTAATCCGGTTGTGCCAGCGATGGGGTGGGTATTCAACAATAAGGGGGAGGTAGTTCTCACCGCCTACAATCCTACCAGCACGGGTTCTCAGCGCCCTTGGGTGAATCCCGCCGCTTGCAAATCGCCCTGAATCAATCGTTATTAGCCTGCAACCAAGTAATTAAATCTGATGCAGTTGTGAAATCTAAGATTGCCTCTCCTAACTTCTCTAATTGGTCAATCGATAATTGACGGATACGGTCTTGAATTTCCGAATCAATAGTCCCTAAACGACGCACCAGTTGACGCATGATTAATTCCTGTTGCCCTTGGATTCTGCCTTCCTGTATGCCCTTAATAATTGCACCCCGTTGGTCTTCAATGAACATCTCCTGTTTTTCTAAATCTTCTAACTCCTCACGACTCAAGTTGGCTTGATTTGCAATTCTAAAAGCCTTTTGAATTTCTGGTACCGTTCCCATTGTTTCTGGTACTGTCTCTAAATAAACAGTATTTTTCATAAAATAAATCCATTTTTCTGTTAGCGTCTCTAACTCATACAACTCCTTATGAAACTTTGGTAGCTCTACAAATAACAGCTCTAGCTCATTCTCCGGATAGTCAAATGATTCCTGCTTTTCTTTGAAAACAAAATGCGAAATCACTTTTTCGCGGTTTTCTAAAAAAACAAAATCAGTGATAGTTAAAGCAATTACAGGGTTTAACTTTGAGTAACCTTCTCCAGATTTCAGTTGGGTTGAATAAGCTTTGGCAGCGTTATACAAAATTCGTTTCTCAAAAGCTGCCACATTCAATACTTGCATCTCGATAATTACTGTTTTATTTCCAGTAATCTTAGCCTTGACATCCAAGTAGGTATCTTTAAGTCCACGAACTCTTGAAGCCGAATAAGGGTCGATAATTTCTAAATCTTCAATAGTCGGGTATCCGTCATACAGCAAAGCATTTAAGAAGCTAATGAGAATATCTTTACTATCTGTGGAACCGAAGATTTTTTTAAAGGCAAAATCTGTTTTGGGATTAATAAAAACCATAATTTGTTAGTTATAAAATTTCGGCTCAAGTCTTGACATTGAAGTAATAATATGATAGCAAAACAGCGTAGACTCTACCGAGACTTACAAAATAGTCTGATCAGTGGTAACTGGCTTTGGAGCGTCAAAAGACAGCTAAAGAAGCGATCGCTTATTCTACTATTCCTGTTATTTCTCCTCTCAATGGGAGTCCCACCAGTTGTCGCTAAGCTTACTGAGTCACCTCCCTTGCCCACGACAGCAGTACTTACTAAGGAGGGGACAGTAGGGAGTGAGGGCGTCTTACAGCTAGTCCAAAAAGGAAAGGCACTCTATGAAGCCGGACGGTTTGAGGAGGCAGCCCAATCATGGCAAGAGGCGGCTTCCGCATTTGCCGCCAAAGGGGATAGCCTCAACCAGGCAATGGCGTTGAGTAATCTTTCGTCTACCCTCTACCAACTCGGAGAGTCGGATAAGGCAAACCAAACTATCACCGAAAGCCTGAACCTCTTGCAAACTCAGGAAAGTACACCAGAGCAATTGCGAATCTTCGCTCAAACCAAAGACATTCAGGGACAGCTGCAACTAGCTGTAGGACAAGCAGAAGATGCGATAGATACGTGGCAACAAGCAGCGGACATCTATACTAAAATCAGCAATAAACAAGGGATGACCCAAAGCCGGATTAACCAGGCTCAGGCTATGCAAGATTTGGGACTTTACCCAAAAGCGTGTAAGACATTACTGGAATCCTTAGAGCTGGACAATCAAGAGTGTGACATCTCAACCCAGTCGCTTCAAACCCTCAAGAACCAACTAGCTTCCCCTCTTAAAGTCGTGGGATTGCGTAGCCTTGGTGACGTTCTGCGAGTTGTTGGTAGAAGTGAACAATCCCAACTAGTCTTGGAAGAAAGCTTGAAATCAGCTCAACTATTGAACTCTCCCCAAGACATTGCTGCTAGTTACCTCAGTTTAGGCAATACGCTGCGAGCCATAGCTAATACAGAAGCCTTGGAACCCTCCAAACCAACTGAGTATCAGCAAGCAGGATTTAAGTATTATGAGCAGGCTGCCAAGCTGTCCACTTCACCCATCACGCGACTCTTTGCACAACTGAATCAACTGAGTCTATTGCTAGAAAGCCCGAATAAACGAGGGGAATGGTCACAAGCCAAGGAATTGGCGTTGTTGCTCAAGCCTCAACTGAATCGTTTGCCTGCCACTCGGACAGGAGTCCACGCTCAGATTAACTTTGCCCAAAGCCTAATGAAAATGGGGAATGAGGAATGGAGAATAGGGAATGGGGGAAAAAAACAATTGCAAGTTTCCAATTCCCAATTCCCAACATTCAATGAGATTGACCAGATATTAGCAACAGCTGCTGAACAGGCAAACCGTTTGAAAGACAAGCGCAGCGAAGCTTATGCCCGTGGTGTACGCGGTAGGCTTTATGAGCAAAATCAGCAGTGGGAACAGGCAGAAAATTTCACTAAGCAGGCTTTAAATCTTGCCCCGACGTTTAAAACACCAGACATCGCTTACCAATTTTTCTGGCAGTTGGGACGCCTGCGCAAAGTTCAAGGCGATAATGAAGGAGCGATCGCCAACTATACCCAAGCCGTTGACACCCTACAGTCGCTTCGTAGTGACTTAGTAACCATTAGCTCAGACGTACAGTTTTCGTTTCGAGAAAGTGTTGAGCCAGTCTATCGGGAACTTGTAGGATTACTATTGCAACCCAGAACTGAGAAGGTGGGTCAAAAAAACCTCGTTCAAGCCAGAAAAGTCATTGAATCGCTGCAATTGGCTGAACTAGATAACTTCTTTCGGGATGCGTGTGTCACAGCTAAGCCTACTCAAATCGATGAGATTGATAAGACAGCGGCAATCTTTTATCCGATTATTTTGCCTGATCGCTTAGAAGTAATTCTGGCACTGCCAGGACAACCGTTGCGCCAATATACTACCGTTTTACCTAAGCAGAAAATCAATGCAACACTCCTGAATTTGCAAAATGCTGTAACTATTCCCACTCTACAGTTGTCATTAAAACGCTTCTTGGAACCCTCGCAACAGGTATATAACTGGTTAATTCGCCCAGTTGAAGCAGAGCTAGCCGCGAGTAGGGTTAAAACCTTAACCTTTGTGCCAGATGGGGCTTTCCGTAATATCCCGCTTTCTGCCCTTCATGATGGTAAGCAGTATTTAGTGCAGAAGTATAGCGTTGCGATCGCTCCTGGTCTGCAATTGGTAGACCCCCAACCTTTAACACGGCAGAAACTTCAGCTTTTAGGGTTCGGACTCAGTGAAGCTCGCCAAGGATTTCCGGCACTGCCTAATGTGCAATTGGAATTGGAGCGTATTCAATCGCTGGGGAGCCAAGTACGGCTGAATCAAGCATTTACCAACTCGAGTTTCAAGCAAGATATCGCCTCATTTCCTTTTCCAGTCGTTCACTTGGCGACTCACGGTCAATTTAGTTCTTCTGCCCAAGACACGTTCGTCCTTACCTGGGATGGTCGGATTCAAGCTAGTGAGTTCAATGCTCTCCTCCGTACTCAAGAAGGGAACAGGAAGTACCCTGTTGAATTACTCGTTCTCAGTGCTTGCCAGACCGCCAAAGGTGACGACCGAGCGGCTTTGGGGTTAGCCGGTGTTGCTGTAAGGGCAGGCGCACGCAGTACCCTAGCCTCTCTATGGTATGTCAGTGATGAAGCAACGAGCTTGCTGATGAGTCAATTCTACGAAGCGTTAACCAAAACACAGGTGACAAAAGCAGAAGCGTTGCGGCGTGCTCAAGCAATGGTTTTGCAGGATAATAAATTTTCTCACCCGTATTATTGGTCAGCTTTTGTTCTAGTGGGCAATTGGTTGTAAGCTGTTAAGCATTTATACACCTCCAGTCAATTGGGGAAATTTCGCGTAATGACGAGATTTTTTAACCCATTCAGCCGTTCGATCGCGCTAATTACTAAAACATCTTGGGTGCCTTTGCTACTCTTCGGCAGTGGATTCATCGCCTGTCTGACACCAGCCAATGCCCAACGCTTGCCAGAACCACCTCTTTCTAGAGACGAGTTGCCACCGCGATCGCCCTCAGCCCTCCCTTCCTTTAACCTTCCTACCTCGCCGTTGCCTCCAGCCTCACCCAATGATGTTCCAACGGGACGTGAGTTTAATTTTCAGGCACCCAATCCACCCATCCAACCCCTCCGTCCTAGCAGACTCACCCCAGATTCCAATTTTTACCGGGTTGATATTTTGGGGGATAGTCCTGCGCTGTTACGGCGAGTCCAACGCATTGAACCACAAGCCTTTGTGCGGGAAGGCGAGGGTGTGATTCAGGCTGGGGTGTTTGCTGATTCATTCAATGCCCAGTCTCGTATCCGTGCTTTGGAAGCACGAGGGATTCGAGCAGAAGTCATCCCGATTGATGCTAGGGTTGGTACAGTTAACTCGGACAGACCTTCAAGTGATTTCCTAGAGGATAGCTTTGATTCAAGTTCCTATTTTGTTGTTATTCCTGGGGATACAAGGGACTTGCCAATTATTGCCGCCCAAGTAGTTCAGTTGGGCGTTAGACGGAATGCGGTGAGTCAAAGAGAAGCCCCAAGAGGACCACACGTTGCTGTTGGTCCCTTTGACGAGCGGAGAGAGGCAGACCGTTGGAGTAGCTATTTGCGGTCTGTAGGCATGGATGCTCGAGTTTATTTCGGTAGATGAGGGCTTGTCGCTTCAACCGTTTTAAATAGAGAGTAGTTGTACGATCGCTCTTGCTAGTGGACTGAAACCATTCGAGAGGTCAGTTGAGTTTAACCACCCTTTTGATTTGGTAAGAAAGAGCCAACAGTGCTTAACCGCCTTCAGTCTTAGCACTGAAAATTAATTCTTACAAAGGTGTAAGCTTCTTTCTCCTGAATGCTGAATTTTAACGGTTCACCTGAATGCTGCCAGTTAAATGTGCAACATCATAAAACGCAGTGATCTCAGCCTATGAAAAATAGGCTTCTGCGGCAATTACCGCAGAAACCTGCGTTGGTATCCTATGCTGTCTGGAAAATCCTGTTAAAGCTCGGTATCTGTATCTGGAGCGACAATCTCACCCTCCATTTGGATAAGGGCGTCTTGTTCAGTAATTAGGTCGCTGAGTTCATTAATTTTGATATTCATATTGTCGCAAGCCTGCTTTAGTTCTTGGCTAAAGGTATTAAGATCCTCACCATAGCCACACAGTTCTGCGGCAGTTGCGATTCCCTGCTTGGCGTTTGCCCTTGCACAATCGACTAACTCCAGACCTTTGAGGGGGGTGGGGGATGCCATAACTAGCTTTATGTTCTTCTTACTTTTTGGATAAGTCTAGCTTAACCCAAGTTGCTACTTACAAAAATGCCTGTTCCAGAGTGTGATGAGTGTCCCACCACTTGGGCACAGTATGAGAATTCCCTGGGGAACCCCCACTGCTTGTCTCAACTCAGATGGGATATTGAAGCCAACAGGTAAAACTATCGGATTAGATGTAGGAGTCAAAGAGTTTTACACTGATAGCAACGGACGTAGTGAGCCTAACCCTAAGTTTTATCGAACGGGAGAGAAACGGCTGAAGTTTAGACAGCGATGTGTTTCTCGCCAGAAAAAAGGCTCTGCCAACCGAAGAAAGGCCATTAATAAATTAGGGCGAGTACACCTCAAAATAAGTAGGCAGCGTGAAGAACATGCCAAGAGAGTGGCACGTTGCGTAATCCAATCTAA
>DATNPH010000257.1:0-38558 GCA_036703315.1 Coleofasciculaceae cyanobacterium
TTATCAACAAATACGGTAGGGCATACCGAAATACAAGCTTGTGGAGAGGATGTAAGACTTGCTAGCACTTGTGTTAGAGAGCAGTCCTCTGTGAAGCAAGAATCTCCCGTCACAGCGCAAGCTTGACGGTGAGAGTGTCAACACACCGCCGTTCATCTTTGTTTTTGCTCTGGCGAAATATCTATGAAGATGAGGGGTGTTGGGGAGGTTAGATTCCCTAGAATCTCTGAGGTGTTATCCCAAGCTGGCAGTGGCTGTAGAGTTCGATGATGCACTACGCGCCGCTTCGTTAACAAGTGACGCTCTCACTGAGGAAGAGGACGAAGATTGCTCAGGAGAGTTCCTCCAGCTCTAGAGGCTCCAAGCTTTCTGATTTTATGGGTGTTCATGTGTCAAAGTATGCTGATTGTCTGAAACTACATCTAGAAGACTGGCATGAATTGGCTGCCTAATTAACCTGATTTTGAGCACCCGAAGCGCGATCGTCTCGTAAATAAATAAACGCGATCGCATCTTTCCTGCTTTTGGGGGGAAGATTTTCTTCGCTCTTTTTGCCTTAGTATTTGCTCCCATCAAATTTTTATTACTAGACTATTAAGTCATTCAAAATTCAAAATGAGAAAGCTTAGATTAACAAGCATTGAGGCTGTTCTGTTCAGGCAACTCGAATGTACATTAAATTACTACCTTGCTTTGCTTAGGTTAGATCAGCACTAGATAGGGATCGCGTTTTAAAGCTTTTCCAAACCTGAGATTTATATCCATCGGCTGAGTATAAGTTTACCAATATCCTCCTTTGGCTTAACGTCAATCCTAAGTTGTAAGGGTTAGATTAACAACACATGAAAAGCTGGAATAAATGAACCTTAGTTCATTTTGATGTAAGGGAGGAAGATAAACATGAATAGTGAGCAAGAATTTTTGGACGAATATAATCAAAATGTTGAACCCATTCCAGTACAATCTGAAGTTCAATCTGATGATGCCTCAGCTGACGAAGGTATAAGTCCTCTGGCTGCTGGAGTAGCCGGAGCAGCGATTGGTAGTGTAATTGGTGGTAGAATTGCTGGCAAAAAAGGAGCCGTTCTTGGTGCTGTCGCAGGCGCAGTGGCAGGGGGCTTGACGGCTAAGGCTGCACCTGAAGATGCAGGGGAAAAACTAAAAAACGTTACTGAAAATGTAGCTGATAAAGTTAAAGATGCTGCTGAGCGTACCAAGTCCTCTATTGAAGGTACAGCAGATAAAGTCAAAAATGCGGCTCTTAATGCAGCAGATAAAGTCGAAGATAGTACTGAAGGTACCAAGTCCTCTATTGAAGGTACAGCAGATAAAGTTAAAAATGCGGCTCTCAATGCAGCAGATAAAGTTCAAGATACTGCTCAACGGGCTAAACCATCAATAGAACGTGCAGCAGATAATGTAAAAGCAACGGCTGATAATACAGCAAACAAAGTAGAAGATGTTGCTGAACATGTTAAGCCATCCAACAATCAAGACGCTCAGAATTATGAAGTAAAAGAGCGGGTGGTTATTGAACCCACTAGTAAGGTAATTCCTCAAACAACAGTACCTTCTGGTATAGAAAATTTACCAGAAGGAGAAATTACTCCGGTGGAAGTTTACGAAGAGAAACTTGAACCTGAAATTGAGAAGCCTTCTTCCTTTAGGCGTGAAATAGATCAGCGCTTCTAAACTAGTTGTGCTCAGTCGTGAAATGTAGGGCACTCATCTTACCTGCCCTACTGCCACATTTATCTTCTGTAATACTCAGGAGCAAGCAGGTCAGTTCCTGTGGGGTTTGGGCGCTGGTCTGGTATCGTGCGTTGGATTGGACGATGCACACTGACAGCGATTATACTAACTCCAGCGCCCAACATGAGTATGATAAGAACAGTCCAAATTATGAAGCCAATAAACGACTCCTTATCTTCAGGTTCTGAAAGACGCCGGACTGGTTTTGATACATCCTGCTTGTGTACCTGAACACATTCAACTTGACAGCCAAAATACTCGGTTAAGAACAGTAAAACTTCTTCAACTTCGTCAGGAGACTCAAATTCTCCCTCATGAAGAACTTTCCCGATTTCAGAGGCAATGAACTTGTAAGCGACCATATACATGCAATTGAATAGCCCGACTACAGCTAAATGTGAATTGGAATTAGCATCCTTCCTAAAAGGACTTAGCAGAACGGTTTTCTTCCACTTCTTTTAGAAATCAGGTGTTAGAGGTCGTATAATGTATCCGACCTGGTTTGATCATTGGTTTGCTGTCAATTTGTCAGGTGTTAGGTATATCTACATCAGTCGCTTCGTTCAACTGACCACTGACCATTGACAACAATAGCGTAGCGATCGCGATCACAAAGTTACTCTAAAGAAGCTAGCCTTCTTCGAGGCAAAGAGCGTCAGCCTTAACAATGGATAGCTTTGAAAGAGCTAGCGCAGATCGCGTTTTCCCCTGAATGAAAAGTGCGTTAGCAAGGCAAGGCGTTAGCCTAGTTATTTCTGTACGACTCCTTAATCAAGGAATCTTCTCAGTCATTGCGAACCTACGGTTAGGCTGAATAAGCTTTAGTTCGCTGGTATCTACTACAAAGTATACCTAGAAACTCATACCAAATCCGGTTAATCACGTCGTTTGTAAATCTAGGTTTACAAGCGTTAACGAGATTGGGGAGATGAGGGAGATGAGGGAGATGACTTCCCCAGCCTCCCTAGCTTCCCTATCTCCCTACCTAATTTGTCCGATTACTGAATCGCTGTTCTAGCTCTGAGGAATCGCAATCTCTGCAACATTAAATCCTTTTACTAGCAGAGTCATGACTCCATTCGTAGGGTTCACGATGTACACCTTATTAGGTGACTCATATCTAGGGGCACCAAATGCCAATAGTTGGCTTCCTGGAGAGCAGATTAGGCTATTCAAGCCATTATTCCAAACCTTATTGTCGAATTTCAATTGAGACAGAGGGATAACCTTGCCTTGACCCAAGTCCAGCTGCACCAGACGAGTATCGCCTAGCCGCCCAACAGCAGTTGTATAGATTTTTCCATTGGGACACTGAGCTAGATTACTGAACCGCTCGGTCTGGGGCAGTTTAATCTTATCAATTACATTAATCCGACCATTGTTGGTGTCAATAGACACTACATTCACAGGCGGTCTACCGTTCTTTTTAATCACTAGACCGATAAGCGAGCCATCCTTCAATCCCAGCAAACTCTCAAGCGTATCTTCCTTTTTGAGTCCTGAGACGGTTAGAGTTTTTGGCGTCGTCCCCACAAAGACAAGGCGAGTAGCATTCTCTTTCTTCTTTTTACCACCCAAGACAGTACTAATGCTCAGTACAATCGTGCGATTGGCTAAGAAAGTAAAACCAGTCAATTTTTCCCCCGACTCTATGGGAACGCTTGTCACGTCCTGAATCACATTAGCCGTCACGTTCAAGGTCTGCACGACTATTTTCCCAGCTTGAGGAATAGGACGTGCCCCATAGATGAGCAGATTCGGCGTTTGTGCAACTGTTTTGTTGGCTAGGTACCCCAACCCAGCGGCGGCTGCGCTTGTGAGGGCTATCTGACCAAACCGACGACGTGTTAACTTCAGCATCATAATTGACTCCCCTAAAATTACTGAATTTTGTGTTGGAAAGGCTGCGTCAAGTTAATGCCGACACTGACCTTGGTCAGAAGAATAAACAGAGCATTAGCTCTAAAACATTGATTCTTTCGTTGACATTGCCAATGATGATTGACATCATTTGCAACGATTAGGCTTCGTGCGAGTTAACTTGACACTACCACTGAGATAGCGAGCCATCGCCTCTAAGAGGGAGGGCGCTAGGTAAGTTGAAGCCACTTGGCTACTGAGGGAACGTTATTTTGGTCAGTAATAAAGAGCATGTACCAACCAGGGGTGGCGATGTTCCGGTTACTCGTTACCGTAACTGTGAGCGAAGTGCCACTCACCGAGTTAATCGTCAGGCTCACTAACCGTTGGTCTGTATCGAGTCCATGGGTGGTTGCCATTGGTTTAATCAAACTGACCCATTTGATGTTATTAGCCTGGGGTGTCTGAATCGTGAACGTCCCGCCGTATGACACTTTTTGGGGAGCGCTGTTAATCACGGGTCGGGGTTTTGACATGTATGGCGGACTATAAATTTCCAGCCGCCGTTCCTCAACTCCCCGATCAGGGTTCCCTCCAGCTGTGGCTACTCTGCCATCTGGTAGGAGCAACGCCAAAGCATGATATAGACGGGTGACACTCGCTGTCGCTGCTACTGTCCAGGTATTCGTGGCAGGATTGTAGATCTCTGCTGTTCGCCTTGCTTGAGAGCCGTCTTCACCCCTTGCACCGCCATTACAAACAAATACCGTGTGATCGGGTAGCAGGACTGCGTTGTGGTGCATGCGAGCGTAATTTAGCGACGCGGCTGGCGTGTAAGTTGGGCTACTAGCCTTCAGATTCACAATATTAACCCTGCCAGTTGTCCCGCCCTCAAAACCATTGCCACCACCGATAATCATTACCTTCTGGTCTTGGACAGGCGGTAACAGCACACTGGCAGCTTGCTCAACGTAGTCTGCATTTTGTAACCCAAACACCTGCGGCGTTTCCCCGATCTGTTGCGTAAAACTTGTAGGCAGGGTCAGTAGGCGTGGCGACACACCAGTGTTTGCGAAGCAGGCTCCGGCATAGAAAACTTTTCCACTGCTGAGTAGGAAAAGGTGGGAGTACATTGGCAATTCACTGGTCGGTTGTGAATAATAAGACCACCCATTTGCAGCGGAATAAATTGATGGGTATGTTTCAAGCAACCCGTTTTCCTCAAAACCCGATACAGCTAGGACGCGACCGTCACCCAGCGTTAGCAAAGTAGGATACCAGCGACCAGCAGGCATCCAATCATAATGTGTGTATTGCTCAGCGATCGGATCGAAGATGAAATAAACAGGCAATCCATAAAATGGATCGTATTGCAGAGTACCACCAGCGAACAATAGGCGACCATCGGGCAGGAATGAGTGACCGCCGCAGAAAAGGTCAAGGGGAATGTTGTCCTCATCATTAAATGGGTTCGCTGGACGAGAGAAGGTACCGTTACTCACATTCCAGACAGCACTGCCAGGAGGGTTGTCTACTTTGTCCGGATCGTTACCCGATCCAGAGATGATCAATACCTTGCCAGTGCGTAATAAAGCAGCATGGACAGGATTGATCGGACAGTTGTACGACAATAATTGCCAGCTGCCTTGGGAAGACCCCTGAGCTAATAAGGTTGGAGAGTCCGCTTCATTTAGGAGTGTAGTCGTGTCGTTGTGCGGCATGACGTTGTAGAATGCCTCCCTGATTGAAAAAACTTTGCAAGTCGAATACTTCTATGCTATGTTTAAAGGTTAATTAAGGATGTAAAACAGTCGCAGTCTTTACAAAATTTTGGGTATTTCAGCCCCTGTAGACCCAGCGTTGCCCCTCAAATTTGCCAAGGGTGAGGAACATGGGTGTCAGTCCGCAAAAGCGGCGAGAAAGCCCAAGCTAAGTGTAGGGGTGGGACGGCGCTTAAAGCGGCGAAGTAATTCGCCGCACGCCGCTCTACTGAATCGCCGTCGCCGAATTCCCTAGACATCAGTCAACGTTCTCCTGGAGGTTCCCTCCAGGAGCTGCGTTGACTTCGTCAATAGTCATTAGTTTTTGCGTGCTAATGACTGATGACTATTGACTAATGACTAATGACTTGAAATCCCACGTATGAGAAAGCCTGGGATGAACTTAATGTTTCCTGCCTATAAGCAGGTAAGTAGTCATTTTCCCCTTGCCTTTTACTTGGATCGCACCCCGTTCCTTAAATAAGTATCGCTTCCGTAAGCGTTTGTAGGTTGCAGCTGTTACCTGGATCTGCCCCGCTAAACCGTGGGATTCCATCCGGCTAGCGATATTTACTGTGTCACCCCACAAATCGTAACTAAACTTTTTGAGACCAATTACTCCGGCTATCACCGGACCCGTATTGATGCCAATCCGGATGTTGAATTCTCGCCCTATCGTGTTGCGGAATTGGGCGATTGTAGTCTGCATGTCAAGTGCCATGTCTGCGATCGCTTGTGCATGATCGGCTCGTCGCGTCGGCAGTCCTCCAACTACCATATAAGCGTCGCCAACTGTCTTAATTTTCTCCAAGCCATGCTTCTCACTGAGTCGATCAAAAGCTGAGAAGATTTGGTTGAGTAGATTTACCAGTTCAATTGCACTTAGAGAAGAAGCAAGCTGTGTAAAGCCAACGATATCTGCAAACATTACGCTGACTTCTGCAAAGTTTTCAGCAATAGTGCTAGTTTCTTGCTTGAGGCGCTCAGCAATTGGAGACGGCAAGATATTGAGCAACAAGCTTTCAGTTTGTTTCTGACTTTCTAAAAGTGCTTCCTCTGCTTGTTTGCGCTTGATAAACTGACCGACTTGGCTACCAATAGCTGCCATCGTTTGCAGTAAGTCTTCATCAGCTTGGTGAACCTCACGACTGTAGAACGTCATGACACCCAACAGTTCACTGTCGCCTTGGATGGGAAAACCAAATGCTCCATGTAGTCCGACAAGGGATGCTGGTTGCGATCGCACAAAGTTGTCATCAGTTACGATATCGCTAATCCAGTAGGGATAACGAGTTTCCCAAATGCGACCAGGCAACCCTACACCAGGTGCAAACGTTATCTGCCAGGTTACGCTCGTAAACTCTGCTACAGCAACCGAAGGTCGTACCCAATTTTCTACACACCGCAACCGACCATCGGGGATTAGGGATTGAAAATTAGGAACTGGGGATTGAGAAGACAAGGGAGAGGAGGAAGAGTGCTGCCTTGAAAACCCCCCCACTCCCCCTTGTCCCCACTCCTCACTCCCTACTGCCCACCCCCCATCTTCCCCTGGCATCCAAATTTCGCCGACATCCCATCCTAGAGTTTCACAAATGCCTTGCAGAATTTTCTGGAGCGCCTGCTGAATGGTTGCTGACTCTGACAGAATTCGGGTTGTAGCATACTGCACTGCCTGACGCTGGCGAGCACGTTGGTAGTCCGTGATATCTCGACCAATATATATCAAATCTTGTAAGTCTTTAGTCTCCGTCTGAATGGCTGAGCAGGAAAAGGCAACAGTAATCTTTTTTCCGATTTTTGTCTGACAAATAACCTCTACATTTTTAAAAGACTTATTAAATAACGGATGCTGTTGACTGGCTTGTTTTATAAAGTTTGTATTGTTAATAATTTTAGAAATCGACTGCTCAACTAATTCTTCTTCACTATAGCCAAACAAATCTTTAGCGGCTCGATTGATTGTTTTAATTTCTCCTGAGTTTTTGGTAACTATCAAGGCATCTGCCATTGATGTAATAATTGTATCCACATAATCTTTAGAAGCCGCTAAAGCACTTAGTAAAAGGCTTTTTTCATTTGATGCTTGGACTAAGCTTTGCTCTAAAAGCATTTTATCCGTTACATCTTCTAGGAAAATAGTTAAACTATTTCCACCAGCTTTTTTATCGGGATTATTAATAATATATAGGTCGATATACAGAGGAGAGCCTTGCTCTGTAGTTCGGGCAACTCCTTTTAATTCAAAGCTAAATTGGCGTTTTTCAAGAATATCGGTACAGATATCCTCAAGTCCTATCAATTCAGGAAAACCAAGGCGGACATCCTTTCCCTTCAAAAGTTCACTAGGACAATCCGCAAACCGTCGCACGCCAATAGATGTCTCCAGGATATTGAAGTTTCTATCCACTGCCAAGTATTCTCTGCGTCTTGGAGCTAAGCGGCAGAGGAGTTTATTTAAAAGGGAACTCATGGCGGTGCTATTATTCGGTGAGCTAATTTGTGAAAAATTTCGTCAACGTTTGAGCCTGTTTTTGCCGAAGTTCGATAAATTGCGATAACTCGCTCTTGCTTAGAGGTTTGTAGTAACTGTTCTAACTTTTCTAGTTTTTCTTCGTCAACCAGATCAGATTTGTTTAAGGCAATTATAATCACTCCTTTCGGATTTATGGATGAAAATAGCTTGATATGCTCTGGAATCCTCTCAATGGTTTCGTTGCGGGTGACATCGGCAACTACGAATGCCCCGCTAGCTCCTTGCAAGTAACTCGGTGCGATCGCTTTAAATTTAGTATGACCTTCTAAATCCCAAATCATCAGTTGTAGATTCTGGGTTTGCTGCTGTTCTACTGCTTGCAATTCAATTGTCTTTTTGGAAATTTTTACTCCAACGGTAGAAAGATATTGATCGCTAAACTGATGCTCTACAAATCGACGAATTAAGCTAGTTTTACCTACACCAAAGTCACCGACTAGACAAATTTTTTTAGATATAATTGTCATAATAATAGCTCGTTACTACTCATTGGTAGCTTGACCCATTTCTGGTGCAAGTACGGGGGGTGATTCTCCAGAAGAGAAGTTCACTTGTGAGGTAAGTCCTTCTAGAACTAGGGGAGTCATAGCAGAGGACTTATAATGTGATTCTAAGCTTTTGTCGGCTAATTGTTGAAAAACAGTGTCAACTGATGAACCGGTCTTTGCTGAGGTTTTATAGATTCCTGATACTTGCTTCCAATGTTTAAGCTGAACTTGTTGAACTAGTTGAGTGAGATTTTCCTCATCAAGTAAATCTGATTTATTCAAAGCAATAATGATAAAGCCATTAGAATTAATAGATAAAAAAAGTTGAATATGTTCAGAAATTCGTTCAATTGTTTCCGAACGGCTGACATCAGCAACGATTAATGCACCACAGCTTCCTCGCAAATAACTGGGAGCGATCGCTTTAAATTTAGGATTTCCTGTTACGCTCCAGATTAGCAATTGTAGATAGAGTTTTTCTGGAGGATTAACTCCTAGTAATTCCAGAGTTCTTCGGCAAACCTTTACTCCTACTGTGGAAAGATAATCATCATTGAACTGACGCTCTACGAAATGCTTGATCAGGCTACTTTTACCAACATCAGATTCACCAATTATGCAGATTTTCTTAGATATAATTGACATAATGATAGACACCAAACACTCATAGCTCTTTCCTCACTGATAAAAAATAGTGAAGGCTTAGGGGGTGATTATCTGAAATTCTACACATCTACTTAATAAAGGTACTTGCTCACCCTTTACACCAATAGGAGGATCTATCGTCCCTGCCACTTGCAGTCGCTTGGAATCAACGCCTTGAGCAACAAGAGCATCTCTTACCTTTGTCGCGCGTTCCAGTGCTAATGGCTCATTTTCTGTAACCGTACCCTTGGGATCCGTATGACCTAAGAGCCTAACATGCTTGTTGGAGTACTGGTCTAGAAATGCCTTGATCTGAACAATTTTTGAGCGTTCCTCTGATTTTATCTCAGAAGCCCCCTGGTCAAAGTAAATACGGGAGGCGATCGCTAAAGGTTGCAACTGTACTGTGTTGGTGACTGACTTAACTCCCGGAATTTGCTGAAATGACTGGGTAATTTTTTGGGCATCAGCCTCCTGGAGCACGGCTCCCTGCACCGTGACTTTACCCTCAGTGTAATCAGCCCAAATCACCGTACCTTCCATTTGATTAAGGACGTTAGTAACTCGCTTCACCTCAGCTGCTGCTAACACCGGATCAGGGGGTAATTCGATGGGGATAATGGCATTTTGTACTTTCAGTTTGGGTTCAACTTTCTTGGCAATTTGTTCAGCTTTGGCACGGAGATATTGATTCGGTAACTTTCCAGAAAGTTTTAAAGTTCCTAGAGTGGCGTCTACTGATAGACGATAAACAGCTAACTCTGGATCTGATGCCAAAGCTAAGTTAGTTTTTTCCTCATAGCGGTGGTCAATGGCAGTAAAATGTTTATAAATCCCCACAGGTATGACGATTGCGGTTAGTACTGACAAACCAACCAGCATCAAAGCAACAGGAGGTTGAGGTTTTTTAGCTTTGGTCGAGGAACTAGTGAATGCTGTTAACGTGTGTAGAAGCTGGTTTACCTGTTCAGGAACATTCGTGGGGTCGCCATCAAATAATTCGATCGCTTTGCTATGTCGTTGAACGATACTACTCACAATCTCACGCATTTTCTGAATAAATGCTCTGGAAGGTTGTCCTTGGGTTACTGCCGCTAGGTAACAATACCCTGCTACTTCTAAGATGATCTTAGAGTTGCCATATTCGATTTGATCGATCTCCGAGACACTCCCCGACTGGGCGATAACATCATTGACAAAACTACGGATAGCCGTGAGCATTCCCGCTATCATCTCCGACTCCAGGTACTGGCTGTCGAAGGGTTGCACTTCAGAAATTATCAATCCAGAGCCTTTGTGAATTAGAAAAATTGCTTGAACGGTGAAAGGCATTGCCTCCTTGAGGATCAGTTCTGCCTCAGAAATTCCTCGAAGTTTGGCACGGATTTTGCGAGAAATTCCCTCCAGGCTGAGGGTAGCTTCGACTTGTGTATTAATCGAATGGATAACTTCTGCAAAATATTTAGAAACCGTACTGCCAATAACAGGATAGAGGGCATCTACCATAGCATCCCGCTCTAAGCTAATTTGTTCTTTGATGGCTGTACCCATTTCTGGTCCAAGTGCCTTGGCGAAATCTCCAGGCGAGTTGGTCACTTGTTGGGTAACTGCCTCTGGTAGCACAGGAGCTAAAGCTGAACTGAGCGCCACTATATCCTGTTGAGCCCGCCGCTGAATCATGTCATCTATGACAGGAGCGATCGCTTGGCCAACCTCTTCCCTTGCCTGAGCTACTTTGAGACTCAAAATTTCACTAATTAAAGGCAGTAGTAAATTAATTAGCTCTTTGGGTTCATAAATCTGATGTTCAAGACCTTCTAGTTTCTGTTTTAAATCATCGAACGACTGCCGAGATTCCATTACTTCCTGAGTCAGAAGCAGACGTTGCCAACGTTCAAATAGTTCGATGGAATTTTCTACATCTTTATCATTCGTTGAGGTTATCAGCTGACTTGTCGGCTCTTTTCGTTGAGCTTTTTGCAAGTGAGATTTAATTAATCGATCAAGTACTTGTTTCGACGGTGCCTCTGAGTTTTCGGGTTGATTTAAATTCTCTTTAGAGCCAATAAGCTGGTTTGTAGATGCTTGTTGTTTTTCTGGCGGATGAGGCTGAGCCAGTCCATCTTGCAAGGATTTAACTGTGTTGAGCAAATCGTTGGTCGCTAAATCTTGAGGTGATATTGACTGACGAGCCGTCTCTTGGGGTTGCGCTTTGTTTGACTGAGAATGATTCAGTAAATTTGGCTCAGTCTCAAGGATAGACGAAGCATTTATCATCTGTGAATCGTGCTCCTCCTCCACCGATTGAGAACCCAACGCTTCACCCAAGGATTGCTCTGAATGTCTTATCTTTTCATGGGTTTGGGTTTGAGGGGTGGGGGATGGGGATGATACAGAACTAACCTCCAATCCCTGATTTCCAACTCCTGGAACCTCATCCGCTTGTCTGTCGGGTAGATTACCCTGACTTGGTGCATCCCCTTTTGAGAGGGTAGATTCCTCACTAGGTTCCTGACGAGAGTGAAGTACCTGTAAATCGAGCAACAAATCTACCAAGCCTTCTATCTGGGATTTGCCTTGTGGATTTTCTTTTGATGGAGCCATACTCTAATCTGCCTTACTCCAAATCTTCACCACGAGTTCAGCACGGCAGAAATAACTAGCCAGTTGAAATCGCCCCCCTCTTTGTGTTACTCCGGGTGCCTCTGATCTCTCGCAAGGTGGTCAGATCTTCTGCTAACTCAGCTTTACTCGGTCGTTAGATGCCACCCGAAGGACAACCCTATCGGAGTAAAAACTCTGATAAATTCCTGAGGTAAAATCAATTAATTCTACAGTTTACTGTTACTTTTCTGATTGACTTCACTCGGAAACTTTAGTGGCTTCTATTAATAGGACATCATCCGACCCATTTTTCTCAGCGCCTTCTTTCAACTCTGGAGCAAATTCAGCTCCTTTCATTCTTAGACCAAGCTCAAATAGAATGTCTGCTATATCATTCTTGGAAACCTTAGCGTCTGAAAGTAAGGAAAATCGCTTTTGCAGTTCGTCAAAAATTTGAGACTTTAGCTCTCTAGTATCGTCTTGAAGCTTTTCTCTAGTTTCCGAGAGTTCTTTGCGAAGCGATGTAGTTTGACTAACAACTGTTCTATCGATTGATTCAAGACTGCTCGAGAAATTTTTGTAGGAGCGATCAATTAGTTGTCGAGTATCAGCATTATCTTTTTGATGCGTGAGGCTGAGAGACTTGATTTTTTGCTCCAGAGACTCAACGCTTGCTCGGAGTTCTGTCAAACAATCGGTTTTAACTTGCTCGAAGCGATCGCGCATTTCCTTCTCTAGCGAGGAGAAGTTCGCTTCTAGTTTATCAATGCGATTGTCATATTCTTGCAATTTAGAACCAAATATTATATCTCGAATGAGATCAATATTTCCTATTCTTTCTCGCATTTCCTCTTTGGTAATTTCACCCATACTGCTATCTCCTTACTTACCAACATCAAAGTTTAAAACAAAACCGGAAATGCTTTGTTAAACAAGTCGTTAACCGACACTTCCCCTATTTAGGGCTAAGTCTTGCTTGCTCTAAAGCTATTCGTATCGTGTAACACTTACCCTGAAATGACTAGTTATAGCAATGGACAGGAAGCATAGGACAACGATCAATTCGCGAAGCACGCTGTTGCAGCTGTCTATCGGCAACTTGTCCTAACAGATCTGGCGACTGATATACCTGAACGTTGCCAGTATTGTATCCAGTCTATTCTAAATCTTGAAAAGAATTTATTGCTTGTCACCAAGTCTAGTCTGATTGTAGATTCTAAGACAAGCCAAGCAAGTTATGGTTTTTGGGTACCCTAAATATTGCCATAAACGGGAACTGCCGCGCCACGCACATCTTTTGCCGCAACTGACGCAAGAAAACAGATAACTTGCGCTAAGGATTCCGGTTTCACCCCTTTGTCTGCCTCTTCACTTCCCATTGCCTGTCGATTGGCAGGAGTATCAATCACACTAGGCAAAACCGTGTTAGCTGTGATGTTGGTTCCTTTTGTTTCGTCGGCGATCGCTTGGGTGAGCGCCACCACTCCAGCTTTGGATGCACAATAAGCCGCTAGTTGTCCCGCCGGTTGTACAGCACCCCTTGAGCCTATGGTTACAATGCGTCCATAACCATGTTCCAGCATTTTCCTCAAGCTGTGCTTGCACACCAAAAACGTTGTATTTAGATTTAAATCAAAGTCTTTTTTCCATTGTTCAAAGCTATATTCGTGAGTTTTCCCCATCGAAAAGCCGCCGACTAGGTGGATCAGGACATCAACTCGTCCCATGTCATTGACTAGCTTTTCTACTACGGATTCATTGGAAAGGTTAGCAGAAATAAAGCGAATGCGTTCAAACTCAGCAGATGGTAGCTTCCCTTTAAGGCGTTCTACATCTTGTTCTTTGTGGTAGGGTATTGTCACCTCTGCTCCTTGGGCGAGAATTGTTGGGGTGACGCCCAATCCTAAACCGCCAGTACCACCAGTTAGTAAAACTTGCTTGCCTTTCATGCCCTTGTACTCCTGTTGCACACCATCCTCAACATACCGCGACATCAGGAGGTTTTCGACCTACTACTGTGTCAATGCTGATTTAAGCGGTAGTTTGGGTTGAGGTACAAAACATAAAGTTCCTTGAGCATAAGGTGTTTAGCTGGTCACTTATTTCTGCCAGAGAGCACTAGTGCATCAGGCAAGCGATTTTAGAAGGTTTTATATAGAAAATTTGAAGGTTTGAAGGTTTCCAACAACAACCTCCGGAATTCAAGGCGGCGTTCCTGAAAAGTTAGATCAATACTATTTATTGCCGCCACCTTGTCAATTATCCATATCATCCAGGCGACACCGGGGCCAACCACAAGCGAGAGAATCTTGGAACTACTCCAAGAACACTCACAGGGATTGACGATTAAAGAACTTTGCAATACTCTCAACCGCCCCGTTTCCATGGTTCAGCGGTGCTTGAAAATCCTGATGGCATCGGGTCAAGTCTATGCCCGATGGGATGACGATGGTACACGTCTAATTTATTACTCAGCCTCCACTGTATAGGGGTTTTCACTTGGATGAAATACACAAATGTCAGTTTTAGGACAAGGGAGAAGTCTATCGTGCGTATGGCATTCAACCGAGAACCGCTATAGAGAGGTAACCAACTGAAGCGGTAATTATATTTAGGGAAACCGAATGAATAAACTCCTCAAGGAAGTTGCGATTGTGCTGGCAGTAATCGGAGCGATCACAACACTTCAACTCAGCTCTAAGGTATTCACCCAGTTTTTTCCATATATTCAAAACCCCCCACCTCCATCCTCCTTAGCATTGCCTCTAATTGGTGTAGCTGTAGCCGCCACTGTAGAAGCAGTGCTTTTTTTTGTCTTAACTTACTCCTCCTCGATGCCTAGACCACTAGGTATTATCTTGACCTCGATTTTCATGGTGATCGCACCAACCGCTGTTGCCTTGTACGTTTTTTTCCCAGTCAAGCCATAGCACTGTTATTACCTTTAGAAGTATGAAGGATCAGGTATGAAATGTTGATGGACAAATTCCGATACAAGCACCTGTTTTTTCAACCTTCATACTTCAACCTTCAGTTGACGCGATCGCACTTGAGTTGTCGCTGACTTAACCACCATCTTTACGCCACCTACAGGTGCGAGGGTTACGCCTCGGCGCTTGGCTCGCACGGGTCGCTGCTCAGCCAGCGCCAGTTGATAGGATGACAGGATAGTTGCCAGTACTAGCTTCATTTCAAACTGAGCCAACGCCATGCCAATACAGCGACGGCTACCGCCACCAAAGGGCAAATACTCGTAAGCAGAAAATTGGCGTTCTAAAAAGCGCTCTGGCTTAAACTGCTTAGCCTCTGGGTATAAATCTTCGCGATGATGAGTCAGGTAAATACAGCCCATCAGAACCGTATCCGGCTCTAACTCGTAGTCCATAAGCTTGACAGGTGAGCGCACTACCCGTGGAAATGTCAGCATACCAACTGGGTAGATCCGTAGAGTTTCTTGGCAGACAGCCGTGAGATAGGGGAGCCGGGAAATACTGATTGGATCGGGAGAATCACCGAGAGTAGCGAGTTCCTTGAGGAGTTTTTCACCAACGTCTGGTAGGTGGTGAACCCAATACAACGCCCAAGCCATTGCTGTTGCTGTGGTTTCATGACCAGCAAATAGGAGTGTAAGCAACTCGTCGTGTAATTCTACATCGGTCATTGGCTCACCCGCTTCAGAGACGCTATCGCGTCCCGCCTCGCTAACGCGTGCCGACAACAACAATGTGAGAATGTCAGTGCGCGATGGGTCATATTGCTCACGGCGTTCTTGAATCTCTGCGTAGAGCAGTTCGTCAATTTGCTTCCGTAGGCGGCTAAAATGTCCCCACGGACTCCACGGGCCTAAATCTTTTTGTAGTGAGGGGAAAAACAGAAAGCTGGCAGCTAAGGGAGACTTAAAAATTTCTGTCTGAGAACTCATCAGCCGCTTAATTGTTTGGAAACGCTCTCCCTTATGGATGCCGAACACTGCATTTAAGATGATCTCCAGGGAGATCTCTTGCATAGCAGAACGCGCAGAGAAGATTTTACCAGGAGTCAACTGGCTCATCACTTCCTGGGTAATGTCACAGATGAGCTGACCATAGGCTCGCATCCGTTCGCCATGAAAAGGAGGCATCAATAATTGGCGCTGACGGTGGTGGCGATCGCCACTCACCAAGATCACTGAGTAGTCCCCTAACAACGGCTTCAAAATCTCGTTGAACTCACCGGGAGCTGTAAATTCTTTCGGATCGTTGGTCAAAATCTGCTGAAGTGCCTGGGGGTTACTGACGAAAACTAAGGGTCTAGAATCTTTGCCGAGTGGTGCGGCGAAGATGTCACCATAATCTTGGACTGCGGCATCCATATAACCTATAGGGTCAGCAATCCACTGGAGTCGCTGTAGTAGGATAGGAGTCTGGGAAACCTCAGGCAGTTTCATAGCAGCGTTCTTTTTGCTCCGTTGTATACAATCCCAAACATAGCGCGACATCTTGCGGCTGACCAAGTCTTCTCCCGATTTTTGGCTCAGCAAAGCTCGGCATTGTGATTCAACTTTCATCTCAGAAGAAAATCTCTCTTGCCCTGTCCTAACTAGTACCGCTACGCGGAATTCAAAACTTCTTTAACCCTAAGACATTCAACCACTTGTTAGCTGGTTACCTATTTCTGCCAGTATGCGCTAGTCAGTGGTTTGTAAAGCTTCATCAACATCCAGCTTCAGTCAATGAATTATATTTTATGCTGCTAATTGAAAAGGTTATGTTGTATACGTTTTCCCATAGTTTGATTTCCTCAAACAGGTAAGCCTTCGCCCAGAGAGAGCTGAAACTAAATCATAAATTTTCTAAACAAAGCGTCACTTTGTGTACAGCGTTGTATGGGTTTTATGAAGCAGTATATAGTACTCAGTTCATCTGCAAAACCAAGCAAGAGTAAACAATCTCCAGAAAAACTTCCCTAATGCAGGAGTAAGCGTGAGGATGTTGATAAGGACTAGTGGTACATTCTGTTTAATTGACTAATCAATCAAGCATGTAGGGTATGGCAACACGAGACGCGCAAGACTTCGAGAGTCGGCGACAGCAAATTATTGATGGAGCGTTGCAGGTCTTTGCTAGCAAGGGCTTTGAGAAGGCAACCAACAAGGATATTGCTGCTGCCGCTTCGATTGGTTCACCTGGCTTGATTTATCACTACTTCAAGGATAAAAGTGACCTGTTTCGGCAGGTGCTTGAGCATCGTATACCTATGCTACAGATGCTCAAGAAAAGCGAGGAGATGATGGCACTACCGCCTGAAGAGGCACTGACTCTCTTTGCTAGCACGTTTCTCAAAGTAGTGGATAACCCAAGTGCGATCGCGTTGCTCAAGCTGATGCTAGGTGAAGCGATTCGGCGACCTCTGGTTGCTGAAATGATCAACACCATTGGACCGCTTCGCAATTTTGCCTTATTAACTCGTTATTTGGACAAGCAGATGGACGCCGGTGTACTACGCCGCATGGACTCAGGGGCAGCAGCACGCTGTTTTCTGGGTCCCTTGCTTGCTTTCGTGATTACACGCGAGCTTTTTCCGCAGCCAGATGCCGAGACGCTAGAACCTGAAACGATGGCAAAAACGGCTGTCGAGGTTTTTCTGCGAGGTATGGAAATCTCCCCTGCGAATAGCAATCACCACGCTTGAGAGCTTTTTTTTTCCAAGTTTGATTAATCAGTCAACCAACTTTGTCGAGCTAGTTTAGCCAAACACTCTTAACGTTTACAGGAAGAAAAACACGATGACTCAGATACTCTCACCACCCCAAGACTCCACCGAAACGGCTGCACTCAAAAAACCGAGGCACAAACTCTCTCCCCGTCTGCTAATTCCGTTGGGCTTATTAGTGGTGGGGGGAGGTGTAGCAACCTGGTATTTTCTCTCATTACCTTCCGGCACTGAACCCCTGCGGGTAACAGGTCGTATTGAGGGCTATGAAACCGATATTGGCGCTAAAGTCGCGGGTCGAATCAATTATGTTGCCGTCAGGGAAGGTGATCAAGTTCGCAAAGGTCAAGTCATTGTGCGACTTGATGACGAACAGATACAAGCTCAATTCAAGGGGGCAACCGCTCGTTTAGTTTCCACTCAGCAACAAGAACTCCAAGCACGCCTGCAAATCAACTTACTTGATACTCAGATTCAGGAACAACAGCTGAATCTGCAACAGGCGCAGGGAGATGCTAAAGGTCGGATTTTCCAAGCTGAGTCATCAGTTGCCGCTAGTGAAGCTCAACTGAGCCAAGCCGAAGCACAACTGCAACAAGCCAAATCTGAGTTGAACCTGGCTCAAACAAATCGCGATCGCTTCGCTAAATTACTCACAGATGGAGCTATTACCCAGCAACAATTTGACCAAGCTCAGACTACCTTTGAAACCGCTCTAGCCACTGTGCGATCGCGTCAAGCGTCGGTAATTTCCTTCCGCAAACTGGTCGGTTCTGCCCAAGGTCAGCTCGTGCAAGCCCAAACCACAGCGCTAAATCCCAATATCCGCAACACTCAGCTAGCAGGGTTACGTACTCAGTTGGCACAGACAAAGCTGAAATTTGCAGCTGCTCAAGCTGATGTTGTCAATGCTAAGGCAGCCCAACAGGAGACTCAAAGCCAATTGGCTGACCTCAATGTGATCAGCCCAATTGACGGGGTAGTCACTACCCGAACTATTGAACCGGGTGCAGTTGTCACCCATGGTAAAACCCTGTTGACGGTGATCAACCCCAATACGGTCTATCTGCGCGGCTACGTTCCCGAAGGAGATATTGGTAAAGTCCGAGTCGGTCAGCAAGCTAGAGTATTTCTGGATTCGGCACCAGACAAACCCATGAGCGCCAAAATCTCTGCCATTGACACTCAAGCGTCATTTACCCCTGAAAATATTTACTTCCAAAAAGACCGAGTTAAGCAAGTTTTTGGCGTCAGAATCAGCATCGACAACCCCGGTGGATTTGCCAAACCCGGAATGCCAGCTGATGCCGAAATTGTTATTGAACCGGAGGCAAGGAAATGACCCTCTCTCCTCCCTCTACTAGTAGAGGTGACTCACTAGGTCAGCCCGATAGTGGTGCAGAGAATGTAGTTATTCAAGTAGAGGGTTTGTACAAACAGTATGGAAAATTAGTCGCCGTTAAGGCAATTGATTTTACCGTCCAACGAGGGGAAATCTTTGGATTAATTGGACCCGATGGAGCAGGGAAAACCACGACGTTTCACATCTTAGGGGGGGTGATGGAAGCCTCAGCGGGGACTATCCAAATCCTGGGTAATCGTCCCCGTGATGCGCGTCTATCCATTGGTTATCTAACCCAGCAATTCTCACTTTATCTCGACCTGAGCATTGATGAAAATCTCCGCTACAGTGCTGGATTGCGTCAGGTTCCCCAGCAGTTGTTTACCCAGCGTCGTGCCAAATACCTGCGCTTAATGAATTTAGAGGAATTTGGCGATCGCTTAGCTAGACGCCTGTCTGGTGGGATGAAGCAGAAATTAGCTCTGTGCTGTGCGCTAGTTTCTCAACCTGAAATTCTCCTACTGGATGAACCAACGACAGGTGTTGACCCTGTATCTCGACGGGAATTCTGGGATGTTCTCGCCGCTGTTGCCAATGAGGGGGTCACGATTGTTGTGGCAACGCCTTATCTTGATGAAGCCGAACGTTGCCATCGTATCGCGTTGATGTACGAGGGGAACATCCATCAAATCGGTACGCTTTCTCAGTTGCGAGACAGCCTAGGTTTACAACGTCTGGAAGTCCGGACTCGGCAGATTGAAACAGCAGAGAGTATTCTCAACGAACGGTTATTACCTCCCCCACCCTCCCCTGATCAAGGGGGGGCTTCTGCTGCTGTTAGTTCTTCCCCTTACCAAGAGGAAGCTTTTCCCTCCATAGGTTCTCTCATTTATCAAGGGGAAAGTGCGATTGACATCAGTTCCCCCCCTTACCAAGGGGGGGCTAGGGGAGGTGAAACCCTAAACAAACAACAAACGTCAATTGCCGACGTTCAAACCTTTGGGGATAGGCTAGATGTACTGGTTAGAAACGCTAAAGCCGGTGAAGCGGAAGTTCGGGAGATTTTCAATCAGCATCACCTAGACCTAAAAGACATTCAATCTGCTGAACCAACTCTCGAAAATGTCTTTGTTAGCCGTCTGCGTGCATCCGGAAATGACCCAGAATTTATTCCCTTTCCTCGTGCCAAACCTGAACATCCCCACGGCAAAATTGATGTTGCCATTGGCGCACGTAACCTAAGAAAGGTGTTTGGAAATTTCCAAGCCGTCAAAGGTGTGAATTTGGAGGTTCGCTATGGTGAAATTTACGGGTTACTGGGGGCAAATGGCGCAGGAAAGACGACCACAATTAAAATGCTATGCGGTTTGCTTGAACCGACATCCGGTCAGATGTCGCTAGCGGGACAAACTGATCATCTGCGTAGCAGCGAATTGCGGCGGCGAATTGGCTACATGAGTCAGAAATTCACCCTCTACGATGATCTAAGTATTCTCCAGAATCTGGAATTTTACTGTGGCGTGTATGGAGTACCCAAGCGGTTACGCCACAACAAGATTGACTGGGTACTGGCGACTTGTGGCTTAGTCGGGAAAGAAGATATGGTCACGGGTCAACTACCAGGAGGCTGGAAGCAACGCGTGGCGTTTGGTGCTTCGGTGATGCATGAACCAGAAATTTTATTTCTGGATGAACCGACTTCGGGAGTAGACCCCTTAGCACGTCGTCAGTTTTGGCGGCTGATTAATGAGTTGGCTAGAGCAGGTACGGCTGTACTGGTAACGACACACTATTTAGAAGAAGCAGAACAATGCAACCGCATGGGGTTTATGGTAGCGGGTCAGGTGGTGGCGCAGGGGTCGCCGAGTGAAATTAAAGCGGAACAACCCGGTCAGTTAATAGAGGTAGTTACTGATAGAACTCAGGAAGCGTCTAACCTGCTCAGAACTAAGTTCGCACCCTGGCAGGTGTCAATTTTTGGCGATCGCCTTCACCTCGTTTTGGATAATCCTGATTCAGAAATCTCTGAAATTCGCAAAGCCTTGCAGACGGATGCGATAACCATTCACTCTTTGCGACCTATTCCCTTTTCACTCGAAGATGCTTTTATTGGCATTGTGCAACGCGCCCAAAACTAGTTTTGGGCATTTGATATTAAGTAAATTTAACAAAGTATGAAAGTCGTTCTTGCTACTCCCTATGAACCGAATATTATCTCAATGTAGAAAAGAATTAGCAGAATTTAAGCGCGATCGCCTCACCTTAGCGTTGGCATTTATCCTGCCGTTTATGACTCTAATAATTTTTGGATTCGCGATTCGACTAGAGTCTAAAAATATTCCTTTATTTGTACAGGATTTTGACATTACTTCTCTTAGTAACTCTTATATAGAGCGTTTATTCGCGACGAATCAGTTTGTTCCCATCAATAATTCGAGGTTTCCGCTTTTAAGTTCAAATCAAAAACAGTCATCTGAAGTATTAAATCCTCAAGACGTAATTGATCGGGGATTAGCTAAAGTTGCTGTGGTCATTCCGCCAGATTTCAGTCGGCAGATTAAATCGGGTTCCCCTAGCACTGTGCAAATTTTAGTGGATGGAACAGATGTTAATAATGCGCGAATTATTAAAAATAGTATTCAAGCAACCACCAAATTCTTTTTGAGAGATTCGGGTTTACAACCCTCAACTGATAAAGTCATTGCTCATACACGTTTATGGTTCAATCCAGGAAGACAAGAATCTCTTTCCATCGTTCCTGGGCTTTTCGCGGTCATCCTATGGATTTATCCCTCATTATTAACAGCCGTAGCAATGGTTCGTGAGAAAGAAACAGGCACAATTTTACAAGTTTATGCTTCTAGTCTCAGTGCTACAGAACTGCTTTTAGGGAAAGGATTAGCTTATCTTGTGATTGGCGTTATTGAAGCTTTACTAATCATGGGAGCGTCTACGCTGATTTGGCAATTGAGTTTTGCGGGAGACCCAAGTCCATTATTAATCGGAACCTTAATATTTTTAGCTGATAGTGTGATGTTTGGTTTACTAATAGGTGTTCGTAATAGTAATCAAAATTCTGCTGTTCAAGCTGTTGCTCTCATTGGATTTTTGACGGCTCTATTGCTTTCGGGATTCATTTATCCATTAAGTAATATTCCCTTCCCACTCTCTCTAGTGTCTAATATTATTCCAGCTAGATACTACATTGAAATCACTCGCGATGCCTATGTTCGTGGAACGGGTTGGTCAGGCATTTGGTTATCAATGCTAATGCTAGTTGTTTTGGGTTTATTATTGTTTCGAGCAGCACACCGTGGATTAAAACGAATGCAATTATCAGATTAATAACAAGTCAGGAGTTATGAACTTAATAAAACGTATATTTTCTAGTAGATTTTTAGCTTTGGCTATCAAAGAAGTTAACCAAATTTTGAGAGATAAGCCGTCCCTAGTATTATTAATAATCCCTCCTACTATACAATTGCTAATCTATGGCTTGGCTCTGAACCCAGATGTGCATTACCTCAGATTAGGGATTGTCGATTATGCCAATACTTACGAAAGTCGAGAATTAGTCTCTGCTTTGACGGAGACTAACATCTTCGTTGCTAAGCAATATTTATTGGATGACCAAAAGTTAGGTGAGCAAGTACGGGAGGGTAAAATCACAGCTGGATTGGTAATTCCACCAAGCTTTAAACGTGATTTATCTCAAGATAAAACAGCTGAAGTTCAGGTTTTAATTGATGCAGTTGATGCGAATACAGCTGGTATTGCTAAGGGCTATATCACTCAGATAATCGGTCAATATAGTCGCAAATTACAATCGATTAAATTCCCAGCTCTAGTTAATCTTCAAACGACGTTTCTTTATAATCCTGGACTGATAAGTAGTTGGTTTTTTGTACCCGGAGTTTTAGGAGTGGTCTTAACACTTATTAGTTCTCTAGTTTCTTCCGTTACAGTTGTGCGAGAGAAAGATACAGGGACACTGGAACAACTGTTAATGACTCCGGCTGAAGCTTGGGAAATTTTGCTGGCTAAAATTGTTCCGCTGTTTGTCCTACTGATGGGCGATGTTTTCCTGGCGTTGAGTGTAGGAAGGCTAGTTTTTGGGGTGCCTTTTCGAGGAAATTTTCCTCTATTTTTAGGACTATCGGCACTTTACCTATTTGTGGGAATTGGGATTGGGATTATGCTAGCGACGCTTTGCCGCACTCAACAACAAGTTGTCCTCACATCATTTTTTATTAATTTACCGTTGATTCAACTTTCGGGTGCGATCGCACCCATCGAGAGTATGCCGACTATCTTCAAGTATCTATCGCTACTCAATCCCCTGCGACATTATGTGGCGATCGTGCGGGGAGTGTTGCTCAAAGGTGTAGGCATAGAGGTACTTTGGCCCAATGCGATCGCGCTTTTACTCTTTGCCGTAGTCCTACTATCCATCAGCATCAACAGATTTCGCAGCCAACTAAGTTAATACCAATTCATAGCCTAGCCATTTGGGTAAAAATTTAATTACACCTAGCCCAAACCCACCAATATTTTCTTCATCAGACTTAGGAATAATGCAGATTACTCAATCTCTCCATGCCGCCGTTCTTGTTTCTGACCTAGAAAAAGCAGAACATTTCTATAGCAATATTTTGGGATTATCCAAAGTTGATCGAACCCTAAAATATCCCGGTGCCTGGTATCAGGTTGGAAACTTCCAAATTCACCTGATCGTAGACTCATCTATTCAATCAAAGCTGCAAAATCCCGACAAGTGGGGTCGTAACCCGCACGTCGCCTTATCCGTTACTGACTTAGACGCGGCTAAAACCCAACTGCTGGCGTATGGCTGTGAAATGCAAATGAGTGCCTCGGGTCGAGCCGCACTTTTCACTCAAGACCCAGATGGTAACATCATCGAATTGAGTCAGGCATAGCTGAACTCTTGCACTGTCCACCCACTCGCTACAATCCGGCTCCCCTCCGGCAACGGGGAGGGGTTGGGGATGGGGTCACACCCTTGATGAATTGATTAAACAAACGTTGCTAACTGCTAACGGTTGATAGCGATCGCTTCTTAATGAAAATAATTGCTTACCTGTATAGTGACCCCCTGCTTGAATCTCCCTCTGAACCAATGATTTGGGGTTTGGAGGTGGATGTGGTTTATCAAGACATAGGAGGGCGTCAGCAGTTACAGCAGCTATTGGCACACTGCCAAGCCGAACCGGCTGATTACTTGCTAATTCGGCGTCTGGAGCAACTGGGCGACTCGATGCAGGAAATTAGCGATCGCCTTACGCAAATCGAAGCCATGGGTGTTGAGATCATCGCTACTGAGCAATCCTACAGTTCTTCTAAAACTACAGATGCGACAACAAACACCAACCTTCGAGCAGACTTACTCAAGCTGCTCACCGAAATTCAGCGTGAAGCCAGTAGTCGCCGCCTCCGTCAAGGACACGCCCGTAATCGCCTCAAAGCCTTGCCTCCTCCAGGAAAAGCCCCCTACGGCTATCGGCGCGGCAAAGACCGATACATTCTAGATCGCAGTACCGCTCCTGTAGTTAAAGATTTCTTTGAACAATTTCTACTTTATGGCTCCTTGCGCGGAGCGGTTCGGTATCTAGAGAAAAAGTACAGCAAGAAAATTTCGGTATCTACTGGGCGTCGTTGGCTGACTAACCCCATCTACCGAGGTGATCTTGGGTATCACAACGGTGAGATAATCTCAGATACCCATACTCCTATTCTCGCTCGGGAAGAAGCGGCACAGATTGACCGACTGCTACGTCGCAACCGACGACTACCGCCTCGTACCGCCAGCGCTCCCCGCTCTTTAGCCGGTCTGGTAATCTGTGGAGAGTGCCAATCTCATATGACTATTACCAGCGTCACTCGACCGCGCCAAGACCAGGAATATCTCTACCTGCGACCCATCAGCTGCCCAAAGCGTCCTAAGTGCCGAGCGATCGCCTACGAAAAAATTTTGCTCAGCGTAATTAAAAGCATCTGTCAAGAATTACCTCATGCTGTCGCTGGCATGAACGTCCCCAACCTTGACGGTGTGAAGCAATCCCTGACCAATCAAATTACCCAAAAGCAAGATATCCTAGCGCAACTACCTGCTTTAACAGCGACAGGCGTCCTTGATTCCGAAACCGCTGACTTACGTGCCTACAAACTCCGTACAGAAATTTCCCAACTGCGATCGCGTCTAGCCGCACTGCCACCCGTAAACTTACAAGCGATCGCTCAAGCCGTATCTATTCCCCAATTTTGGAGCGATTTATCTGAATCAGAGCGTCGGTTCTACTTTCGAGAATTTATTCGACAAATTGAAATAACTCGTCAAGACAAAGAGTGGCAATTACGATTAGTATTTATTTTTTAATTCTTTTTGGGTGGAAATCACTCCTAAGTCAAGAATAAGTCAACAGAACCAGGAGCAACTGCCTCAGATAACTGATAGCTGATCCGTAAAGCCGAGTCGCATCAAACCTGTGATGCTCCCGGTAGTGCGGTTAGTGTCCATCGCACAACAAACCGAAGTGATGACTCAAGACCTGGGAAATTCTATGGATGTTACTGAACTGCTAAGGCGTTATACCGCTGGGGAACGGGACTTTAGAGGCATGCAGCTACGGGGAGCATATCTGAGTGAGGTCATTCTGATAGGAGCTGACCTGAGGCAGTCAGACTTAAGTAGGGCTAACCTGAGTGGAGCTAACCTCAAGGGAGCTAACCTAAGTGAAGCTAATCTGAGTGAAGCCAATCTGAGAGTAGCCAATCTTGGTGGAGCAGATCTAAATGATGCCAACTTAAAAGCAACAGACCTGACCAAAGCCAGCTTGATTGAAAGCAGCTTGAGAAGAGCCAACATGGTAGGAGCAATCCTCAGGGAAGCCAGCATATTATTTGCTAATCTTTCTCAAGCTAACCTCTATCAAGCTGATTTACATGGAGCTACACTGTATCAGTCTGTTTTATATCGGGCGAGCTTACAGGATACAGATTTGATAGGGGCGATCCTCCAGAGAGCAGACCTGAGGGGAGCGGATTTAAGGCGAGCCTGCTTGATTCGCGCCGACATCACCAAGACAATTTTGATTGCGGCTGATCTAACTGGAGCCACTCTGCTAGGGGCAAACCTCACAGACGCGGTTCTTACAGGAGCGACCATGCCCGACGGAAAGATACAAAATTAGGGATTGCTAATTGTTCATTGCGGTGCCTACTTACTATTACCGATTACCGATTACCCATTCCTCACTTTTTCAGTAGTAGGTAGTACAGTTCTCCTAGCCCATTGATGATCCCCGCTCGTTCGCCGGCTTGTGAGCCAGTTCCCATAAAGATATCGACGCGACCTGCCCCCTTAATCGCACTACCAGTATCCTGATCCAGCACATAACGATTCACCATCCGGGATTCTAACTGACCCGTGTCATTAGGGTAGGGGATACGAGCATTAATCAGCGCCAACGCACCTGGAGGCATGAGGGATTTATCAGTCGCGATCGAGCGCTCAGCAGTGACAGGCACACCAATGCTACCAGTCGCGGGTGCTCCATAAGTTTCCTTGAAGAAAACCAAGCTTTGATTGCGTGGCAAATATTGATTTAGCTCTGCGGGGGAGGTACGGAAATAATCAATAAGCACCGGTAAGGTTAGTCCATCTAGCGCTAATTTGCCATCTTTAACCAGTTCTCGCCCCACACTGACATAGGGGTAATTTGTCTTGCCTGCATAACCTACTGTCATCAGCTTCCCATTGGGTAACTTGAGTTGCGCCGAACCCTGGATTTGAATGAGAAAAGCTTCCAAGCGATCGCGCAACCAGACCAGTTCTTGCCCTTGCAGGGGACTTTTGGTTCCTAAACCATCTTCTCCTTCAAGTTCAGCACGCGTAGGGTGAGGCGTCTTCCATTGGTCGAAATCAGCAGGCAACCGATACAGCGGATAGCGATACTCTGCATTCGGTGTCCGACTGGCGGCATAAATTGGTTCAAAGTAGCCTGTGAAAGAGACTGTTCCTTGACCATCCTTACCGACAGACTTGTACAAGACAAACTCGCGATTAACCGCAGCTTGCAGTTGGGCAGGCGAACGAGACGTAACCAGAAGTTGGCGGAAACGGATAAGAGAGCGGCGGATGCGATCGCGTGTTATTCCCGGTACCGAATACTTCTGGTAAGCTTGGGCAGCAGAAGATGAGGCGAGATAACGTAGGCTGTTATCGATAGATTTCAACAGTGCCTGTCGGTCTCCTGGCTGACCAGAACGCCCCCACAACTGATCATCGAAACCCAATGAGTCCAGAGTTACCTGACTAGCATCCGGGTTTACGGGTCGTAGTGGCACATCCATGACCTGAGCCGCCTCCGGATTCACGGGTTGCTGTGGCACATCCGTGACCTGAGCTGCCTCCGGGTTTACTGGTTGCTGTGGTACATCAGCGAGAGTCCAATCACTAGCAGGCAAGAGCGCTATCCCTAAACTCAGGGAGATCCAAGTCAGTGTCTTTGTCATACTCACCAAAACTGTCATACCTCTTTAGTCATTAGTGCTTAGTCCTTTGTCATTAGTGCATGGCAACAAAAAACCAATGACTAATGACTAATAACTAATGACTAATAGCGTTCGACGCTTCCACCGAAGATGGGTTCCACCCGGATGGCAGCAACGTTAGAGGGACGCACTACCATGTACTCACCCTGAATATTTTTGATCGGGACGCTGATGAAGTCGTTAGAGGTGGCTTTTGGCATCAGTTCACCGCTATACCACTTCTGAAACTCTTGAATCGTCGCAAAACGTACTTCTTCCCGATGACCACTTGTCAAGAGGATGTGTACCGCGTATTCATCTGGGGTTCTTGGCATTGACAGTAATCCTTAATCCATACCCAAATCATTATCAGCGACCATGAGGTGGAAAATCACTCCTTGATCGTCTTAACTATGAAAAGTGCGAGTAGGGAGTGGGGAGTAGGGGAAACTCAAATCTTGCACCACCCCCCTATCCTCATCACTTAAAGCTGCCGCTTGTTAAGGGGGAACAGGCACCAAAAACTGCTTCCCCCTTACTAAAGGCGGAGTGAGAGTGGTAAACACAGATTCAGCGGCAAGATGTGAGGGAAAGAGACTTTCATCCAATGTGTGTGAGCGCTAGCTTATGGCGTCTTTTCCCTAAAACCCGTGGGACGGGCAAGATGCCCATCCCACAGGAAAAAATCAATCTTTTGTGAGGCAGGCATCTTGCCTGCTTTCCTCGCCCGGTTCATTGGTGCGCTGAAAGTCGTTCTTCCCCACTCCCTACTCCCTACTTTCAAAATAAGTTAAATCGTTGCAGCAAAGTTTCCATTACTGACGGCAGAGTTTGGCGCAGGTGATTAGATTTTTGAAACAACAGCTGCTGGTAATTAGGCAAATCAAAAGGAAACTGTCCTGGTAAGTCAGATCGTTCCATCTGGACAAGCAAGATTTGTTCCGTGCGCTTGGCTGTTAAGGCGTAGCCCATTTCTACAGAGACATTTGGGCTAGGGATCAATATAGATGTCTTTTCCCCTGCAATACGAGCCACTGGTGTCCCATCAGCAATAAAGAGCAAGCTTTTGCGGATCTTGCGCAGTTGGGTGCTGTTCAGGCGCATGGGTTCACTGGCAGGGCGTCGGGATTCTTCTAAGGTCAGGGGTAAACGAGATCGCTGGTTGAAGGCTTCTAGAGTCTCAGAGAGTGCCTTACGTAGAGCGTCACTGGAGGCGTTGTATTCCGTTTGGTAACTTAAAAAGATTATTGGCTCCAGTTGAGCCATCACCTCTTGCTTCGTGAAGTAAATCTCGTGAGAGATCAAGTCAATGTTGGAAATGGCATAGCTGCCACTACCTTCAACATAAAACTCAACTGTTTCCCCGTCTAGGTAACGCCCAAACCATACTGAGTTTTTGACATCCTGGCTATCGTCTAAAAAATCAGCTCTCAAACCAGACTTGAGCAAGCTATTTTTGCTTAGACGCAAGTCATGGGGACGTTTCTCCAGTTCTTTAATCGGTTCATAGTGTTGAAGATACCAGGCTTTCAGGGCAATGATGGCCATGATGTCTTATCGATGCACGGTTTCCCGACGCCCGAAACTAAAATTCTTGAACTGGAATTTTAGCAGTAACTGCTGATATCTTCACCACATTCATCTGCCAGATAGCACAAAGCCCGGAAACGCAGCGCCACCAATTCGTCATAAAGCGGATTCAGCTTGCACAGTGGCGGAATGTGAAACAGAGTACGACCAAACAGTTTAACGTCGCGCTCAAAGGGGCACTGAGCGGGGATCAGTTCACAGAGGCGGTGTGCCAGTTCTGGGTCATTTACTTCAACTTGATCAAGCCATTGGCGTAGGGGTTGAAGCAGACCAAAGGATTTCTTGGGTTTGACAGAGTTGGTCGGGGTTGTGTTTGTTGAAGAAGCGTTTCCTGGCTGCATCCATAGCCAACTTGAAGAAACTAACTTCGGAGTTGTATACTCAGATACATTCATAAGTCCTTCCATTTGTCTCGGAAAAAGCGACTGCGATCGCCTGTAACTTACCTACAACGGCTTAGTAACTTTCACCGGATTAATTCTGGTGCAATTTCTAGTGAATTGCCGCCGTCAAGCAAGTACTCCCCAGTTGCCTAGAAGTGTGAAGCTTTATTGCTACTACAGGTGTCTTGGTTCTGTGTGTTCTGACCCTTGGACAACTTAACTGGGGTCAAATAGCTACCTAAATGAGCAGCTGATCTCAAACCACGAATTTTATGATGCAATCAGTCAACAGCAGCAGTTCGGGTAAGTAAAAGTGCCTAATGTGTGGCAGCGAATTTAAACAGCGTGTCTATCAAAAGTTTTAAAGTCGGACTGCTTGTTGCTGATATTTCGTATGTTGCCTGAAACCCCGATATAGGTGCCTGAGCAATTTTACGGAACTTTTGTGAAGTTTCGAGAAGTTGTTCAGTAACAACACTTAATAGGATAACCGATCAACCGCGTAAACAGCATAGCAAAAAGACCGACTTTCTACTGGATGTTTTCCAGACTTTGAAAGTCAGTCTTTTGTGAAGTTGTAGGTTAGCAGGCGGGTAGGTTACAGGTTAAAAGTTCTCCAACCTGTCCAAAAGCTTCAACCTGTAACCTGTTCCTTTACTAAGATGCCACTCTGGCAGTTGAGCGTCGGCGTCTGCTGGGTACTTTTACAGGTGGTGCCTCCGGAGTTTGCAGCAAGAAGACCACTAGCGGATTACTCTGAAGTTCACGTCGGGCTAAACGCTGAAGGTCATTCTCAATTTGCGCTTGCAAGCCTACCCAATCGATCTCGATCTGTTCAGCCTCAAAAGATTTGGCAAAATCTGACCAGCGATCGCTTATCGTTCGTTCAATCGTCTTCATCACTAACTGTTGCAGGAGAGATTTCTCACTCGCCATGACAACACCCCGTAAGTGAATTTCTGGCTGAGTCAGTAGTTTTCCTTCCCAATCCACAGCGGCTGCCACAGTAACGACACCATCTTCTGCCAGCTGTTGGCGCTCCTTAAGCACGTTGTGATGAACAATACCTGTTCTATCTACCAGTTCAATTCCAGACGGAACTTTGCCGCTAACGCCTATACTGTCCTGAGTTACCTCGACGATATCTCCATTATCGATAATCACCGTGTTTTCAGTAGGGATACCCATGGCTTGCGCCATTTTAGCGTGCTGAACGAGCATCCGATGCTCACCGTGAACGGGTACAAAGAATTTCGGTCGAGTCAGAGACAGCATTAACTTTTGGTCTTCCTGAGCGCCATGCCCAGAAACGTGGATGCCTTTCTCACGACCATAGATGACTTCGGCTCCCTGTATCATCAGCTTATCGATAGTATTGACTACCGCGATCGTATTGCCGGGAATTGGGTTAGCTGAGAATACTACTGTATCGCCCTTGCGAATTTTAATTTGTCGATGTTCGCCGTTAGCAATGCGCGTCATGGCTGCCATCGGTTCACCCTGAGAACCTGTTGTCAGAATCAGTACCTTTTCTGGAGGCAGATTCTGAACAGCGTGTAATGGCTCAAACAAGTTATCGGGACACTTAATGTAACCAAGATTACGAGCATGAGCGATGACATTGAGCATCGAGCGACCGACAACCGATACAACTCGTTTGTGTTTTTGTGCTAGCTGCAAGATTATATTCACCCGATGGACTGACGAAGCAAATGTCGTCACTAGCAGTCGTCCAGGTGCTTGAGCGAAGACGCGATCGAGATTAGGATAGACCGAACGTTCTGACGGTGTGGTTCCTGGAACTTCAGCGTTCGTGGAATCACTCAGCAGGCACAGAACGCCTTTTTCACCGTGTTCTGCTAGTCTTTGGAAATCAAAGAATTCACCATCTATCGGTGTGTGGTCAATTTTAAAATCACCTGTATGGATCACAACACCCGCTGGGGTGTGGAGAGCAACGGTGAAGCTATCACAGATGGAGTGAGTGTTGCGAATAAATTCGGCAATGAACACAGAGCCAATTCGCACCATGTCACGAGGACCAACAGTCTTTAATACAGTGCGGTCAGCAACACCAGCTTCTTCCAGTTTGCCCTGGAGTAATGCCATTGCTAGACGAGGCCCATAGATCACAGGAATATCAAACTGTTTCAGGTGATAGGGAAGTCCGCCGATATGGTCTTCGTGACCATGGGTAACAATCATGCCCTTAATTTTGTGGCGATTTTCCCGCAGATAAGTCATGTCGGGCAGGACAATATTCACCCCGTGCATTTCATCATTAGGAAATGCAAGTCCAGCATCCAAGAGAACAATTTCATCATTGAACTCGAAGATACAGGTATTCTTACCAATTTCATGTAATCCACCTAGAGGGATTATTTTTAGGGCTGGTGCAGATCCGTTATTAGTCATTTGCCTCCTTTGAGGTGTTGGTTGTCATGAGTAAAAATTTCTGGTTTTTATGCAGTGGCTATGTAGAAATCGCTGCATAGTTAGTTAACCAAAAAGCACAGATAATCAAACATCATCAAAAACTTTGTCACAATCGTCCTTCCGGACATCGGTAATCATTCCGGTGTGACAGAGGAGAGATGATGCCTAAAAAGCACGTTTTTTGTCTTTTTTTTCCAATCTGCTAGGCGCACGGCAAAACAGATTGAAGATGGGTAGATGATAACTATCAAGAGTTATTCATAGGTGATACTTGTTCCGTTTTTAGTGAAGATTTTGTAGAAATACCCGTACTTCTTTAAAGGAGAGAAAGCTCAATTAAAACATTTTCTAACTCTTGTTTTAACTCAGTTGGTAGTTCGCACAACGGTGGTCGAGGAGAACCAACCTCCCAGCCTTGAAGCTTAAGCGCTGCTTTGAGAGGAATGGGGTTGGTTGTGCAAAACAGAGCTTTGAATAGAGGAAAAAGTCTTAAGTGTGTTTCAGTTGCCACGACCGTTTTACCAGCTTCAAAGGCTTGAATCATCTGTTGCAACTGGTTACCGACTAAATGACTCGCTACACTAACGACCCCACTGCCGCCTACGGCTAGCATGGCTAAGGTAAAAGAATCATCTCCACAGTACAGGGCGAAGTCAGGCGGAGTTAGACGCCGTAATTGACTTGCCTGGTCAAAGTTACTGGTGGCTTCTTTGAGGGCGACAATGTTTGGGATTTCCGCTAAGCGGGCAACAGTCTCCGGCTGGAGGTTTTGACCGGTACGACTCGGAACATTGTAGAGCATCAAAGGGAGGTCAGGACAGGATTTTGCGATCGCCTGAAAATGATGATGCAGTCCTGACTGGGGTGGTTTGTTGTAGTAGGGAACAACTTGTAATGATCCATCTAGTCCTATTTTAGCGGCTTTTTGCGTTGCTGTGATCGCCTCTTGAGTAGAATTCGAACCTGTACCCGCGATTACCTTAGCTTTACCGCTTACCGCTTTTTGCACTACCTGAAATAACTGGTACTCCTCGTCCCAAGTGAGAGTAGGAGATTCGCCTGTGGTACCGCACACCACAAGAGAATCGCTGCCATTGTCAGCCAAATGAGCGGCTAGCTGTTCTGCGACTTCGTAATTCACACTACCATCTTCTTTGAATGGTGTGATCATTGCCGTCAGCACACGTCCAAAATTGACCACCCTGTTTTAATTCCTCCTTGGTCATTAGTCATTAATCATTAGTTATTAGTCATTGGTTGTTCGCTTTAAACAACTGACAACTGACAGCTGACAAAAAACTAGGATTTACTAGTCATGCGCCCGATTGTTTGTCAACTCACATCTTGCCAGTTTCTTAATGAGCAAACGTTACCGCTGTTGGTTTTAGCAAATTTCGCGCTACCAACAACTCGGCTATTTGCACGGCATTTAAGGCAGCACCTTTACGAATCTGGTCGCCACATAACCACAGTTCTAGACCACACGGGTGAGAAAGGTCTTGACGAATCCGCCCTACCAATACTTCATCACGACCAGAGGCGTCAATTGGCATGGGGAAGTAATTCGCCTGCCAGTCTTCCACCAGTCGTACTCCAGGAGCCTTTGATAACACATCTCGTGCTTTCGCCACGGACATGGGTTGTGCAAACTCTAGATTAATCGCTTCTGAGTGGGCACGCAGTACAGGAACCCGTACACAGGTGGCGCTAACTCGTAGCTGGGGCGCGTTGAAAATCTTGCGTGTTTCGTTGACCATCTTCATCTCTTCCTCGCAGTACCCCTGCTCATTCAGTGGGGTGTTGTGCGGGAATAGGTTGAAGGCTAGCGGATAAGGAAAGCTTTCTGTTTGTGGGGTTTCACCGCGTAAAATGGCTTGTGCCTGTGCCTTGAGTTCCTCCATTGCCTTCATGCCGGCACCACTAGCCGATTGATACGTGGCGGCAACAATTCGTTGCACCGGCTGCAGTTGATGGAGGGGCCAAACCGCCATTGCCATCAAAATCGTCGTGCAGTTGGGATTGGCAATAATACCTTGATGATTGACGGCTGCTTCAGGATTGACCTCTGGAACGACCAAAGGCACATTTGGATTCATGCGAAAGGCACTGGAGTTGTCAATCACAACCGCACCGCTTTCTACAGCTTTTGGTGCCCAAGCTTTCGATATTGCCCCCCCAGCTGAGGCTAACACCAAATCGACGTTATCAAACGAGTGCTCTGTGACAGGTTCTACCGGGAGATTTTCGCCTTGGAAGGAGAGCGTGCGTCCTGCCGAGCGCGGCGATGCCAAAAGCTTTAAATCAGCAAGGGGAAAGTTTCGGCTTTGCAGTAATTCCAGTAGCTCGGTGCCTACAGCACCCGTTGCGCCTAAGATAGCAACGCGAACTTGAAAAGACAAATGGGTTTCCTCCGCTTACTTATAAAGAGATAGTTTCAACACTGTATTGAGTCAGCATTTAAAAGTCATTAAATTTTCTTAAGTTTACTGAGTGCTCTCCCTTGTAAATCGGGTTGTTTTTGCACAATTACTCTTAAAAATTCATTGAATTCGATAAATATCATTATTCTGTCGTAGCACATGAGCCTGGTTTCTCATACTGCCATCTGAGAGATTAGTAAGAGTGATTCGATGAAAGCGCTCACTTCGCTAATACACACTCCTATGTACTATCATCAGATACGGAAACCCAAGGGACTGCCTAGAGCGTTGTCGCTAAGGCTCAAGCAAGGGAAGAACTGTTAGATGCTTATGCTTAACTGGTTGCCACTAGGATACCACGAGAGGTCGGCATTCACCTGTAAAAGCACCATGTTCATAACGCATCTATCTTGAATTATCCGTCCCAAACCTTTGAAAAACCTGTTAAACAGTTGTCTGAAACAAAATCGTCCATGAAAGTTACTCAGGAACCGCTCCCGAAGAGCCAGATCGGTCTGGAAATTGAAATACCCGCAGAAACGACCAAACAAGTTTACGAAAAGGTCGTGCAAAACCTCTCCCGCTCTGCCAATATTCCTGGGTTTCGCAAAGGTAAGGTGCCTCGTCAGATTTTGCTCCAGCGACTAGGAACACAACGCATTAAAGAAGCTGCGATCGAAGATTTGGTTCAAGAGGGTCTCAAGCAGGCAATTGAGCAAGAAGCGATCGAGGCGCTGGGGAACTACAAGCTAATCACCACGTATGAAGAGTTAATCAGCCAGTTTCAGCCAGGGGAACCGCTAACGTTCTCGGCGTCTGTTGATGTCCCACCCGCAGTTCAGTTAGGTGAGTATAGCGGCTTGAGCGTTAAAGCTGAGGAAACTCACCCTGACCCTGAGGCAGTAGATAAGTTCTTAGAAGAGCGTCGTACCGAGCAAGCTACTCTCATTCCTGTAGAATCGCGCCCGGCTCAGATGGGGGATGTGGCAGTGGTTGATTACAGTGGTCAATTTACTGCTGAGGGGGAAGAATCAGAAGAAATATCAGGTGCTCAGGCGACAGATTTTCAAATTGAGCTAGAGGAAGGAAAGTTTCTTAAGGATATCGTTGAGGGAATTGTTGGGATGAATCCAGGGGAGACAAAGGAAGTCCCTGTAAACTTTCCCGAAGATTATCCGAGAGAAGATTTAGCAGGCAAGCCAGCCGTTTTTACCCTCACTCTCAAAGAACTCAAAGAAAAAGAGTTGCCCGAGTTAGATGACGACTTGGCTCAAGAAGTAAGTGATAAGGAAACTCTAGCCGAGTTGCGCGAATATTTAGAAAATCAATTTCGGGAAAAAGCCGATCAAGAAACGGCAGCCAGTAAGGAGCAAGCTCTGGTAAAGGCTCTGCTAGAGCGAGTTGAAATCGACCTACCCGAAACTATGGTTGAGCGGGAAGTTGAGACGATTTTGACGCAAACCGCCCTCCAGATGGAAAGCTACGGAATGGATATCCGTAAGCTATTTAATGCAGAAACAATACCGCAGTTGCGAGAGCGATCGCGTCCTGACGCTATTCAACGCCTTCGGCAATCCTTAGCCCTCCAAGAAGTGGCTAAGCGTGAATCTATCACCCTAGAACCGGAGGAAATTGAAGCAAAAATTAAAGAAGTTATGGAGCAACTGGCTGGACAAAGTGTCGATCCAAGGCGGGTGCGGGAGGTCGTTGAGTCGGATTTACTCAGGGAGAAAGCCGTTAAGTGGCTGGAAGACCATGCCACGATTGAACTGGTTCCCAAAGGCTCATTAGCAACCGAAGAAACCGAACAAGAAGATACTCAACCGGACGTGATAACCGCCCAAGAAGAGGAAGAGATAGACGCGTCTAGCCAGACGATTGATGTCCAAGCTGAGCCAGCTGAATAGCGAATCAGGCTGGGTTTGAGACTCCCACAGGTTTTAAGCGTGGGAGTCTTAATGGCTAGCTCTAGCCTTTTGGATAACTCATCTATCAAAGTTAGTCCTCATATAGTTGAGGCATAATGATCATTAGAAGACAAGTTGGTGCGATCGCCCTTTTGTAGGGGGTTGAACAGTGCCGCTGTTAACGACAACGCCTTAACCTTTGTTCTATGCTGCAATCCCAGTCTCCTGATTACAAAATCACCAGCTTGAGTTCCCTAGAGATTTCCTCCATAGGCCCTAGCAACGTCGTCCCTATGGTGATCGAGCAGTCGGGTATGGGGGAAAGGGCTTTTGACATCTATTCACGGCTTTTAAGAGAGCGTATTGTGTTCTTAGGAACGCCGGTAGATGATAATGTGGCTGACTCCATTGTTGCCCAACTGCTATTCCTAGATGCCGAAGATCCTGAAAAGGATATCCAGCTCTATATCAACTCTCCAGGGGGTTCTGTAACCGCTGGTATGGCGATTTATGACACGATGCAGCAGATTCGCCCTAATGTTGTTACCATATGCTTTGGCTTAGCCGCTAGTATGGGGGCGTTCCTCCTCACTGGTGGAGCAGCTGGTAAACGCATGGCACTGCCTAGTTCACGGATTATGATTCACCAGCCCCTTGGCGGTGCTCAGGGACAAGCAGTAGATATTGAGATCCAAGCCAAAGAAATTCTTTACCATAAGCGGACGCTGAACCAGTTACTGGCTCACCATACAGGTCAGCCGATTGAGAGAATCGAAGCGGATACCGAGCGCGACTTTTTCATGTCAGCGGCGGAAGCGAAAAACTACGGTTTGATTGATCAGGTCATTACCCGGCAGAATCTTCCTAAGTCGGAAGCAGCTGTCACTCCTATCAAGTAAGAGGCTTCATATGTCTAAATACGACTCCCATCTAAAATGTTCGTTTTGCGGCAAGTCTCAGGAGCAGGTGCGTAAGCTAATTGCAGGGCCAGGAGTTTACATCTGCGATGAATGCGTTGACCTGTGTAACGAAATTCTAGATGAGGAGTTGCTCGACTCGAGTGGGCCAGCTCCCCAACCCGTACCCCCCAAAGAACCCCCGCAGAAGCGTCGCGCTCGTGCTTCGGGTCTCTCGTTAAATCAAATTCCCAAACCCAGGGAACTGAAAAAGTACCTAGATGAGCATGTCATTGGTCAAGACGAAGCCAAGAAAGTTCTCTCGGTTGCCGTCTATAACCACTACAAGCGCCTGAGCTTTATTCAGGCCAAGGGCACTGGCAAGGCAGGGTTGGAGGATGTGGTAGAGCTGCAAAAGTCCAATATTCTCCTGATGGGGCCGACCGGTTGCGGGAAAACCCTTCTGGCTCAGACGTTAGCGAGTGTATTGGATGTACCTTTTGCGGTCGCCGATGCCACGACGCTGACGGAAGCGGGCTATGTCGGGGAAGATGTCGAGAATATCTTACTGCGGCTGCTGCAAGTGGCAGACCTCGATGTCGAGGAAGCTCAGCGAGGGATTATTTATATCGATGAAATAGACAAGATTGCGCGTAAAAGTGAAAACCCTTCCATTACCAGAGATGTTTCTGGGGAAGGGGTTCAGCAAGCTTTGCTCAAGATGTTAGAAGGGACGGTTGCCAATGTACCGCCACAGGGGGGTCGTAAGCATCCCTATCAAGATTGCATTCAAATTGACACGAGCAACATCCTGTTTATTTGCGGGGGAGCTTTTGTTGGTTTGGAGAAGGTGGTCGAGCAGCGGATTGGGAAGCGCTCCATCGGGTTTATTCAACCTGGAGAGGGTCAGTCCAAAGACAAGCGCACAGCCGATGTGCTACGGCATTTAGAGCCGGATGACTTGGTGAAGTTTGGGATGATTCCAGAGTTCATTGGACGCGTGCCCGTGGTGGCGGTCGTTGACCCACTGGATGAAGAAGCGTTGATGGAAATTTTGACGGAACCCCGCAATGCGCTGGTGAAGCAGTATCAAAAACTGCTGAAGATGGACAGCGTGCAATTGGAGTTTAAACCAGATGCGATTCGGGCGATCGCGCAAGAAGCTTACCGCCGGAAAACGGGGGCTAGAGCACTGCGCGGCATTGTGGAAGAATTGATGCTGGACGTGATGTACGAGTTGCCTTCTCGTAAGGATGTCACTCGCTGTATGATTACGCGGGAAATGGTGGAAAAACGCTCCACAGCAGAACTATTGGTACATCCCTCTTCCCTACCGAAACCAGAATCCGCTTAAAAAAGAGGAGATTAGGGTAGGAGATTCGAGCCAGAGAGTAGGAAAATTTTTAATAGCAGATTTTTATAGGGACGTATTACTATACGCCCCTATGACTTGTTTTACTCAAATTGTTTAATATGCCTGTGATTAACGTTCGTGGCGTCGAACACTACTACGAGTGGATACGCCAACCCACAGCCTCTCAAACCAAGCCAGTCATCGTTTTCATTCATGGTTGGGGCGGTTCGGCTCGGTACTGGGAAAGTACCGCGCTCACCCTGTCCGAGCAATTTGACTGCCTGCTCTACGATCTACGCGGATTTGGTCGCTCAAAGTTACCCCAAGAGCCAATTGAGGAGTTG
>DATNPH010000017.1:0-77617 GCA_036703315.1 Coleofasciculaceae cyanobacterium
GTAAGGCTGTCTTCAGTGAACAAGGGAACGGGCCGTTGCCAAAAGCGGAGGTGAACGTACCAAGCGGGTTCTGCGATCGCTTGTTGTTGATTATCAAATTCACCCGCCATGTAGCGTGCTAGGGTGATTAGCTCAGGAGCAAGGGTCATAGTGGTTAAAGGTTGAAAGTTGAAGGTTGAAGATTAAGAGTCTTCTTCACTACCCAATCGAGGGAAACACCATGTACTTTTTGCGCACAACGTAAAGAATAAAATCTTCCTCCCGGCTCTCTAGTGTCCTTATGCTTACTTGGCTCCGTGATCCCGGATTGTAGATCATTGAATGCCTGTTAGGAAATCTTACCTTGGCAAACGAGTCCTTAAACGAGACAATGGTTTTACGTACCCCTTAAAGTCTGCTCTGTGAATAACGTTCGCACAGTCTCGGATACTAAACGAGATTTCTACAACCATCACACTCGTCCTGTTAACTCGATCTACCGACGGGTGGTAGAAGAGTTGATGGTAGAAATGCATTTACTGTCGGTTAATGTTGATTTTTGCTACGATCCTATCTACGCTCTGGGGGTCGTAACATCCTTCAATCGCTTCATGCAAGGCTATCGACCGGAGCGAGATAAGGAATCCATTTTTGATGCCCTCTGTCAGGCAGTGGGGAACGAACCGCAAAAGTACAAGCAGGATGCCCAATGGCTTCAGACTATTGCAGAGCGTTTAACAGCAAGAGAATTAATCTCTTGGTTCAGTTCACCAACTCCTCTAGATAGTGGTGGAGATTTCCATTCAGCTGTTGCTGCGATCGCACACAATCCCAAATTTAAATACAGCCGCCTGTTTGCTATTGGTCTATATACACTACTAGAACAAGCGGACTCAGAATTGGTTAAGGACGAAAAGCAGCGTACTGAGGCACTTGACCAAATTAGTAAAGCTTTAAACCTTCCTGAAGAGAAGTTACAAAAAGACTTAGAGTTGTACCGCAGCAATCTGGAAAAAATGGCACAGGTTCAGAGTGTGCTGGAAGATACCATCAACGCTGATCGGAAAAAGCGGGAACAGCGTGCCCAAGATAAGAATAAGGCGGCTACACCGCCAGCAGATTCTCAAGAATCTACGCAAGCGTCAGGTTCCTCCTAAAAACGAAGCCCCTCTTCTGGGGCGTTTTAATCCCAAGTTTTCATCAACCGTTCTGAAAGGGATCTTGAAGGGATCTAGAGCAAGGGTTGTAAGCGTTGAATGAGCTGGTCAGCGGCTACAACTCCTTCAATACGCTCCACAGGCTGACCGTTTTTAAAGAGTACCAAGGTGGGCAAGGCTTCAATACGATACTGAGACGCTAGCTGCGGGTATTTATCGCTGTCAATTTTTACAACTTGTAATCGCCCTTTCATCTGAGTGTGTACTTGCTCCAGAATCGGAGCCATCATCTGGCAAGGACCACACCAAGTCGCATAAAAATCTACCAAGACTGGCATATCGGAGCCAGAGAGTAGGTCTTGGAAACTTGTGAACTGTTTTTTAACTGCCATAAGAAAACTCCACCATGTTAGTCTTTCTGCTCGATTCTAGTGCAAAATTCTGGGAGCGGAATTAGGCAGATAGTCTCAGAGGAATTTTTTATGGAAGTATTACAGACATCTTCACGGTTATTAGGCGATCGCGTTGCCATCGTTACAGGTGCCTCACGGGGAATTGGTCGATCCGTTGCCTTGGCGTTGGCAGCAGAGGGAGCCAAGATAGTGGTAAATTACGCAAGTTCCAGTGGTGCTGCCGAAGCAGTAGTGAAGGCAATTACGGACGCTGGAGGGAATGCGATCGCACTTCAAGCTGATGTCTCTAAGCTTGAGCAGGTAGACGCCTTGGTCAATAACACGTTGGAAAAATTTGGTCGTGTTGACGTCCTTGTTAACAATGCTGGCATTACCCGTGACACTCTGCTCTTGCGAATGAAACCTGAAGATTGGCAGGCGGTGATTGACCTTAACCTTACAGGCGTTTTTCTATGTACACGCGCTGTTAGTAAGCTGATGCTCAAGCAACGTTCGGGTCGAATTATCAATATTGCCTCAGTTGCAGGACAGATGGGAAACCCAGGTCAGGCTAATTACAGTGCTGCCAAGGCAGGTGTGATTGGGTTTACCAAAACCGTAGCGAAGGAATTAGCAAGCCGTGGCATTACGGTAAATGCCGTAGCCCCAGGATTTATTGTCACTGATATGACCAGCGATCTCAAGTCAGAAGAAATTCTCAAGTACATCCCTTTAGGTCGTTATGGTGAACCAGAGGAAGTTGCTGGGATGGTTCGGTTTCTCGCGGCTGACCCCGCGGCAGCTTATATCACTGGGCAAGTATTTAATGTAGATGGCGGCATGGTCATGGCATAGAGATTCTGTGGGAGCATCCCAATTTTGTAAGGTCAATCCTGTAGGGGCGTAAGGCCGTTACGCCCCTACCTAGATAAATTTGCAAAAACGGGATGCACCCGATTCTGTGAGCCACTGAATAAGCTCTAAAAGACTAGACCCCAATGCCCAGATTCCTAAATTGCTAGGGATGTATTGCAATACATCCCTAGCAATTTTAAGTCCCTACCCCGCTCAGTAGACAGTGGGGTTTTTGTTGCGCTCAACTTTATTACCTGGCGAAAACTTGAATACAAGTGCTGTCTCGACTCGTTTGGTCGCCTCTTCAAACGGTTCGTCATCGCGTGTATCTACAGAGCCTTGATTTGCCAACAAAGCCCACACAGCTATAGCCTTGGTATCCTTGATGTCAATCGTGTTGGTAAGCCGTTTCTGCGTGGTGGCTCCCTCAAGTTTAGGTAGCTCAACCGACCTTGTAGTCGAGGTATAGCCACTTTGCTCGGAAACGGCTGTGATTAGTTGATACTTTGACGTTTCCTTGTCCCGGCTCACTTCCTTGACAGAAAACGATACTTCGCTTGGTTGAGTAATGGATGTACTGCTATGACCAAGACTTTTGAACGTTCCGTTTTGCCACAATTCCCACTCCAAGTCTATGGGCAGTGCCACTCCCTTGTAATCCACTTTGACACAACCACTACCTGTTAGACCAAGGTGCGGTTCCAAACGTTTTAGCTCCCCCGTGAAAAGTTCGGAAGGCGAAATGCGTAACATACCCTTTTGTGCTTGTTCTTGGGTGTGTCCGTAGCCAAAGAACAGGAATAAGCTAGCTACCATAACCAGTAGGGCAACTGCAATCCGGACGTTAAGCCGACTGCGTAACATATAGATAGCCCCCTAACCTGAGATCCCACTTTCCCTAAAATTACTACAGGTTAAGGGCATTACTGCTCGTTGGTTAGAAGAAATTGTTGGCTTTCTAACCTAACATAAATGTTATTGATGAACCACTGAATTATTCAGCTTTACAATCTGAAGTTCGAGCTTAGCTTGTTGCTACTGAGAGGGAAACCATGCGGATGACGATTGAACGGACGGGTGGCTTTGCCGGGATAAGCATGACAAAAGTTGTTGACACAACTACTCTGCCTGATAACGAAGCAAACCAGCTGCGCCAACTAGTTGACGCAGCTGATTTCTTTCGTTTGCCCAAAACCATAACTTCTAAAAGTCCTCAGCCTGATCGCTTTCAGTATCAGTTAACGCTAGAAGATAAGGGTAAGCAACATACGGTCGAGGTTGGTGAACAAGCTGTACCTGGAACCCTAAGGCCGCTGCTGGAATGGTTGATGGCAGCGGCACGCCGAAATTAAAAAAGTATCAAATGTAGCGTACCAACTAGGAAGGATACAATTTTATCGTTCGTCCTACCCTTCGGGAACGGCTTCGCCAAACAACCTTTATCCTTCAATAAAAAATCCCCCTGGTTCGACTCCAACTTGTTTCCAAGCCTGACGAACTGCCTGCTGCTCAGTACTCTTGTCACCGTAGAGTTCTCCGGCAACCGAGATAGTATGCTTTGCTGCTCGTGAGAAATCTGACCAAGGACGTAGGCGGTCTCTTAACGTGATGTACCAGATTTTGCCTGCCTTCTCCCAGGCATAGCCGCCGATCGCGGTTGCCGCTAGGAAAAAGGCACGGTTAGGAATGCCTGAATTAATGTGTACTCCGCCGTTATCTTTATTACCCTTATAAATGTCTTTCAGGTGACCAGGCTGAGGGTCTTTACCCAGTAATGGGTCATCGTAGGCTGTTCCTGGCGCTTTCATCGACCGGAGGGCAACACCGTTGACTTTAGATGTAAACAAACCCTCACCGATGAGCCAATCAGCTTGATCCGCTGTCTGCTTCTTCACCCATTGTTTTACTAAGGAACCAAAGACATCAGACATCGACTCATTGAGTGCTCCCTGTTGACCCTGATAGACCAGACCCGCTTCAAATTGGGTTACGCCATGAGTTAGTTCATGTCCTATAACATCAATTGATATGGTGAAGCGGTTGAAAATCTCCCCGTCTCCATCCCCATAAACCATCTGGCTGCCGTTCCAAAAGGCGTTGTCATAATTCTGGCTGTAATGAACGGTCGAGTCCAAACGCAGCCCTTGATCATCAATGGAATTCCGCTCAAATACCTCTTTGTAGAAGTCATAGGTAGCACCAGCACCGTCGTAGGCTTCAGTGACGGTTGTGTCACTGGTTGCGGGATCGCCCTCACCCCGAACCCGTGTACCAGGGAGATCAGTACCATTTTTGGCATCAAAGATGGTGCGGCGCTTCTCACCACCTGATGACATTACTGATAACAGATTGCCTTTTATATCCCGCTGTCCGCGAATCCGATCCGACACAATTAAATTTTGAATCGCCCAGTCACGCTGGTCTGTATCGCCATTGTGAGCAATCTCCCGCAGGATGTGAGGGGGGATGACACTACAGACAGGACAGCTGAGGCGACGACAACCTTTCAACCCTGCTGATAAGGTAGCGGCGGCGAGCCGACGAATATCTTTTTTATTTTTTTTGGTCATTCAGAAATCTCCTTTGTCAATGTGGTAGCGGCAACCAGCGGATTGCCAACCGCCATTTCGAATGCTCCATCAAACCTAACCAAAATTCGGGAAGCTTGTCATGAAAAGTTACTAAAAATACTTTTTGGCAAGAGAATATCAACAACTCTTCTCAATTCTCAATTTCCCATTGGGAGTTAACCGTCTGTAGCAGACAAAACTACAAATGGTGTAGCTGATCTGCTCAGATTTGGAAGACCTCACATTAGCACTCAGACGCCGAGAGTGCTAAATTGGCTAATGGAGACACGACGGAACATCGGAAACCTATGGCAAAAATCGTTTCGTTCAATGAAGAATCAAGAAGGGCTTTGGAGCGGGGCGTCAATGCCCTAGCTGATGCTGTTCGCATAACCCTTGGTCCGAAAGGTCGTAATGTGCTTTTGGAAAAGCCCTATGGAGCCCCACAGATTGTCAACGATGGCATCACTGTTGCCAAGGAAATTGAACTAGAAGACCCCTTAGAAAATACTGGTGCTCGACTCATTCAAGAAGTCGCGTCCAAGACCAAAGATGTTGCTGGTGATGGTACCACTACGGCTACGGTTCTCGCTCAGGCGATGATTCGGGAAGGTCTCAAGAATGTCGCAGCGGGCGCTAATCCGGTTGCCGTGCGTCGAGGAATCGAAAAAACCATTGACCATCTGGTTCAGGCGATTGAAGCATTAGCGCAGCCAGTCGCTGGGAGTGCGATCGCTCAAGTGGCGACAGTTTCTGCCGGTAACGACGAAGAAGTTGGTGCAATGATCGCTGAGGCGATGGAAAAAGTCACCAAAGACGGCGTCATCACCGTTGAGGAATCCAAATCTCTAACGACAGAACTAGAAGTTGTTGAAGGGATGCAACTGGATCGCGGCTATATTTCCCCCTACTTCGTTACCGACAACGAACGCCTAGTTGTGGAATTTGAGAATCCCCGCATCCTGATTACAGACAAAAAGATTAGCAGCATTCAGGATTTGGTTCCGGTGCTGGAGAAGATAGCGCGTGCGGGTCAACCCCTACTGATTATTGCGGAAGACTTGGAAGGGGAAGCTTTGGCAACCTTAGTGGTGAACAAAGCACGGGGTGTCTTAAATGCAGCAGCCATCAAGGCTCCTGGATTTGGCGATCGCCGCAAAGCGCTTCTACAAGATATTGCTGTTCTCACCGGTGGTCAACTGATTTCTGAAGAAATCGGCTTGACCCTCGATGCTGTGTCCTTCGATCTACTGGGAACGGCTCGGAAAGTCACCATCGACAGGGAAACTACAACTATCGTTGCGGGTGGCGAAACTTCGGCAGACGTTCAGAAGCGAGTGGCTCAAATTCGCAAACAACTAGAAGACAGTGACTCAGAATACGACAAAGAAAAACTGCAAGAGCGGATCGCCAAACTTGCCGGTGGTGTTGCTGTCATCAAGGTAGGTGCTGCAACCGAAACCGAACTCAAAGATCGTAAACTGCGGATAGAAGATGCCCTCAACGCCACAAAAGCAGCTGTGGACGAAGGCATTGTCCCTGGTGGTGGTACAACGCTGATTCGCTTGATTCCAAAAATTGCCGAAATTAAGAACAGTCTAGATGCCGAAGAACAAATTGGCGCTGACATTGTTGCTAAGGCATTAGAAGCACCCCTGCGCCAGATTGGGGATAATTCTGGCGTTGAAGGCACCGTTATCGTCGAGAAGGTGCGGGAGAGCGATACCAATATTGGCTACAATGCTGCCACTGACAAATTTGAAGACCTAATTGCTGCTGGCATTATCGATCCAGCCAAGGTTGTACGCTCAGCGATACAGAATGCTGGTTCAATTGCCAGTATGGTCTTGACTACGGAAGCCCTCGTCGTCGAGAAGCCTGAAAAGAAAGCACCAGCCCCTGATATGGGTGGCATGGGCGGCATGGGCGGCATGGGCGGCATGGGTGGCATGGGCGGCATGGGCATGATGTAGTCCACTGCCTTCTGGCTATAAATCTCGAGAGCAGCTTGTCTTGTTAGACAGGCTGCTTTTTTATTGCGATCATTAATTTTTGCAGTAATACTAGATGAGATAATTGCAGGTAATAATATCACCATGCTTGTATTTTTTATTCACGGTGTTGCCACGCACGATGTTAAATATGCAGATAGGTTAAAAGCTTTTATTAAGGAAGAGTTTATCCAAGTAGAGAAACCCCTCCCAAATTTTTACTCTAGCTTTTGGGGACATGTATTAAAGGATGTCGGCAAGATATGGAACTGGATTCATCAAGACTTACAGGAAGTAAAGAAAGATTATCCACAAACTAACAGTGAAGATGTTTTTCGATATCAAAAATTTAGAGAAGGGTTTCTTTCTAAGTTTTTTGGGGATTTTTTAAGTTATCTGAATCCTGAACGTGGTGCTGCTATTAGAAGGCTTATTGCTCAGCAATTAAATGATTTTTTAGAAAAAAATATAGAAGAAACAGAACTTCATATTATTGCTCATTCTCTAGGAAGCATTATTTTATGGGATGTATTATTCTCCGAAAGATTTAGTCCAGAAGACCCAGTTAATGACATTAGGGCAATGATTAAAGGCTTTAGTGAATCCCCAAAAACCAGAAAAATTCACCTCAAAAGTATTACAACCCTAGGTTCACCTATTTTATTTTTAAATACTATGTTAGAGGTCAATCCAGATAAACTCAAAGAATTTGTTAATAGTTATCAGACCAAACCTCTAAGATGGATTAATATTATTCATTCTTCAGATATTGTTGCTTATCCTCTTCGGGCAAGCTTAAACCTTAACTCCTCGGAAAACTTAGTCTTTCAAGATGAATTTATCTCAACTGATGCTAATCTAGCGGAAAAGGCTGCTCGTACAGTTGGTCAATTGGATGCAGCATTGGTTTTAGGCGTAGCTGATGCTCATGCCGGGTACTGGCAGTGCCAGCAGACAGCTCGTTTAGTCACAGCTAATATTTTAGGGGAATTTCTGCAAGATGTGATTAATCACTTAGATAAAGTTCCTGGAATAGCAAAGGATTTGATGTTATTAGGTCGTCGGAATCCTATTGATAAGACATTAGAAGATATAAAGTTTAGAGATGGTAGTGGTACGCTTCGCTTAGTTGTGAATCCTATTCAAGTACATCAAGTTTACGTCTTTGATAGCAAAGATAACTGCAAATTTGGAGGATATGTCAGTTGGATACATACAGAAGGTCTAAAGCAAGAGATTGATTTTATAAAAATCAATTTTTGCTGATATAGAGTATAAGAGTTTCAGGCAAATGATAAAGATGAGGTAAATGTGTATGAGAGAAAGTGGTTTTCCAGATACAAGGCTATCTACACAACCCGATGAAGACGAAGATTTATTTGATTATTACTATGATGAGCAGGGAAGTATACCCGGAACCCTCTATATTGAGGAAAACGCGGCACCAACAACAATTGTCTTGATTGACTACAACGAAAGTAACGCTTCTCGTACCCCGCTTGCTACGCCCGAAGCTGCTGCTCCTTACTTAGATACCGAATCAATTTCTTGGGTGGATGTATTGGGTTTAGGTAGTGAAGATGTTTTGCAGCGCCTAGGTAAAGTGTTTAAGTTGCATCCACTGGTGCTAGAAGATATTGTTAACGTTCCCCAGCGACCTAAAATAGAGGATTACGAAGACCATTTGGTGATAATTTCCCAAATGGTACTGCTTAAAGAAAGGAGAGATGGGTTTTGGGCTGAGCAAGTTAGTTTCATTTTGGGAAAACATTACTTGCTCACAGTACAAGAGGAACCAACGCGTGATTGTTTCCAACCTGTACGCGATCGCATCCGCACTAGCAAAGGCAGCATCCGCAAGCAAAAAGCTGATTATTTAGCTTATACACTATTGGATGCGATTATCGATGGCTTCTTCCCGGTTCTAGAAGCCTATGGGGAGCAGATTGAAGACTTAGAAGATGAAGTCGTTATCAATCCAACACGCCGAACACTGGAAAAAATCTATCAACTTCGGCGGGAATTGTTAGCACTACGTCGTTCAATTTGGCCTCAGCGGGATGCGATTAATAGCTTAATCCGAGATGAAAGCAATCTGATTAGCCCTGAGGTCAGGATTTACCTGCGGGATTGTTACGACCATGCCGTTCAGGTCATGGATATGGTAGAAACTTACCGTGAACTAGCTTCGGGATTAATGGATGTTTATTTATCTTCAGTCGGTAATAAAATGAATGAAATCATGAAGCTACTGACTGTCATATCAAGCATTTTTATTCCACTAACTTTCATCGCGGGACTGTATGGAATGAACTTTAATACAGAAAAATCACCCCTAAATATGCCAGAGCTGAACTGGTACTGGGGCTATCCAGTTTGTTTAGCTGTCATGGCTGCAACGGCTGGTGGTTTAGTGTACTTTTTCTGGCGTAGAGGCTGGTTTGAGAATTTTTCCACTATTAAGAAAGATTAATGTCTTGAGCGCCCAGAACATGAGTTAATTATTAATCCAGATGTAGGTTTAATTAAAAAATATAATACGGACTTTAAATCCTTAGTTTTGTATCTGAATCTTTTAAGGGGGTTGCTAAGCCTTGGATAGCCGAAATTTGCTGATTTTTACTGTCTATTTCATTGTTGTCGTGTATGTTCTTTACCAAGCATACAAATCTTTAGACAACCAAGTAGTAATCCAGTTTGACTCTGAAGATCTAAATCGGCAATTGGACGACCAAGGGCTGAAAGGAGTAATCCAGATTAAATTTAAGTTCAAAGATAGCTATAAACTTGATGAATTGACTAAATTGCCGATCTCCATTAAGAATATATCCAATGAGGAAACCATCAGAGTAGATTGGGATCAGAGTTCTATTAGGAATTTTGATAATGTTATAGATCGAGTAGTTCGGCTAACTCCTGGATTGGCAGAAATACCTCAAAAACAAGTAGAGAGCATCATTGTTCCCGGTAGAGAAATCAAGGAAGAATTGAGTGACGATAAATCGATTACTGGTTCTTTATTCAAGCCAATAAAGCTTAAAAAAGCCACAGCTAAATCTGATCCCTTTTTCCTCCGGTTATTCTTTACGATATCTGACCTAACTGGTTCTAAACGTCCCCATACCTTACTTTGTCGGTTTATTCCTAAAAAACTGCGTTGGACAAAAGCTCTTACTATCGCTTTGAAACCGAAAAAGCCGAATTAAGCTGCTATGCATCTAATTTGCATAGAGACTCAGCACTCAGCACTACCAAAGGCGACTAGACTGGATGAAGGAGAGAGTAGGCGCAGGTGGTTGCGGATTTGCTCGTGAGAGCGAGTCTGAGGAAAGTCCGGGCTCCCGAAAGACCAAACTTGCTGGGTAACGCCCAGTGCGGGTGACCGTGAGGATAGTGCCACAGAAACATACCGCCTCTTTTAAGGAAAAAGGAAAAAGGAAAAAAGTTTCTCTACTTTTGACTTTTAACTTTTACCTTGTTGGGGGTAAGGGTGCAAAGGTGCGGTAAGAGCGCACCAGCAGCATCGAGAGGTGCTGGCTCGGTAAACCCCGGTTGGGAGCAAGGTGAAAGGAACTACGGTTGGTCTTTTACCAGTTCCGTTTAAAAGAACCGCTTGAGGTGTCTGGTAACAGGCGTCCTAGATAGATAACTGCCCTCCTTAAGTAGTGAGAAATTCTACTGAGTGAGAACAGAACCCGGCTTATGGCCTAGTCTCTCCACCTCATACTAGGCGGGTTCAGAGCAATGAGTGCTGAGTTAAGTCATACGAAGCTGCATTCAGTCGTGGTACCTTGTCGTTTTTTGTTGAAAAGTTAGAAAGTTCAAGAAAACGTTCAAACGTTACAACTCAAAAGACTGCTTTTGACCCCAACTTAATGTACTTCCTCTGTCACTTCCTCTTGTGACCTCCTCTCGTGATCACTGTCAAAGACCCTCGTCGTCAGAAGCAACTACAGCAATTTATTCAAAAATTGGGATTGCCTGAGCAAGCTCAGGTGCAGTGGGCAATCCTTGACCAGGCACTGACTCACCCAAGTATTTCAGCTGAGGCAAACTATGAGCAGTTAGAGTTTGTGGGTGATGCGGTGGTGCGCCTAGCCACCTCAGAATTGTTATTTGAAATTTACCCGAACGCTTCAGTCGGCGAGTTTGCCGCTATCCGTTCAGTTCTGGTGAGCGATCGCACCCTTGCTCAGTTAGCTCAGAGTTATGGAGTAGAGCGTTATTTACTCGTTTCTAGCAGTGCCGCCTGTGACAAGGTCGGAGAGACATCACGCTTAGCGGATGCCTTTGAAGCCGTATTGGGAGCTTTATACCTGAGTACCCACACGCTGAAACTCATTCGCCCCTGGCTCGATCCTCACTTGCAGAAACTAGCAGATGAAATTCGCCAAGACCCAGCTCGCCAAAACTACAAAGACGCTCTCCAGGAATGGACTCAAGCCCACTACAAAAGTCTTCCAACCTACCGTCTCAAAGAAACTAGTTTAGTACACGGTGACGCCCATCGATTCACCGCAGAAGTCTGGCTTCAGGATCGACGATTGGGTGAAGGAAAAGGACGCTCTAAAAAAGCAGCTGAACAAGCAGCTGCTAAACAAGCATTTTTGGAAGTGATCGGCAAAGAGGGACTTGATTGATACCACGTTACGTTCAGACAAGCCGTAGACATTCGGACGCACAGCACATTAGACTTCTTCATATCCAACGATAATAAAGGCGTCATCTTAGGTCTGTGCTATGGCGAACGGCAACTGCTTAATTCAGTGGAGTGCGTTCAGTTTGTTGGCAATTAGCTTGGGAGAGTTGCCAGCCGTTGCTGTTGACGCAGAGCTAGTTGCCCAAACAGTTGCTCAGGCAACACCCACAATGACTGTCAACCGTCCTATTCTCAGAATTGGTAGCCAGGGTGAAGCTGTATCTGAACTCCAGGCAACACTCAAACTTTTGGGATATTACACCGAGCCTGTAGATGGTTTTTATCGAGAGAGTACTGCGATCGCTGTTTCTCAGTTTCAGCAAGCTTCGGGTTTAAAAGCTGATGGCATCACAGGTCCTGCTACCTGGGAGCGTCTATTCCCAAACTTGCCATCTGCTCAAACGCTCCCTCCAACCTCCTCAAGTAACCCTGCATCCTCTTTCCCAGTTCCTTCTTCGCTTCAAACAACCAATAGTGGTAGTCGCGTTAGCATTAACCCAACAGCTCCCAATGAGTCAGCCAGAAGCAGTTCAGCAAGCCGACAAAGGCAGCCTAACCCCATCACCACGACTACTGCGAACTCTCCCACGGCGGTAAACCTCCAGCCTACAGCTGTGGCTTTGCCAATTCTGCGCAAAGGCATGCGAGGTTCAGCCGTATCTCAGTTGCAAGAACGACTGAAATCACTTGGCTTCTTCAGAGGACTAGTAGATGGGGTTTTTGGGGCACAAACCCAAGCTTCTGTTAAAGCTGCTCAGCAGAGATTTCAACTCCAGCCCGATGGGATTGTTGGTTCTGCTACCTGGAGCGCTCTTCTACGTTAGCTCTCCTAGTTAAAAGGTTTGTGGGTAGCTAAATCGACCCCCTTAACCAAGGACAACGTTGGTAATTCCAAAACTCAATCTTTTGATGGAAGTAACAATCTCTTCCTAGATAGAGCGATTCGTGTTATTGAAGCGGATATCTTGGCTATACGGGATAAAAGAATTCTCTTTGACGCCAAGCCATCCTTTAAAAACAGTTTCTTCCCTAACAAGGTCTAATCGATGAAAATAGATAAAAATCAAACACCTGGAAACCCTAATAATGGGGCGGGTAGATTGAATAAACTTGCCTATCGTGATGGCTACGTTTACGGTACAAAGTTAGAGGAGCATCCCCAAGAAGACATCAATAGCGATCGCAATAACATTCGTAAAAATGATAAAACCGATAAAGGCTTTCTCTTAGGTATCACCATTACCATAATGACAGCTCTTTTGGGTGGAACTTTTTTCTTGCTAATGCACCCATATCAGCCATCACCCTCATCAATTCAAACGTCTCCTGTACCTAAAGTTATTCAGCCTTAAACTCTTCAGAAGAACAACCACACCACCGAATACGGCTAATCATAATCATCGATATAATCCTAGCCTCATACTTAATCTACCGATTCTGGCTCAGCTCATTAAAAACTTAATTGTGCAAGTAATAAAATTGCATAAGTTTCGATAGTATATGAAGGCTTTTGGAAAAAAATATACGTGGTAAGTAGATATTTATCAGCTACTTACTACTTTTGTATTTTACTTATTAAAGTTTGATTCAACTACAATTTCCTCAACTGCGTCTAGAAAAAATTAAAGTAATTATAATCTATTAATCTTCCTTATCTTAAAATAAGTGCTTGGTCTATTTATTGCCAATTAGTAATATATTTTTAAATTAATATAATAGCTTTTTGTTTTTTTTCTAGTTAATAAGATAATTTTTTGACTTAATTCTCTGAATCTTAGCTAAACTTTTCTCTTTAAACTAACTATTTATAGAAAAATGGTATGTTGCTTTATTTAGATAAATAACGCTATACTCTATGTTTAAAGGACAAAATCATTAAGTAATATTAAGGCTTTTTATCTAATATTTCTGAATAGAAATATTGTTCTATAACAATAATCATAAATTGTCACCTCTCTAATGATAGAAAGAAAGATTATTTCTCTCGACTGATGAAATTTTGAAGACCAGGTGATCAAATAGTAACTATCAGCACCGATAAAAATGGCTTTTGGTGTTGTGAAATAAGAATTTTCCAGCTTGGGAGAAAATAAATGGCTTTAGGACAACATAAAAGAGCTGTAGGAGTTTTTCCAAAGCGCCGGGACGCCGAAGTGGCACTCAGGGAGTTGAGATCGTCTAACTTCCCAATGGATAAAGTTTCGGTGATCACACAAGATGCTGACCGACAAGATGACATTGCCGGTGCTGATGTTCGTGATGAGGTAAGTGAGCGTAGTGGCAATAAAGCTGATGAAGGTGCCACTACTGGTGCGCTCGCAGGTGGTGCATTAGGCGGTGTCACAGGCTTATTAGTAGGTTTAGGCACATTGCTGCTTCCAGGAATTGGACCTATCATGCTAGCTGGAGCCACGGCAACAGCGCTGGCAACAACCCTCGCTGGTACTGCAATTGGGGCAGCAGCGGGCAGTCTGATTGGTGGACTAATAGGTTTAGGTATTCCGGAAGAGCGAGCTAGAGTTTATAACGACCGAGTTGCCCGAGGGCATTATTTAGTAATAGTAGAAGGCACGGATGAAGATATTCATCGTGCTGAACAAATTTTGCGACGTGGTGGGATTGAAGAGTGGGGTGTGTATGATGCGCCCCATACTGGTGCTGTTGAGCATGCTACTCCCCGCAGAGCTTTAGTTCACAATAAACGTGCAATTGGCATTTTCCCTCATCGTCGAGATGCAGAAGGAGCGCTAGACGGACTGAGAGATGCAGGCTTCCCGATGAGCCAAGTGTCTCTGATTGCGCGTGACTATGATCGCCGTGATAGGTACCCCGGCCTGACATTACGTGATCGCTTTGACAATGCATTTTACAAATTACCTGAACAGCGAGGTCGGTTGTTCAACGAACGATTTGACCGTGGTGAATACTTGATAGTGGTGGATGGCACGGAAGACGAAGTTCGTCGTGCTGAACCCATTCTGCGCCGTCATCACATTCAGGATTGGGACATTTTTGACATACGGGATGAAGACCGTACACCTATCGGTGCTGCTACAGCAGGTCGTGATGTAGGTCGCACTTATCGTGCCGTGGGTGTCTTCCCTCATCGTCGTAATGCTGAAGCAGCGCTCACAGACCTGAGAGCTAGTGGCTTCAACATGGATCATGTGTCTCTGGTTGGTAAAAATCTTGATAACCATGATCAGGTAGCTGGTGCAGATGTCAGTACTCGTGCAACAGGCAACAAAGCTGACGACGGTGCTAAAGGTGGCGCAGCTACTGGCGGTGTATTAGGCGGTCTGGGTGGCTTACTAGTTGGTTTGGGTGCCCTAGCCATTCCCGGAGTAGGTCCAGTTATTGCTGGTGGTGCTTTGGCAACCGCTTTAGCTACGGCAGCTGCTGGAGGTGTAATCGGTGCTGCCGCTGGGGGTCTAACTGGTGCTTTAGTTGGTTTAGGAATTCCTGAAGAGCGAGCCAAGTTTTATAATGATCGCGTCAATCATGGTGATTATCTAGTGATGGTGGATGGCACACAAGACGAAATTCATCGTGCCGAACCCATTTTGAGACGTCATGGCATTCAAGATTGGGGCATGTACGATAAGTCGGATGTCTCTGCTGGCGGTACCCCTCATGACCAACATGATGTTGATCGCGATCGCACAGGTTATGCCACTCGCAACGTTATTGACCATGACACCACACCAGGTGTTGATGCGACTCGTCGCGATGTCAATGTTGTGGCTGATCATCCGGAAGTCATTATCGTTGACCACCGAGATCAGACCAAATAAGTTTGCCATCTGTCAGCGACCTAACGGTCTGTGATGTTTCCGGGAGCAAGCTTTTTACTAATCTTGCTCCTCATTAGTCCTCTCACAGCAGTTACAACCAGAACCTCTGAATTGCTCTTAAGAAAAATGGGGATTCTATAGAGGCTGAACACCTGAAATTTTTGATAGGGTGCATTAGTCCTAACTCATAAATCCTTTTCACAACTGTCGGTTCCCATAGAGGAAATCAAGAAATGAAAAAACTAACAACTCTTTTACTAAGTGGCGTTTTAATACTTGGTGCAGCCGCTTGCTCCAACACTGAAAAAACAGCTGCAAATGCTCCTGATTCGCCTCAAGCTAGCCCAGAGGCTCCAAAGGCGGAGGATATCCAGGCAGCTAAAAAAGACGCACAAGCTGATGTTCGTAGAAATCAGGCGAATGCTAACATTAAAGCGCGTGAGGAGCGTAATAACGCTCTAAATGAAGGTAAGGGGGAAAACCGATCTGATAAGGATCTTGCCAGTGAAGTTGCTAGTAAGTTGGAAGTTAACATTCCAGCTAGTGCGCTAGTCGTCAAATCTGATAAGGGTGTGGTAACAGTATCAGGCACTGTTACTAAGCAAGAGCAGATCCAAAAGATCGATACTTTGGCAAAACAGATCAAAGGTGTTAAGCAGGTGGAGAATAAAGCAACTGTTGTAGCGCCCAAGCCCTAATCAGTAAAGGGAGCAGCTAAAAAGTTGTAGGAGCAAAAGTTCTTTTGATTAATTAGCTTTTGCATAATCCAGAACTCCTCCTGATCTAGCTTAGACAATCCTACCCCTAGTAGGGGTAGGATTGTTACTTTATAGAAAGTGTAATGATTTGACTAACCCTCAAGTATTGGGTTTAAAATTTATTGCAATTCTTGCAAAGTATTTTAGTAAGCGAAATTTGACATTAAGAATGTTATTCTCTAGAAGCTAAAAGACTGATTTAGTAAGGGGAATCAAGACTTTTGAATTGCTAGAATATTAATTTGATAAGGTTGAAATGCTAATTTTCAAGGTGAGTGAGATTACTCAATTAGCACTCTAGACCCAGTGCACGTTATCAAAGCTCACATTGGTCGAGTCTTGCACAACAGCAATCAAATCACTGCCATAGTAAATTCCAGTATCTATGGCTGCATTACCAGTCCAATTCCCCGTTTGCAGAGAGTAATTAATAGATCCGTAAGCGTGTGTCTTAGCATCACCAAGGACTTCAAGGAAATCAGACGATGCATCCCAATCTGTTATGGTGGCGTAGCCATTTCCCTGGTAGGAAACTCCCCAAGAGCCACCAAAAACAAACGTATCCGAACCTAATCCACCTGTTAAGGTGTCAAAGTCTGTACCACTGGTTCCATAACCATTAAGAATGTCTTTTCCATTGCCACCTGATAGGGAGTCGTTTCCTGATTTGCCGACTAGAATGTCACTGCCGTCTCCACCTAGTAAAGTGTCTTTACCAAATGCGCCGTAGATGGTGTCGTTGCCTCTATCCCCAGACAGATACTTGCTATCGGTAATAAACGTGTCGTTACCTGAACCACCCATTAACAAATCATTGCCATCTCCACCCAATAAAGTATCCTTGCCAGATGCGCCGTAGATGGTGTCATTGCCTGCACCACCGGATAGATAGTTGTTGAGCGTATTACCTGTAATGACGTTGTCGAGAGCGTTACCGACGCCGGAGGCGGCACTGCCCATCAGCACTAGGTTCTCTAGGTTGGCTCCTAGTGAGTAGCTGATATAAGATCTAACCGTATCAATTCCTTCGTTGGCGTTCTCAATGATCCTGTCGCCAAGGCTTTCTACGACATAGGTGTCGTTGCCACGACCACCCATCATTGTGTCATTACCTAAAGCTCCGTCCAAATAGTCGTTGCCGTCTCCTCCACTTAAGGAATCATTCCGACCATTCCCGAATAAGGTATCATCGCCGCCATAACCATATATAGAAATAGACCCAGAACCAAGGTATTTGTAATTATCGTTTCCAGCTGTTCCAGTATATTTAGCCACTGTTGATTGCTCCTCAATTTCAATCTGTTTCCAGTATTGAAAGTCGAGGTATGCGATCGCGATTGCGCATTGTATGAGTTAGGTGTGCGTTTCCCCTAATCTTTGCCTAAGTCAGGGAAGTGCCATTGTTGCCTTTAACGTCTGGCATAAGAGCAAAGCGATTTTCAGGAGTCGAATCTGTCAAATCATCATCGATAGACAAGGTAACTTGAACAGAACCGTAGCGCTCTTGGATTGTCGTCTCAATGCGTTCAAGAATCAAAGACGTGAAGCTGGTAAAGTCTGGATGTACAATTATGCGCATCTGAACCTGTACGAAGCGTCCGACAAGACCCTTAGACTGGATTTGGTAACAGTGAGAAACGCCTCCAACTTCGCGGACAATTTGAGCAAGAGCTTCTGGAGCGATCGCACTCTGCTCTACTAACAGGGGTAATTGCCAGTTTACGATTTGCCAGCAACTTCCTAGTGCCAGTAGCACCAGCAAGATTGCCAGCACGGCATCTAGCCAAACCCAACCCACCCATACTCCCATCAGCCCAACTATTAGCAGAATGGTTAGTAATACATCTTTGAGTAGTTGGGTGGCATTAAAGCGCAGAGGCGTATTGCTAAGGGCTTTTGCCTGGTATAAACCCAATATTGCCAAACCCAGGCTGGTGACCACCACAACACTCAACAGCTGGATTAACGGTAAACTGACATTGGCAGGAAAAGTTAGTGTTTCCCCCGAAATAGTAATTACTAACTGCTGAATTGACATTATCAATAAATTCAAACCTGCAAAACCTAAAACGGCGACAAGCAGAAGCGTTATAACCGTTTCTCTTTTGCTATGACCATAGGTTGACGGTCTTCTTGCACGCTTAGGTGCTTTAGTTCTCAGCAAACTTAGGAGTACGCTAAAGCTAGTGAGCAGGGTTTGTAGCGACTCTGCCATTAGACTTAGTGATCGCGTTGCCCAAGCCGCTGAAACTTTGACTGATAAAATAAACAACGTCAGCCAAAGAATTGTAAATAAAATCAGACGACTAATCTGCTCGCGGTTTTGTCCTTCGGTCATGGCCTGAAGGTAGCGGATGGCATTTACCTCAAACATTATCGGGCATCACCGAGAGTGTCCGTTCAATTAGTCTTTGTGTAATGGAAGATTATTGATTGGTGAGTGGGGAGAAGAAGAATGATAGATAATTCTGCGGTGGGACAGGAATTGTTAATCTTTGTCTAACAACCTATACCTCACTATTTATGCACAACTCCTCGACAGCTAATCAGGTGGCGTCTCTCAGCTCTCATAATAGGGATTCGCTCGATATCCAATTACTGGTAGTGGATGTTGATGGCACTATAGCTGGTCAATCTAACGACGTTCGGGAACCTGTGAAGCAGGCAATACGTTCAGCACAGGCAAAGGGAATCCAAGTTGCGATCGCGACAGGTCGGATGTATTGTTCTGCATTGCGCTTTCATCAGGCAGTTGGTTCTACCCTACCGATTCTGGCTTACCAAGGAGCGTGGGTTCAAGACCCACTAACACAGAAGATTCATCAACATTTGCCCGTTTCACGCACCCTGGCAGAGCAATTGCTGGATTACTTTGAGAGTGATGCACTGCGATCGCTACTGTCGGTTCACTTTTATATCAACGACCAGTTGTATGTACGAGAGGTGATGCCAGAAACAATACTTTATGCTCAACGCGCTAATATCCAACCGATCCCTGTGGGGGATCTGCGTAAAACCTTGACTTCGGAACCTACAAAAGTTTTAGCCCTGAGTGACGATGCGGCTGTCATTGAACAACTGTTAGGTAACTTGCGCAAACAGTACACACCGGCTGAGCTTTACTTGACAAAATCTGTAGCAACCTTTTTTGAAGCAACGCATCCAGCTGCTAACAAAGGGACTGCGGTGCGTTATCTAGCCGAAGAACTGCTGGGACTAACAGCTCAGAATGTGATGGCAATTGGCGATAACTTTAATGATGTAGAAATGCTCGAATACGCTGGTTTAGGCGTTGCGATGGGAAATTCTCCAGCTGCTGTACAAGCGATCGCTCAGTGGATAGCTCCTGATGTTGAGGAAGATGGTGCAGCGGCTGCAATTGAAGCGTTTATTTTGTAACCTTTAACGATCTGGGGTCAGAGGTAACTTAAGGTTGAACGATCAACAATCCCTACTTCGTCCTGCTCTAACGCGCTGCGTCGCTAACACACGTCATACTTTCAGCTGCCTGCTTTAAATAAAACCTTTAGATCAGAAAGGGAACCGACGACTGGCCGTGTTTCGTCTCGGTTCCCTTACTGGTTCGCTCCTCACACATCCAGAATCATACCCGAAGGTTGTTTATTTTGTCACTATTTTTTGTATAAATTTTTTTTACTATATTTTAAGGTTTACAGTTCCACGGGTGCAGGTACACCCAGTTGGTCTTGTAATAATGATCGCAGCATGCCTTGAGTAACCGCCAGCAACCCCAATCTTGCCTGAGCCAGTTTAGGTGTTTGGGTCTTTACCTCTCCCAAAATGCGGCAACTGCTGTAGAATTGCTCAAAATCACGGCTCAGAGTACGGCATTGTTTTACCCCATTACCTTGGCCCGAATCGTTGAGTTCATCTTGGCAATCTAAAATCTGACCGATTAAACCTTGTTCTGTCGGATGTACCAACCGTAGGGTAACCTCCTGTGAGTCTGCCCTTTGGTCATGGTTGAGCCACGGAATCGGGTTTGGCTCAACTAATTGCCAACTCAGAGTTTTGAAATCCAAGTCCCTCAGCTGAATTAAGCCTTGCCGATGAGCCATGCGTAGAAGCGAACAGCAACGGGCATGAGCGTACTGCATCTGGAAGAGAGTTGGAGCGTCTTTTGGACAAGCAAGAGGTGAAGAGGACACAGAAAGTTTCTCCACAAGATTCCTCGTGTCTTGGTGTATTCTTCCTTTGCTCTCCCTCTCCTGTGCTTCCCCTCTCCTGTGCTGCCTCTCTCCCCTAGTAGGAGGTATCTGAATCATCTGTTGTAACCAGCTAGCCAAAGCCTGATCGCTCAGCCGAAAGTTAATCCAGCCAGGAGGTACTACCTCAACACTGAAGTCTAAGCACCGGTGAGTGGCACCATCGTGACTAATGGGGAGAGATGCTATCAGCTGATTAGCGATGTCGAGAGCCTTCCTCTGCCACACAGAAGCAAGCTTGAGAGCGATCGCAGACCTGTACACGATACAGCTATCATCTGATAAACGGTGCAGAGGAATTGTCTCAAGTGTGAATTTTGCGCTGCCAGATAAATCAGCTGCTATGCCCATTTTGGATAAACCTATCATTGTCCAGAGCTGTTGTTGCAACAGTTGCTTAATAGCAGTAGAGTTGTTCAGTAAACCTACACTTAAATATCGGCAGTTGTAAGTATTTTTTGCTACTTTCGACTCCATGTAAAATCTAGAAAAAGTGGCGTTTCCATCACGCTTGGGCTTATGCATCCCCCATCCTCCCCATCAGAGGCATCTCGACCTTTTTTAACCTGGCAACGGATTCTTGACTGGGCGCAGGAACACTACCGTTATCGGACTTTCAGCAAAGATGAGCGGATTCCAGCCCGTGCTGGTTTACTGTATCTTGTACAACGCGGGGCAATCCGCTTAGTTGGTACTGCTCAAGTCACTGCCAGTACAAGCCATGCTGCGTCTCATTTGTCTCAACAGCCAACAGAAGAAGCTTTTTTAGGTTTCGTTGCTGCTGGTCAGCCCTTTGAAATTGTGGCGCAGTCACCATTTACACTTTCAGCTTACTCTCACGTTGATCAAACTTCCGTAGTTTGGATGTACTGGCATGATCTGGACAACTGGCCTCACTTTCGGAGGGAAGTCTTAGATGCATTTCGGTATCAGCACCAGCGTAAACTTCTTTGGCTAAGTACCTTAGGGCAGCGACGCACCATTGATCGACTATTGGGGTTTCTCACATTATTGATAGAAGAATTTGGTGAGCCTTGCCAGAACGGTTACTGTTTGCCATTCCCGTTGACTCATGCGCAAATTGGTAGCGCCATCGGTTCTACTCGTGTAACAGTAACCCGATTGATAGGTAAGCTGCGCCAACGGGGTCTAATCGGCACTCAAGGAGATAATTTAATTTACATACCGACTGCGGCAGCAGAGACTAAAAAATAGAGGCTAGTGGCAGTTTGACCGTAGCAATTGTACCGACTCCAACTTGACTATCGACCGTAATACTTCCGCCATGTAAGTCCACACACTTTTTGACCACCACAAGCCCTAGTCAATTTGGTGTCTTGCAATCAGTGTAGGTTCGAAGCCTACACTGCAAGAGCAGTTCTTCTGCCCTCTGCCCTCTGCATAAGAGCCTTCTTCACTAACTTCCTGATTGAGCAGATAATAAACCGTCAAGAGAGTGACAACACCTAACCCAATCCCCATAGAGAGTGGGCTGAGAATACTAGAGTTGAGCAAGATCAATCTAAAAACTTTACAGGAATAAAAAAAACAAACCCTACTCCTTCTACAGGTAGGATGAATTACAAGCCCCTTTAGGGACTGTCAGGTTTGTTGGGTTCCAAAGAGCGAATCCCTTTACGAATCAAGTCCGTCTTTGTTCAAATGGCACCTTGTACACTTGCCGACTGCTAGGTAGACAAAATTAAACGGAAGGTGGGCATTGCCTACCTCAATGGTGTAGTTCTCTTCCTCCAGACAATCATGGGCAATACCGGCCCTACAACCTGGTTGTGTTTATTTATGTCCATCTGCTTAGTTATTAACAATGACGGACTAGCTCAACGCATTAATGGCGTAGTTGAGATAAATGCTGGCTTCACCCGCCACGTCTCCAGAGATGGAGCCAAAGCTCTATAAGTTTAATGATGACGATGTCCTGGAAGTGGAAATTGAGCATCCCACGATTCCAGAGTTCAAGTCGCTCGGCTTTCGCTGGTACGCCATCCCAGCCATCAGCAACTTCCGCATGGACATTGGCGGTGTTACCTACGGCTGCCTTTCCTTCAATGGCTGGTACATGGGTACCGAGATTATGCGGGATTTCCTGGAAGATTGGCGCTAGGACAAGACGGAGGACATCGCCAAAGTACTTAAGCTGGATACCAGTTCTGAGCAAACCTTGTGGCGCGATCGCGTAGCGTTAGAACTCAACATCGCTATCTTAATACTCGTTCCAGAAAGCCAAAGTGTCGATGGTGGATCACCAGACTGCCTCTAAACAGTTCCTCGCCCACGACTTGCGCGAAAAGAAAGCAGGACGCAAGTGTCCGGGAGATACAGGTTTGATTGTACCACCCGCCGGAGGGAGTAACTGTCCAGTCTGGCATCACCAGATGCGCGACTTTTACCTAGACCCCGCCTATCACCATGCTGCCGACCGATGGGCAGTCGAAGACGACATTGACCTGGAAAAATTCATCACCACTACCGACGAGGACGACAACAAACAAGACCGCATCCTGATTCTGTACGCCTCTGAAACAGGTACTGCCGAAGGCTTTGCGCGGAAAGCCGCCCGTCAACTTCAGCGTTACAAAGCGAAAGTGATGGCACTGGATGAATACAACGCCGATACCCTTGCCTCTGAAAAACTCCTTCTTATCGTTACGTCCACCTTTGCCAATGGTGAAATGCCTGGAAACGGCAAAAAATTCTTCCAGTGGTTGAAGAAACAGCCGACGGGTTCCCTTGAGGGTTTGAACTATTCTGTCCTAGGAATTGGCAGCACCGTTTACGAACACTTCTGTGCCGCCGGAATTTCGGTAGATAAGGCACTCGCGAAGGCAGGGGCTAACCGCATTGTGCCGCTGCATAAAGGGGATGAAATTAAGGGACAAGCCGACACCTTCAAACAGTGGTTAGGGCTGATTTCCCGTGTGTTAGGTGAGGATGTCACCGCCGCCGATGCCACAACCGCCGCCACACCGAAGCTGAACGTCACGTTCTTGAGTGAGGCGGAATTGGCAAATGTTGCACCTGTGGCAGTGAGTGGCGATAGAGGTGTCGAAGTTCCTGTTATTGCCAATCCTTTCGGGTCTGGAAGTGGCATTCTCCCGTCTTGGCGACCAAAAACTGTACGTGCAAAACCTGATGCAGCAGAAGTCCCAGGATGTCTGGGAATTGCTCTCGCATCCCAAGTGTCACTACTACGTTTGTGGGGATGCGAAGATGGCGGATGATGTGTTTGAAGTGATGCTTTCTATTGCCAAAACTGAAGGCAGTTTATCTCACCCCGAAGCCGTCGGGTTCTTCGACAAGATGAAGCAAGAAAAACGCTTCATAAGTGATGTTTGGGGCGTGCAGTTGAATTTCAAGCAAGCTATTAAACAAGTGCAAAAAGATAACTACTCCAAAGCCGAAGGGTGGCTGATTCGGGTGCAGCAGCCAGCTGACACTCAAGCATCAGTCAAAGAATTGGTGCAACCGTTAAGTGTCTAAAATTTGGAATTGCTAACTTTAGCTGAAGGAGTCAGGAGCCAGAGTCCGAAAGCATTCTGTCTCCTTAATTTTAGCTAAGTTTAGGCTTCCAAATATCTAGTTCCCAATTCCGTTGAGCTTTTACAGACATTGGAGCAACAAATGTTTTTTGGTAGCTGTAGTATTTTTTAAGGAATTTCTCTGAAATAAAGGGAGAGTAACCTTTGGTCAAGATAACCAAGTCATACTTCTTTGACTTCACATCGTTGTTAATTTTTTGCAAAAAAGTATCATATCTTCTTTGGATCTCCCTTCGCTTAGGAGATATAATTTTATCCAAAAAAGCCGGGCGCTTTGTACTCAAAACAAAATATTGAGATTGACCAGAGTCATAAACTTTTTTTCCTTGTTCTAGAAGAATTGATGCAATAGCAGGCGAGTTGAAAATGTTTTTATGTTGTGAAACTAAAACTTTAAGGTTTTTCCAAGCCATTAAATTATAGTCAAGTGGAGGTAAAAACTGAGATGAAGAAACGCTTAATAAATTCAATAAAACCAGAAGACTAAATATTAAACCCAGAAACTTATTTTTAGAATGCTTAAGTTGATTATCTAATAGCTCAAAAGATAATAAAATTAGAAAAGGTGAAATTAAATGGTGAATATAAATCAGCCAACTTCCCCAATGTTGACCTAATTTTGACAAAAATATAAACAGAGAAAGTATTAAAGAAAATTCTATAAAGCCAATATTAAAATTAATTAGAGGTTTTTCTAGATTACGGAAATTAAAGCTCAAACTTTTGTTAATTTTGTTTTTATCATTTTGATAGTTTTGTATATTTATACATTTATTAACCAACAGACAAATAATAAAAATTAGGATAATGCCCAAGTTAGTTTTACTGTAAGCATAAAGCTGTTGGAGAGGATAGAGTATATCCTGACCAGCAATGTAGTAATTTATCCAAAGTACATTATTAAAGTATGTCTCTAAATTTTGATTAACTATCCAAATTGTTATCGCTAATGAAACTAATGATATAGCCCCTTGTTGTATGCCTAATTTTTTAGACTTAAAAAGAAACAAGTATAACGTCAAATAAAGAATAGATAAAACAAAATACGGCTTTGTTAAGAAACCTAGGATACCAAAGATAACACTTACTAATCGGCTCCAAGAAGAATATTGAAAGCGCCAAGGAATTAGAATACTATACAAAAATAAAAAGAAACCAAGACCATCGGGTCTAGCTAAAGGTGTCGTAAAATAGAGCAAATGAGCATATAAAATTAGAGTTGCACTTAATGAAAAAACTAGAGAAACCCTTCGCCATCGCAATGCTGCAAAGAAAACAGAACAGGCTGAGAAAATAAACAAGGCAGAAACAACTCGATGAACGGGAAGAGTTGTACCAAATAATTGAGCTAGCGATAAAACAAGAATATGGTAAAAAATTCCGTAGACATTTGTGTATTCGGGTTGATTTTCTAAAGCATAAGGGTGCCCTCCTTTAAGTAGTAAATCTGTCATTAGTAAAGTAGCACTTTCTCTATATTCATTAGGAAAAATATTGCTAATGACTTGAAAATGGTAAAATATTAATTTAATAGAAACAAAAATTATACTAACAATAAGTAAACTCTTTAAAACTGCTTCAATTCTCCATAAATTGTCAGCTTTGTTTAACCTTATACTCCTTGTCATAAATAATCTTTGAACTCCCTCTATCACCACACCTATTGTCATATTTAAAGTACTGAGTGATTCAGCGCTTTTTGATTATCTACGTTAGCGAAGCGGCACCGAAGGTGCATTCAGCACAGACTCAAAAGCTTCAGCCAGCTGTAGCTACAGAACATGTGAAGAACGATTATTGCCGCAAAGGGACGAAATCAAAACCTGTGCTAGAAGTTCTACCAGGTTGAACTTGTATCAGGATTGCTGCACCATTGCGATCGCCTGATGGTAAAAACTGTACTGCGCCTGTGGCACCATTAGCGGAAAACCCAGAACCAGACAGCGTTTTTTGTAAGCCATCACGGGTGGTGCTTTGTTTTAAACCAGTGATAATCGCTTCTACAGCATCATAAGCCGTTGCACTGCGCCAATTTACATCACCGCCCCAAAGTTTACTTGCATTCCCTGCGAAAGGATTCCCTGCAATTGCTCTGGGATGCCAAGCTACAGCTAGCACCATACCATTAATAGCCGCTTGTCCCTGCCGTAGCGTTTGGATTGTATACATCGTAGAACTGCCCAATAAAGCCAAACGTCTTTGATTGGCTTGTGCAACATCTAATGCTTGGTTAAGTCTGTCTACAGACGGCAAAAGTAGCAAGCCATCCGCGCCTTGACTTACCGCTTGAGAAATAATCGCACTAGCGTTGAAAGTCGCTGCTGAGAAATCGCAGTTAGTCGAGGCAACTTTGCCACCATCAGACAAAATAGCAGAAGTGAAATCCTCTTTGAGGGATTGACTAGACTGGGCTTGGGAATCTATGCATATGGCAATATTTCTTCGCCCATTTTTGATAGCGTAACGGGAAAGAGTATCTGCCTGAAAGCGGATACTAGGGACAGTACGAAATATATAACTGCCGATTCCTGATAAATTTTTGGCATCGCTAGTAGGGGAAATCATTACCAGCCTGCCATTTTGATACTCTGGTGCAGCGGCAAGAGATGCTTCACTAGAGTTGTGTCCCACTACAGCTAAAACGTTGGTGTCTTTGGCAAATGCCGCTGCTAGTTGTTTTGCGATCGCGGGATTATTATCATCATTGGCAACTTGTACCTGCATTAACTTGCCATTAATGCCGCCAGTTTTGTTCACCTCATCTTGCGCCTGAGCTACACCTCGCAATATTTCTCTAGCAACGTTCAAATTGCTACCAATTGGCACACTCACAGCAACTTTGATGCCATTACCTTGGGGAACTTTAGCATTATTCAGGTAAATTAATGCCTCTGGATCATTGCGATTCGTTTGTAAGGATGCTTGAAACTGAGTAGCCGCTGTAGCAAAATCCCCCTTCGCAAACGCTTGTACCCCTGCCTGTTTACTGGAATTACTATCGGCGGCGACGAGAATCTTGTCTCCTAAACTTATCCGGCTCTGTTGGTTATCAGAGCTAGATAAACCACCTAAATTCAATCCAGAGCGGGTAAACCACCAAACACCCACCCCTATCAAAGCCCCTGTTATTAGTAGAGACAAAACAAGAACAGTCGTTTCCTTTTTTTGGGACATCAGCAGCTAGCTAAAGTTAGCCTGTAAGCACGTATGAGATACCTATTATCAGCGAATTCTTGCAAACCAGCGTTAGGGATTTAGACATAGGTGCAACCAACTTGAAAACCCTGATGATGTTGATAACCTTGTCCTCATTGGCTAGCCGAGAGAGCTTGCTGTCCTTGGGGCGAAGCTACATAGCCTAGAAAGGCTTGAACTTGAGGGTTGGCAGATTGTTTGTAGGCATAGTAAAGCGTCCGTTGATACGGGTAATTGGATGCCTCTGGGGTCAAGCCATCCACTGCGACTGTCCGTACTGTCTGTTGGTTGGCTACCTGAGCAAACGTGGCATAGCCAATACCCTTGGTTCCTAATGCTTGTAGTAGAGGCGTAGTGGCATCCCGTGGCAGCGTCGTAATATTGGGCGTTTTGCCAAAATTTCCTCCGTTTAGCACCAGTTCTTGAAACGTCTGGTGGGTGCCACTGTTAGCAGGTCGATTAACCACCTGGATTGTTCCACCTGAGCCTGCCACAACAGACCAATTCGTAATTTTCCCTTGAAAAATTCCTACAACTTGCGCACTCGTTAATCCTTTACGAAAAGGATTTTTCTCTCCAACGACGATCGCTATGGCATCTTTAGTTACAGGTACGGCTGCTAAGCCTTGAGATTGCTCCTGGGAGGTAAGGGGGCGAGAGATAGCAGCAATGTCCGCAGTTCCCGCTTGGACTGCCTGAATCCCTTTGTCCGTCCCTCCGGCTTGAGTTTTAACCGTTGTTCCAGAGAATTGTGTTTCAAAGCCACGTTTGAGCGATTGATTAATTTGCACCATGCTGGTGGAACCATCAATTCTTACGATTGTTCCGTTAGCTACAGTCGTAGGAGGGGTAAATGTTGAACTGGGAGCTGTACGATTAGAGGCTTGAGCTGTCTGTTGGGGGTTTGGGTTGTTAGCGCTGCCCTTAGTTGAATCACCAATATTAATGCCAGAACTACGAGTAAACCACCAAAAACCGCCACCCAGTAGTGCAGCCGCAGTCAAGAGCGCTAAGACTAGAACCGTGGTTTCATTTTTCTGAGACATGACGCACTCACCAGTTTGTCAAAAAGTGCTGACTGTCCAAGGTCATAGCACAATTTAAACTTGGTATCACATCTACAAGGCTCATTTGGGTACTGGCACAAATTCATAGCCCGAGGGGTTGTCCTTGCCTGACTGAATCGTTACCAACTGCACTGCTTGATTGCGATCGCCTGATGGCAAAAACTTAATATCTGAAGAAGAACCTGCGGCAGAAAAGCCTGGTGCCGAAAGAGCTTGTTGAACTCCACTACGACTTGGATTCCGTTGAAGACCAGCCGTCAGTGCCTTAGTTGCATCATAAGCCAATGCTGTGCGCCAGTTTACCTTTCCTCCCCACAGCCCATTAGCGACTTTAGTAAACGGTGCATTAGGGTTTCCCAAGATATGCCAAGGCACCGCTAATACCATACCTACAGCATTACTGCGTCCCGCTTCCAAAGTTTTGGGATTATAGGAACTGTCTCCTGCTAACAATTTCACACGTTTATCATTCACCTGCACCACTTGTAAAGCTTGATCGAGTGTTGCAGAATTAGGAGCTAACATTAACACCTCTGCTCCTTGTTTAATTGCTTGATTAACGTTGTCAGCCGCATTAAAGCTGGGGTTGTTGAAGTCATATTCAGCGACTATCTGCCCCCCATCCCCAAACAAAGCCGTAGTAAATTCATCTTTGAGAGATTTACTGTAATTACTTTTAGAATTAAAAAATACAGCGGCTTTTTGTTTTTTGAGCTGAGTCAGCATGTAGCGAGAAAGAGCACTGGCAGCAAAGCGATCGCTCGGTACAGTCCGAAAAACATATTTGCTAAGCCCGGATAACTGCACTGATGTACTTGTGGGCGAAATCAGCACCAATTGACCGTCTTGATAAACTTTCCCAGCGGCAAGAGTTACATCACTGCCAAAGTTTCCTACAACACCTAAGACTTGGGAATTTTCTACTAAAGCACGAGCAACTTGTTGAGCAATAACTGGATCGTTATTATCATCAGCAATCACTACTTTTAAGGGAATATTACCAATTCCGCCAGCTTGGTTAACTTCATTCTGAGCCTGAGCAACGCCACGTAGGATTTCTCTAGCTGGATTTGGATCAGAACCAATTGGAACAGAGGCGGCAATTGTATAGGACTTCTGGTTTCCTATGCGAGCATTGTTAAGGTATATCCGTGCTTCAGGATCGTTGCGATTGCTTTTTAAAGCCGCTTCCAGCTTAGAGACAGCACTTTGGTAATTGCCTGCGGCGATCGCTTCGACAGCGGCTCGTTTTTCAGGCGTTGCGTCTGAGGAAATTAATACTTTTTCTCCGGCACTAATGCGCTCTTTAACTGGCTGTTTTGGGTCAGTCTGTTGAGGTAATGGTGTTGCACCCGGACTACTTGGATTTCCGCTCCAGCTTCCTTTGTTTATGACACCAATTTTGGTGAGCCACCACCAACCTACCCCCAATAAAGCCAGGGTGACGAGTAAAGAAAGGAAAAGACGTGCCGTTTCGTTTTTTTGGGACATAAACCAGTGACAATGGCAGGGTGACTGCAAGCGTTCAAAAGACTTTTGCAAAAATCAATTGTTATGACATAGCAGTAGCACTTATCTTCCAAGCTTTGTCACTTATGCAAGAAGTCTAAAGAATCCGGGACAGTAGCAGATAAACCAGCCGGAAAAGCGCCGTTACTGCGATCGCTGCTGCTCCCGCTAAAACTGATATCACGATAACCAACTGGATGGGAATACCTTGGCGCAATACTTGGAAAAACACCACAGCCGCTAGTGTTAGTCCTCCAATAATTAAAAAATCAAATTTCTCAATAATGCGGCGGAACTGGGCAAATATTAGTCCTCCCATAATTGCTCCCCACAATCCTATGCTACTTCCGGGTGACGGTAGAAGGCTGCTCAAGGCAATAAATAACAATGCTCCCTCAAATCCCGTAAACGCTGCCCCAGTTAGTACTGGTATTAGGGGAAAAGCTGATTGTCTGGATGGCGCAGGACTGCTCGGTACCGATTGCGGTTGGCTAAAAGGCGGTTGAGAGACTGGCGGAACAACTCTAGGAGGGCTTTGCACCTGAACCTGTGGCTGCGGTGGTGTTTGTCGGGGTGTAAGGGCGTCAAGAGCCTCCTGAGCTGATTGAAAACGCTGATTAGGGGTCGGCAACAGCATTCGGTCTAAGACATCGGCAAAAGTGTTGCTTACCTGAGCTTCATTCCTCCAGTTCCACTGGTTGTTGTAGGAGTCATACAGCTCTCCAGGCTCTTTACCCGTGAGTAGGGTAATCATAGTTACAGCAAGAGCATACAAGTCAGTTGAGGGATAAACTTGACCCCCACTCATTTGCTCTGGCGGTGCAAATCCCATGGAATAAATTCCAGTTGACCTGCCACCTGTCCCAGCGGCGGCGGCTCTCGTTACCTGCTTAACGGCACCAAAATCTAATAGATACAGACGCCCATTGCGACGATCGCGCATGATGTTGGAGGGCTTAATATCTCGATGAATTGAGCCATTTTCATGGACAAACTTCAGCACCTTGAGGATTTCCCGCAGAACATGTAGGACTTCTGCTTCTGAGAATATGCCTTTCTCTGCCAGTTCCTCCTCTAGGTTCTTCCCATCTATAAATTCCTGAACTAAATAGAAAAACTGGTCTTCTGTTCCAGGTTGTAGTGTAGGAACACTTAATTGAAAAAAAGCAAACAAGTCAGGAATTTGGTTATTTTGGCTGCCGAGTTGCTCTAAGACTTCTGCTTCCCGCTCAAATAATTCTTGGGCAATTTTTAACTGTTGCGGATTCAAGTCACCTGAAGGTTGGAACTGCTTTACCACACACTGGCGCATTGCTGGAGTGTGGCGATCGCGTGCCAGAAATGCTGCTCCAAATCCGCCTCTGCCCAACAACTTTAACGGAATGTAGTGACCGACTAAAATTAGCGGCATTCCGCAGCTGATGCAATACTTCTCCTTTACGATATTAAGCGTGGCTCTATCATCCAGCTCAGGAAAGTTATTTTGAGGGCGGGGGCAGCCGTGACGGGTGCAGTAAATTTCCATAAATGAGCGTCAGCAGTATGAACTAGAAGGCACTGAAAAACACTGACAAAGCAAGCCACTTATGTTTTTCTTTCTCTTCTCACTTTAGCCTCGCAGCTCGACGCTCAATGTTCTTTGTTTTAGTCCCCAATACTATACAATTTAACTTCCCGCTGTGTGAGAAGACGTTGCTTTCCAAGTGTCTGCTGCGGCGGCTAGTGGTGACAGCGATGATGCCCGCTCGTGCCATCCAGACGAAGCAAATTCTGGCAGAATTTCACGGCTAAATGCTTCTGCTGCCTTGGAACGGTAACGATTGGGATTGGCAATGACAGACAGTATCCGCTTGACTACCACATCGTCTATTGTTGCCTGGTGCAGGACGCCCATTTGCAATTCTTTTTCAATGGCTGAAATGGAGACAAAAGCTGCTCCCAGTCCTGACTGTACGGCATTTTTAATCGCCTCGATCGAGTTAAGCTCCATCTCAACCTTGAGACGCCTGGTATCAATACCACACCGAGTGAGCACTTGGTCAATCACCTTGCGGATCGTAGATTGAGAGTCTAGAGCAATGAACTGCAACTTGTACAAATCTTCTTTTTGAATCGTACCGATTTTTGCCAGAGCGTGAAATGGAGGCAGAATCAGGGCTAGCTCATCTTCAGAGTAAGGAATAATTTGTAGCGTTTCTTGTAGCTCACCAGGAACTTCACCGCCAATGATTGCCAAATCGACCTGTCCATTGGCAACACTCCAAGAAGTGCGGCGAGTTGAGTGAACCTGCAATTGTACGGAAACATCGGGATATCGCTGCCGAAATAAGCCAATCATCCGGGGAAGGAGATAGGTGCCAGTCGTTTGAGAAGCGCCGACAATTAGAGTACCACCCTGGAGATTTTGCAAATCCTCAATGGCACGGCAAGTTTCCTGGCAAAGTGAGAGAATTTTTTCTCCATAGTTTAGGAGTAGATATCCGGCTTCTGTTAATTGGGCACGGCGTCCGCCTCGGTCGAACAGCGGCACATCCAACTGCCGCTCTAAATTCTGAACCTGTAGGCTGACGGCGGGTTGTGAAACGTACAAGCTATCAGCAGCACGCTTGAAACTCCCCTCAGTAGCGATCGCTTTGAGAATACGGAGTTGATCGAGAGTGAATGGAAGGTCAGACATACGGCTAAACCTCAGAGAATGGAGCAACTGAGGCAACCAACGATTCGGAAACTGGGGTATGACGCAAGTGATGGATTGCCCCTAATACGATGAATGTGTGAGCCTCTGCTGACATCGACAGTAACATACCAAGGGATCAAGTATTGTGGCAATCCCTGCTACGATGGGATGTTCAAAGAATCTACTTGATTTTTATGAAGTTTCTATGAAGTTCTCTGGTTGGCTGACTTCCAGTCACTTTGTGATGGCTGGCTTACTTTTGGGATTCGCGATCGCGCATAGTGGTTTAGCGGCTCTACGACCCTGGGGTGAAAAACGCCTTGGCTCAAGGCTTTACCGTATCCTGTTTGCCCTAGTTAGTCTCCCACTGGCGGTTGTATTAATAATTTACTTTTTTAATCACCGTTATGATGGTCTTCAGCTTTGGCAGGTGCAGGGACTTCCCGGCATTCAGGCATTTGTCTGGATCCTCTCAGCCATTTCTTTTATTTTTCTTTATCCGGCTACATTCAACTTGTTGGAAATTGCCGCTATCCAAAAGCCCCAAGTTCATCTGTTTGAGACTGGCATTATTCGCATCACCCGGCACCCTCAAATGGTAGGACAGGTAATCTGGTGTATCGCTCATACTCTCTGGATTGGTACCACATTCACCCTCCTAACTTCAGTAGGATTAGTCCTGCACCATCTTTTTGCAGTCTGGCATGGTGATAGACGCCTTTTAGCACGGTATGGCGAAGCATTTGAGGTAGTAAAGGCTCGTACCTCTGTCATCCCCTTCTTGGCGATTCTCCAGGGACATCAAACACTCAAATGGGAAGAATTTGTCCGTCCTGCTTACCTCGGCGTCCTGGTTTTTATCTTGCTGCTGTGGTGGGTACACCCTCTGTTAATCCAAGCAACGGCAAAGGTTTATCTGTAATACATATAATACTAACATTTGTCAACCGTAATACTTGTAATACAAGGATTTTTTTTGATCACAGTATCCAAATTGGTTGTAGCATGATCCCAATCAATTGAAAAAGCACATATAGATCGAGGGAAAATGGTGTTGTCTCTTAACGATCGGACTTTTAAACAAGAGGTTTTAGAATCTTCATTACCCGTTTTGGTTGATTTTTCCGCCCCCTGGTGCGGATTGTGCCGGGTAATCCAGCCACTCCTTCGGGAATTTCAGTCTGAATGGAGTGGGCAAGTCAAATTAGTCAGGATCAACGCTGATGAGAATCTGAAGCTAGCCACTACCTATCGAATCAAGTCTCTGCCTACATTACTCTTCTTTGAAGAGGGTCAGGTCATTCAACGATTTGATCACTTCTACGGGCGGGACGATGTGCGGATGGCGCTCAAACAACTTATGGTGAGTTCGCTGCCCAAATCTGCTTAGTTATTGGTAAAGGCGCTACATCTACGCAGGATAGACAACGCCTACCACCCACAGGTCTGAGCGCTGATTAAGAAAGTGCTGAGTATTACTATTTCACTTTATTGCTACAACACAGATTCATGAGAAAGGAAGGAACAAAGGAACATAGAACTCAGAGAAAGCCTTTGACCTTCTCTTTCTCCCTAAAGCTTGCCAACAAAGGTGTAGCAAGATTTGAGTGAATTGTGATGCCTACGACGAAACGTCAGATGGACTAAATAAAAAAACAGCGCTCTTAATACTTTTACCTCTAAACGGGCTGAGGGGCGATACCCCTTAAGTAGAGTCTTGGCTCATCCTGATGATTCCTGAGTCAGGAGAAGCAGCACAGTAATCGGTTTATTAGCTTTGGCAGAGTAGATCCACGCTTAGACACAGCCATGTCCATTGGCTGGAGCTTTACTATGGCTTTTTTCCATATGTAACCATCGGTAGAACTATTCAACCGATGGTTTCTCTACTTTGTAAGTGGCTTTATCGAAGAATTATGGAGTTATTGTTTTTAATCGGACTTTTTTTTCGAGTAGCTATATGTCACAGTGTTAACGGTTTGCCAGAATAGTAACGAAATCTGAAGTAGGCATTAGCCATGGAATCGCTTTATCAATATGCCTGGCTGATTCCAGTCTTACCCTTGGCAGGGGCAATGCTGGTTGGTCTGGGGCTAATTTCACTAAATGAATCAACTAATCGTCTGCGGCAGTTAAATGCCGTGTTCATTGTCTCCTTGCTGGGAGCGTCGATGGTTCTCTCCTTTGCGTTGCTCTGGAGCCAATTTCACGGACACGAGACGTATACCCGTACTCTAGAGTGGGCAGCGGCGGGGAACTTTCACCTGCAAATGGGCTACACCATCGATCATTTAACAGCGCTGATGCTGGTAATTGTGACAACAGTAGCCTTACTGGTGATGATTTACACCGACGGCTACATGGCTCATGATCCAGGGTATGTTCGCTTCTATGCCTATTTGAGCCTGTTTAGCTCCTCCATGTTGGGTCTAGTGGTTAGCCCTAACTTAGTGCAGGTTTATGTTTTCTGGGAACTGGTAGGTATGTGCTCCTACCTGCTGGTCGGTTTTTGGTATGACCGTAAAGCCGCAGCGGATGCTGCACAAAAAGCATTCGTTGTCAACAGAGTGGGAGACTTTGGTCTATTACTGGGCATTTTGGGTCTTTACTGGGCAACGGGCAGCTTCGAGTTTGATGTAATGGGGGCTCACCTACAAGCCTTTGTTGAATCAGGTTATCTGAGTTCTGCTCTGGCAGCGCTATTTGCAATCTTGGTCTTTTTAGGCCCGGTGGCAAAATCAGCGCAATTTCCATTGCATGTCTGGCTTCCAGACGCGATGGAAGGCCCGACGCCTATCTCCGCCCTGATTCATGCCGCAACAATGGTGGCGGCTGGGGTATTTTTGATTGCTCGGATGTATCCGGTGTTTGAAGGTATTCCGGTGGTAATGAATGTCATTGCCTGGACGGGAGCGTTTACAGCGTTTTTGGGTGCCTCGATCGCAATTACCCAAAATGACATCAAGAAAGGTCTAGCCTATTCCACTATTTCCCAGTTGGGTTATATGGTGATGGCGATGGGGATTGGAGCCTATACGGCTGGTCTATTCCACCTGATGACCCACGCTTATTTCAAAGCCATGCTGTTCCTAGGTTCTGGATCAGTCATTCATGGTATGGAAGCCGTTGTTGGTCATGATCCTGCTTTAGCTCAGGATATGCGGCTGATGGGAGGCTTGCGCAAGTTTATGCCAATTACTGCCCTGACGTTTTTAATTGGTACTCTGGCAATTTCGGGAATACCCCCCTTTGCCGGGTTCTGGTCAAAAGATGAAATTTTAGGAAGCGCTTTTGGAGCTAATCCTATATTGTGGCTGATTGGCTGGCTAACCGCAGGGTTGACGGCGTTTTATATGTTCCGGATGTATTTCTCAACGTTTGAGGGCGCATTCCGGGGAAATAATCAGGAAATCCGTTATCAACTTAAAGCACAAGCCGGTCGCCCAGTACCCGCTTTTGGTCCAGGGGCAATGGATACAAGAGAACTGGAAGCTGATTCGGAGCATGAAGCTGACCCCGGTTATCACAGTGAGTTTCCTCATGAGTCACCGTTAACGATGACGCTGCCGTTGTTACTGCTAGCGGTACCGTCAACGCTAATTGGTTTGGTGGGAATGCCGTTTGACAACTACTTTGAGGAGTTCATCCATCCAGCTAGTGAAACAGCTGTGGAGGTGGTGTCACAAGCCGAGGGGTTTGACTTAACGGAATTTCTGATTATGGGTGGTAGTTCTGTAGGTATTGCCCTGATTGGAATTACCATCGCTTCACTGATGTACTTGCGCGGTAAGATTGACCCGAAAGCGATCGCTCAGAAAATTAAGCCACTGTATGAGTTCTCTCTCAATAAGTGGTACATCGATGACATTTATCACAACGTCTTCGTTATCGGACTGCGCCGCTTGGCACGGCAGATTATGGAAGTAGACTTCCGAGTCGTCGATGGTGCCGTTAACCTGACAGGTCTTTTCACACTCTTGAGTGGTGAAGGTCTGAAATACCTAGAGAATGGTCGTGTCCAATTCTATGCCCTGATTATCTTTGGAGCAGTACTGGGTTTAGTGATTGTCTCTGGGATTACCTGAAAAGTTGCTAATGGCTAATGGCTAATGGCGAAAAGATAATTACTAATTAGCCATGAGTAATGAACAATGAACAATGAACAATGAACCTTACAAATTTTCCCTGGTTAACGACAATTATTCTGTTTCCCATCGCCGCCTCGTTGTTCATCCCGTTCCTGCCGAACAAGAATGGTCTTTGGGAGCGTTGGTACGCCCTGATTATCGGGCTGATTGATTTTTCTCTGATTGTTTATGCCTTCGCCACTCAGTATGACTTTTCCAATCCAGGACTACAAATGGTGGAAAAGTACTCCTGGCTACCCCAGTTGGACTTGAATTGGTCAGTGGGCGTCGATGGGATAGCAATGCCTCTGGTTTTGCTTACAGGCTTTATGACGACGCTGGCGACGCTGGCAGCTTGGCCGGTAACGTTCAAGCCGAAGCTGTTTTATTTCCTGATGCTGGCAATGTACGGTGGACAGATTGCTGTGTTTGCCGTCCAGGATATGCTGTTGTTTTTCCTGGTTTGGGAACTGGAACTGATTCCGGTTTACCTGTTGCTGTCAATTTGGGGAGGTAAAAAGCGTCTCTATGCCGCTACTAAGTTTATTCTTTACACCGCAGGCGGTTCGCTGTTTATTTTAGTAGCGGCTTTGGCGATGGCATTCTACGGGGATACCGTAACATTCGATATGCAATCGCTCGGTGCTAAGGACTACGCTCTTAACTTTCAACTGTTAATCTACGGTGGCTTCCTGATTGCCTACGGGGTAAAGCTGCCAATCTTCCCTCTCCACACTTGGCTTCCGGATGCCCATGGTGAGGCGACAGCACCGGTGCATATGCTCCTCGCTGGAATTCTCCTCAAGATGGGTGGCTATGCCCTGATTCGGATGAATGTTGGGATGCTTCCCGATGCTCATGCTTACTTTGCGCCAGTGTTAGTGATTCTGGGTGTCGTCAATATCGTTTACGCCGCTCTAACTTCCTTTGCCCAACGCAACCTGAAGCGCAAAATTGCCTACTCCTCAATCTCTCACATGGGATTTGTGTTGATTGGCATCGGTTCATTTACTGACCTGGGATTGAGTGGTGCTGTACTGCAAATGGTGTCCCACGGTTTGATTGGAGCAAGCCTCTTCTTCTTAGTCGGAGCCACTTACGACCGGACGCATACCCTGATGTTGGATGAAATGGGAGGCGTCGGTCAGAAGATGAAGAAGATTTTCGCCATGTGGACTGCCTGTTCCCTGGCATCCTTGGCATTGCCAGGAATGAGCGGATTCGTGGCGGAGTTGATGGTGTTTATCGGGTTTGCGACGAGTGATGCTTATACTTCAACGTTCAAGGTAATCGTGGTGTTCCTAGCAGCGGTTGGGGTAATTCTGACTCCGATCTATTTGCTGTCTAATCTCCGGGAGATTTTCTACGGTCCGGAAAACAAGGAATTGGTGGCGCACGAAGCTCTCATCGATGCCGAACCGCGAGAGATATTTATCGTTGCCTGTCTGTTGGTGCCGATGATTGGGATTGGCTTATATCCCAAGATGCTCACTCAAATTTATGATTCCACCACGCTCAAACTAACAGCGCGGCTGCGTGATTCTGTGCCGACGCTAGCTCAACCGACAGTAGCTAAGGGGGGGGACAAGCCGTTCTTACCTGCGATTGTCCAAGGGGCACCAGCGAAGCTGATCGCGCCCATAATTGGCAAGCGTTAGTACTTGACGTTCTAATCATTTTTATGGTAAAGGATTGGTAAAGTGCCAATCCTTTACTTTTTTATAGGTTGCTATATATAGCAAAGGACAGGCAGGTTAGGATCAATGATCAACTCACACAATACGCTACTATAGACGGCTATCACCAACTTGTGCTAACAGCTTTGGCGACTGCTATATATAGTTGCCATACTACGAACGGGCAAGATGCCCATCCTATGTTCCCAGGTTTTCTCCCATCATCTGTTGCCCAGCTCAGAGAGCCTAACGCGATCGCTCTTGCTCAAAGCCTTAAGCGTCAGAGCATTGCCACGCCCCTAAGTAAGCAACCCATTTCTACCAGCTACTGTCATCAAGGTATCGGCGGTACACCGATTCTCCTGCTCCATGGCTTTGATAGCTCTCTACTGGAATTCTTTCGCTTGATACCCTTGCTTGCCGCTCGTAATGAAACTTGGGCGGTTGATTTATTGGGGTTTGGTTTTACGGATCGGGTGATCGGAACTCCATTTAGTCCAGCAGCTATCAAGAGCCATCTCTACAGTGTCTGGCAAACTCTGATCAATCAACCAGTGATTCTGGTGGGAGCCTCAATGGGAGGAGCGACAGCAATAGACTTTACGCTGACCTACCCGAACTGTGTCAAGCAGCTGGTTCTAATCAACAGTGTTGGCTACTCAGGAAGCTTCCCAATAGGAAAATTTTTATTCCCTCCCCTTGACGTTTTGGCAATGGAATGGTGGCGTTTTCTGAAACTTCAAACTCTTGCAAATGCTAAAGCCGATCGCAATCGAGATGCGGCTTACTTAGATGCGCTGCTGGCTACAACACTGCCTTTAGACATGCCGGGTTGGTATGAATCAATCCTTACGTTTACGAAAACAGGGGGTTACAGTTTAACGGAGGAACAGATTGCTCGAATCGACAAGCCAACGCTGATTTTGTGGGGAGAGTTGGATAACTTCTTAGCTAAGGGTGATGCGGAGAAATTTAATCGCGCGATCGCTCATTCTATTCTGCATAAAATCAAAGGCTGCGGTCATGCTCCTCAATTTGAGCAACCGGAGGTAATTGCACAGCACATTCTTGCCTTCGGACGTGCAGATGAGTCATCTTGCTCACCCAGACTCGCATAAGTTCTATAGTCCTGGATATACAGTGAAATGCTACTGGGCATTAAAGGCGACATTGAGGGGGTAGGTGCAGTCATGGCTCAGCGAATTGAAGGGAAATCACTTGGCAAGAAATCGCTCTTGGTATTGCTAAAGCTACTATTGCCCACAGGTGAAAAACCTAACCCCCCAGCCCCCTTCCCTACAAGGGAAGGGGGAGCCTTATTACTCCCCTCTCCTTGCAGGAGAGCCGGAGCTTTAGTGAGGATTGGGGGAGAGGTTTTAGGTGTAGCACTATTTATCGGCATTGTGCTGGTGTCAGAGTCGGTAGCGGCAACACCTACAAGATTCTCCCCCCTTTTTAACCGGAGCTTTAGTGAGGAGGGCTGGGGGGGATCGCCAAGCCTTGCCCAACAGCCAGCGACTTCCTCGCCAAATGCAACGACTACTAATAAGCAACAAGCCTACGAACGGGGAAGGCAACTGTTACAGCAAGGACAGCAACTAGAGGAGCAAGGAACGGCAGAACAGAGGCAACAAGCACTTGCTAAATACGAAGAAGCGCTCTCTATTTGGCAGCAATTGACGGTTAACGAAGCTCCGCCGTATCTGGCTCGCGGTTGGGAAGCTACAACTCTGGTCAGCATCGGCAGCATCTACAATGACCAGGGTGAGCATCAGAAGGCACTGGACTATTTTAATCGGGGGTTAGCCATTAGGCGTGAGGTGAAAAACCGGATTCGGGACGCGATAGCTCGCGCCTCTGCCGATAATACTGGCTCCAACTCAGGCGACAAACAAGAACTGCTCGACCTTTACAATCAAGCACTTGCAAGTAGCAACTTTAGCGAAGCTGCCCTGCTCTATTCTCTGGGCAATGTTTACTTCAAGTTAGGCGAAAATCAAAAAGCGTTGGAATCTTACAACCAAGCCCTGACGCTGTATGGAGCTGTGAAAAAACCCCTTTCTGAAGCTACTGTGCTGGGCAACATCGGTAATCTCTACTTTCAGTCAGGCGAGACTAAAAAGGCTCTCGACTTCTACAATCAAGCACTGGAGATTCAGCGTGCCGAGAAGGATACCGCAGCTCAAGCTAAAACACTCAGCTCTATCGGTAGCATCTACGCGCAATTGGGCGAACGGCAAAAGGCGCTTGCCGCTTATAATCAAGCACTTGAACTCCAGCGAGAAAGGAAGGATTTGCTTGGGCAAGCGGATATTCTTGAGGGTATTGGACTGCTCTACTTCTTATCGGGTCAGTTTCAGTTGGCGCTCGATTCCTATAACCAAGCACTGAAACTCCAACAAGCAGCACAGGGAAATCTATCTGGAACAGATTTAGCTTTCAACCAGCGGCAAGCTAGGATTCTTACGGGTATCGGCTCTACCTATGCCTCAGGAGGATTTCGCGATCTTGCTAAAGCACTGGACTTTTATAACCAAGCGCGATCGCTTTACCAAAAGGCGGGATATCGCTCTGGGGAAGCGTTTCTTCTCTACTACATCAGCGATACCTACAACCAATTGGGGGAAATGCAGAAAGCCCTCGATGCCTTAAATCAAGCGCTCGTGCTGTGGCGTGACATTTCCAAACCCGATAGGGAAGCTTTTACCCTGAGAAACATCGCTGATATCTATATTTCAATGGGTGAGCCGCAGAAGGCGCTCGACTTTTACAACCAAGCCCTCGATATCCAGCGTCGGGTGAACGCTCGTACCGAGCAAGCCAACACGCTCTCCAGCATCGCTGAAGTCTACAGTTTTTTGGGGGATTATCAGCTCAGTATCAATACACACAACCAAGCGCTAGAGATATTTAAAAGCATAGGCGATCTCTCTAGGCAACGTTTAACTCTTGGCGAGATTGGCGACATATACCGCAAAGCCAAAGATTATCAAAAAGCGTTGGAATTTCACAATCAATCGCTGGATCTGGCAAAACAAAATAATCATTTCAACGGGCAAGTCACCGAACTCGGCTCTATAGTTGTAGACTACCTATCATTAAAGGATTATCCCAAGGCGCTTGATGCGGCTAACCAAGTCCTTGCACTGTCAGGCCAACAGAATAACCCTTCTTGGGAAGCCAATGCCTTCGGTATGAGCGCTGCTGTTTATCTGAAATCGGGGGATTACCAAAAAGCACTGGAAGCCTTTGAAAAAGCAGTGACTGGGGTTCGGAAGGTGGAGGATCGCCAAACAGAAGCCATCTACCTGCACGGACTGGGTAAGGTTTACAATGCATTGAAGCAGTACGAAAAAGCGCTCTCAACCTACGATCAGGCTCTGGCACTACAACGGATGTTTGGCGATCGCACGGGAGAAGCGGATACACTTTATCAGGTTGCGATTACACAACGCGATAAGGGCAATCTCAATGAAGCCCGTACCCAAATCGAAGCAGCCATCAAAATCGTTGAGGACATCCGCACCCGAGTCACCAGCCAACAACTGCGTACTTCTTACTTTGCCTCTGTGCAGGATTACTACCAGTTCTACATCAACCTACTGATGCAACTGCACAAAAAAGACCCATCTAAAGGGTACGATGCTCTGGCACTACACGCCTCGGAACGCGCCCGTGCCCGGAGTCTTTTGGAACTCCTAACAGAAGCTAACGCTAATATTCGGCAAGGAGTCGATCCAGAAGTGCTCCAACGAGAGCGCACATTGCAGCAAAAACTCGATGCTATTGAAAAACGCCGTATCGAGCTAGTTAACGGACAATACACCAATAAACAAGTAGAAGCGCTAGAAAAAGAGACGGCAGCACTTCTGGAAGAATATCGGCAAATCCAGGAACAAATCCGCCACACCAGTCCGCGCTATGCGGCACTGACTCAGCCGAAACCGCTGGCACTGGCAGAAATTCAAGAGCAGGTACTTGATGAGAACACGATACTGTTGGAATACTCCTTAGGGGAAGAACGCAGCTATCTCTGGGCAGTCACTCAAACTAGCATCACCAGCTACGAATTGCCTAAACGCGCCGACATCGAAGCCGCCGCGCAAAGTTTCTACGAACAGACTGGACAACAAAAGCTGCCAGAACGCCGAGGGCTTGGGGTTACTCCTCGTACTGACACCGTTGAAGTTACCAGCCAACTCAGTCAAATGCTCTTGTCACCCGTAGCGAGGCAGTTGGGACAAAAACGCTTACTCATCGTCAGCGATGGCGTACTCCAGTTTTTACCCTTTGCGGCATTACCAGCACCAGACACTATCGGGAAAGACAATAATCCCGTGCCGCTGATTGTGAAGCACGAAATCGTCAACCTGCCCTCAGCTTCTACCTTAGCTGTCATCAGGCAAGACACAAATGGGCGAAAAGCTGCCCCGAAAGCAGTAGCCGTGCTAGCCGATCCAGTCTTTAGCGACAATGATCAACGCCTCAAAACCCCGGTAGGGGCACAGCATGCCGTGCCTTTACAACCTGCAAATCCAAACAACGTAGATACCCTCGCCTTATCCAGAGCTGCCAGAGAGATAGGTGTTACATTTGACCGACTCCCCTATACACGGACAGAGGCAGATAACATCTTGAAGCTAGCCTCAGCAGCAGAGCGAATGCAGGCGTTTGACTTTACAGCTAATCGCGCCACAGCTACCAACCCGCAACTAAGCCAGTATCGCATCGTGCATTTCGCCACTCACGGCATTCTCAATAGCTTGCATCCAGAGTTATCAGGAGTTGTGCTATCTCTTTTTGATGAAAAGGGCAAACCCCAGAATGGATTCCTACGCCTCCAAGATATCTTCAACCTCAACCTACCCGCCGAATTAGTTGTCCTGAGTGCTTGTGAAACCGGATTGGGGCAAGAGGTCAAGGGAGAAGGGTTAGTAGGCTTGACAAGAGGCTTCATGTATGCAGGTGCACCGCGAGTAATGGTAAGTTTGTGGAGTGTGGATGATGCAGGCACATCCGAGCTGATGAGCCGATTTTACAAAAAGATGCTGCAAGAAAACTTAAAGCCAGTCGCTGCCCTGAGAGCGGCACAGATTGAAATGTGGCAAGACACACGCTGGAAAGCTCCCTATTACTGGGCTGCTTTCACGCTTCAAGGCGAGTGGAAATAACTTGATAAGAGGGTAGGAAGTCGCTGTGTAAGCCCTGAAGAAAAAAAGCTAGAATCAGCGATCGCCACTAATTGAGTTAAATCCTCTTCGACGACCAAGAATGCATTCTAAATTTTTAAGTCATCCTGGCTTTGCTGTAGTACTGAGCTTGCTGCTATTGCCAATGCCGATAACAGCAGCGCCAAGCCAGGATGAAATCAGCCTCCAACAGTCGCCAGTGCCAACAAAATCCCAGGAGAGTCGCGCCGCTGCTGAACGCACCGCAGCAGAAGCAGAGCAACTGTTTAAGCAAGGGACAGCACAATCACGACGACAGGCGATCGCGAAATACGAAGAGGCAGTGCGGCTATGGCGTGCGCTAGGCGATGTCTCTCAGGAAGCCTCGACACTTCACAGCATCGGTCTAGTCTATTATTCATTGGGCGAAAAACAGCAAACGTTGGACTATTACAACCAAGCGCTATCCCTAAGGCGTACCCTAAAACAAACTGGTGGAGAAGCGGGTATGCTCTGGGCGATCGCTGGAGTCTACAAGGACTTGGGTGACAAGCAGAAATCGCTGGATTACTATAACCAAGCCCTGCCGCTGTTGCGGGCAGTGGGCGATCGCTCTTTTGAAGCCATGACCTTTATAAGTCTGGGTCAAGTCTACGCCTCATTAGGCGAACCCCAAAAAGCGATCGCATCCTTTAACCAAGCGATAGAAATACAACGAAGTGCAAACGATAAACCTGGGGAAGCTCAAACACTTCACGCACTGGGATTTTTCTACGTTAACTTGGGCGAGAACCAGAAAGCGCTAGACTCACTAAACCAATCCCTACAGCTGTGGCGTGCACTCAAAGATAGTGCTCAGGAATCTGCGACACTCCAGATTCTGGGCACACTTTACTTCGCCTTAGGCGAAAACCAGAAAGCGCTTGACTCGTTCAACCAAGTGCTGTCGTTTCAGCGTGCGGTGGGTGACGAAGCAGGGGCAGCAGCAGCTCTTATGAGCATCGCTGGGGTCTACTCTAGTTTAGGTGACCAACAAAAGGCGATCGACCACTATAACCAAGCCTTGGTACTGCAACGAAAGGTGGGGAATCGAGGCGGGGAAGCTGAAGTACTAAGTACTATCGGTTTAATTTACGATGAGTTGGGTCAAAAGCAAAAGGCGGTAGACTCCTTCAATCAAGCCCGATCGCTTTCCCAGGCTGAAGGCAACCGCGCCAGAGAAGCGTTTGCACTAAATAATATAGCTGGAGTCTACAACTCCTTAGGTGAGAAACAGCAAGCATTGGACTCCTTTAACCAGGCACTATTGCTCCAACGCGCAGCAGGTGACGCGGCAGGAGAAGCCCAAACGCTCGGCTATATCGCTGAGGTTTACAATTCCTTAGGCAATTATCAGCTCAGCCTTGACTTCTATAACCAAGCCTTGTCACGTCAGCGTACCATAGGCGATCGCCGAGAAGAAGCTACCACCCTCGACAAAATCGGCGCAGTCTATCGCTTAGCCAATGACAATCAGAAGGCGCTCGACTCTTACAAACAGGCACTCTTAGTCTGGCGTACTGATAAAAACCCTTTTGGAGAAGCCTTCAGCCTGACTAACATTACCAGGGTCTATGAGGAATTAGGTGATTATCAAAACGCCCTCGCTTCTGCTTCTCAGGCATTATCGCTGTGGCGTGGTCAAGGCAATCGTGTTCTGGAAGCCAGTGCCCTGGCTCAAATGGGCAGAGTCTATCGGTCATTGGGCAATTATCAGCAAGCTCTAGACTCCTTTAACCAAACGCTCTCACTAATGCGGGCAGTGGGGAACCGCTTTGGAGAAGCCGCCGCTCTTGAAAACCTTGCTAAAGTTTATGAGGCATTGGGTGATGCAAACAAGACGCTGGACTCCAATACTCAAGCGCTGTCACTGTGGCGAACGATTGGCGATCGCTCTGGAGAAGCCGAAACCCTATATCGTATTGCTCTAACTGAACGTAAACGTGGCAATCTCGACCAAGCTAAGCAACAGATTGAAGCAGGACTCAACATTGTTGAATCTCTACGTAGCAAAGTCCTGAGCCAAGAACTGAGAACTTCTTACTTTGCCTCCGTGCAGAAGTATTACCAGTTCTACATTGACTTGCTGATGCAGCTGCACAAAATAACGCCCTCCCAAGGTTACGATGCTCTGGCACTAAACGCCAGCGAACGCTCTAGGGCACGTAGTTTGCTGGAAATCCTAACAGAAGCTAATGCCGATATTCGTCAAGGTGTAGATCCAAAGCTACTGGAGAAGAAAAGTACTTTACAGCAGCAACTCGATGCGATCGAAAAACGCCGGATACAGCTACTAAGTAGTAATCCTAGTCAAGAACAAGCACAAGCCTTAGAAACAGAAATCTCAGCTCTTCTAGACCAGTATCGGCAAGTCGAGGAACAACTTCGAGCCACTAGCCCCCGTTACGCAGCTCTAACTCAGCCAAAACCACTTACCTTGGCAGAAATTCAGCAACAGGTACTCGATGACGATACCCTGTTGTTGGAATATAGCTTAGGCGAGGAGCGCAGCTATCTCTGGGCAGTAACCAAGACGGGCATCACCAGCTATGAACTCCCCAAACGCGCTGACATCGAAACAGCCGCGCAGGGTTTCCGGAACGCTTTGCTCGTCCCAACTCAGCGACTTAGACGCACGAGAGCCACTCAAGCTGCTGCTGCTTTGAGCCGCATCCTTCTAGAGCCAGTAGCCCAGCAGTTAGGGAGCAAACGCTTACTGCTCGTCAGTGAGGGTACCCTACAGTATGTGCCATTTGCTGCGCTGCCAAAACCTAACCCACTTGGGAGCGGTGACAGCCCTCAACCCTTGGTGATGGAGCACGAAATCGTTAACCTTCCCTCAGCCTCGACGCTAGCCGTCTTAAGGAAAGAACTAAAAGGGCGCAAACCTGCCTCTAAGACGATAGCCGTACTAGCTGATCCGGTTTTTACCAGCAATGATGAGCGTATCAAAGTACCTGTAGGAGCGAATAACTCTTCGCAGAGCAAACAAACAGCTAGCTCTGTAACACCTAATGATGTGAATAGCCTAACTTTAACTAGAGCCGCTAGAGAATCAGACATCACGTTCGATCGCCTGCCTTTTTCTCGGAAAGAGGCTGAGGATATTTTGGCTCTAGTACCAGTGGAACAAAAGATGCAAGTGCTTGATTTTGCTGCCAGTCGTGCCATAGCTACCAGCCCCCAACTGAGCCAGTATCGCATCGTGCATTTCGCTACTCATGGCATCCTCAACAGCGTCAATCCAGAATTATCGGGAATCGTGCTATCCCTGATGGATGAAAAAGGCATACCCCAGAACGGCTTCCTACGACTCCACGATGTCTTTAACCTGAATCTGCCAGCCGAACTGGTTGTTCTCAGTGCCTGTCAAACAGGGTTGGGTCAGTTGGTCAAAGGAGAAGGATTAGTAGGCTTGACAAGAGGGTTTATGTATGCTGGTGCACCACGAGTACTAGTCAGTTTGTGGAGTGTGGATGATGAAGCTACTTCAGAGCTGATGAACCGATTTTATAAGAAGATGCTGCAAGAAGGGCAAAAGCCAGCCGCTGCCTTAAGATCTGCACAGATTGAGATGTGGCAACACAAGCAATGGCAAGCTCCCTATTATTGGGCAGCATTCACCCTTCAAGGTGAATGGCAATAAAGTGACTGGGAAGAGGGGGAAACATGCATTCGCATGGACGAGGAGTCTTAAGGAGGAAATCCTGATAGAGAATCTCTCTTCCCGACTCACCACTCCCTATTTTCAATAATCTTAATCAGTCGAAGATATTCTGGAAAGCATACCAACCATCACCGAGATAAAAAATCTCCTGAGAAAACGTACCGCTGCCAGGAGCCAAGCTAAACGTATTAGCTTGGAAACCGCCTGGTTTTCGAGACAAATCCCGCACAAATCCTTCATGCGCCTATAGACTATGCTCATTGGTGGTTTCAATCGAGGCAATGGTTTTGGACTGACGAAATAATCCTGAGACAGAATAAATGCCCATCGGCTGATTGGGAGTGAAATCTTTTTTCCCCGACGGTTCAAGCATCACCTGATCAGTTAGTTTCTCAAAAGCTGCTTTATGGAAACCCAAACTGACTGATAAGGGGATGTGGGTTGCCCACAAAATTGACAATAGCCAGAGCGCCATTGGTGCAAACAACCAACGAAAGCGCTCAGCTCGCTGAGTCAGTAGTTTTCGGACACGGATAGTATAGAGGCGCTAGCAAAACATTAACAACGTTGTGCTCCCGCATAGGTTGTAGACCGAGTAGAGCGCCACAAAACAGACCCAGTATAAAGGCTACAACCACTATTGCGTTGAAGACTAGTCCAAACCGCTTAGCCAACCCGATATCTCTAGAAGCATTTTTTTTGCCTGGGTTGCTTGCTGCTCTGCGCATCGCTTATCTCCAAACAAGGTTCAACAGCCACTCAGTTCTAAGTCTGAGTTGGATTGCTCACGGCTGCCTTGTTCATAAACCAAAATAATTCTTCACTATTCCCAAAATTCGTTCGGCGGCATGACCATCCCCAAAGGGATTAATTGCTGTTGCCATCGCCTGATAAGCGCCTCGATCACTTAGCAACTCACTGGCTGCTGCCATAATCTGAGTCGGATTTGTCCCCACCAGTTTAGCTGTACCTGCTTCAATGGCTTCGGGTCGTTCCGTTGTTTCCCGCAATACCAATACTGGTTTACCTAAACTCGGCGCTTCCTCCTGCAATCCTCCAGAATCTGTTAACAGTAGATGACAACGTGCGATCGCTCCTACCAGTTCCGCATAATCCAGGGGTTCTGTTAAGAATATCCTAGGGTGGTTGCCTAAAAGCTCTTGTAGCGGTTCTCTCACTGTAGGATTCCGATGCAGTGGCAGGAGTAAGGCAGTATCGGGAAAGGCGTCTAAAATTTGCAAAAATCCTTGAGCAATATCTCGCAGAGGTTCACCCCAATTCTCCCGCCGATGAACTGTTGCCAACAGGGTGCGGTACTTGTCCCAATCCAAACCACTAATTTCACATTGGGGTTGATGCTCTGCCACCCTCAATAAGGCGTCTATCACAGTATTGCCAGTGTGGTAAATTTTCCCAACAATTCCAGAGCGTTGCAAATGTTTCACAGCTAGGGCAGTTGGGGCGAAATTTAGCTGTGCTAGTTGGGAAATCAAACGTCGATTTGCCTCCTCTGGGTAAGGATTGAACAAATCATCGGTACGCAGTCCTGCTTCTACATGACCGACAGGAATTTTTAGGTAAAACGCCGCTAAGGTAGCCGCAAAGGCTGTGCTTGTATCTCCCTGGACGATTACCAACTTTGGCTGAATTTCCTGGAATAGCCTTTCGAGTCCTTGCAAACTTCGACAGGTAATATCTGCCAGTGTTTGCTTGGCTTGCATGATTTCTAAATCCTGGTCAGCATTTAACTCGAATAGCTGCATTACCTGATCAACCATTTCTCGATGCTGACCCGTTAAAACTACATGAGTTTCAAAGGCTGCACAGTTACGGAATTGTTGGATGACTGGCGCGAGTTTAATTGCCTCAGGACGAGTTCCCAGAGTAATGCAAATTGGAAGCGGAGATGGCGTCATGAAGATTTACTAAGTGTTTACTCATCGAAGATGTGATGCCTCTCACGATCCTATAGCCTGAACTCCGCAGAATTAAAACATGAAAAAACCCGGTTGTGACCGGGCAGCGTAACTGTTGTATTCAAAACTTAATAGTCTGACTCAAGCCTGCTCAACAGTTGCTCGTCATCCCTTTATCTACTTCCCAACGTCGCAGGTAAGGGGACAAGCCGCATAAACTGAAGTGTGCAGAGGATCAGGTTGACCATGTAGCCAACTCAACCAACTTACTTCTTCAGGATGAACGCCCTTGAGAGTTAGTAGCGCCGCACCTACTAAAACTGTCAGAACATTTACGCTCACTAAGCTGCCCGCCACTAACAAAACGGCACTAACTGGCAATATCGGATGCAATGCGATCGCCAGAAGAGAGCCAATTGTAACCATCAACACAATCAACGGAAAACCTACAACCAGTAAGCAAACCGCCAATGTAAAAGTCCAAATCAAAAAGCTTTTGACCATTACTAAGAAATAGGTCTTCGCCAAACCTTCGCGTGTTGTTAATTGCATGATTCTTTCTCCGGTAGTGATTAAAAAGGAATTTACAGAAATTTCGTTTAATCGATCGCTGTGAATCGACTCTAGGTGAAAATTAGTATAGGCAAACTATCCGTTCAGCTGAGCTTATATTTAAAAAAATTTACATTCACTGAGGAACATTTATGGATCTAAATCGTTACAAACCTACCTTCTTGTGAAGCTCAATCGTTACAAATGATAGATCTTCAGAAAAAATACAGATTCACAATCCTCCAAAAGATAGAAGTATTAATCGTTAAGAGCTTATAAAAGCTTTAGATCATAGAACCAGTCACCAGAGCACAACAGCTCAGTAGGAATAAGCTAGGTAAAGGATGACAAAGTCGTTAAGTTTCTAGCCAGGGCTTTTTTAACATTTCTTATAATTTTTGGTAGGTTTTCTCATAATCCCCTCACCAGTGGTAACTGACAACTTGTTACGATTACCTTATGTTTAAAAGCTTTCATGGAAGCAGATAAGTGGTTCTGCCTTTAACTTGTACAGATTAAACCTCGACTTTGTGTCAAGAATTCGTGACAACTGACAACTGACGACGAATTCATGACAACGAACAAAAAACCAGAAGATTTCACTAGGTCTGCCCAAATGCACAAGAAGTTAAGGCTGACAGCAGATTTAGTAGTGTTGTGCGTAAATAGTTATTGACCCCCAAAATTTGGGAACAGTGTAAGGGATAGTTTGTAGAATCACTTCTCATAAACAAGTCGTAGCTTAAACATGACAGACTCACAGCGTCCACCAATCCCATCGCCTCCGCCCCGCGTTCCACCAGCTCCGCCACCGAGGAGTACGCCGGCAGGGGCCGCGGCTGGAGCGAATCAACGAACACCCTCACAAACGCTGCAAACACCTCAAACTGCAAAGCAGCCCAGCTCAGTAGCCCCTCCACCCCCCCCTCGCTCCACGCCCCCAACGGCACAACCCGCCTCACGTCCCGCTACTCCTCTGGGCTCCTCAGCGGCTAAAGGTCGAATGCCAGCCCGTATTGCGGAACCATCGCCTGGGCAACCGACCCTTGAGCACCTCATCCGTCAGGCTTTCGACAAAGGATTTTCTGATGTTCACCTCGGTGTCGGTGAGGCACCCCGTTTCCGTAACCGTGGCGAAATGGAGCTAACGGACTATTCAGTAACAGACAAAGCAACATTCATGAGTTGGCTGCGGGAAGTGCTAACGGATGAAGAAATCCGGCGCTTTCAAGACACTCTGGAATTTGATGGAGCCACTCAGTATGACTTTGCGCGGGTGCGGATCAATATCTTTGATACCATTCGCGGTCCTGGCATGGTGTTGCGACTAATTCCTCTGACGATCTTGACCCTTGAGCAACTGCGGATGCCACCAGTGCTCAAGGATGTCTGCCATCACCATAAAGGTCTAATTTTGGTGACGGGTCCTACGGGTTCCGGAAAATCTACAACGCTGGCGGCGATGGTGGATTACATCAATAAGGAGATGCCGAAACACATCATCACCATCGAAGATCCAATTGAATTCGTTCACCAAAGCCGTAAAGCCCTGATTAGACAACGGGAAGTGGGGATACATACCCTAAAATTTGACAACGCCTTAAAGGCATCTTTGCGGGAAGACCCCGATGTGATTCTGGTTGGGGAAATGCGGGATAAAGAGACGGTAAATACGGCTCTGAAAGCAGCTCAGACTGGTCACTTAGTTATGGGTACACTGCATACCAACAGTGCGGTTAAAACTCTTGAGCGGATTCTCACTCTTTATACTGCTGAAGAGCAGCCTGCGATGCGGGTGGCGATCGCTGAGTCTCTTGTGTCAATTATTGCTCAGGGTCTATGCCGTACCACTGACGGCAAGCGTGCCGCTTTCCATGACATCATGGTCAACACAGAGGCAATCAAAGATTATATCCAGAAAGGTAAGTATGATGAAATCACCTCCCTGATGGAGGAGGGTGAATTTGACGGTATGGTCACGATGAACAAATCTCTGTTTAACCTTTATCAGGAAGGGCGCATTACTGAGGAAACGGCTCTTGAAATGTCACCGACTCAGAATGAGATGGCAATGATGCTGCGTGGTCGTATATAGGATTAGAGAGACTGGGTTTTAGGCAAGAGGTAAGGAAAGAATAAGAAAAACAGAATTTAAACTTATAGCTTTTACTCTTAGTCCTGATACTCCAGTCTCTAACACCTACCCTTGAAATTTGACAAACCACCGTTTCCCCAACTGTTTAAAGGTATTGCCGTATTTACACCAGGGGGAGACTTAATTTATTGCATTGACCCTACTAAACAGGGTCACTGGCACATGGATCTGTGTGTCAGTTTACAAGAAATGTTGGGGTTGCCGGAGCCGCCTCATTTTTTGGTGCCAGGATACACAGCTACTATTGATCGGTGGCTCGACCCTCAGACCCGGCAACTGCGAACCTCAGCAGAACTTTATCGACCAGTCCTACAACATCAGGCACTGCTAAATGCGCTATTTGGTATGGCTGACTTTGTCTGGCAGGTAGCTCCTTGGGAGGAAGAGTCATGCGATCCGATTGTGTTGGAAACGTATCGACATCAGTTTCCCCAGCTATGGGAAGACCACGACTTGATCGTGCGATTTAACCGCCCTCACGTCTTCTCCTATGCCCAAAGGGCAGATTACGTCAACCCAGATGTGAACAAAGGTAATTTGCAATTAGGCAGTGACTCACAAGAAATTGATCCTAACTCTCAGCTCTCAACGGCTAATAGTTACGTACTGCGTTTATTCGTTTCCGGGCATAGTACAGCAACAGAAGAAATACTCAAGAGCCTGCATGAGTTGTTAGAGCATTCTCTTCATCATCCCTACACCCTAAAAGTTATCGACATTTTCAAACACCCGGAGCAGGCAGAGGCAAATCAGATCTCAGCGACACCAACGCTACTAAGAGTCTGGCCTCAACCTGTACGGAGGATTGTCGGTGACTTGACCAATACTGAGAGGGTCTTACGGATACTCATCGCTCCAGATGCTTAGGTAGCAGCTGATAAAGGTGTCGTTACGGGAATACACAGGTCTGGTGCACATAAACCTGGGAATTCTAACGTTGTGACTTGGAGAGTGGCAAGGTCAACTTTACGAATGGCGTGATTATTTGTATCGGCAATGTAGAGATGATTTGCAATGCCTCCGGCAGGCTGGACTAGGTCAGGTGCTAACACCAACGCACTCAAACCAGATGGTTCAGAAAAGCGCGCTTGGATGCCTGAACCATCTTGATGACCAGCGGTTCCATCGCCCAATACAGTCTGGCAGTTGCCTGTGCAGGGGTCAACGCGCTTGATTTTATGGTTGTAAGTATCAGCTACCCACAGGTAATTTTGGCTATATTCGACGCCCAAGCAGTGCTGGAGTCTGGCATCCAAACCTTGACCATCAACATCACCAAAACCAAAGAGATCGCCACTGCCACAGACGGATCGAACTGAGAGGTTGTCAACTAGACCAACGCCGCGAATTGAGCTAACTTCACTATCTGCGACATACAATTCTCGACCATCAGTGGTAACACCACTAGGTTGAGCGAAGGCAGCCTCATTGAGTGAACCATCCACACTAGCTTCTGCACCAGTACCAGCGTAGGTGCTAACCCTGCCAGTTTCTAGCTGCATTTCCCAGATTTGGTGCGAACCAGCCATCGCAATCAAGAGGCGATTCCTCACTTTTTCCAAATCCCAAGGAGAATTCAGCGCTGTCTCTAAACCTTCACCGCCGTGAGGGTGGATATAGTAGCTTTGTTCTCCCGTACCCGCAATGGTTTTAACCTGCTCAGTCTTGAAGTCAATTTGCCGCAGAGCATGATTTTCTGTATCAGCTACGTAGAGAATTTGATTTTCGGCATCAAAAGCCATTCCCTGAGGTGCAGAAAATTGAGCATCTGAGAAGGAACCATCGGTTAGGCCAGGCTTAGCATTACCAATTACATACTCAATTTCACCAACCAGCGTACTAACCACTATACGGTGATGACCTGAGTCAGCAATAAATAAGCGATTATGGGCTTCATTTGCCAAAACCTTACCCGGAAAAGCCAGAGGTGTCTCTAAGGGTCGTCGCTGTTTTTCTAAGATCAGCGTTACTTCCTGAAGGTTTATGGTGCCTTTCTCCTGGTGTTCACGGATGATTTGGCTAATCAGCTGATCCAATACATCCCGATTGCCCTCACCAGACACATGGCTGATAACGTATCCGTCCGGATCAATCACTATTAAGGTGGGCCAAGCTCGAACTGCATACTGGTGCCAGACATGAAAGTTACTGTCAACTAGCACAGGATGCTCGATATCGTAGCGAAGGACAGCTTGACGGATATTCTCAGCCTCTTTCTCGTTATCAAATTTAGCCGAGTGGATACCTATTACGGTAAGGCTATCCTTATATTTGTTTTCTAAATATTTAAGTTCTGGTAGGACGTGCAGGCAATTAATGCAGCAGTAAGTCCAAAAGTCCAGAATAACCACTCGCCCTTTTAACTGTTTAAGGGATAGTGGGTGATCTGTATTTAACCAAATTCTATTTTGAGGAAGTTCAGGCGATCGAACACGAGGCAGCATTGCATCTGTTTCCTTGCACTAGACAGCAAGTTTACATTTTTAGGGGGAGTGGGGTTGTAAATTCTTTTCCCACTCCCCACTTACTACTCCCTACTGCTTGCGGCTAAAGGGCTTGCCACTTCTGTTTCTCAAGTAGCATCTGAATCAGCGGCTGGTACCTCAGAAGGTTCAGGCACATTCGTTGAGGTATCTGGTTTTGATTTTTTGAGGAAGCGGCTGGGTATATCGTATTTAACATCTGCCGGGACTTGGATAATTCGAGGGGATGGGTTTGGTGTTGGTGGAGACAGTAATCCTTTGTTTAAATCTAGTTTCGGCTTCACAACAGTAGATTCTGGATTAGGTGTTTCTGACGATTCAGATGATGAAGCAGTTGGCTCCTCCTCAGTACGTGATTCTGGTGCTGTAGTACGTGATTCTGGTGCTGTAGTTGGTGACGACTTTAGCTGAGAATCAACCGAGGGTGCTGGTTCAGGAAATGCGGCTTCAGGCTCTGAGGGTTTTGGAAATGGCGTCTCTACTATTTCTGGTAAAGTGGGCGGTAAGCTCGAGTCGGGTGTTGCTTCACTAGAAGCTGGAGATTTGAACCGCTCTAATAAGCCAGATGATTTTGGTTTTTCCGGTTGTATTGGTATCGGTATCGGCTTAATAACTGGACTTGGTTCCACGTTTGGCTTTATCGGTTCAGGAGCGAGCGTCGGTTCGTCTATGCCTGTTGGCGGTTGGCTTGGAGTTACTAATTCCTCTGGTGGTGTTATTTCAGGTTGCTCCGGTATGACAGTTGGGTTGGAAGTGGGAGCTTCTAGTACCTCTGGTAGTTCGGGTGAAGGTGTAGGAGACTCAGCCGGACGCCGGAAGCGATTAAAGAAGCCGCCAAATTTGGGCTTTTCTGTCTGTTTAACTTCTGGGGGAGCTACTGGAGCTGGTGGAGTCGGTTCCTCTAAAGCTGCTGGAGGTTCGCTGGGAATAGGCGAAGCTTCGGGTTGTGGCGTCTGCTCGCTCTCCTCAGGGACAACCAATTCAGGTGAAGGTGTAGGAGACTCAACTGGACGCCGGAAGCGATTAAAGAAGCTGCCAGATTTGGGCTTTTCTGTCTGTTTAACTTCTGGGGGAGCTGCTGGGGCTGGTGGAGTCGGTTCCTCTACAGCTGCTGGAGGTTCGCTGGGAATAGGCGAAGCTTCGGGTTGTGGCGTCTGCTCACTCTCCTCAGGAACAACCAATTCAGGTGAGGGGCTGGGAGATTCAGCCGGACGCCGGAAGCGATTAAAGAAGCCGCCAAATTTGGGCTTTTCTGTCTGTTTAACTTCTGGGGGAGCTGCTGGGGCTGGTGGAGTCGGTTCCTCTACAGCTGTTGGGGCTTCGCTGGGAGTAGGCGAAGCTTCGGGTTGTGGCGTCTGCTCACTCTCCTCAGGAACAATCAATTCAGGTGAGGGGCTGGGAGTCGGTGTTATGGTCGGTGACGGTGTTGGTGTTGGATTGACCTTGTAATTGGGGTCTACAATGCCAATGGCTGCCTCAGCAGAGAGTTCACCGCGTACAAGCTTGGAAAGGGTATCTTTGCCCTTTGGCTCATAGTTAACTAGCCGCACCGTGTTGTTGAAAACATTTTTAAGGGGATTTCCCTGCTCATCAAGAAACTCTAATTGCACCCAGTTTTTACCAGATTTAAACCCTTTGAGATAAATCGGCTGCCAGCGATCAAGAACAAAACTTTCGCCGTTTATTGTGACGCGAATTCGCCAATCAGCAATCTCGTCGTCTGGGCTTTCCTGAGCAACGAGGTGGAGTGGAGCGTTATTCAGGTAGAAGTCGAGCATAATAGGCTCGGCTCCATAACTACCTGTAGGACGGCTGTAGGTTAACAGTGGTAGAGCTGAGTCCGGGTTGTTATCAGGAGTCTTGGTAAAGACGTGAAATGTTGTTTGGGCATAGGCACCTTCGTTTTTAAAGCTCTCATGCCAAGGACGAGAAGCAAACACCCGCAGGGTGTGAGTACCAGGGGTTAAATCTTCAAAAACTAAAGGTTGGTCTATGTCATAAACCGCTTTATAAGGTTGGTTGTCCAGGATGACATGAAGATGAGGCCCCATACCTAAATCTGGATCTTTAAAGATGGGTAAATCCTGAACTTGAATTTGTACAGATACCTTTGTGTCTTGGAGTACTTCTTCAGCTTTGGGGCTGATGAGCGTGACTTGAGGCTGGTAGGCTTCCAAGTTCTGGCTCAGTTGTTGAATTACTGGAGGCGGGGCTACCTCTGAGAGTTGCCCGGCTAACTGAGTTTTGGATGCTGTGTCAGTGTTGGATGTCTTCGGGGTTTGGATGCGATCGCCACAACCCACTAAACCCCAAACCAAAACTGTTGCCATCAAGAATGAAAAAAGTCCTCTTAAAGTTGCCGACCGGCGATTACTTCCCAACACACAATCTCCTTTAGCCACCGGCTTTCCATCTTAACTAAAGCTATTCATAGGCACTATAGCCGAATCCGGTTCCACCTACCCTCTAAAATCGGGTAGAACTCAAGCATTTGCTTTAATATCAGCGCGTGTGAGTTGTTTTAATTCAATATTCATGCGAATACTCCTCAAATTTATGAGGCTGATTCTCGGGAATATTGAGTTATGTAACATTTAGACCAACTCCTCTTGACTTTGTTTTAGATGGTTTTCGTGTTACAAGCCAAAGTAGATCTTGATTTGCCGAAATTTGAATTATTGTTAAGCACCATGAGAGACTGGCTGAGCCAAGTCCTATCATCTTCAGAAGAAGGTATTCCCGTTGAATTTATTCAAAGCGGAGTTGAGAGGGTAACACCTCTTCGAACGCAGCGGGAGCTTGTCTCAAGGAAAGTCGTAATTTGTTCCGCGCTTTCCTCTTCCATAACAATCAAACTCCCCTTGGGGTATTTCTCGTTCCTTGTCTAGAGAGGAGATTCCTCATGACAATTAGTAGCCCTCCTCCTGGTAGCCCTCCTGGGGGCGAAGCGAAAGTAAGGGTTGTAGTCGATAAAGATCCGGTTCCAACTTCTTTCGAGAGATGGGGGAAACCTGGGCACTTTGACCGCACGCTTGCTAGAGGTCCAAAAACAACAACTTGGATTTGGAACCTCCACGCTAACGCCCACGATTTCGATAGTCATACCAGTGATTTAGAGGACGTATCTCGTAAAATCTTCAGCGCTCATTTCGGTCATCTAGCCGTCATATTTGTCTGGTTAAGCGGCATGTACTTTCATGGCGCTCGCTTTTCCAACTATGAGGCTTGGCTGACTGATCCGCTAAACATCAAGCCGAGTGCTCAAGTTGTTTGGCCAATTGTTGGTCAAGGTATCTTGAATGGAGATGTCGGTGGCGGTTTCCACGGCATTCAAATCACCTCTGGTTTCTTCCATATCTGGCGTGCTGCTGGTATCACCAATACCTTCCAGCTTTACGTCACCGCTATTGGTGGACTGGTTATGGCAGCCTTGATGCTGTTTGCTGGCTGGTTCCACTATCACAAGCGTGCGCCTAAGCTGGAATGGTTCCAGAACGTGGAATCAATGCTCAACCACCACTTGGCTGGTTTGCTGGGACTAGGCTCCCTAAGTTGGGCAGGTCACCAAATCCACGTAGCTCTGCCAATTAACAAGCTGTTGGATTCTGGGGTGGCACCTGGCGACATTCCCCTGCCTCACGAATTCATCTTGAATCGCGGCTTGATGGCAGAACTGTTTCCTAGTTTTGCCCAAGGGTTGAAGCCCTTCTACACGTTGAACTGGGGTCAGTATGCTGACTTCCTAACGTTCAAAGGTGGTTTAAACCCAATCACTGGCGGTTTGTGGTTGACAGATACGGCGCATCATCACTTGGCGATCGCAGTACTGTTCATTATTGCTGGCCATATGTACCGGACAAACTGGGGCATTGGTCACAGCATCAAGGAAATTCTAGAGAACCATAAAGGTCCCTTCACTGGAGAAGGACACAAAGGTCTCTATGAAAACCTGACCACGTCTTGGCACGCCCAGCTGTCAATTAACCTTGCCATGCTTGGTTCGCTCACCATCATCGTGGCTCACCACATGTACGCGATGCCACCGTATCCGTACTTGGCAACGGACTACCCCACACAGCTCTCCATCTTTACCCACCATATGTGGATTGGAGCATTCTGTATTGTGGGTGGTGCTGCTCACGCCGCTATCTATATGGTGCGGGATTATGACCCAGTAGTGAACCAGAACAATCTGCTGGATCGGGTGATCCGTCACCGGGATGCGATCATCTCTCACCTGAACTGGGTATGTATTTTCCTGGGCTTCCACAGCTTTGGTCTGTACGTTCACAACGACACGATGCGGGCTTTTGGTCGTCCTCAGGATATGTTCTCGGATAGCGCTATTCAGCTACAGCCAGTGTTTGCGCAGTGGGTTCAAAACATTCATGCTTTGGCTCCTGGAAACACAGCTCCTAATGCCCTAGAGCCTGTTAGCTATGCCTTCGGCGGCGGCATTGTGGCGGTCGGCGGCAAAGTGGCGATGATGCCGATTGCGCTGGGTACGGCGGACTTTATGATCCACCATATTCATGCGTTCCAAATTCACGTCACTGTGCTGATTCTGCTAAAGGGTGTGCTGTTTGCTCGTAGTTCTCGTCTGCTTCCAGACAAAGCTAACTTGGGCTTCCGCTTCCCCTGTGATGGTCCCGGTCGTGGTGGCACTTGCCAGGTATCTGGTTGGGATCACGTGTTCCTTGGTCTGTTCTGGATGTACAACACCATCTCGATCGCAATTTTCCACTTCAGCTGGAAGATGCAATCTGATGTCTGGGGTACAGTAGCGCCGGACGGCACAGTATCTCACATAACAGGTGGCAACTTTGCAACAAGTGCCCTTACGATCAATGGTTGGTTGCGTGACTTCTTGTGGGCGCAAGCGTCTCAAGTCATCACCTCCTACGGCACTGCTCTTTCAGCTTACGGATTGCTGTTTTTGGGTGCTCACTTCATATGGGCCTTCAGCTTGATGTTCCTGTTTAGTGGTCGCGGCTACTGGCAAGAACTGATCGAATCAATTGTTTGGGCGCATAATAAATTAAAAGTTGCCCCATCAATTCAGCCTCGTGCTTTGAGCATTATCCAGGGTCGGGCTGTGGGGGTAACTCACTTCCTCCTGGGAGGAATTGTCACTACATGGGCATTCTTCCTATCACGAATTATCGCAATCAGCGGATAACGTCTCTAAATCGATACCAAATTTAAAGTAAGACACACTAATATGTGTCTTACCTGTCAAAACCCCTTCTAAACTTGGAACTTTCGTTCCAGGGGGGGCTAAGGCAGAAAATGAGCAGCTCCCATTGCATAAGCCTCATATGTCAGCGAGGAGGATTTCCTAAGACAGATGGCAACAAAATTTCCTAAATTTAGCCAGGACCTCGCTCAAGATCCGACAACACGTCGGATCTGGTACGGGATTGCTACGGCTCACGACTTCGAAAGCCATGATGGCATGACGGAGGAAAATCTTTATCAAAAGATTTTTGCTTCTCACTTCGGCCACATCGCAATCATTTTCTTGTGGACCTCTGGCCTCCTGTTCCACGTCGCCTGGCAAGGCAACTTTGAACAGTGGATTAAAGATCCTCTGAATATCCGTCCCATCGCTCACGCGATTTGGGACCCTCAATTCGGTGCACCAGCAGTAGATGCTTTCACTCAAGCTGGTGCTTCTAACCCAGTTAATATTGCTTACTCGGGTGTTTACCACTGGTGGTACACCCAAGGAATACGGACGGATGGGGACTTGTACCAAGGTGCAATATTCCTCTTGCTGTTATCTGCGGTCTTCCTGTTTGCAGGCTGGCTGCACCTACAGCCCAAGTTCCGCCCGAGCTTGGCTTGGTTCAAGAGTGCTGAATCTCGCTTGAATCACCACTTAGCGGGTCTGTTTGGTGTTAGTTCTTTGGCTTGGGCTGGACACGTGATTCACGTGGCAATTCCTGAAGCTCGTGGACAGCATGTGGGCTGGGATAACTTCCTGTCCGTTAAACCACACCCAGCAGGCTTAGCTCCTTTCTTCACAGGAAACTGGGGAGTTTATGCTGAGAACCCAGATACCGCTGGGCATGTGTTTGGGACTTCTCAAGGCGCAGGTTCAGCAATCTTGACCTTCTTGGGTGGCTTCCATCCTCAAACTGAGTCGCTGTGGCTGACGGATATTGCCCATCACCACTTAGCGATCGCGGTCATCTTCATCATTGCCGGTCATATGTACCGGACAAACTTCGGTATTGGTCACAGCATCAAAGAAATGCTGAACTCCAAAGCCGGTCTGATCGGTGGCAAGAGTGAAGGTCAGTTCAATCTGCCTCACCAAGGGCTGTATGACACCTACAACAACTCCCTGCACTTCCAGCTAGGAATTCACCTAGCTGCACTAGGAGTTATTACCTCATTGGTGGCACAGCACATGTATTCGCTGCCTCCTTATGCCTTCATGGCTAAGGACTTCACTACCCAAGCAGCGCTATACACCCACCACCAGTACATTGCTGGCTTCCTGATGATTGGTGCCTTCGCGCACGGCGCAATTTTCTGGGTACGGGACTATGACCCTGAGCTAAACAAGGGGAATGTCTTGGATCGAGTACTGAGGCACAAAGAGGCGATCATCTCTCACTTGTCTTGGGTTTCGCTGTTCCTAGGCTTCCACACCCTGGGTCTGTACGTCCACAACGATGTGGTCGTCGCCTTCGGAAACCCTGAAAAGCAAATTCTGATTGAGCCGGTGTTTGCTCAGTTCATTCAAGCAGCTCACGGTAAGGCACTCTATGGAATGGACGTGCTGTTGTCGAATCCCGACAGTATCGCGACCACCGCGTGGCCTAACTATGGCAACGTGTGGTTACCGGGCTGGCTAGATGCGATCAACAACACCACCAATTCTCTATTCTTGACCATTGGTCCTGGCGATTTCCTGGTTCATCATGCGATCGCACTGGGTCTGCACGTCACCACCCTGATTTGTGTCAAGGGTGCGTTGGATGCCCGTGGTACCAAGCTGATGCCAGATAAAAAGGACTTTGGCTTCACCTTCCCATGCGATGGTCCTGGTCGGGGTGGCACTTGCCAAACATCTGCTTGGGAGCAGAGCTTCTTCCTAGCTATATTCTGGATGCTGAACACCCTTGGTTGGGTCACCTTCTACTGGCACTGGAAGCATCTGGGCATTTGGCAAGGTAACGTCGCTCAGTTCAATGAGTCCTCTACCTACATCATGGGCTGGCTGCGTGACTACCTCTGGCTGTACTCGGCTCAGGTAATCAACGGTTACAACCCCTACGGTACGACTAACCTGTCTGTTTGGGCCTGGATGTTCCTGTTCGGACACCTGGTTTGGGCAACTGGTTTTATGTTCCTGATTGCCTGGAGAGGTTACTGGCAAGAGTTAATCGAAACTTTGGTCTGGGCACACGAGCGCACTCCGCTAGCGAACCTGGTTAGCTGGAAAGACAAGCCGGTTGCTCTGTCCATTGTTCAAGGTTGGTTGACGGGTGTAGTTCACTTTACAGTTGGCTATATCCTCACCTTCGCGGCATTCCTAATTGCCTCAACGGCTGGTAAATTTGGCTGATGAAGTTGGCTAAAGCCTTGCTTTGTCGGTAATTAAAGAAAATCCCCTACCTTCGGGTGGGGGATTTTTGTTAATAATAAAAATGTGCTTTTGAGTGATGGTGACAAGCTACGCTCCTCTACTCTGGAGCTACTAGAGAATCAGAGCAAACAGCCTAGTATTAGGGTTAGGTCACAGGCGATCAGCACGAGCGGTATACTTGGCTAACATCTACTCCTCCAAAATCTCAACCAAGTCTTCAATCATCACATCAAACGTGCGAGCTAGCCTGTGCAGGGCTGTATAGTCTACCATTGCCATTCCAGGCGAACGGGCATAGTTACTAATCGTGGTATAGCCGACGCCAGAACGTTCAGCCACTTCCTTGAGCGTCCAGCCCCTCTCAGCCGCAAACTCTCTGACCCGCAACCTCACTAAGCCCCTACTCATATTGACGGATTACAAGATTTTGGATTTAATAAATAAAATAATCTAAAAGGCGATCACCCTCCACAGTCTGGACAACTCAAGGGCGATCGCTAACCAAAAACCCCCTATAAATGGGAGTCACTTTTATGGTATCAACACCCAAGGCGAAAACGCTCGACATCAGAGCCTCGAAAATTAATCAAAAATCTCCCGTCCTTCACCCACTGGCGCGATTTGTTACAGAAGAGACAGTAGCACTGCTGTTCAATTTAGAACCGGATGAGATTTATCGCATCGACTGTTGGCAGTACGTTGTTTACATCCACGGCAAAGGTGTGAGCAAGTTTGTCAGCTATGCTGACTTCCCGCCAATTTTAGGAGCCGAGTCACCAACTAATGCTGACTTTGTCCGCTGGCGCAAGCGTTGGAAAAATCGCTGGACTATAAACCATGCACCTCAGTTTTGGACAAACTTCTACACGCACCAGTTCAAGCACGCTTCCACGGAATCTGACTTACTGGTGTGGGGAAAATTAGTCGCAACTATTAAGTCTGCACTATCTGTAACAGCTGTGCAACGATTACGGAAAGCCTACAAACACGAAAAGTACTTGTGGGATAATTTTTAATAATGCAAACAGGTCTTACCTGAATGTAGAGCACGGTAAGAGAGCGATCACTTCCTCAAAAATTATAGAAAAGAGTGATTAAACGTGGCAATTGACTCTTATCCTCACCACTAACCTCTTAGGCATCTAAACTGGGTATGAATAAAACTCCAAACCCTTATACCTGAATATTGACAGCGAATCCGAATAAGCGATTTAAATGCTGAACAGCTTAGCCACCCACAATACAAAAAATACCCTACCCATTAGCTTAGCTTGTGCCTAGCGCTAGGTAGGGTATTTTCAGCTGTTAGAAATGGTTTTCAGTCTTCTGAGACAAACTCTAAGATGAAACCTAGATTAAGCGTCGCTTTCAATGTAGATAAATAAAAGACCAAATACCACAGCAGGCAAGAGCCAGGTAACTACGGGAATCAGAATCCAGGGCAAAAATGAAGCAGCGTATGAGCCTGTCATATCAAACCTTCCTCTCTAAATTTACAAAGTTCCAAAAAGGATATTACTGTTAGCTGTCTTATAGCTTAAGTCAGAAGCTTAAAGCTAAGGGCTTTCAGCAAAAAAATGCTAAGTATTGTGAACTATTCCACGGAATATGGAATCCACAATGTCAAAATTTGCCAGCAGAAAATAGGCAACGAAAGCGCCACCTGCCGCGCCAATAAAGAATCCACCAGTCAACTGGCTCCAGCCTTCAGCTGTCTTCAGTTCCCCTGGGGTTCGGGGATTTTGGACCTCAAAGTCACCACCTGTTTGGAAAGAGACAATACCATAGAGAGACATTCCTGCGGTCGCAATCAGAATTGTTCCAATGGCTGAAAGTAATCCGCCTAGATAGGCTACATCAGTCTCCCGCAGGGGACCGAAGACAGTCCATGGGCCTACTAAAAAATAGCCATGAGCCAAACCAATTTCTATCCCACGAACTAGGGGAGATACCCATCTGCGGTAAGCTGGCAGATTATTAATGTAAGCCTTAACGATTGGAGAACTATTGATGGGTGTCTCTAGGTTGCCAATAAAAGGGTTATCGTCATAGGGTTTAACAACCTCTGCATCTCTTGGATCAGCCATCCTGAATCTTCCTCTTTGTCTGAAAGTTTATAAACCAACTTGAGATCACATTCTACGCAACGAGGTGTTACCCAGTTGCAGAATTATTTGTGACCTTTAGAAAAGTTCATTAAACTTCCTAGCGCTGGAGATTTCATCCCTCGATAGCCATAAGCGCAAAAAATACTTTTTTGTGTGTTATAAAAATACATTATGTATTAAAAAGGAATATCATCATCATCAAAGTCAGGAGGAGGTGAATCACTTGATTGTGGTTTAGCTCTGTCCGGTGTCATTTGTAAGTCAATCCAGCGCTTTGCGAAATGAAGTGCCTCTTCCTCCGTCTTAGCGTTATGAATAGGAATTACACATTCCCCAGTGGCACTCCAAACTTGAACACAAAACACTGGTCTAGCCTCAATAATCCAACCTCGGTAAATTTCTGCTGAACTCATTGCTGGCACTCGCCCCTGTGAGCAAGCTAAAGGCTACTCATCAACCGTAGCACGCTCTTCAATTTTGAGAAGTAGGTTTTGTTTCGCTTTGTATAGTATTTATTAGAAAAGCCAATCTTGCGATTAATTGAGATTAATTAAATGAAAAAGCTCCTCAATCCACTATACGATGGTCGAAAATACCTTCAACGCCTGATTCTACCGCTGTTGTTAATCGTTGTCGCTAGCGGTATAGTTGCAGCCCCGGCAAAAGCTATTGGCGTTTATCAAATGCCCACTGTTCATGCAGGTGAACCAACTTGGGTTATTGATAAGGCAGAAGTTCTCAGCCGCCTCAATGAAGGCAAGCTGAGTGGCACTCTAGACGATTTAGCAAAAAAAACAGGTAAAGAAGTCAGGATGGTCACCATCCATCGCTTAGACTACGGTGAGACAGCAGAAAGTTTCACAACGGCGCTATTTAAAAAATGGTTTCCGACACCGGAAGCTCAAGCCAATCAAATCTTGCTAGTCATTGATACCCTCACCAATGGCACGGCTATTCGTACTGGAGAGTCCGTTAGGTCAAGTCTGCCTGATGACATTGCCGAGAGTGTTGCCTCCGAAACCCTGATGGTGCCACTCCGCGACGGGAACAAATATAATCAGGCTTTATTGGATGCAACTGATCGCCTCGTTGCCGTCCTTTCTGGTCAACCTGACCCCGGTCCACCTGTTGTGCAAGAAAATGTTCAAGTTGAAAGCACCTTTACCAAGGCAGAAGAAACCGATACCAAAAATTCCACAATTTGGGTCGTTGCCATCTTGATTATCGCCACGGTTGTCCCGATGGCTACCTACTTCTTCTACCAAAGCTTCTCTGGCTAATCCTGAACATACTCTTGCCCACTGATTAAAGCATTCTCAGCCCGAACAAACTCCCGTCCCAAATAAGCCGCATGGTCAAGTAAGGTTACAGGACAGGGCTGAGTTTGCTCAAAAATAGCAACACAAAGTTCCTTTGCCGTTCTGCCGGTAAACAAAGTACTGTGAGTTCGTTCTACCTTACCTCGTGCAGGTATGGGTTTACCAGTATCTGGATCAACAGCTAAACCGCGATCATCAATGACATTCGTGAAAAGCTTGGCACAAATTAGCCCTGCCTCCCGATCTAGGTAGATAATAAAATATCCGCCTGGATCGAGGTCGATATGACGCTTCGATAGCTTTTCATCAATTGCACCCAGGGCATCTGCTGTTTGACTCATGTTCTAAAAGCGAATTTTATTTCGTTGCATGTTCTGGTGCTTTGACACCTGGAACAGACTTCATCCTATTTTAAAAGCTGCTTCTAAAAGCGATCTCTCACCGAGTCAAGCCAATATAGATTTAGAACCCTGGGAGTTGTTATAACGGCAAACAAGTGCTAAGCGCTGATGTGATTCAGGCATGGTTACATCATTTTTCCAGGTAATCAATTCCTGTGAATTTCTATTATTGAGCGATAGAAAGGTTCGTCAAACCCAAGATTATTTGTAAGGGCGGCTTTAGGGATTACACCCCATGAACTTCTGACACGACGAAAAATAGTCCGATAAATCCACCCCTACAAGCCGATTAATCCTCAATAGCGAAATTAATTTCCCGCTTGCTAAAAGGTAAATCCTGGTTGATGGCGTCAATTTCCTCCTGTTCCATTTCATTAATCTCACCGATGTAGTTCCGCAAAATCTGGGTCAAGCGAGCATTATAAAATCGGTGCAGACTGTGATTAGGTGTTGCTGGGAAGCCACGTCGTCTCTTATGCCGCCCACCCGCACCAGGGTCAAACATCTGAATGCCGTTTGCGATCGCCCATTCAATCGGCGTGTAATAGCAAGCATCGAAATGCAGGCAGTCAAATTCCTCAAAACACCCCCAATAGCGTCCATACAGCTGGTCGCCCTTCGTCAGACAAAACGACATTCCCACGGGATGTCGGTCATCGTCCTCCCGATAAGCAGCAACCAATACTACGCGATCGCTATAGTTGGGATACAACTGCTCAAAAAACTTGCGAGTCAGATACTTGCTGCCCCACATAAACTTGTCGCAGGTGCTGCTGTAGAAGCTGTAAATCATCCCAAACAACGATTTAGGAATCTCATCACCCCTGAGAATTTCAAGCCGCACACCTGCCTGGGTGACGGCTTTGCGTTCGCGTTTGATATTGCGGCGCTGATTAGCGTTGAAGACACTCAGGTAGTCATCAAAGGTGCTAAACCCTTTGTTTTGCCAAATGTAGCTGTGGTGCAGCCAACTAGTAAATCCGTGGCGTTCCATAACGACTCGCCAGTCGGGGTCAGCGAAGAGGAAATGACAGCCAGAAATATGGTTCTTGTCACAAAAGTGGTCGATCGCAGTGATCATCACCTCCGTCAGTTCGTCCTCATCTGAGTCTGGTGCCATCAAAAACCGATAGCCAGTGGCGGGTGTAAAGGGCGTCATGCCTAGGAGTTTTGGATAGTAGCGTACTCCCAATCTATAAGCTAAATCAGCCCACTGGTGGTCAAAGACAAACTCGCCGTAACTGTGACCTTTGATATAGAGTGGTGCCGCCGCCACCAGCTGTCGATTTCGCCATACCGTCAGGTGATTAGGTAACCAACCTGTCTGACGTGTAGCGCTACCAGACGTTTCTAAATTGTTCAACCACTCCCATTCCAAAAAAGGTGTCTTCAGTGGCTGGGCGAGGGCGTCCCATGTGGCTTGGGGAATATCTGCGATCCGGTTGACCCAGGTAACCGAATAGCCTAGCTGGGGTTGTTGAAGCATTGAGGAAATCCAGGGTAAAAACTTTTTGAAATACCGATTCATCAGCTATGTAGGAGCGCACATTGATTACAATCGAGCCAACTTAACTCACCCCTACTACAAAGGTAAAAACTTTATTTAGGTTAATCTATCTTCACGAACGTTGCAGGCGATAGTGAAGGAATACTTCATGCCCAATCGTTACAACACCTAAAAGTTCTAGACGCTGCGCTAGTTGGTATGAAAACCCTTCGCCCTCTACGGGCGTCGGTGCCGTCTTACCACCCAAAATTAACGGACAAACCGTCAGCCAAAATTCATCAATTAAATCAGCGGCTAGTAGCGATGCGACTAGTTCGCCGCCGCCTAAAATACCTAAGTGCCGCAGCCCTAGCTTTGTTAACTGTTCGAAGGCATTGATCCAATCAATTTCTCCCTCAGAGGTGTCAGCCACCAAAACCCGCTCAAAACTCCCGTCAGCCGACTCCTGCCAACGTTGGGCACCCGCTGTTGTTGTCAGCAACCAACGCGGCACCGACTGGCGAAAAAAGCGTAATTGCGGATCAAGCTCAGCACCACGGGAGCAAACAATCTGCACAGGCTGTGACGGTGCCCCACCTTGTTTTCGGATTTGAAGCAATTGGGGATTGGAGATGCCAAGAGTTGTTCCATACGTGCGAAGTGTACCCGCACCTAGTAAAATACCGTCAGCCAGGGCAACTTGTCTTTCCAGATGTGCCCGATCAGCAGGGGAAGAAAATCGGGCAGGCGATCGCGTCACGTCTGCAATCTTACCATCCGCACTCATAGCGAGAACCACCGTTGTATGTGGTCGATTAATGGCGGAGTTTTCAGGCATAGCTACCAATCGGAACTAAAAATGATTTTAAAGATTTCTTAGATTCCAGCGGATTTATTGTATAGATTCTAAAGAAGCTGAGCTTCTAGAACACACAGGAATTTTGAACCGTTTTACGATAGAGACTGACCCGCTAAAAGTATGCATCTACAGACATGACACTTTCCAGCAACTTTTTTCAGGGTAAGCGGTTCGCTTTCAGCAAGACTTAAAATGGCTCTCAAGTGCATCTGTACTGAATATCTGCTTTTAGCTGCTGCTGAACCCAACAACAAGCAGGTCAGTGTTTCTCCCACGTCTGGAGCGGGTAAGTCATCTACTGTATTAATTGTTACTGCTGGGTTTTCCACCTCAATTCGAGAGACTTCCTATGGCTAAGCCAGGTCAATCCTCCTTTCGTCGCATCTTATTGTCACGCCTTTTGCTGCTGAGCGTGCCAGTGTTACTAGCAGGAGTGTATGTGACCTATCGAACAGCACGTAAAACCCTTTTGGAAACGGCTCGCCAAAATCTTATAGAAAGTGCTGTGAGAAAAGGTGAGAGGATTCAAGACTCGATCGCCGCACTACAAGCTAGCCTGGTGACGGCGAGTGAAACTGTAGTACTACAGTCCGAGTCCAAAGAAGCTTATCAACGATTCATCGAGCAACTGGCTAAACAATTACCAGCCCAAAGCCAGTGTGTGCAGTTGATCGATCTAGATACCAAAAAGCTTGCGGTCAGTACCTGTGGAAATCAATCGATCAGCAGCATTCCAGAAGGTTTATGGCCCCAACAGCAACAACAGTTACTTCCAGACCGTTCTAAGGTTTACGTGAGGGCGATACTTCCCCAAACTGCCCCCACAGCTGTCACTGAGACAGCCAATGTTAAGCCCCCTAACCAACTCACTCTAGTGCTCAGTGTGCCGATTTACGACTCTGCTGGTCAACTTCAATATGCCCTGAGTATCCAAGCAGCACTGCTACAGCAGGAGCAGGTGAAGCGGGGGTCACTGTCTGGTTATCCCGTGGTAATTAACCAAGCCGGAACAATTCTCACCCATCCCTTACCTGAGCGGGTTGGACGCAGTATTGAGCAGGAGGCAGAGGTTGAGGCACTTAAGCAGATCTTGACAAAAGCGATCGCTGGTCAGCAGCATCACCAGCATCTGTTTTCCTTTGAAAAGCAGGGTGTGGAATTACTCGCTGGGTACACGGCAATTGATAGTCCGATTACGGCTGAGGCGAATCAAAAATGGGTGCTCCTAGCCATCACACCCATAAATAGTGCCCTGGCTGGTCTCCAAGATATTCAGAAAGTTTTGTTGCTCTTAACCTGTGGCTTGATTGCAGCAAGCTTTTTGGCAACAGTTTATTTGTCTCGCGACCTAGCCCGTCCTTTGGAAAAGCTTACAGACTACGCTCTAAATCAATCTCATCTACAGTCCACGCAGGAAATTCCCCACAACTTCAACATTCGGGAATTTAACCAACTCTCCGAAGCCCTTGAGGGAATGATTTCGCGCCTGAAAGACTGGGCGGAAGAACTCGAAACTGCCTGGAAAGAAGCACAAACAGCTAACCAGCTGAAGAACGAGTTTCTCGCTAATACCTCTCACGAGCTGAGAACCCCCCTTAATGGCATAATCGGCTGCCTGCGATTAGTACGAGATGGCTTCTGCGACAACCGAGAAGAAGAACTGGATTTTTTACAGCGTGCTGACGATGCAGCCATTCATCTGCTGGGAATTATCAATGATGTCTTGGATATTGCCAAAATTGAAGCGGGCAAGCTCTCAGTAGAAATCGAGCCGATTGATCTGCAAAAGTTACTCAATGAAGTGATTAATTTACAAGCTGTTCCTATTCAGCAAAAAGGAATAGAATTTCATACCCCTGACTTAAGTGAAGTTATTGCTGTTCGTGCCGATCCAGCTAAACTCAAGCAGGTGCTGCTGAATGTAGTTGGTAATGCTGTCAAGTTTACTGACTCTGGCAGTATTACGATTAGTACACGGATAGAAGAGATAGGAGTCATAGAACCAGTGGCAAAAGGAGCTGAAGAATCTAACCTCGGCTCTCAAAGTTCACGAGTTGTAGTGACTGTTAAGGATACCGGAATTGGTATCGATCCGACTCAACAGCATAAACTATTCCGTCCCTTCGTAATGGTTGATGGCTCAACTACTCGTAAATGTGGTGGAACAGGCCTTGGTCTTGCCATTTCACGAAATTTAATCGAAATGATGGGAGGAAGTATTAGCCTGTTTAGCGATGGAGATGATAAGGGTACAACTGTAGAAATTGCCTTGCCAACTATTGAGCCTTCCCTATTGCTCTCCGGAGAATCTCCAACATCAATCAAAAGTTCAGAAATTAAAGAGTTCAGAAGTTCAGAAATTCAGAAGGAAGAAGAAAAATCTCCTGAACTGACCAAAGATTTTTAGTTTACTGTGAGGGATTAAGTGAGCTATGAGCGCAGCGCACTAGGCTTCAAACATAGTTGGCGATAAGCCTAACAGCATGCTAGGCTTATCGCCATCTTCAGCACAATCCTGATAAGCCGCAAGCCCTGAGCCAAGCAATGGATGAAGCAATACACGGATTCTAAAGACTGGGTGGCATTTACGCGGATTGGTGAAACAACTTGACGTTTCCCATCGTTTAGTAACACCCGCATATTACACCGATTGAGTGAATATTGTGGTTCAATCTGAAGGCTTTCTAAGCCATAGATGCGCCCAATATATTCCAAAGGCTGCATAAGTAGCAGGAACTCAAGAGATATATGCAGGGAGTACTCACATTTTTTGAAACACTCAGTAGTGGACATGAAATCGCTTTTCATCTCAGTAGCTTTTGCTTTAGTTATTCCTCTAGCTGCCTGTACTAGCAAAAACCAAGTTGCTTCAACGGGTGGTCAATCTTCCCCTTCGTCTGAAACGACTCAAGTTTCCGCAACCAAGAATTGGTACACTTATACTGCCAAAGATAGCAGCTATAAGGCAAAGTTTCCTGGTCAGCCACAGGAAGACGAGAAGTCAATTTTGAACAAGAACTTAGGGCAATTTAAGTACTGGCAGGTTATGTATGAAGATAAAGCGAATAATCGAGCTTACATGACAGCAAGCATAAAATATCCTGGAAAATCTAGCCAATATAACTTGGGACAGGAAAATATTGAGAAAGAGTTAGATGTTATTCGTGATGGACAAGTTCAAGGTGGCAAATCTAGTGTTGCTAGCGAAAAAAAGATTAGTTTTAATGGTTTTCCAGGTCGAGAAATAACTTTTAAAGGTAAACAAGGTGAGGTGATAAAATCACGAAGTTTACTAAACCCTAAAAATGTGACTTTATATCAAATGGTTGTTGTAGCAGGAAATGGCAATTTAGCTTTTCCTGAAGCTCAGGCTTTTCTGGATTCTTTAGCTGTTTCTAAATAAGAGGTAACACTTGCCTGATGTAGAAGTCTTTGAAGGTTCGCTGCTGTAGTACTATCTTCAAGCTACAGGGAAGGCAGGTGTTTGACAATTGAGTGGCACGGTGACTCTAAATGTAGTGCCGACACCGAGCGTACTATCCACTGTTATCTGACCACTATGTAAATCCACAAGCTTTTTCACAAGTGCCAGTCCTAGTCCGGTTCCAGAAATAGTGCCAATATTGCTACCTCGTTCAAAAGGCTTAAACAGCTGTACTTGGTCGGCTTCTGGAATACCGATGCCCTCATCTCGAACCTGAAAGACTCCCATGCCATCGTGACATCGCAGTTCGAAATGAACTGTACTGTTTTTATGGGAATACTTGATGGCATTTGAAAGTAAATTGGTGAAAATTTGCTTTAGCAGTTTTTCGTCCATTACGCAAGAGAAACAGCCACCCAAACTAACAAAAGTAATCGCATGGTCTTGACCTATGTTCTTTTGCAGCTCCTCTACTAACTGACGGCAGAACACTTCTAAATCTAGTGGGGTAGGGTTAAATTCAAGTTCTCCTGCCTCAGCTTGGTTGATGTCCAGCATATCTGTAACTAGATCGGTTAGATGAGTGACAGCGCCTTTAATACGTTGGAGATGAGTAATTTGTTTCTCTTCCGACAATTTGTGGTTGTAATGTTCGAGTAATTCCGCTGAGGAGAGAATAGTAGTCAGGGGAGTGCGGTACTCATGAGAGACAACCGTGATAATACGGGATTTAATCTCGTTTAGTTCTTGTTCTCTTTGCAGAGCTTCACAAACTTCTACATTCAGTTTTTGCATCGCCCATTCTGTCTGCCTACGTGCTGCCATCTCTCGCCGAATAGAGTCATAGACAAAGTAGAGTACTATGAAGCTCAGGACAACTCCTGTTGTCAAGATGACCGTATCCTTTTGGGCATTGACTTGTGCATCTTGTATCGCCTGTTTTAGCCGCGATCGCTCCTGCTTTTCAACCTCCTGAATTAGCATGCGAATCCTGTCCATCACCTGCTTGCCTCGGTTTGTCAAGACAACCTGTTGCGCCGCTTCAAATCCTTTTTCCTTGCGTAGGTTGATTGTCTGATCAAGTTCCCTCAGCTTCTCGGCAACTAGAGAGTCAAGAACATCAAGTCGTCGCTTTTGGTGAGGATTATCCGCTGTTAGCTTCCTAAGAGCTTGAATTTCTGGCTTAAGGTTAGTTACAGCAGTCAAATAAGGTTCTAAATACTGCTTTTGTCCTGTGAGCAGGTAGCCCCGCTGCCCAGTCTCAGCATCTTTTATCTTAGAGAAGGAGGCTTCGAGCTTTTCGAGTACTTCAGTGGTATGAATTAACTCATCTGAGGTAATTTTGTGTTGCCGCAGGTTCCAGTAAGCCAGCGTATTAATACCAACAAGGATTACTGAGGCGAATCCCAGTCCAATAAACGTCTTTTTCTCAACAGACCATTTCATACGAGCACCGATTGGGGAACTTATCAACACCAGAGCCTTGACTCAAATTTGTATGAGCTGCCCTTGCATTGTGATACTCTGCTCACAAAAATCTACTCTATTTTTGTTAACAAATGCATTAGTGGATTTACGGAGATAAGGTCAGTAGTATATTCACTAGGTTGAGTAAAGTGAGAATTTACTAAGAAGCGGCTATACTTCGGCATCAAGATACTTAAGTAATACGCTTTAGCAGCCGAGAGAGTAATATTTGTAATACATTTGGCTGTGTTGTATCCTCAAAAGTCAATTGGTTACGTAAGTTACAATCCTTATCTCCTCATCTAGAAGTAGGGAGTAAAGATTCTTATAATTTAGAGGTAGCGAAAGGTAGAATCTCCAATTGTTTTAACACACGATTTAAAAAACAAATCTACAATAAAAATAACTAGAATCAGGGGAAAGTTAATGATACGTGTAACACTTGTTGTTCTTGGAATCGGGGCAGTAGTTGCTGGCTTAGCGCCGATTGTTCATGCGCAGTCTCCTGTGCCGTCTAACCCAGAAAATAGTGCAGTGACGCGGTCTGGAAGCTCTTTGCGTGCAGTGGAGAGTAGAACAATTACAGACCATTACCGAACTCTCTTTAATGGAACATCACCAGGGGGGCAAAATAATTCTGTGACTAATATTGGTAGACTTACCCAATCGCGGAAAAACTCTCCACTAAGCAATGTGCTAGATGACAAGGTCGATGTAGTGTTTGGAGACACGCTCAATCCTGAAACCACCCTCAACTCTTTTCCCTCTACTGGAGATGCTGGTGACAGTGAGAGAGTAAAGCTACAACTTCAGCTAGGACGTTAGTGCATCTAGGCAGAAATTTGTGACCACCTTTTAGAGACAAGGGAGAACGTTTTGAGCGGAGGCAGGAATAAGCTATCTAAACAATAGGCTTGCGCGTTTTCAAGTCAAATCGGTACCCATGAGGAAGAATATGTAGATTGATTCCGCAAAGCGCTAAATCCTCATCCTTCAAGACTTGACCCAAGTTGGTATGTGTAATTTCTGATAGATCGACAGCAGTAACAGCGCCTTCTCCAATCACTTCCAACTCGTTACCGCTCACGACCACTGCTGTATTCTCGTCAATGCCCAATCCCAAGACAACTGGCTGCTGTGTGACAGCTGAGAGTAAGCGTCCTATACGTCCACGCTGTAGGAAATGCTGATCGATCGCTACTCCAGGCAGGAAGCCCATACCGGGTTCCATTTCCACAATCTCAATCCGAGGATTAGTCTCACAGTCTCCTTCAACAATCATCACGTCTGGCATCATGGCAGCTCCTGCGCTCGTGCCTCCAATCACCATTCCCTCAGACAACCGTTTGTGAAGCAGCTTATGGATCTCGGTATCCCTGAGTACACTTGTGATACGAGCCTGGTTTCCACCAGTAAAAAATACACCAGTGGCTTTCTCAATCGCTCGCAACGCACTCTCATCTCTTGCTGCTTCCCGATCTTCCGTGTCAACGACGCGAACATCCTCGACTCCCAACCGTTCAAACGCGTGGATATAATCATCTCCCACTTCCTTGGGCAGTGATGTTGCAACTGTCATAATGACAATTCGCGCTTGGTTGCCTCCAGCGCGTCGAACAAACTCCCCAAGGATGGTGCATTCTCCGCTTCTGTCCTCCGCTCCGCCGATAATCACCAATTGCCCATGGTTATCATTCAATGACATTTTGTCTCCATTTTTCATTCAATTGATGTCAATAAACCTGACAAAATAGGAAAATTTCAAGAAACAAACCATCCCACTTCATTAAGTCGGTTGAACTTCAGAAAGAGGTTGGCTAATATCTGAATTCAGTAGAGCTTATATGAGATGGTTTTTAACTGAAGGTACTTAACACAATAACTTCTATAGTTTCATGCCACTTCTAGCGCAAGAAGTGGTTTAATGTTAACCGAGTCTGTAGTTACGAACACAAATTACATACCTCATTAAAAAAAGGATGTTCACTTAAGTGCCTAGGAGAAAACTAGCCATTTTCTTTCTCTGTGATCGATTAGGAGAAGGCTAGCGCACTATCTTAGTGCCATTCGGCTATGAGTAAAACCCCTGCCAATTCGTCAGCAGGGGCCGCAACACATTTATAAAATATAAAAAATCTAAATTATTACGAACATAGTTTGAGCAGTCAATAGGGTGTGCCTAGGCTTCACCCACAGCCAGCTGCCACTAACAAGACTTAGCGGTAAAAATCAGGTTCACAAACCGGAAGCTGAACTGAACAATCGGTACGAGATAAGCCAGGAAAACAAGCGAGGGCGAAATCGATCATATGTAGCAGAGCAGCAACAGTTAAAACTTGTAAATTCATTTTTTTGTCCTTAAGAAGTTGTTTTGAGTTTTGGTGGTACTACTCATTCGAAGCCCCTGAGACTTGCCAGTTAGCAAAGAGCGCTTGAGTAAAAGTCGTTCCTTAGGCTGTTTCCAGTATTGAGGGATGATGTGTGCAGACATGTGTGCGTAAGGTATAACTTTGCGTATAAGTTTGGTGGGAAGCAGTAAGCATCCTGTCTAGACCTCTAGCATCCTTAATTACTATGAGGATTAACTAGATCAGTAAAGGCTTAATAGCCTTTCTTGAGCTGATCTTGACAATGTTCTACCTTTAGCTAAGTACTCAACTCAGCTGACAGAGCAAGGTTACGCAACTGAAATTGGCGATCACACTGGCTTAGTACTTTATGCCTACTTCTGTGCCACTAAACTTTCCTGGTTGCTAGAACATATTCAACGGTGGCAAGACCTCTCTATTGATCTGGATAACGTCCTGGCAGCCACAATTGATAGCTGGATTCTCGGGGACTTAACAGGAGGACAGATTGAGAAGGCAGAGGGCAGAAGAAGGAAGGCAGAAGGGGGAGTGTCAGGGGGATTGTTTCTCCCTAGTCACTCCTAGCCACTGAATACCTTCAGTGGGGGATTGTAACCCTTGATCCAAATCCTTCGCCAGAAGCCTTGGGAAGAAGGCAGAAAGAAAATCCTTCTGCATAAGAGCCCTTTGCATAAGAGCCTTTCTTGTTCATGCCATAGAGCATAGCAATGCCAGCCGCACGATGTTAATGAATCTGGCAGAGCAGCAATGGGATAGCAAGCTATTATATGATGTCCGGTAAATCACCCATAATTAAGCGGCTAGTTCAGACCACCAGGAAAAATTGGTTAAACCACGTACAAAATCAGGCTGGTGAATGATTTGGCGACAACGTTGAATTAGCACCTCTTCTACTTCATTTAAAGTTTCAAAACTCCGATTAGCAATCGGCTCATTGGTAAGTGTCCACAAACGCTCCGCAGGCTGTAATTCTGGAGAGTGAGACGGTAAAAACTCCAAGTGCATACCCTCAGGAATTTCGACTTGTTCGCTGGTATGCCAGCCAGCTTGATCAACAACTAAGACCACCTGTTTTTTTTCACCAATGCCGAAGTGTTGAGCAAAATCTGCAAGAACTTTGTTAAATAATCGGATGTTGACGTAAGGTAGTATCCACCAATAGGTTTGACCTGAGCGTGGATGCACAAAAGCATACAGCCATAACCATTGAAAACGCCAATTGACCTGGGCAATCGGTACTGTCCATTCATCAACCCAAATACGTCGGATGACTGGCTTCAAACCGACTCGATGTTCGTCCATCGCCCAGATTTCCACGTCGGCTTCTGGGTTTTCTATTTGTATTTGTTCGACTTTCGTCTCCAAATTTTTTTTTCCACTGTGCCTGCTCCTCAAGGCTGGACTCTGTATGTTCGGGTCGGGGAACTCTTAATCGAAAACGCATTTGCTTGAGATATTCCCATCCTCGTTGACGGCTAACAGGACGACCGATTACATCAGCAATCCAGTCGGCTACCTTCCTCCCATTCCATTGTCCTCCCTCTGCTGGAGCCTCTTGTAATGCCTGCCATAGTAATGCCTGTTGCACATCATCTAATAGGGGTTTGCTACTTCCTTGATTCGACATCCGTTGGTCTCCCAGTGTTTCCGGTCCGATACGGTTGTAACCCCACACCAACTCATAAATCCAACTACGGCTATAGCCTGTAGCCGCTACCACCTCTTGTGTCGTCATCCCTTTAGCTAACAACCAGATTATTTGGTAATGTGTTCGCTTTACTGGTTCAGACGCTTGGCGATAACCGTTCTCCAACTCTTCCAGGCTCAGATGTGCTTCGATTGTTACTCGTTTTGGCATCGCGCTCGCATTAATGAATGCACCTGGATTTATATTATGGGTGATTTGCCGGACATCATATTAGAACTACGGCGCTGTTTGCTCACAGCTGTGATCGCTCAGGCTTATTGAAATGCACATATGGGACTGGCTGCTTTCTAATTGCCCATACAGGTGAACAATTGCCGCGAGCGATCACACAACCAACTTCTCTCCACAATTGCTTGGACACTTGGGGATTCCCGTAGAACGTCCAGAAGTGCTTGATGCCTCAGCTCAAGGAGCCGCCTTTGCTGCTGGCTTGGTAGTGGGATTGGATTCTGGCAGGATTATACTGCCCTAACTGCAAGTCGCAAGACATCTTCCTACGACATCCCTACAAAAACTGACCTATTTAGGGCTTGCTGAATAAGTCGGCGAAAAACAACCGATGGATTAATTAGTTATTTAATCTTTGAATAATAATGAGCTTTTGTTGTTGATAATTCCCACAAGCATAACTCGAATTAATAGTTGTCGCTCAAAAAAGGCGTGATGT
>DATNPH010000028.1:0-2497 GCA_036703315.1 Coleofasciculaceae cyanobacterium
CCTCCAGATGCACTATCATGTCCGTGACCGTAGCTCCCCTCTCCTGGCGACAAGTCCACGCTTTGTAAAAAGTCCAGCACATTGATTCCTGAGGAGGTTCTTGCGCTGAAGTTGACTCGCCCAGGAATATATCCAGAGTTCGCAACGATGACGATATACTTGGGCAATCGGGTACGCCAGCTTTGGGCAATCAGTGGATGGATTTGACAAGGTGAGTTAACCCGCACCAAAGCAACATTTCCAGAAAAGACTGGTGCGGCTTTCTTGGCTTGTTCCATTGCCGCTTGTACTTCTTCCCGCGCTATTCGTAATTGTTCAACGTCCTCTGTGTTGGAGTTGACGAGCGATCGCGGATTATCATGAGTCAGCAATGCCCTTACTGCCACCTCTGGATTGTACTGGGAAGCACGCCGTGCCGAGTTAATTAGAGCAGATGCCTCTTTTAAATACTTGGCAGTGTAACGACTTTTAGCCACTGCCAGCATCTCAAACGGAGCTTTTTCACCTAAATCGCTAACTGTACCAATTGCGGCAATCCAATCTAAATCGGATACATCTGTTAGTGACGAACACAATTCCCAAACCAGCAGTGATGTATTGGGGATGGGTTCCCAGGTGTAAGCGCTAATCAGGGTATCACTAGGCGGAACTCCTTCAGGGCGATGGTGATCGATAAAGCAGGTGGGAACGCCAGCAATCACGGGTTCTGATTGACTGCCCAGATCGAGAACAAATAAACTATCGGGTGCAGCAGCAATGACACGCTCCCGGTTCGCAGGTGTCCAGGCATTGCGTTGGCGATTCGGTGCAACAATCTTCACATGCTCAAACCCAGCGCGTGACAACGCTAGCTGTAACACAACTCCCGCCGTCACTCCATCGGCATCCGAGTCGTGCAGCACAACGATAGACTTATCCGGTTGGATGCGATCGACAAAAGCCTGAAACGTATCACGCGCTGCTTCTAAGGTTAACGAAGGCAGAGGGTAGGAGGCAGATGGCAGAAGGGATAATTCATATGGGGATTTAACCCTTTGCTCCCTGTCGGTGGAAAGACTACTTGTGCCTTTGTCAGAAGGTAAACCTTCTGCCCTCTGCCCTTTGCCTTCTGCCTTTCTTGTTGAGGCGTTCTCTAAGGGTGCGGCAGAATCAACAAATGCTTCGGAATCCTTTGTCGCTGGTTCAGAAGACAGAGTTGCAGCCAAACGGCGCACCGTCTCAAGGGTATCAATGTCTTCAGGAGGTTTATCGCTCCGCACGCGCACAATACGAGGAAACCGCAGTGCATAACCACTATTGTGTCGCGAAGAGGGTTGCACGCGATCGAACGTCACTTCCAGGACAATGCGCGGTTCCACAATACACACCTTACCATGCGCCAATTCTTGCAAGGTGTGGGCGCGAAACCAGTCGGAAAGTTCGGCAACTTCCGCATCCGTTAATCCTGAATATGCCTTACCGATATTTAACAGGGTTGGTTCGGTTTCGCTCTGGCGGACGGCAAAGGTATAGTCAGAAAGGAAACGATGCCGTTTGCCACTTCCCACCTCGGCGGCTGTGACTACAACATCCAACGTTGCCATTGCACGTTTAATTTTCAACCAATCGCGTCCCCTTCTACCGGGTTTGTAGGTTGAATTCAAATCTTTTACCATCAAGCCTTCATTTCCTCTTGCTCTAGCAGCGGTAAATTCTGCATCTAAGCTGGAAGTATCGCTGACTTGTTGGGAAATTCCGTAGCGTACTCTTTGAGTGTCGAGGTGAAGAGATTCAAGAATATTTCGCCGTTTGGCAAAGGGTTCGTTAATCAGCACGCGCCCGAAAGCATACAACACATCGTAAGCGATGAAGGCGACAGGAACAGCGGCGAGTAATTCGTCTGAAACTTTTTTGCGTCCCAGTCGCTTTTGTAGTTCTTGAAAGGGGAGGATGCGTTCTCCTTGAATAGGGACAATTTCCCCATCTAAAATTAAATCGGCTGCTTCATCGCTATCTTTTGAAGCTAAGTTGATAGCAGCAAGCGGTTCGATTAAATCAGGAAAACTGGTGGTAATTTCATCGAGTGTCCGGGAAAAAATAGCAACACGCTTACCGTTACGAACCGTGCCGTGGAGAATTGATTTGTCTTCGTCTAGGTAAGGTGCAATGTGAATTTGGGCGCGAATCCCATCATATTTGTCTTCAACGGCAAATCCATCAGGCATTTGTTTCGCTACTTCCGTTAAATCGTCGGCGGGAGTTGCCAACATAAATTTAATCGGGTGAAATAGCCGCATTCGTGCTTCGTCAAGTTCTCCGAGCCTTGCTAGTAAGGCAGTCTCGCCAATATCCCCGATTAGCATATTGACCCACTGTACCTTAGAGATATCAACTTGAAAAAGGCGGGCGATCGCATCTTCAACAGCACCTTCTTTCAGCCCAATCCGCAAATCGCCTGCTAACAGTTTCACGATGTATTTAGCTTCTAGAGGTGTTGCCATTTTCAACAACTCTATAA
>DATNPH010000063.1:0-53425 GCA_036703315.1 Coleofasciculaceae cyanobacterium
CGAAGGCGCAGGTGTTCGCCCATATAGGCGCGATCGCCTAATACTTGTAGCAGAGGACCGTGGACATCAAACTTAACAATGCTGACAGAGGCTGCAAGCATATCGATGCGATCGCGATAACGTCCCAGATCAATGCCCAGCAGATTACACAGAATAATTCGCAGCGTTGCCTTGTGGGAAACCACCAAAACATTCCCCTCTGGATGCTTTTCCTGAATTTCTGCAATGACTAACATGGCTCGGCTAGCAATCTCGACTGCCGTTTCTCCCCCAGTGGGAGGGTTCCAGGCGGGTTCCGCTAGCCAGTGAAGGTAGTCATCCACATAGTTTTGTTTGACAAATTCGACAGTTTGACCTTCCCATTCACCATACCTAATTTCCTTCAGCCCATCTCGGAGTTGCATTTCAAGCCCAACGGCGTCGCACAAGGGCTTGGCTGTGGCGATCGTTCGCTTCATGGGACTGACATACATCGCCGTCCAAGGTATGGAGTGGTAGGCATCAGCGAACGCTTTTGCCATCTGAGTACCTTCTGGCGTTAACTCTGGATCTAGATCACCACAATAGCCTCCTGTCTGGCTATAGATGGTTTCGCCGTGTCGCAGCAAATATAGTTTTAGGCTCATAAATTTTTGCTAGTTTAAGCTTTTGTCATTAGTTTAGTAGTTAGTAGTTAGTAGGACTTACGCATAACCTCTAATTGTAGGGTGGGCTATGCCCACCATAACGCTATACGTAGTTCCTGAAGGCTCGATTTGCGTAAGTCCTGGCTAAGTAGGTGGACATAAATAAACTCCACATCGTTGTGCGGTGGGCACGGCTCGCAAAGCCCACTGGAGGGGAATTACAAGATTTGGTAGGTAGTGCCCACCCTACGTTTAATTTTGTCTGCTCCTAATCCCTTAGTCATTGTTCTGAGTCAGTAGCATTAGTTCTCAGTTGATTGCTAATGACTAATGACTACTAACTACTAACTACTAACTACTAACTACTGACCGTTACAAGAGTCCTTCTTTGCTCGCCATCGATAGCATCAGGTCAATCACACGATTGGAGTAGCCCCACTCGTTGTCATACCAAGCAATAACCTTGAAGAAGTTGGGGTTTAGCTCAATCCCAGCTCCAGCGTCGAAGATGCTAGAACGCGGATCGCTCTGAAAATCGGTAGAAACAACTTCTTGATCAGTGTAGCCCAAGATGCCAGCCAGTTCCCCCTCGGAGGCTTGCTTCATGACATCACAAATTTCCTTGTAGCTAGTTGCTTTATCCGTCTTAAACGTCAAATCAACTACAGACACATCAGGAGTAGGAACCCGAAATGCCATGCCAGTTAGCTTGCCTTTCAACTCTGGCAAAACTAGCGTGACAGCTTTAGCTGCCCCAGTTGAGGCGGGGATAATATTCTGGAGAGCACCGCGTCCTCCTCGCCAGTCTTTCTTGCTCGGACCATCTACCGTCGGCTGAGTGGCAGTCATGGCGTGAACTGTAGTCATCAACCCCTCTGTCAACGTGAAGTTGTCGTTCAAAACTTTCGCCACAGGAGCTAAACAGTTCGTGGTACAACTTGCATTGGAAACAATATCGTCCTTAGCTGGGTCAAACTTGTCGTGATTGACACCAACCAGCAGCGTGGGAACCTTATCTGGGTCTTTGGTTGGCGCTGAGAGCACTACACGCTTGGCTCCTGCCTTGAGGTGGTTGGAAGCCCCATCATAGTCAGTAAATAGTCCCGTAGACTCGACCACGTAATCTGCTCCAAGTTTCCCCCAAGGCAGTTCAGCTGGATTTCTGATGGACACGCAAGGAATAAAGTGTCCATCAACCAGAATGCCGTCTTCCTTGGCGTCAACCTTACCATCGAACAGACCATGGGTTGAGTCGTACTTGAACAAGTACGCTAGGTTATCGGGTGGCACTAGGTCGTTAATACCAACAAATTCTATGTTGGGGTTTTTGATCCCGGCGCGAACGACAAGTCGCCCAATGCGACCAAATCCGTTGATACCGACTTTCAAAACCATAATCAAAACTCCTCGTCAGTTGTTAACTGCTATTGAACGTTACGGCTCAACCTCCAAACCGATGTGTGCCTGAATGTATTGTTCCAATTCAACCTTGACTGGGTGGGGTGCTAGATAGGCTGGCAATAGTCCTGAATGGATCGATCAAAGGAGAACTTGCCCATCCGTGCAGTATTGAAGAATGCATATCCGTGTCCAGTTGTCCCAATCTCGGTACACCGAATTCACCCGGTCTTGACAGTCAATGTAAAACTGATAGTCGGGGAATAGCCTATTGGGCGCGGTACATCAGGGAATATAACAACGGCAACAGGTGGCGATCGCCTTTAGAGAAGTGTCCTGTGCTGATATAGATCAATCGCTGCTGTCAGTTAGGGATTGGAGTTATAGTTCCCTCTGGGATTGTAACCTTTGGCTTGCCGATCGAGAACTGCCGTCGTTGTCAGCACAAGACAGGCGAAGGTAAAATTTTCGTTAACTATCTACTGAAGAGCATTGTTTTTATCAACAAGGCTTAAATCTAAGAGTCAATTGCTAAGATTTTTTCTGTTAGTACTGAGTGGAGTTTTAGCGTTAGTCTTGAGTATCAACACTCCAACAGCTGGAACAGACAGAACTGAAATACTTTGGGACACTTGGGGAGTGCCTCACATCTACGGGAAAGATGCTGAGGGACTATTCCAAGCGTTTGGGTGGGCACAGATGCAGAGTCATGGTGACTTGATTGGGCGTCTGTATGGTCAAGCGCGGGGACGAGCGTCTGAGTATTTTGGAGAACAGTACTTGGATTTAGACAAGTATGTCAGGACAATGGGTATCCCAACTCGTGCCCAGGAATGGTACGAGGCACAGAACCCGACAATGCGTGGCTATCTTGATGCGTTTGCTGATGGCATTAATGCTTATGCCAAGGAACACCCTACTCAGATTAATGATCAGGTTAAGCAGGTACTGCCAGTTAGTGGGGTGGATGTACTAGCTCACGTTCAGCGAGTTATCCATTTTACCTTTATGGTTGACCCGCAGAGGGTAGCGGGTTTCAGTTCTGGCGAATCAAATGCTGGCTCAAATGGTTGGGCGATCGCACCTTCTCATTCAACCAGTGGTAACGCTATGCTACTAGCTAATCCTCACCTACCTTGGTCAGAGTTGTTTCGTTGGTATGAAGCTCAGTTAACAGCACCAGGGATTGATGCTTATGGTGTGGCATTTGTGGGAATGCCAGCGTTGGCGATCGCGTTTAACAATAACCTAGGTTGGACATTCACCGTTAATACTCATGACGGTTGGGATGCTTACGAATTGACGTTAGCGGATGGAGGCTATCGCTGGGATGGCACTGTTCGCCCTTTTGAAACCGAAACACAAACGCTGAAGGTTAAGCAGGCAAACGGTACGCTACGAGACGAACAGCTGGTAGTACAACGCTCTATCCACGGTCCTGTTGTGGCTCACAAAGATAGTAAAGCCATAGCATTGCGTGTAGTTGGGTTAGATCAGCCCAACATGATGGAGCAAATGTGGAACATGGCACGGGCAAGCAACTTGAGCCAGTTTGAAGCGGCATTACAGCCTTTACAGTTGCCAATGTTCAATATTCTGTATAGCGATCGCGATGGGCATATCCTATATCTATTTAATGCTCAGGTACCAGTACGCGCTAAAGGGGATTGGAAATACTGGCAGAGTGTTGTTCCTGGTGATACCTCGGCAACCTTATGGACAACAACTCATCCCTACCGTGACTTGCCCCGTGTCCTTGATCCGCCCAGTGGGTGGTTGCAGAATGCCAATGATCCCCCCTGGACAACCACATTCCCCCAAGCGCTCAATCCCAACGATTATCCCTCCTATATGGCACCCCGCTTTATGCATTTTCGGGCGCAGCGTTCAGCAAAAATGCTGATGGAGAAACAAAAGATTAGCTATGAACAGATGATTGCCGACAAATTCTCATCACGCATGGAACTAGCGGATCGGATTTTGGATGACTTAATTCCAGCAGCGCGGCGACTGGGTGGCCAGTTGGGGCGTGAGGCAGCTGATGTCTTAGAAGCGTGGGATCGTAAGGCGGATGCCAACAGTCGAGGCGCGGTACTGTTTGCCGCCTGGACAAGAACGATGCAATCGTCTAACTGGTTTGCTACACCTTGGAACGAAAACTCTCCCCTAACTACACCAAACGGAATTGCTGATCCCGAAGCTGCCGTGAAGGTATTGGAGACAGCCGCGACTACAGTTAAGTTTCTCTACGGGGCACTAGATGTACCGTGGGGAGAGGTAGCTCGGCTGCATTACGGTAAGCTAGATTTACCTGCAAGTGGTGGGCCTGGAATCTTCGGCATTTTCCGAGTTATCGATTTGGCACCGTCAACGGAGGGACGGTTCCAACAATTTGCTGGCGATACGTACATTGCGGCAATTGAGTTTTCTAATCCAGTCCGAGCCAAGGTACTCAATACCTACGGGAATGCGACTCAGCCAGGGAATCCCCATGATGGCGACCAATTACCGGTATATACTCGTGATGAGTTACGACCAGTTTGGCGCACCCGTAAGGAAATTGAAGCGCATCTGGAAGCGCGAAAAGTTTTTTGAACCCCTTTGTTGATTGCTAGTTGTCCCTATTAGCCATTACTAATTTTAGGTAATGATCGCACATATTCCTGCCTCGAAGTAGGCAACATTGCCGGACGCTGACCAGACTTTTGAGATTGCAGCAAAATTAAGATTGTACCTCGTAGTTGTGAAGCTATTCAAAGAGGCTTGAGAGAAAAAATCCTTATGCTGCAAGCACTTGGTGGATTTGGATTAATAACCGGAGCAACTTACCCGTTGCGATCGCTAGCGGTTTTCAGGCGCACACCTCGTCTGTTGGGCTATGTAGCTATACCGATTCTGGTAAATTTTGTAGTCGGCATTTTCCTGTACGCAGGCTTACTCTTTTTTGGTTTGGAGAGTGTTGAAGGTTTATCAGCTAATCTGTCTCAGTGGCTAGACACGTTGATTGCTCAGCTTCCAACATGGCTGGGCTTTTTAAAGTACCTGCTTGTTGGCATTGGCTTCTTGGTAGATGCGCTACTGGTAGTAGGGCTACTGCTAATTGTTGGTTTCCTATTGGTACAATTCGGAGTGTTGCTAGGTGCGCCCTGGTATGGTCAACTCTCAGAGCAGTTGGAGGAACTACGCACAGGTCAGCTGCATGTAGTCAAAGTCAATATTGCTCGAGAGATTGGCAGAGCGCTCCTGCATGAATTGAAAAAACTGGTGCTTATAGCGGGAGTAGGGATACCCTTACTACTACTGAACTTCGTGCCGGGGATTGGCACAGTCATTGCTACTATTGGTGGCGTTACGCTGGCAGCAACAATTGTGTGCATCGATTTTCTCGATGCTCCCTTGGAACGCCGACGCCTACACTTCCGGGAAAAGTTAGGGCTTTTGTTCCGCAGTTTGCCTGCCAGCGCTAGCTTCGGTCTTGTCTGTCTGGGGTTAGTGAGTATACCCCTGTTAAATCTTCTGACTATCCCTATATGTGTGGCATCCGGAACGTTGTTTTTTTGCGATCGCATCTATCCAAAACTTCCCAAATCTCCTTCACTGCCAAAGTCGATTAACGCGGAGCCGTTGTAACCTGAAACTAGGAAGTAGGAAGTAATTTTTTTGCTGTCATTGTTTTGACACACAAATAACACACGAACGTCTTAACTCTCAGTTACTCTAATGAGTCCTAATAACCATTTTTTGGCTTTGTGTGAGGACAGCAAAAGTGTTGATCAATTCTCAAAAACTCAGTTATCGTCGTTGGACTACTTGCTTAGTACTACTCTCGGTTCTAGCCATTACTAGCTGCACCAAGAAACCGAACGACCCTACTGCTGGCAATTCTTCTAGCCAACCCACTGCACAATCAACGTCTCCTGCTACTTCTGCCACCCCTGCTGCTTCATCTACAGCTAAAACTACGACAAATTCGTCTAAATCATCTAAGACAACTGCCAAGACTCTATCACCCGAAGCGCAAAAGCTCGGTACTAAGCCAACAGGGACTGATTGCCCAACTAATGCTCCCATCAAGGGCAATCTAAACAAGAAGGGAAAGCAAATCTATCATGAATCTAAAGCGGCGAGCTACAAGAATGTCAAGCCTGAAATCTGTTTTGCAGATGTGTCTACAGCTAAAAAGGCGGGTTTCGTCGCTCCTGGTGAGGCAAAGTAGCACTGATTGCTGATCGTAATTAGCGCCGCCTTTCATCCCCTAGGCTCAGGATAACAGCTTGGGGATGGGGGATAAAAGGCGGTAAAAGGAGGAGGTTCAACATCTCCTATTTTTATGGGTTAAATGAGGTTTTGAGGTATACAAAGGCATGATTTACCTACAGTACTCATCACCATTGGCTTTGCCATTTACGATGCTTGGCGAGGGGTAAGCGTTGGCTCCCCATTGACCCAAGAATCCCACGGTTTTAGCTCTTAGCGCAACCGTGGGAGTGTCAAGTAAGAAGTTTAATGAGCGGCTAAGAGAAACTCAGGGTGGCTGTAGCAGCAGTTTAAGGATGGAGATTGCTACGGCAATAGCCAACGCTGTAGAGGTTCTTGTAGCGATCGCTTTTTGGAAAAGAAGAATACATGAATCGCCTACCAGAAACGTATAATGGAGGTTTGGGTTTGTCCACCGATAGTGGGGCATCCTGTTGTAGGCGTAAGCTATGCATAGCAACGAGGCACCCCAACTGTAGGGTCGGTTTATCAGGGAGTCTTATTAGCTATGGTTGTACAAGTATCCGATAAAACTTACGAAGCGAAAACCCAAGAAATTGCTAAACAACTCTTGGAAGCTACACGGGAAAAGCGCTCCTTTTTTGCCCAGATGCGCGACCAGATGCGCTGGGATGATAAGTTACTGGCTTGGGCGATGGGCAACCCTGGTCTAAGAGTGCAATTATTTCGCTTCATTGACACGTTACCCGCTTTGCGGAGCAAACCGGAAATTGCCCGCCATTTGCAGCAATATTTAGGTGATGAGTCGGTTGAACTGCCAGCAGCGCTTAAAGGTATGCTCAACTTTGCTCAAGCTGACTCAATGCCAGGGCAAGTAGCGGCAACAACAGTTTCTACAGCCGTTGAAACATTAGCTCATAAATACATTGCGGGTGAGAACATTAAACAGGCACTCAAAACAATTGAGCGCTTGCGGAAAGACAAAATGGCTTTCACCCTCGATTTGTTGGGAGAGGCGGTAATCACCGAGACTGAGGCGGAGTCTTACCTGCAAGGCTATCTGGATTTAATGGAGCAGCTGAGTCAGGAAGCGCAGAAGTGGTCAACCGTTGAGGAGATTGATGTTGCAGATGGTGAATCTTTACCACAAATACAGGTTTCTGTCAAGTTAACGGCATTTTACTCTCAGTTTGACCCGCTCGATCCTCTGGGAAGTAAAGAACGGGTATGCGATCGCATCCGTATTCTATTACGCCGTGCCAAAGAACTTGGCGTAGCGGTTCACTTCGATATGGAGCAGTATGTCTACAAAGACATGACCTTCTCTATCCTCAAAGAGCTGTTGATGGAAGAGGAGTTTCGTTCCCGCACCGATGTGGGTGTCACGATACAAGCTTATCTGCGAGATAGTGAGCAAGACTTGCGGGATGTGCTCACTTGGGCAAAAGAGCGAGGTTATCCTGTCACCGTGCGCTTGGTGAAAGGAGCCTACTGGGATCAAGAGACGATTCAGGCAGCACAAAAACATTGGCCTCAGCCTGTCTATAACGATAAAGCGGCTACTGACCTTAATTTTGAAAAGCTGACCCAGCTAATGCTGGAAAATCACGAGTATATCTACTCCGCGATTGGAAGTCATAACGTGCGATCGCAAGCCAGAGCGATCGCGATTGCGGAAAGTCTCAATATCCCCCGTCGTCGCTTTGAAATGCAAGTTCTTTACGGCATGGGTGACCAACTAGCCAAAGCGTTAGTCAAGCAGGGACATCGGGTGCGAGTTTATGCTCCTTATGGTGAACTGCTGCCAGGAATGGCTTACCTAATACGGCGTTTATTGGAAAATACGGCAAATAGTTCTTTCTTGCGGCAAAGCATGGAAGAACGACCGATTGAGGAATTGTTAGCACCACCAGTCGTAGATCCCGTCCAACCCTCCCCTATCAAAGGAGCAGAAACAGGGGTGTTCCCGAATGCTGCGGATACAGACTATGCCGAGGTGGAAGCAAGGCAGGAAGCAGAACAAGCGTTCCAAACTGTTCGCCAACAGTTAGGGAAGACTTACTTACCTCTGGTGAATGGAGACTATCTACAAACGACGGATACTGTAAATTCCGTTAATCCTTGCAATCCCAGTGAGGTAATTGGGAAAATTGGACTCCTCTCAATGGAACAAGCTGAGCAAGCTTTGCAAGCGGCAAAAGCAGCATTCCCCAGTTGGCGACGCACACCAGTAAGGCAACGCGCTGGTGTATTGCGAAAAGCAGCTGAGTTGATGGAACAACGTCGGGCAGAATTATCAGCGTGGGTTGTTTTGGAAGTTGGCAAACCTTTACGGGAAGCTGATGCGGAAGTGTCGGAAGCGATCGACTTCTGTCGCTACTATGCTGATGAGATGGAACGTCTCGACCAAGGACACAACTATGATGTTGCTGGGGAAAATAATCGCTACATCTACCAACCGCGAGGCGTTGCTGTTGTTATTTCTCCCTGGAACTTCCCCATTGCTATTGCTACAGGAATGACAGTTGCTGCACTGGTGGCAGGGAATTGTACCTTGCTCAAACCCGCTGAAGTTTCCTCAGTAATTGCAGCGAAAATTGCTGAAATTCTGGTAGAGGCGGGGATACCCAAGGGTGTGTTTCAATACGTGCCAGCGAAGGGTTCAACGGTCGGTGCTTATATGGTTAAGCATCCTGATGTCCACTTGATTGCTTTCACGGGTTCTCAAGAGGTGGGTTGCCGCATTTATGCAGATGCTGCGATCGTACAATCGGGTCAAAAGCATCTTAAGCGAGTGATTGCTGAGATGGGGGGGAAGAACGCAATCATTGTGGATGAAAGTGCTGACCTCGATCAGGCGGTTGCTGGTGCGGTACAGTCAGCGTTTGGTTACAGCGGTCAGAAATGTTCTGCCTGTTCACGGGTGATTGTGCTGGAACCTGTGTATGATGCCTTCATCGAGCGTTTTGTGGAAGCCACGCGATCGCTCAATATTGGTGTTGCGGAAGCTCCAAGTACCCAAGTCGGGCCAGTTGTTGATGCCACAGCAAGAGACCGTATCCGGGAGTATATCGAAAAAGGGCGTCAAGAAGCAGAAGTTGCGCTGGAATTGCCAGCACCTGATACGGGTTACTTCATTGGACCTACAATCTTCACTGGTGTTTCACCGGATGCCAAGATTGCTCAGGAAGAAATCTTTGGTCCTGTTGTTGCCGTGATGCAGGCGAAGAATTTCCAAGAAGCGTTAGATATTGCTAATGGCACTAACTATGCGCTTACAGGTGGCTTGTATTCTCGGACGCCTTCGCATATTGACCAAGCAACAGCTGAGTTTGAAGTGGGTAACTTGTACATAAACCGTACTACGACAGGTGCGATCGTGGCGCGACAACCCTTTGGTGGTTTTAAGATGTCTGGTGTTGGTTCTAAAGCGGGTGGTCCTGACTACTTGCTACAATTCCTTGAACCTCGCACCATCACTGAGAACATCCAGCGTCAAGGTTTTGCACCAATTGAAGGAGTGGACTAGAGCAACAATTTAGTACTCAATAGAGGCGAAGTATTCGGATGATAACTGATTGCTCAGGCTCTAGTTTTCCTATCCGAATGCTTCACCCACAACCACTTTTTCATAGTTATGCTTCTTGCACTTTGAAGTACCAGTAGAGGTTGGCAACAGTCAAATCTGGTACTTCTTGCCAATTTGAAGGGGCTAATGCTTTATAGCCAGAGGCTGGTGCTTTCTGACTGATATAGGATTCATGCTCTCGACGTAAATCAGGCTTGACCATGAATTTAAGCTGGTCACGTAGGGATAGAAAATGAGACTTTTGCTTCAAATTTTCATAGAGCAATTGTTCTTCTGGTTCTGCCACAATAGTTGGTTCTTCGTTATTATCTGAACTATCAGCCGATGAACTATCGGAGCTAGCTAATAGTTGCCGATCATCTGGAGAAAGAGTTTGTATCCAATCAACCTGATTTTGCCAGGATTCTAGTACAGGTAAATCATGACCATGAATTCGAGTGATTTCTGGAAAGAGAAAATCTAGCTCATCCTCAGATTCACAGCGTTCAATAACAGTCAGGGAATCTTGACGGATTTTGTCTTGGAGGTGGAACAGGCGATCGCTCACCGTCTCATGAGCACCCTGTACCTGAAATGTCATGGTAATTGCTTGCTCAATCGCCCAAACACATTCTTGTCTACGCAAGTGTCCAGCAGAACAGGTTCCCTCTAATAGGTGAAAATTGTCATAATCTGCTAAAGCCTTAAACAACATATCCCGTGCGCCGTTAATCTCTGAATTACGGAGATTCACATCTTGCAATGTCAGTGCTGATTGAAAGCGCTTAATTGCTTTGGTAAAAAGCCCATAAGCCTGAACTAAAATTGTGCGGTGATGCTTAAACTCAACATCTTGGGCAACTTGATCAATTCGTTGTATTATTTCTGCTCCTTGGTCTTTTAATGCTTGTTTTAAGTCAATAAAGCCGCCTTTAACTTCTAGCCTCAGTTGCTTTACGTCTTGCCTCAATTTCAAGGTTTGGTGGAGATTCACGGCTGATAAGGCGATACCTGCTACTGTTCCAACACCAATCACGGCTGTAGTTGCTTGCAAAACTCCCACACTATTCTGGAGAGTATCGAGCATTCTGTAGGTTTTTTGAAAACCTCTGTGAGTTTGAATTATTTGTACAGTGTCTAAAATAGTCTGTGGAACAGCCAGAAACGGTTGACTTACAACGCTAACTGCATGGCCGACAATTTTACCTGTTACAGCATCTCTAACCAAGCTGAGTGGTACACCTGTGGACGAGATGACCTGCTTCAGCGTACCATTGGCAAGACCAAGCATATGTTCGGGACGAAAGACGAAAAGCATGACTTTTACCTAATTAGCGTCTAGAACGTTGGATTAGCCGCTAGTGTAGGTTTTATCCTTAGAGATAACATCAAAGATTTTACGGATAAACCAATAGTGTCCGCAAATATAACTGTATTTATACGGAGTTACTCTCGATTGAATCCAGGCATAGTAGATGACGAGTAACAACAGCAGCTCACTCTTTCCTGAAGACTACAAGAGTTTGCTGTAATGCAGTTGAGTTTTTTGTGACTTACTGGAGGACACGCATGAATAACTACTTCAACGCGTTTGAGAATATTGACCAATCAGTTGAGCAACTGCTTACAGATGAGTATAATTCTCCAGAGATTCAGCAATCTGCCAAAAGTCTAAGGAAATCAGTTCAACCTTGTATTGAAGAACTGAAGCAATCGGCGGCTAAAGTCAAGGGTTTAGTCCATGGATGTTTCAATGACTTGTATCACGCTGAGGATGTTTGGCATAGCAAGCCAAAAATTGCAGAAGCAGCAAAACATGAAATTTGGGAACAACTTGGAGAAATTAGCGGACGTTTATTCAGAATCAGTTTATTAGCAAATCAATTTAAACGCGATGCTGTAAGACAAGCCATCGAATCTTGGGATGAACGGATTATGTTCTTGAAAAGTCGATGGTTTATTGATGGCAAAGGTCAATTAAAACAAGGAGTGGGTTGGGGAGAAAAAGAAGGTTTTGTTAAACAACTTTTCTCTATGGTTGATTATGAAGCTAACGGAATAAATAGAAGCATTAAGGAAAATCTAGCTTTAATCTATGAAGAAATCAATGTTCTTCACCAAGAGTTACTTCAGCAGTATCTCAGTTTTTTAGACAATCATGATAAAGCTCATTATACGAAGCAGTTTGATTCTATAATTAGTGAAATTGAAGAGAAATTCAGTAATTCAACAGAGCTTCTACCTAACCATATTCTAAAATTTAAGACGGCTATTAGTTCAGATTTAACAGCTCTGAATGGCTGGGGCGATATTTACTGGATCAGTGTTTTTAGGTTCAAAGACAAGGTTTCTTCAAAGATTGAGGAGTTTATTACAGCAATTTTTGATGACCGAGTTAAGTTAGCAACACAAGCTCTCGAACAAGCGATCGCGTTTTACAATGACTTTCTAGAACGACAAGAGCGATATCAGCAAGAGACACCAGAACAGCGTGAAGCTGAGAAATCTTGGATCGACCAGCAGCGTCAGCAACTAGAGCAAGTCCAGAATGGTATTGAAGCCATACTCAACGCTAGTTAATGCACTCAGGCTTGGGAAATCGAAGAAAGAGGGATCAGCCTGGAGCTTATGGAGTCGCGATCGTAAAATTGTTACTTGATTGTCACTGTAACTTCACATCTACTCAGTAGATTTATATTGTGAGCAAGACTGAGTTTCATGGTCTGCTCCTCACACCACTGTTCCTACTCTCTCTTGCTAGAAGGCGAGAGAGTTTTTTTTGGTTATTCAGCTACAAGAGATTTAATCAGCATAAGTGGAAATTGTGGAATTTCTGAGAGCCAGGCAGCTTATCTACCTAATATAAGTCATTTAACTGCACCTTATCTTACAAGAGCTTAGGCACATCACATAATTGCCACCTCATTGTCATTAGACTGCCACACTCACTTAGTACTCTGATTAATACATAGACGCAATTACTCCTTATAAAATGCCCTCCTGTTCACAGATAGCGAGAGGGTATTTTTCTTCGGTTATACCAATTTTCTATTAGTTGTATCTTTAGTAATTGGTAATTGATAATTGGTAATTAATAATACATAGACTACGTAGAATCCTCTTCCCATTCCTTATTGCCCATTCCCTAAAACAAGTAGTGTGACACTTCAAGGTGCCCAATGTGGGCTTATGCCATAGGTAGAAGTAAGCGATTTAAATAGCGAGGCTCGGAGGGAGCCGCTTCGCTAACGCTTTCTATCTGGTAAAATTGGAGGTCGCCGCCCCAAGAACGAAGGACATGTCGGCAAATCTTCAGATTCAAGCTGGGTGGTGGCTCTAGAGGTGAGGTACTAATCGTATTTAGACATTCGTCCAGCAATCCATTTTCTGCAATCAGTAATTCCAGCAGAGGATAGGATGTAGGAGTGCTAAGTCTTGCCCTTGACTCCTGATCTTGACTAAGGACACCGCACCAGATGTTAACCCAACTTCCAGGTTGGGAGTGAAAGCAGGATGTTAGCAAAAGTTCAAAAAGTATACATTCTAGTTTGAGTGGGTTGGCATAAACGCTCAGTTTGCCTGGGTTGTGAACTTGGAGCATCAGCTGATACTGCTTGTATAGCGGCTCGACACGACGGAGCGATCGCTTCAACAGACTTGCTAAAGATACCAGGGAGGGGTTCACTGTCAGTTGCCACTGCTCTTCCTTCAGCACTGGTGTCAGCATGTTCAGTGTCTGTTCCAATTGATGCAGCAGATGCTGTCGGCGCATCTGTTGTAACGGTTGAACTGTAGAAGTGTGATTACTCTTGCCCGTCAAGGTAAGTTTTGTATTAATTTCACCGGAATCGATAGGTTCAGGTTGATTTAGGTCGCCTGGACTGGGTCGTGACGGTGTCTTGGCTTCAAGTTCTAGTAAGGCACTAACACTCTCTTGCACCGACTGATGGAGAGTCTCTAAGCATCGATGTTTATACCAGTTGAGTGTTTGTAGATTTTCGTTTTCTTGAGTGTGGCTATTCAAATGGTGTTGATAGTAGTGAAACCAGCTGAACTGATGTGTCAAAGTTTCTAGAGGCGGCAGCAGGTGATGAGGCCATTGTCGTTCTGCGTGGTCGGCAATTAGCACAATTCCCGTGACTGGAAATGTCCCCTTGTGAAGGGCAATAACCATCAATTGACCAATGCTAGGACTACTCAGCCATTGACGGATGGGAGTAGTTAAGTCAGCAACTGAACAGCACAGGAAACCAGAGGTATTTAAGGCATCTTGAATCAGGGTGTTGCTGGCAATAGGGATAGGCACATCTGGAGGCAGGGCAAAACGCGGATCAGTAATGATCGCGGCGGCAACTGTTGCATATTCACTTTCCGGCGTCCAGCTAATTAAAGCTGTAAGGGGACATTCCAGAAGATTCGCTAAGTACTCTAACCAATTGCGTTCTAATAGAGCTGGGTCTAGGGAAGCTTGGGAGAGTGTTGATAATCCTGCCCGAAGCGTTTGGTGGGCTATATACGCTAGTCTGGCGCTATCTTGTAGATGACCGACCATGAGCAGCAGATTAATTTGTTGTGCGACAATGCCCGCTAGCTCCCGTTGGGTTTGGGTCCAAGTGCGGGGAGTTCCATGAGCGACAACTAACAGGGATAACTGGTTAAAGTCGCCCGTCCTAGCCGTCTGGTCAACTAGGAGGGAGTGTCCAAGGGGTATTAGCAGCGCTGAGCGTAGACCCAGCGGCAGCAGGATTTCACGCCATTGAAACAACCGGAAATCTTCATCAAAGTCTTCAATCATCAAACAGCCAGCATTTTTGAAGAGCAACTGCTGGTTATCCGGCGAGAGGGGAGGTAGTTGAGTTGTTAGAGGGCGACGGTTTAGGGGCTGTTGTTGAAAGACAAGGATAAACTGACCCTTATCGTCTTGTTGCAAAACTAAAAAGCGCTCCGCTTCAAGGCGCTGGCATAGTAGCCCAGCGCAATCCCTCAGCGCTACAGTGGTATCAGTACTACGAGCGATCGCTTGGGCAATTTCTGCCGGAAAGTGGGTATCCTTTTGAGCTTGCTGAAGCGTTGCTTCTATGTCTTCCTTGCCTGCTACTAGCCCCACTAACTGAGCGATAGCGCGAACATAATTTCTTTCTGCCTCCTCCCAGATGCGAGGCTCATTATCTTCCACCGTCAGAAAGCCGAGTAGTTCCCCATTCGATTGAATAGGTGCAGCCAACAGAGAGCGCGATCGCAGTCGATTTAGAAGACGCTCTGTACTTCTAGATGTCAGTAAACTTCTACCTGCACCAATAGCAACCAACTGACCAGCTGCAAGTGCCTGATAGAAGTCATTCACTTCGGCTACTGTTAGACCAGCAGCACTGGCTCTCAACTCTCCAAACTGCCGAATTGATTGTCGGTTCCCAACTCGGTGCCAGAAGTAGCGCCGTTCTGGAGAATACCAGTAAAGATTTGTACGTGTGGGAGCAACAAATTGCTGAGTCATTGTTACTACAGCATCCAGACGCTGCGATAGCGTGGGAAGTTGCATTAGCTGGTCGAGTAAGTGAAATAGCGGCTGGTCAGGACGTTTAGTAGCCGATCTCTGCCATTCCACTTCTATCTGATACAAGGCAGCAGCTAATCCGCCTAGTAGTAACGATAACTGAGCTTTTTCAGCCGCTCTGGGGGCGACACCCCAACGGTGTGACCCCAACAAAGCCACCCCAAAACACCGATCTTTGCAACGTAAAGGGTACACAATCGTACCCTGAATGCTAAACTCTTGAGCCGCTCGACGCCATTCACCCGCCCGAGGTTCTTGCCGCAGATCCGGGACGCCTACGAGTCGTTGTTGGATGACGACTTGCTCTAGTAGGTCACCCGAATTAAGGTTAAACCGCTGTTTGAGAAATAGTGTGTCACCGCTTGGGGTGATGCCCCCTTTACCAACCAACCGATGCTCTAGCCGATCGTAAAGACCTATCCAAATCAGCTCATAGTTCAACTCAGTCTGTAGATAATCGAGGGTCGCCTCGATCAAGACATCAGCATTCTCCTCTTCCCGTAACGTCTGAAGGGCACGCCCTAGAGCAACGAGTTGGTTTTCGTTATGGGGCTGTAGGTTTGGCTGAGCCATGACTTATTAAAACCCTTCAAAAGCATAAGCTTTTGTTCTAGTAATCCTTAGCTTAGTATTATCCAGGAAGCGACGATTGGTATCTTTGAGTTCTCAGTTGGAAACTTTTATGGGTACCGACAACTGTATTTTTAATCTTATGGATATTTATCAATCTGGTATTCGCCCAATTTTGTTCTCTGCCTTGAAGGCAGACCCAGAGTGGTTGCATCAACAGACTTTACAGCTATTAGGTTGGATAGATCATACTCATGCGCGTCCCCCAAGTGACTGGATTCAAGCCAGATTGCAGCAAGCTTATTGTCTGAGTGATTCTCACCTAAAACAAACACTCTGGGGACTGGACTTCCCCAACCCCCTCGGTCTGGCAGCTGGGTTTGATAAGGATGGCGTTGCCGCTGGTATTTGGGGGACGCTTGGTTTTGGCTTTGCTGAACTCGGTACAGTGACATTTCAGGCGCAACCCGGAAACCCTCGTCCCCGCCTGTTTCGCTTGAGTGAAGACAAAGCGGCATTGAATCGCATGGGCTTTAATAATAATGGTGCTGATGCTCTAGCAACTCGGTTGGCAAAAAGCTCAAAACGTTCTCGGTTAGTGCCTCTTGGTGTCAATCTAGGTAAATCTAAGCTAACACCACTTGAGGAAGCAGCGGCTGATTATTTAGGAAGTTTTCGTTTGTTAAAGGATTGGGGCGATTACTTTGTTGTTAATGTTAGCTCACCGAATACACCAGGGTTGCGATCGCTTCAAGATTCGGCTCAGCTTGGTTTAATCTTGGATGCCCTACAGCAAGAAAATCAAGGACAAAAGCCAATTCTTGTGAAGATTGCCCCGGATTTGGAATGGGAAGCGATCACAGATGTCCTTAACCTTGCCCAATCCCATCAATTGTCAGGGATTATTGCCACCAACACTACGATTCGCCGCGACATTCTCAAAACTCGAATTATTGAGGCAACTGGCAAATCAGTCGATGAAGAAGCGGGTGGCATTAGTGGGGCACCATTGCGTCAACGTTCTACAGACGTGATTCGCTTCATCTACAAGCAAACTCAAGGGTTACTGCCGATTATTGGAGTTGGGGGCATCTTTACAGCTGATGATGCCTGGGAAAAGATTACGGCGGGGGCAACGCTAATTCAGGTTTACACCGGTTGGGTTTACGAAGGTCCGTGGATGGTGCGGCGAATTCTGGAGGGCTTACTACACAAGTTAGAGGAACGGGGATTGGCTTCGATTTGTGAGGCAGTAGGTAGGGAAGATTAATTCTATTGCTTAACCTATAGAAGTCTATCAGGTAGGGAGAGTGAGAAACATCTAGAGGCGATCGCTTTTAGATAGACTAGCTGGTCAAAAAAGCGCGATCGCATCATCTTGAGCTGGAGAATGGCAAGATGTACAGATGAGCAAATTAGCTTTCACCTCAAATCGCTCTCTTACAGAGGCGCAGTTGCTCTTAGGCTTATCCGTAGCAGCGCTCATCCTTTGGTGCGTTTCTCTAGGAGATTTACCTTTACGAGACTGGGATGAAGGGTATTACGCCATTGTTGCCAGAGAAATGTACCGCACTGGTAACTGGCTTTATCCCACTTATTTAGGAGAACCCTTTCTTCTAAAACCACCACTGATGCAGTGGTTAGTTGCCCTCAGTTACCAGTTGGGCGGCGTTCAGGAATTGACCACACGCTTACCTCCTGCTTTGTTGAGTGCCTGCGGTGTTCCTCTGTTGTATCTAATCGGGAAAGAAGTCTTTGGGCAACGGTTGCCAGCCGTTTTTACGGCTTTCGTTTACTTGACACTCCTGCCCGTGGTACGTCATGGGCGTCTGGCGATGCTTGACGGCATGGCAATTTCTTTTTTTCTACTGTTGTTATTGTGCTTGCTCAAAAGCCGTAAGGATAGGCGTTGGGCTATTGGTATAGGAATCGGCTTGGGGCTAATTGCTCTGACTAAGGGAATGTTGGTGTTACTGTTGGGAGCGATCGCGTTTGGATTTCTCCTAGCAGATAGACAACTAGCCTTATTGGGCAGTCCCTATTTTTGGATAGGCATACTCTCGGGCAATGTACCTGTGCTTGCCTGGTATGCTGCCCAGTGGCAACATTATGGTGGTAACTTTTTGCAGGTTCACTTTCAGGCTCAAGGTCTGGAACGCATCTCGACATCCGTCGAGGGTCATGCTGGCCCTCCTTGGTATTACTTATTAGAGTTACTGAAATATACTTGGCCGTGGCTGTTGTTCTGTCCTGGGGGAGTATATCTGGCTTGGCAACAGCGCTATACTCGCTGGGGCAGTTTAGTTCTGATTGGGACTGTTGGTTATCTCGGAACTATTTCTTTAATGGGAACCAAGCTGCCTTGGTACATCATGCCTGTGTACCCGTTTTTTGCCCTTGCTGTTGCCGCGTACACATCACAACTTTGGCAAAATAGCAAGCGTTATCCTCGAATTTTCGTAGTTATTCTGGGTGTTCTGGCAGTTGCGGGTTTGGGAGGTTGTGTTTACTTTGTCTTGGCAGATCCTCAGCCAGTTTTAATTGTGATGGGTGTAATTGTAGCGGTGACTATGGGCTTAGCCGCTTGGCGAGTAAAACAGAATAACCCAACATTCATCCCAATTTTATTTGTAGGGATGTATTTGACTTTGGGGCTGTTGATGACTTCTAAATCCTGGATTTGGGAGTTAAATGAAGCGTTTCCCGTGAAGCCAGTTGCGGCTTTGATTCGAGAGCAAACTGAGGCGGGAACAGTTATCCATACGTCATTTGCCTATGGGCGTCCCAGTTTAGATTTTTATAGCGATCGCCGAGTCATTCCCGCAGACGCCGCTGCTTTACAAAAGTTGTGGGCAACTCAACCTTACCTGCTATTAGATCAGCCAACTTTAGCAATTTTGCAGTTACCAGATAGTGTCTCCCTCGGCACTGCCGAAGGCTTTACCCTAATTGCTCCAAAAACCAAAATACGCCCTTCTATTAAGTGATCACAGCTTCGCCATCTGATTGTCACTGTTGCGTCACATACACTTGTTACTTTTAGATGTGAGAAAAATCATCTTGCATACTAATCTTCTGTAGAACATAATGCTCTCTTGGTTAATGTCCAGAGGGCATTTTTTTGCTCAAAGTTCAACAGTGTCGGCTTCAGGAAAGGCTGAAGTTGTATTGGCAACTCCAGCCTGACTAATGAAAATGGAAGTTTTAACTAACGGCTACTGCGTTGCATATAACCTTCTACATTGCGAATCGCTCGTGTGGCATAAGAATTGCCAGGACGTTGTTGAAGTGCCCTTCTAAAGTAACTCAAAGCGCTTTGGTAGTCTCTTTGATCGGTTGCAGTGTACCCAGCTAGCATGTTTTGAGTAAATGCATCCTGCCGACCATTGAACAAGCCAGTGCCTAGATTTGCAGCACCTGTGTTTCGTTGCCCAGCGCCTGAACTTGCGGCACCTGTGTTTCGTTGCCTAGTGCCTTGAGCTGCGCCATTTGTATTCTGTTGCCTAGTGCCTTGAGTTGCGCCATTTGTGTTTCGTTGCCTAGTACCTGTATTGGTGCCACCTGTAGTCGGTTGAATAATAATAGTTGTGCCACCTCCACCTGTAGTCGGTTGACCGGTGCCTTGGGTTGTACCCCCTGTATTCTGTTGACCCGTACCGCCAGTCGTACCCCCTGTATTCTGTTGACCCGTACCGCCAGTCGTACCCCCTGTATTCTGTTGACCCGTACCGCCAGTCGTACCACCTGTATTTTGTTGACCGGTGCCTTGGGTTGTACCCCCTGTATTTTGTTGACCTGTACCGCCAGTCGTACCCCCTGTATTTTGTTGACCGGTGCCTTGGGTTGTACCCCCTGTATTTTGTTGACCCGTACCGCCAGTCGTACCACCTGTATTTTGTTGACCGGTGCCAGTCGTATTCTGAGCCAATAATTGTTTGCTGCTTACTGTAGAGTTGCTAGGGCTGGAATCGATAAGTGCTAATGCTGGAACGCTGAGTAAAACACTAGCGCTAGCAACACCCAGCAAGCTAATAAGATTTTTTATTGAATTTTTATGATTGTGTGTACTCATAGCTATATCCCTGGTATTAACCTGAAAATGTTTTGAGCTTTGCAGCCATCTGCTAAAACTCGAACAAATTTTGTTTGTTAGAACAATTTGAACTTGAAGAAGCTACGTCAGTTAGAAATTGAAGACGTAGTTATTGAAGCTTTCTTTAAAAGACTAACCCTGTGAATTTTCCAGCTCGTCTATCCAAAGAGTTGTCTAATATACTGTCTTGTCTACCCAAAGAGCTGTCTCATATTAAGCTCGTATGTCTCCTTAGGTAGTGAGAGCTACTATAATCCTTTTGTCCCTCAGCCTTTTCCTAGCCAGACTTTTGAGTTTAACGGGTCAATTCATAGGAAAATCTACTTACCAAACAAATTCTTCCTGACTTGAGTTCTACATAAGCGATCGCAGCGCCACTTCAGTTGGTATCATCTATCAAAAGTGATGAATACCTAACTGACGTAGCGCTGGAGAGCCGGGCCGTCTAGGGATTTGGTTGAGTTGTTCTATCAGGTTGATGACTTGTGCCAGTGGTTTGAACCTATTTAGGAGAAACCCTTCTACAACTTCTCGCTGTTTTTGCCATACAACCTTAAATCGTTGCTAAGCGAGAATACCTATGTGCACCCGCTGATCAAGGAGCCGAACTGGGAAAGTGGAAATTTTTACCGTTTCATCATCAAGGCACTCTCCCGTAGCTAGGTTGAAATTTTGCTTGTAGATCGGTGAAGCTACCTTAATAATGCCATTGCGATCGCCAATGATCCCCCGCGATAACACAAACGCTTTACTAAATGGATCATAGTTACTAATGGCATAAACATCAGTTCCATATCCGACTCGGAAAATCGCTATTTGTTGACCATCAACTAAAGCACAAACTCCTGTGTTTGGTTGAATGTCTGATAAGGAACAGATATCTACCCATTGAATGATACTTTCACGAACTGGTAATGCTTGAACCATTTTATTCCTCCTATTAATTCTCTAGTTGCAATGGAGCTTGTCAGGTGGGCAATGCTCACCCTCCGATGAGCTAGTATTTGGAGCCAGCCATCGCTTTTTCCTGTTCCTTCGCCGGTCGCTTTTGCTCCCGTTCCTCGACATAAGCTAGATTTGGATCGGGCTGATCTGAATTGATAAAGTGCCGGAATCGTTGGAGTTTTTCTGGGTCTTCAATCGTCACCTTCCACTCACATTGATACGTGTTGACTAGGTGTTGCATATGGGCTTCCAACTCAGCACAAATACCAAGAGAATCTTCAATAATCACCTGCTTCAGGTATTCAATTCCTCCTTCAAGCTTGTTGAACCAAGTTGCGGTTCTCTCCAGTCGATCCGCCGTGCGGATGTAGAACATCAAGAACCGATCCAAATACTTGATTAGGGTTTCCTTATCGATATCAGCAGCTAACAAAACAGCGTGTTGTGGCTTTATCCCACCATTGCCACACACATACAAATTCCAACCGTTCTCAGTGGCAATCACCCCAAAATCCTTGCTCTGTGCTTCTGCACATTCACGAGTACAACCGGAAACAGCAGATTTTAGCTTGTGGGGCGATCGCAAACCACGATACCGCAGTTCTAACTCGATCGCCAAACTCGTAGAATCCTGTACACCAAAGCGGCACCAGGTATTTCCCACACAAGACTTCACTGTACGGAGTGCCTTACCATAAGCATGACCCGATTCAAATCCGGCATCTACTAATCGCTGCCAAATTTGTGGTAATTGATCGACTCGTGCACCAAATAAATCAATCCGTTGTCCGCCAGTAATCTTGGTATACAGTCCAAACTCTTTGGCAACTTCTCCTAAAACAATTAGCTTATCCGGCGTAATTTCTCCTCCAGGAACTCGTGGCACTACTGAATAAGTTCCATCTTTTTGGATATTAGCCAAGTAGTAATCATTCGTATCCTGTAAACCGACATAGGACGTTCCCAAAATATGCTCGTTCCAAGTCGAGGCTAGCATTGAAGCGACAGCAGGCTTGCAGATTTCACAGCCTAAACCCTTACCGTATTTATGGATGATTTCGTCGAATGTCTTAATCTGGTTAACTCGTAACAAATGATAGAGTTCCTGCCGAGAATAGGAGAAGTGTTCGCAGAGATGGTTCTTCACCTGTATCCCTGCTTTTTTCAGCTCAGATTTGAGTAAATCTGTCACCAGCGGTACACAACCGCCGCAACCTGTTCCAGCTTGGGTACATTTTTTAAGCCTTGGAACATCAGTCAGATTCTCTTCTCGAATCGCAGTACAAATCTGTCCTTTAGTCACATTATTGCAGGAGCAAATTTGGGCTGTATCTGGTAAGCTTTCCACCCCCATAGCGGCAACAGCAGGTTTTCCTTCTCGCGGCGGCATCAGCAAATCTTCTGGATGAGGGGGTAAGGTGATGCCGTTTTGAACAAATTGCAATAACGTCCCATAAGTAGACGCATCTCCAACAAGAATGCCACCCAAAAGGCGGCTGCCATCAGAAGACAGCACTAACTTTTTGTAAACACCCTGAATTGAATCAGTAATGGCAATTTCTTTGGCACCTGGAGTCTTGGCAAAGTTATCTCCAAAACTAGCAACATCCACACCTAAAAGTTTGAGCTTCGTGGACATATCTGCGCCTGTAAAGGTACTTGTTCCACTATGGGTGAAGTGATCAGCAACTACCTCAGCCATTCTATAGCCAGGAGCAACTAAGCCGTAAATGCGATTTTCATAGAGGGCACATTCTCCGATCGCATAAATATTGGGATCCGAGGTTTGGCAATTTTCGTCAATCACAATACCACCCCGTTCACCAATCCTTAAACCATAGCTTCTAGCAAGTTCATCACGGGGTCTAATTCCAGCTGAAAATACAATCATATCGGTTTCCAATTCGGAACCATCGGCAAAAAGCATCTTCACAACTTTGCCGCTTTCACTCACAATTTCTGTGGTGGATTTACTGGTATGAACCGAAACCCCCAAATCTTCTATCTTATCACGAAGAATGATGCCACCAATCTCGTCAATTTGCACAGTCATTAGTCGAGATGCAAACTCAACAATATGGGTTTTCAATCCTAGACTATTGAGTGCGTTGGCGCATTCTAATCCTAATAAGCCACCCCCAACAACGACACCGACTTTAGATTGTTTAGCGTAATTAGAAATTCTTTCTAGGTCTTCAATTGTCCGATAGACAAATGTACCCGTAGTATCATTTCCTTTAATCGGAGGTACAAAAGGATAAGAACCTGTTGCCAAAACAACCTTATCGTAGGGGATTTCTAAACCAGTCGCTGAAGTAATGATTTGTTTTTCGCGGTTGATAGAAACGGCTTTGTCACCAATATGAATCTGAATGCTGTTTTCTTGATAAAAACCGGGTTCAACTAGCGATAAATCGGCGGCAGTTTTACCAGAGAAATAGTTACTGAGGTTAACGCGATCATAGGCAACACGAGGTTCCTCACAGAAGGTAATCAAATTCCAGTTTTGCGTTGCTCCTTTGCTGACCATCAGCTCTAGGAATTTGTGACCTACCATGCCATTGCCGATAACAACTAGATTCTTTTTCGCTGTCATTAATTTCTCCTCTACATCTAGATTGGTTATCCTAAAGAATTCTTGATAAGATTTATCGCGAATTATTTAATCAACAAAAGCTTCCTGTTTTGGTTTTGCATTTTGAGCAGGAAATTTTTTGACAACATTACATGCGCTACCACAAATTCACTGCACTCTAATCTCTCCTATCTCTAGAAGCAATAGGCTTTTTCTTAGCACCTTTGAAGTCAAAACTCAAAATAGTAAAATCAATAAATATTTTGAACTTTGCCTGATGATTTATGTTTACTAGAGAAAACTCAATTGCTTCCTTTCAAGATGTAAGAGTTTTAATTGGAATTACATTGCACTTAAGCGAACCGTAGTCTGTTGACTCTACGGTATTGGTGTTGAAAGAGAAGCCCAGTATCTTTAGCTACAAAATTTCTCTGTTGATGAAGTTTATGCATAGAAAAGATGCTGCTTTTACATTCAATTGTCTTGAAAAGAGGCAGTTGGGAGTGGTGAGTTGGGAGTCGTGAGTTGGGAGTCGTGAGTTAATAAACAGCTGATTGGCTCAAATCGAGTAGTGTCACTTCCCAAACAAGTCGGGGCTGGGCGTAGCTGAGAAGGTATTTTCGGGCTTGTTCTAACCGTTGGATGACGCGTGTTTGATGCCGATGTTGCCAGTAACAGTGCTGTAGATAATCGACTAACCATAATTGGGCTTCACTATCCAGGGTTTTGTCGATTTCCTTTGCCAGCTCAAGAGCCTTGCGAGGTGTTTTGGGAAGTTTCGTGAGTTTCTGGAGCAATTCAGGGGGAATAGCTTGGAGTTGTTCAAAAGCAGCGATCGCGTCCCCAGGACTCCCTTGTGCGATCGCCATCACTGACGACTCTTTGAGAATGTCCTGATAACCCGTTCGCTGCAACACCGTTTCCATGTCTTCCTGTGCCAGCCGATAAAACGGAATCCGCTGACAGCGAGAAACCAACGTTGGCAACAAAGACTCAATGCTGGGTGCAATCAAAATCAACGTTGCTTGTCCTGGTTCTTCCAGCGTCTTGAGCAAGCCATTGGCGGCTGCCTCTGCCATCGTTTCGGCTTGCTCGATCACGACGACTTTTTGTGACGCCTCTAAAGCAGAACGACCCAGAAATTGGGCTATTTCCCGAATTTGTTCTAGCCGAATTTGGGGCGGTGCCTTGCGCTTAACCCCTTTTTCTGCGGCTTCTGTAGCTGATAGCCGGATGCCGTTATGCAGGTAAGTCGGCTCTACCCAGAGTACATCCGGATGATTACCCTGTTGCAGGCGTCTTTGTATCGATGGGTGTTTGTCAACGGGAAGACCTGTACAAAATAACAGTTCAATAAATGCTCGTGCAGCCAAGCTTCGTCCAACACCAGGGGAACCAGCAAAAAGGTAGGCAGGAGCGATCCGGTTAGCCGCGATCGCACCCTGTAATAAGGCGATCGCTTGATTTTGTCCTAGGAGGGTTGCGAAAGCGTCTGGAACCATGTATTAAACCGTTGACGTAAGATATCCTGAATTGCCAAATGCACTTCTTCCTCACTCTTAGTGGCATCAATCCTGACAATTCGGTGGGAATTCGAGGCTGCCAACTGGACAAATCCTTGCTGTACTCGTCGATGAAATTCTAAGTCAGCTTGCTCAATTCGGTCAGCACGTCCCCGTTGTTGGGCTCGCTTCAAACCTATTTCAATATCAATATCGAGCCACAGTGTAAGGTCACTTTCCAATCCATTTGTTGCAATTTGGTTGAGTTGCTGGATCAAGGTCAGGTCAAGCCCCCGCCCGTAACCTTGGTAAGCTACCGTGGAATCTGTGTAGCGATCGCACAAAATAATCGTGCCCAACACCAGTTGGGGCTTAAGAAATTCCTCAACATGCTGCGATCTGTCAGCCGCATACATCAAAAGTTCTGCCCGATCTTGAATTGATAAGGAGTGTCCCTCTAGGAGCAGTTGGCGCAACGCCACACCTAAAGATGTCCCGCCGGGTTCTCTGGTAACCACAAGGGACATCTGTTCACCCATAGCACCTATGCATTCTTGTAAACCACTGGTTTGCAACCAGCTTGAGCATCGCTGTAGCTGGGTGGTTTTACCGCTACCTTCAACTCCCTCAAACACAATCAGCTTACCGTGCATTAATAATCCTCATGACTACAGGTGTAACAAAAGCGAAGTTTAAATGACACAGTTGCTCTGAAAGAAGCTACCGCAAACATACATAGGGTAAATCTAAAATCTAAAATCTAAAATTGCCCAAATTGTCTGACAGCCTTTGTTCAAGGTTTTATCAAGTCACATTAGCATCGCACGATACAGTTTTTTGCTAATCTTTATCCGGATAAACCGTTAAGATGCTGGTAGCTGATAACAGTTCAGCATCAGTTCGTACTCTTTACCTCCTGTCCTACTTTGCAACAGAGGTCAGATATGATAGGAGGGTCTAGCTATCTAAAGCCCAGGGTTATATATGGCTCGTTATACATGTTCTCTTACAGTTGCAGTTTCCCTTGAGTACCTCCAACCTTCATTGATCGAGGTCTTACAATCCTGCAATTTCGACATTATTTACGACACTGGGGACTACTTGATGGCAAGAGAAATTCCAGGACGCGTCACCTTCGCGAAGCTGGTGACTGTGGAAGTGTTGATTGATAAATCGACGGCGACTGCTCAAGGGGTGCGAATGAATTTTGTCATCAAAAATGAAGAGTTGCCCCTGCAAGCGGACAACCATTGCCGCCAGATGTTTGATATGGTGCAAGAGGCAGTGGCTGAAAATCGCCACTGGCAACTTGTGGAAAGCGTTGCCGGATAAGCTTCAGCTTGCCCTTGAGTGAAATCGACGTTCTAGGTTACTCCTACGAACCCCATTCTTCTGGATCCCCAACCATATTCGGGCTGATTAGGGTAATGTCAAATTCATCAGGCGGCCCAGTCGGAGCTACGTCTCGTTTTAGCAAATAATATTTTGCACTTACCAGAGGACCGAATACAACTTCGTCCTCATCTTCGAGATCGTGGGATTGCAGTTTGCGACCATTAATCAAGAGTCCATTGGCACTCGGCTTGCCCTTTAGATTTCCATCAACAATGCAGTAATAGGCGCTGCCGTCCTCTCGCTGTCGTCGCACCAATGTGGCGTGTCGGCGAGAGACAAACTGTGAGGATAGGCGTATATCACACTTGGGATCTCTACCAATCGTGTAAACAGCTTCTTCCAAGGGAAATTCTTTGCGTCCCTTGTCGTCTTCGATTATCAGTAAATGGTTTGATTTTGATTGTGCAGCCATTGAAAAATCGTGATAGGGAGTGCAGTTAGTTCAGAAAAACGCTCTTGCTTACTCACTTTGGCACACCTCTCAACCAGCTTTCCTTGACTCCTGGAAAACAATTCTTCTAAATGCCGAACCATCAACTGAGCGTCCCCTCAATCACTAATCATAAGCTTATCTGGAGCCGAGCGAATAAACTCCAATGTAACAATTTCCCTGAATCTGAAGAGGGGAAAAATATCTGGTTGCCCTGACTCGTGCCTAGTCTTGAAAATTGTTCATCCTCTATTGTGGCATATCGGTTCAGTGGTCAGTAATATAGCAGGTTTTAACACAGTTAATAAAATCTCAGGGTTTTTCTAGGACATCATCCTTCTAGAGAAAGGACTTACGTATAACCTCTATTTGTAGGGTGGGCATAGCCCACTATCACGCTATGGGTAGTACCTGAAGGCTCGATTTGCGTAAGTTTTGTAGAGAAAGGGTTTACCAACATCCTATTAATGGGCTTCAAACCCACGGCGCAGTAAAAGCGAGTTAGTCACCACACTAACAGAGCTAAATGCCATCAGAGCACCTGCGGCAGCAGGATTTAGAAGGATGCCAAAATGTGGTAAGAGTACACCACACGCCGCAGGAATTGCTAAGATATTGTAGCCAAATGCCCAGAACAGATTCTGACGAATTTTGTTGAAGGTGGCGCGTGAAAGTTCAATGGACTTAACGACATCGAGTAAGTGAACGTCCTGGGGATGCGCTGAACTAACGCGCATCAAAATAATTCCCGCTGTTTCTCTGGCAATATCGGTTCCTGCGTGTAAAGAAATACCGACATCGGCTTGAGCAAGTGCTGGTCCATCATTAATCCCATCCCCTACCATGACCACGCGCCGCCCTTCGGCTTGGAGTTTAGCGATCGCCGATGCCTTACCGTTAGGACGAACTCCGGCAATGACATCGTTCGGCTCAATTAAAAGCTGCCCCGCTACAGCCTTGGCAGAATTAGCTTGATCTCCAGTTAGGAGCATTACCCGGAAGCCTTTTTCTTTAAGGCATCTCACTGTCTCTTTAGCATCAGGTCTGAGGACATCAGACACCGCAATTGCCCCGGCAAAAATCCCGTCAACGGCTACGTAAACCACCGTTTTCCCTGCATCTGCCAATGCCTGAACTTGAGGTTGAACAGCATCACTAAGCGTAATCCCTTGCTGATTTAACCACTCTGCATTGCCTAGCAACACTCGCCGATTTTCTACTAAAGCTGATATTCCTAGCCCTGCTTCCGTGTAGAAATCTTGAGCCTCTAAAATCGGTAGTTGCTGAGTGTGAGCCGCGTTACAAATAGCTGAGGCTAGAGGATGGGTGGTGCCAAGTTCTGTAGCCGCTGCCCATTGCAGGAGTTTTGTAGTGGCGATTTCTCTATCTCCGTTATCTGATTGAGCACTCGCAAATATCCCGGATTCCAGAATCGGGAGGCAATCGGTAACCGTCGGTTGACCACTGGTGAGGGTACCGGTTTTGTCAAAGACTACAGTGTCCACCTGATGGACACGTTGTAAAATGTCGCCACCTTTGATTAATATTCCCCGTTCTGCACCAATACTGGTGCCTACTAAAATTGCTGTTGGTGTCGCCAGACCAAGGGCACAGGGACAGGCGATGACTAAGACGGCGATCGCCAATTTCAAGCTCAACAGCAACGGAGAAGTCGGCTGAACCATCATCGCGTGACCTGCCATGCCAGCCATCGGTGACAGAACCTCCGGCCAGATTTTTGTGCCAGCCAGGTACCAAAATAGAAAGGTCAGGGAGGCGATCGCTAAAACACCATAAGTAAAATACCCCGCCACTGTATCCGCTAGTTGCTGTACAGGTGCCTTACGGATTTGGGCTTCTTCAATCAGGGCAACAATTTGTGCTAGGGTCGTCTCCTGCCCTGTGCGAGTTGCTTTGATAGCGATCGCTCCCGACTGATTCAATGTACCAGCCGTAACCCCATCTCCCGGTTGCTTCAATACGGGTATCGGTTCTCCAGTCAGCATGGATTCATCCACCAACGACTGACCAGCTACCACCTCGCCGTCTACGGGCACCTTTTCTCCGGGTAAGACTCGTAACCACTCACCCACACGAACTTGCTCAACCGGAATTTCAATTCCAGGTTGTTCTATTGCTGTTGGTATGGATTTCCCAATCAAACGGGCTACCTGTGGCTGTAGTGCCAACAATAGCTCAAACGCTGAGGAAGCCTGACGCCTCGCTCGTCGCTCTAAGGTTCGACCCAATAGAATGAAACCCAACAACATCACCGGTTCGTCAAAGAAGCACTCCCATCCCAGTTGAGGAAACAGCAGCGCTATACAACTAGTGATATAGGCTGTCAGTGTGCCAAGTCCTATCAATGTGTTCATGTTGGGGGCTTGATGCCACCAACCCCGCCAGCCATCTACGATGATGGAACGCGCAGGCCCTAGCAGTGTTACAGTGGCTAGCCCCCAGTGGAACCAGATATTGCTCAACACAGGCAACATCGGATGACCAAGCCAATGACCGATATGTCCTACTGTCGATAGGAAAATAAGGACGCCAGCAATTGCCAACTGTCTGACTTGATTTCTGGCTTCTTGTTCATGCCGTTGGGCTGGTGTGAGGATATCTTGAGGATCTGGTGTTCCACCGTTTCGGGAAGAGCGAGGCTGAGAGGGAAACCCCTTGGCGGTTAGTTGCTGGGCTAGCACAGCGGGGTCAACCACACCGGCTTCAGATTCGACAACGGCGACCTCAGTCAGGAGATTAACACGGGCAGAAACAACGCCTGGATGCTGACCTAGCTGCCGTTCCACAACACTGACGCAGCCGGCACATTTCATGCCTGTGACATCCAGGGTAATGGTTTCGACCGATGTTTCAGGTTTTGCGGCTACCGTTTCGGGAGAAAGTTGCATAGAGGAAGAGTGGGACTTAGCACAACATCTCAGAGACACTTATAACGTGTCTCTCCTTTGAGGGTAAGCGAAATGCGGCTTAGCTGACTTAACTAATCAATTTTTTTCCATGTCCGTAAGGCTATCTTCCGGAACGCTGCAAGTCTGTAGATAGGTTAGATGAAAAAACAGCTAATAATCATGCCATTTGAGATGTGTAATATGTTCGGTTACCTCCTATTAAGAACTAGGGTACCAGCAATAATATCGTGAAGGGCTTGTTTTTTCTCAGTGAAGGCAGCCATGATGTAGCCAATTAATAAAATTAGGGCGGAAATTATCTTGCTAAAATATCTAATTGTCGCTTTCACAAAATCGATAGGTTTACCCTGAATGTCTGTCACAACAATCCCTAGTGCCTGTTTTCCTATAGTCGCTTGTTTGGCATAACTTTCCTGAATTGCATAGTAAAGCCAAGCAATTATAGCCCCTAAAAGGTTCGCCACATTGGCACCATTTTTACCTAAGATCAAACCGAGAATAAAGCCCGCGAGTATATTGAGAATGGCTACAATCACCCCATCAAGTAAGGAGGCTAAGAACCTTTTCCCGAAGCTTGCATACAGTGTCCTTTATCTAGCATCCCTAGTGCTAACTTTTTCACTGCTACTGCTAACCATGATTTCGGGAAGTACAAATCTTCAAGATGGTAAACCTCCGGAATCATTCCAGAGGTATAACACATCTATCTAAAGGGTGAGAACTGCTCTTAATTTATTTGTATAAAAATTTAATTAGAGCCGCTACCGAGGACGAAAAGGCTTAGCAGAGTGCCAGCGTTCCAAAGACAGTGGAGGAGAATGGAAGCAAGGAGATTGCGCGATCGCGTATACACTAGCCCTAAAACCATTCCTAACGTAGCTAAAGGTAACACTTCCGACAGACTCAGGTGAGCGATCGCAAACAGCAGACTACTAGCCACAATTGCGCCCCAAACTGGCATATAACGAGTTAACGACGGCAACAAGAAGCCCCGAAAAATAATCTCTTCAAACATCGGTGCTGCCACACACGCCGTTATGAAAAATATCAGTAGTGCAACATTATCTCGTCCTTCCAGAGCTAAAGGCAAAATTGGATTACTGCCTCCCTGTCCTTGCCACAGTTGCTGGTTAATCAGCGATACCACAATCACTAAAGGCAGCGCTACTAGATAACCTCCTAGTCCCCAGAGAATCCAATTGCTGCGAAACTTAAACCGAAACCAATCATCTGGCAGTGGCAAAAAGGGTTTGATGGAAAAATACAGCACCAATAAGCCACCTGATGCCAGCAGTAGGTAGCTAACCAGTACATAGAAGGCCTTCATCCGCACACTGAAATTGCTGGGGTTGATACCCGATAAGCCAAACAACAACGGCAGTAACAGTTGACCAACAAAGAAAAAGCCCAGTATAAGTACCTGCCAAATGATTTCCCAATCCCAGGGTGTCTCCCATCGCACATCGCTGTTGGTCGATAGGATGGAGTGCTTACCTTGAAGCAGCCGTTGACCTAATAAAAACAGTAAGAGTACAACACCGAATAGACCCCCAAATCCTGGTATTCCCCCAATCAGCGCCAACTTCAAAATTGCTTGCTGAGCAATCTCTTGTTCTTTAGCTTGGAACGACAATAGGGCATCCTGACGTTGCTGCAATTGATAAAGTTTAGTCAAAGCACGATAGCGGAACCAGCTATCTAAGTTTTTTTGGATTTGTGACTCAGCATCCGGCAGCAGTCGGGGAGGTTTACTCCATAGACTCGTTAACACGGTTGCTGTCTGTTTTAATGAAGCCTTAGATGCAGATAGCTGATCTGGCGATTCTTGATTGGTAAGCTTACTCCAAGTTTTAATCGCGGTATTTGTTTGTCCTTGTTGAGCTTGGAGGATGCCAAGGCGCAAATCTAGCTCATCAATCAGCTGTTCTACTTGGAGCAATGACTGTTGCAACTGTTGTCGCTGTTGCTTGTCAGAGGCACTTGGAGTATCCTCAACGGGAGGAAATTGCACTTGCGGTTCGGCAGGGTTTGAAATAGTCGCGGCCACCGCCTTCTGCGAGGAGAGTTCTTGGAGTTTTTCTGCAATTTTTGATTGAGTTGTCTGAGCGGATTGACGCGCTTCTTGATACTGTTTTTGAGCAGTTTTGAGAGGTTCAGTACCAATCAAGGCGTTACGAGCCGCCGTCAAATCCGTTGTTGACTCTTGGGGTTTTGCCTCATCGGGGTTTTTAGCCTGCCACTCGGAAGCATGGAGCAGTAAATTGGTTTGGTACAGTTCCAGACGACTTTGAATCTGAGGCTGACCCCAACTTTCTACCAAGGAAAGGCTGACTTTGGCGATCGCAAAAATCGTCAGCACAACCAAAATCAACCGCTTAATAGTCATTGACCCTCCCAAAAACATCAAGTTTTACCCCTTAAAGGCTGGCTTTTTCAAATTAACTGAAATTATCGCATTGCTTACTCAACCAAATGGCTGAGCATTGAGGCAGGTATCCAGAAGCCAGTTACCAAGGGATGGGCCGTGGGGAGTCTGGATAAGAAAGACAAGGCGAAGGATTAATGCTAATCCCTCATCTCCCCCTCCCTGTCAAATTGGGAAATGCTCAAAAGACGCTAGCCGCTTTTGTGTGAAACTGAGAACTGTCTACCCACTTGGTAACGGAGGATTCCGAGATTGGCTACTCGCGTCATTATCGTGCGTCACGGTCAAAGTAGCTACAACAGCCTGAAGATAATTCAAGGGCGTTGTGATGAGTCAGTCTTGACCGAAAAAGGTTATGAAGATGCCCGTAAAGTTGGCGCTGCTCTAAGTAGCCTCAACTTTGATGCTGTTTACAGCTCTCCTCTACAACGGGCCAAGCAGACAGCAGAGGTTATCTTATCTTATCTGCCTGCGTCTCCGGAGTTAGTGACACCTACCAACCTGATGGAAATCGATCTGCCGCTTTGGGAGAAGCAGCGCAGGCAAGACGTGCAGGAAAAATTTCCAGAGGACTACCTTTGCTGGAAAGAACGCCCTCATGAGTTGTCTATGGTAATCCCGACAACAGAGGGAACAAGAGAACACTTTCCCGTGCTGGCGCTTTACGAACAAGCCAAGCAGTTTTGGCAGGAAATTCTCCCGCGTCACCAAGGAGGCACAATTTTAATCGTGGCGCATAACGGCATCAATCGGTGCTTGCTTACCAGTGCTCTTGGCATTTCCCCAGCACGTTATCACTCAATTCAGCAATCGAACTGTGGAATCAATGTCCTGAATTTTGCTGGCGGTTGGGGCGAACCTGTGCAATTGGAGTCCCTCAATCAGACATCTCACTTAGGAAACCCCTTGCCCACGCCCAGAGAAGGTAATCGAGGGCTGCGTTTGTTACTCGTGCGCCATGGCGAAACGGAGTGGAATCGTGTCTCCCGCTTTCAGGGGGGAATTGATGTGCCGCTTAACGAGAATGGCCGCAGCCAAGCACAGCAGGCAGCTGACTTTCTTAAGGAGATCCCGATTGATTTTGCCGTCAGTAGCCCAATGCTACGTCCCAAAGAAACGGCAGAGATAATACTAAAAAACCATCAAAATGTCAATCTTGAACTGCAAGAGACGCTCAAGGAAATTAATCACGGACTTTGGGAAGGGAAATTAGAGTCAGAAATTAAGCGAGAGTACCCAGATTTACTGCATCAGTGGCAAATTTCGCCCGAAACGGTACAGATGCCACAGGGAGAAAATTTACAGCAAGTGTGGGATAGGGCTGTTGGAGCTTGGAATGAGATTATTAAATCTGCTGAGGTATCTGACACCAAACTCACAACTGGTCTTGTTGTTGCTCACGATGCCATCAATAAGGTGATTGTCTGCCATGTCCTGGGTTTAAGTCCAGCATCAATTTGGTGTATCAAACAGGGAAATGGCGCTGTGACGGTTATTGACTACCCTCATGGCTTAGAGAAAGCGCCGATATTGCAAGCGGTGAATATCACTACCCACCTATCTGGCGGTGTGTTGGATAAGACAGCGGCTGGTGCGTTGTAGAAGAGGTAAAAAACGTGTTGTAGTAGGGTCTTGACTCGCTAGACCCTACCTACACTCTATAATCCGCTCAGTTCGATGGGTGGATTCGGCGGAAAAGATGAGAGATTGTTTCAACATCTGTCATCAAAGCATCCCCAGCAAATTCGAGGCTTTCTAGCGATCGCTTAGCCGCATTCTCATTGCCAGCTCCGCAGGCATCGGTCACAATCACAGGAATATAGCCGAGGTCAGCCGCATGGCGAACTGTCGGTTCAATGCCTATCTCCATAGCAACACCCACGATCGCAAAGGAATTGATGCCACAGTCGCGCAAGGCGATGTTCAGTGGCGTTCCCTCAAAAGCCGACATGGTGATTTTGTCGAATATCACCTCGGAAGGAAGGGGGGACAATTCGGGAATTAGCTGAAAACTTGGCGTATCTCGCAGAAACCAGGGTTTAACATCACTGACTTGGTCTACCTGTTGCCATGCCATCGCCATGCGTAGTTGAGAAACGCCTGCGACTTCAACTGGCAGGGACATATGACGGAAGAAGAAAACACGCACTCCGGCTGCGCGAGCTGCTTGCAGCACCGTAGCAACGCCTGCTATGATTTTTTCTCCTCTTTCTTTGGGCAGTTGACTCATAATGCCCACTTGCATATCGTAAACCAGAAGCGCTATTCGTTTCGGGTCACAGACTTCTTCGAGAGTTCGCGGTATATCAAGACCAAATGCGTGTTCCACGATATATTCTCTCCTGTGTCTAGACAATTCAAAATTTAAAATCCAAAAATAAAAATCGGGCAGCTTAGTGCTTACCTACCTAACTATAAAGTGGCAGAAGATATTATTGCTTCTCCTAAGTCTTTCCTCTTATCGCGTGCTGAGTACATTGCTGGATGCGTTGGGCTTACAGCTAGCAGTAGCAGTTAAGTTAATGTCAGGCGATCGCTTCTGTTGAACTTCACCCTACATAAATGCGATCAGCTTGGCTGGTGCCGTAGGCAATCGCAAAGCATCTCGTTAGAGAGATCGCTTCCCCAAGTCAATTGTTTTATCGCATGTTGGGATGCATCGCGTTTGCTTGTCCTGTTGAGGATAAAAATTAATTTAATGCCTCAGGCGATCGCTCCCTAGCTGAGAATGAGGAGTTGTCTGGAAGTTTACACTCAACCTTATCAAGACTTGCAAGGTAACTTTGGCTATGCCAACAAGCAAGTTTTTTTATCTAATACTGTTGTTACTCTCCCTAATTTTCCCGATTTGTTTCTCGATTTGTCCAGAGTGTTTCCCAACTATGACATGAATGATTGAGGCGATTGATCTTCCCCAGTTTATTGTCTTATCGTGTGTTGGGATGCGATCGCTTCTGTTGAACTTCACCCTACAGACGTGCGTCAGCTCCGTTGCTGCCGTAGGCGATCGCTTTCCCTTTTGAGACGCTTGCGGTTGCCCTTATTGCTTATGAGCGACTAACTCAGGATAGACAGGAATGAAAGGTAGTCTTTCGTTGCTAAATCGAACTGCCAGTGTCCTTGCTAAGAGAAATATCCAAGGGTGATTAATGTCTATTTCAGGGAGATTGAATTTGCTGTGATCGCTTTTGCCGGATTGATTAACCCAGAGGCATCAAATTGGGCTGTTCCTACCCTCAAGTTGTGTTTCCTGTTATTGGACTACCTGCAAAAGGGTCAAGATTAAGTAGCCGTAACCAGAAGTCGTAGGGTGTGTTAATAACTCACCCTACAGGTCGAGAAATGGGACACTATAAAACATTTAATGGTCTTATAGTGTTTAATGCATTCTTAAAGACCAAATTATTGCATTCAAAGGCATATTGTGATAATTTTAACCTAAGCAAAGAGCCAGTGCATTGATTTCCAGGTCGTGGCACTGGCTCTAGCCCCCAACCTTTATCAATTAGAGGCTTTATTAATGATGACAAATCCAGATAATCAGTCGTTGCAATACTGGTATATTGCAGTACCAAGGGAAAAATTCCCTCAACCCAAGTTCCACTATGGTCAGCAAGTCCGGGCATATTGGGAAGCTGAGAACAGCAATCTCCACTATGAAATCGGTGAGATTATCGGTATGCAATACGGTGCGTTTGGCTACCGTCGTGCTGAATGGTCTTACCTAATTCGCCTGCTTAAGAGCGATTTGCGCTCCTCGCTAGTTGGGTCAGATGATGGCTATTTCGTGTACGAGTCCGAATTAGCGGCTGACGATACAGTGATTTCGCATTAGGGACACGAACAAGAGTAGGATGCAAAGACACGGGGATTTAATCAAGCATTATCTCTGTGTCTTTAGTGTCAGCTGTTTATATGTAGAGAATTTTTTTGGAGTGCCCAATTATCTACACAACCTTACTAGAACATCGATTCAGTATTCAGTACTAGCTGAAGAACCTCTCCCTCACCCCCCTCCTACGTCGATTTGAGAATCCAAGATAACGATAAAATAAGCGTCTTAGTGTCCTCTCAACCATCTACTAGCTAAAACCCACTAACCGATGATTAGTAAAGCGGTGTTTTAGTCCTAACCTCTATGAATAGTGAGCTGCTTCAACAAGTCCGGGTTTTAGATCCGGTTTCTGGAACTGATCAATTGGCTGATGTTCTGATTACAGACGGAGTCATCAAGGCAGTTGAACCTCAAATTTCTGACATACCTGCCGATACGTCAGTACAGGATTGTCGAGGACTAATATTAGGACCAGGGCTAGTAGATCTCTACAGTCACTCTGGGGAACCAGGATATGAAGAACGGGAAACTTGGTCGTCGCTACTGGAAGCAGCAGCAGCAGGTGGCTTTACTCGGTTAGCCGTTTTGCCGAATACAATGCCGCCACTGGATAACCCCTCTGGATTAGCTCGATCGCGTCAACAGCAGCATAAAGGTACGGAAGCTTTAGCCTCTATCCCGCAGATTTATCACTGGGGTGCCCTAACTCTGGGTATTGAAGGGCAGCAAATGACGGAACTCGCCGAGTTATCCGCCGCAGGAGTGGTGGGCTTTACAGATGGGCGTTCGCTCTCGAATCTAGCGCTGGTAAGGCGGCTGTTGGAATATCTGCACCCTTTAGGTAAACCCGTGGCGCTGATGCCTAGTGATCGTCAGTTAGCTGGTAGTGGGGTAGCCCGAGAAGGCGTGCCGTCTATTCGCTTTGGCTTACCAGGAAATCCCGCGATCGCAGAATCTGCTGCCTTAGCTGCCCTATTAGAAGTGATGGGTGCTATTGGTACACCCGTGCATCTAATGCGCATTTCCACCCGTCGCAGTGTTCAACTGATTCAGGATGCGAAGGCACGGGGGTTGCCAGTGACAGCAAGTACTACTTGGATGCACCTGCTGTTCAACACTGAAGATTTAGGCAGTTACAGCCCCCATTTACGCTTAGAGCCTCCTTTGGGGAATCCAGTTGACCAAGCGGCACTTATTCAGGGTGTTCGGGATGACATTATCGATGCGATCGCCATTGACCACACTCCCTACACCTACGAAGAAAAAACCGTGCCCTTTGCCGAAGCCCCAGCAGGTGTTATCGGCTTAGAGTTCGCCTTACCTCTGCTTTGGCAGACGCTTGTAGAGAAAGGTGACTGGTCAGCATTGGAACTGTGGCAACGTGTTAGCACAAATTCTGCAATTTGTCTACAGCAAACTCCTGCCGCGATCGCCTCTGGACAGCTGACTGAGTTAGTTCTGTTCAATCCCAAGGAGACTTGGAAAGCTGACAAATACACCCTCAAGTCCCTTTCGACCAATACCCCTTACTTTGGGCAAGAGTTAACGGGTCGTGTGGTGCGAACCTGGTGTCCACGGAGTTAAAGGTTGAAGGTTAGAGAGTTGAAAGTTATAACCTCTAACCCTTTCCGAACCTGCAACCTTCAACTTGATCCTCACTGCTTACTCACAGATGCAGGATATTGAGGTATTGGGTCTATTTCACCAATCCGATTGAGAGGCCAGAAGCGTACCACAGCCCGACCAATAATCTTGTCACGAGGGACATACCCCCAGTAGTGACTATCGTAGCTATTGTTACGGTTATCTCCTAGTACGAGGTAGTGATTGGGTGGCACTGTCCCTCCTTTAATCCCTAGGGTAGACCGACAGAAGTTTTCCACTACTTTCGGTGAGGTTGAGGGGGGGAATTGCGTAGGGGGTTTATTTTGGCAAGCCTGCACGAGTTCCTTATTAAACGCCTCAGTACTAAAACTGTAGTTCGGCTTATCTTCTATGTACTTTTCCTGTAGGGGTTGAGCGTTGACATATACCACCCCCTCTTTCACCTCCACCTTATCACCAGGTAGACCAATCACTCGCTTGATAAAGGCGTCTTTGAAATTTTGTGCCTTTAGAGCATCAGTGGGCGAAAATACGACAATGTCTCCCCGCTCTGGAGTTCGGAAGTTGTAACTTATTTTGTCAATAATCAGGCGATCATTAATTTGTAGCGTTGGCAACATTGATCCTGACGGGATGTAGCGTGCTTCCGCCACGAAGCTGCGAATCCCAAAGGCGAGGATGCCGCTCAAAACAACTGTCTTGAGTCCTTCTACCCAGGGATTTTCAACCTTTTGAGTCATAGCCGTTCAATCACTATAGAGTCACGAGTTTGAGCAAAGGGAACTAGCGCATTAGTCGCTAATGCTATCAAATGTAAATGAATAGGTTCCTACATTTAACTGTACAAATTTAAATGAGAATATAGAATCACGCTGGAATTTTAACATCCTCTTATGCCCTCTGACTTGTGTTTGTTCATCCGCCGTGCGCGTATCCTTCTGCCTACCGGTGAATTTATGGTGGGAGACGTCCAGACTCGTGGTCGAGAGATTGTTCAAGTCGCACCAGAAATCCCCGCCTCGGCGGTAACCCCTGCGGATAGGGAGATAGACGCAGCGGGTTTAACTTTGTTGCCGGGAGTAATCGACCCCCAGGTTCACTTTCGGGAACCTGGGCTAGAACATAAAGAAGACCTGTTTACTGCCAGTTGTGCTTGTGCCAGGGGGGGAGTAACGTCGTTCCTGGAGATGCCAAATACTCGACCTTTGACCATCACCCAAGAGGCATTGGATGACAAGTTACGGCGAGCAGGTGATAAGTGCTTGGTAAACTATGGTTTTTTTATCGGGGCAACACCAGAAAATTTACCAGCTCTGCTGGAGGCTCAACCCACTTGTGGGATTAAGATTTTTATGGGTTCAGCACATGGTCATTTGTTAGTTGACCAAGAAGCGGCACTAGAAGCGATTTTTGCCAAAGGTGAGCGCCTAATTGCCGTTCACGCCGAAGACCAAGCCCGGATTAATCAGCGTCGGCAGGAATTTACCGGAATTACTGACCCAGCGATTCACTCAACTATTCAGGACAATCAAGCTGCTCTTAACGCAACTGTGTTAGCGCTGAAGCTATCTAAAAAATATCAGCGACGGCTGCATATTCTTCACCTATCTACCGCCGAAGAAGCCGAGTTACTGAGGCAAGACAAGCCAAGTTGGGTAACAGCAGAAGTAACGCCGCAGCATTTGCTCCTCAATACCAGTGCTTATGAAAAGATTGGTACCTTAGCACAGATGAACCCACCGTTGCGATCGCCTCACGATAACGAAGTTCTCTGGCAAGCCCTCCTTGATGGTGTTATTGATTTTATCGCGACCGATCATGCGCCTCACACTTTGGAAGAAAAAGCCAAAGGTTACCCGAATACTCCTTCTGGAATGCCAGGAGTGGAAACGTCTCTGCCATTGATGCTGACGCAGGCAATGCAGGGACATTGTAGTGTTGCTCAAGTCTCAAACTGGATGTCTACAGCTGTTGCTAAGGCGTATGGGATTCCTAAAAAAGGTGCGATCGCTCCAGGTTACGATGCGGATTTAGTACTCGTAGACTTAGACAATTACCGTCCCGTCTTACGAGAGGAACTTTTGACTAAATGCGGTTGGAGTCCTTTTGAAGGATGGAACTTGACTGGATGGCCTGTATACACAATTGTTGGAGGTCAGATTGTTTATGAAAAAGGGCAGTTAAACACAACTATGCGAGGTGAAGCCTTATCCTTTGATACCTCTTCAACTACCGCTAATCTTGCCTAATTTAATGGGTACTGCCACTGGCATTCAACCCGATCACACCAATGATGATTAGTCCCAGCGAGACAAGTTTTAGGGCTGTTGCTGGTTCTTTGAACCAATAAATTCCTATAAAAGCAACCAAAGCCGTTCCTAAGCCTGACCACACACCATAAGCAACGCTAACATCAATTTTTTTGAGGGCAAGCGTCAGGAAACTAAAACAAAGTCCGTAAAAAATGAACAGTAGAACAGAAGGCAATATCTTACTGAAGCCCTGAGACAGTTTCATGCAAGTTGTGCCTGAAACCTCCATTACAATCGCCAAAACTAAATAAAGCCAGTGCATAAAATTAAGTTTGTCTGTTGACAATGGTAAGCAAGTCAAAAGTCAAAAATGGGAAACGTAGAAGTAGTAAGATTCGTGGCTGCTACCTATATGCTTTCTTAAATGTGAAACAGCTTATTACACACTGACAAGTCACTCCAGTAACAATTACAGCAATTGTAGGTTGGGTTTCACTTTGTTCAACCCAACTCTCAATTTCAGCCTCCTTGGGTTTCCGGGTGGATTTATCCCCCATTAGACAACCGCTAGAATCCGCCGTACTTTAGTCGGCGGAGTGTCAACTGTTAAATCAAGCTTTTTACAGAACGTCAGATATCTCAGTTAATTTTTCTTGGCAAACACCCTCTTAGCTCAACTCAAGGGCACGAGAACCCACCGGACATTGAATTTTCAATGAGTCATTCGGTGCAACTGGCATGGCAGGCGGTGACATGGAAGGTTTCTCAGTTTCACAAATCTGGGCAGCCGTGGTAGTTTTCCCGTTCACTTTTGTCGCAAAAACAGCCCCGGTATAGCTGGGGAGTTGAGGCGTTTTGGCGATCGCAGTAATCATTACACTGTGCGTCTCATCTCCCTGAGGTAGAAATTGGTAGCGATAGGATTCCGTTTCGGTCTTCAAACCAATGCTCACTTGTTCAATTTGGGTGGCAAATTTACCCTGTTCCAAATAATGCGCCTGCTGCACTTTGGTTAAAGCATACATATAATTTTTGGCTTCATTTTCTGGTTTGGGTGCTTTTTGATTAGCGCCGTTGAAAGCTTGGAACTCAATTACTTTAATGTTCTCAGGTACTGTCGTTAATTCAGACGTTCTCTTAAAAAGAGTCGCATTGGGTCGAAACTCAGTTGGTCTAGTTACGCTAGGCGTAAGTCCTTCTAGTTCTAAGCGCAATTGACCATCCGCAGTCAACTCAAAAATCGTTAACGCTTTTTGCTCAGGGCTAAGTTTGATGTCCAGTTGCATCGGTTTAGCCGTTGGATTAATCTCGTAAGCCACCTTAAGCGCAATAGAAGACCCATCAGGTGCCGGGAGCACCATAAATAAATTGCCCTCAGGTGCAAAAATAAAGGTAAAAATCTCATCTGTTGTGGGGTCTTTGGCTTGCCACCGCCCAAGCAATTGTTCAGCAACTGTATTTTTTTTGGAAGTGTCTTGAGCCTGAGTTACTGTTAGTGCGCTCAAGGGGCGGGCAATTATCGGTGTCCCTACTATACTTAATAAGGCTAAGAGCAGTCCTTTGGAGATTAACTGACAAGAAACTGGGAATAGTAGTCTCGCTTGATTAAGACGAGCTATGAGGTCTTGGCAAGAACGAGCACAAAGGTTAGAAACACTATCAGGCATTGAATTAAAGCCGAGCAACTGACTGGATTTTAACAGCCCAGATTCGTCGTCAGTCCCACTGGTACAAGTTCAGCCTGACGACCCTTATCAGCACAGTAGGTTAGATGGAGATGCAGATAATGAGGGGGCTTGTAGGGCAAGCGTTCAGCCCACTCGATCGCTACAATTCCCCGTGGCACTTCTATTCCTTCCCAATAGCTTTCCAGGTTTAATGCTTCGACTTCTTCAGGTTGCAAGCGGTACAAATCTAGGTGATACAGGGGGAGGCGTCCTTCTGTGTACTCATTAATCAGCGTGAAGGTGGGACTAGCTATCGGATCTGTAATGCCCAGCCCTTCACCAATACCTTGAACCAGTGTGGTTTTACCAGCGCCTAAGTCCCCCTCTAACAAAATCACACTGCCAGCAGGAAGAGACTGACCCAGAGAAATACCCAGCGATCGCGTTGCCTCAGCATCTGCAAGAAAAATAGTAGTCATTAGTGATTAGTCCTCACTCTTTATTTTTGACTGTAATCCAATGACCAATGACTAATGATTAATGATTAATGACTAATGACTAATTATGAGCACGACTGTACCACCGTAGTAGCACCCGCGCCAGCCGCTCAGGATTATGCCGCACCAGATTAGTGTGTTCATCTTCATCCATCACGTTCGACAGGACAATGCGGCGACCTAATTTGCCGACTTCTTCTCGGTCAAGAAAAACGGGATGAGAATTGGCTTGAGCATATTTAATTAAAGCTTGAGCCGAGGGCACTTTTCGATGCATCAATACGGCGTTAAATAGCTGTTTTCCGCAAGCTTCATCGATCGCTCGGATATGGTCGGCAACTGTGTATCCCTGAGTTTCACCTGGCTGGGTCATGATATTACAGACATAGATGCGGGGCACTGATTTAGAAGCGATCACATCAGCAATTTCTGGCACTAATAAGTTCGGAATGATGCTGGTGTAGAGGCTACCTGGACCAATGACAATGTAATCGGCTTCCTCAATTGCCTTGAGAACGGCTGGTAAAGCGGGTGGATGTTCGGGAGTACACCCAATCTTTTTGATGCTGCCATTAGCCGCACTAATATTAGACTCACCCTCAATCCGCCGCCCATCGGTTAATTCTGCCCAAAGGCGAACATCACTGAGTGTGGCTGGGAGTACCCGTCCTCGTACCGCTAATACGTGAGAACTGGCGGCTATTGCTCGCTCCAAATCGCCAGTAATCTCAGTCATAGCTGTCAAAAATAAATTGCCAAAACTGTGACCGACTAAACCGCTACCTGCCTGGAAGCGGTATTGAAACAATTCTGTTAACAACTTCTCTTGGTCTGCCAGTGCTGCCAAACAGTTACGAATATCCCCTGGCGGCAGCACCCCAAACTCTTGCCGCAGCCGTCCACTTGAACCCCCATCATCAGCCACAGTAACAATGGCGGTGATATTAGCACTGTAAACCTTCAAGCCTCTAAGTAAGGTGGAAAGACCTGTACCGCCTCCGACAACTACTATTTTGGGTCCCCGGTGAAGTCGGCGATGAGCCATCAGCACATCAACCAATTGTTCATCTTTCTGCGGCTTTAACACTTCGGTAATTGAGCCGACAGTCCGGGTTTGCCCCCAGAAAATTAAAATTAGACCGAAGACAATCGCAATAGGACCGGAGACATAACTGGGGATAACAGTCGCGATCGTTTCTAGGACTAGTTGCGTGAAATCAATAAAGTAAAAAATCGGGGTTAGCTTTGCCCAAATCGCCAACCCCAGACTTGTTAGAAGGACACCGCTAGCGCTTAAGAGCAACCAACGTTTTATGAATAATCCAGGCGCTAACCACTTAAACCAGCGATTAACTCGTTGGGGCGTCCGACCTCTAGATTCATGTTGCAGGGTGCGTAGAGCTTGTTTAAAGAGACTCATGGAGGACATTTATGAATACAAGTCTGGGGAACACAAAGGCTGGATAGACTTTAACCAAGTACGGTGCAAACACTCAAGTGTTTAACTCGATTTGACCGATAGTGTGGTTAAAGTTGCCATATTAGCTATTTAGTCATGAACAAGTACTAGAGCAGGATACATTCAGAAAATTAAGCTAGGGTGTGATCAATACGACAGCAAAATCTGGACAGTTATCATGGAAAGCTCGCGATCGCACATCCTTAGTCTTTGATTAAGGGTAGTAGATTAGACAGGCGTTTCCGCTACTCAACGGCAGATGGAACAGCGAATTTTAGGACTCGACCCAGGACTGGCAATCTTGGGCTTTGGGGCAATTGTCTGCCAGACGGCAGAAACCAGTAGGACAAAAAACGGGGTAACATCTCTGGCTATGACAGCTGAGAGTTGTACCCATTCACAAGTCAAGCCGCTGCCTGAGTTGGTGAAGTTGCTGGATTTCGGTGTCATCAAGACACCGGCAGATAGTGAGATGGGTTCGCGTCTTTGCACCATTTATGACGACTTGCACACCCTGATTGACCAGTGGCAACCTGATCTCGTCGCGATTGAAAAACTTTTTTTCTACCGGATGAGTAGCACGATTACTGTAGCTCAGGCGAGAGGGGTTTTGATGTTGGTGTTGGCACAGCATAATGTTCCCATGGTGGAATTTACACCAGCTCAAGTTAAGCAGGCGTTAACTGGCTATGGAAATGCCGATAAGTACGAGGTGCAGGAAGCCGTTGCGCGGGAGTTGAATTTAGAGTGTCTTCCCAAACCAGACGATGCAGCAGATGCATTGGCAGTTGCTTTGACTGCTTGGTTTCAACAGTCATAGAACTTCGACCTATCATTAGAGCGATCAATAGTTGAGCGATCACATAGTAAGGCGTGGTAGTCTCCTTCATCTGCTTGCAACGATATAAGGATAGACAGCCTAACAGTTTTCTTGCGATGTGCCAAGTAAGACTAGCGCTGACATTTGGCAGGTACCCGCTTAATCCCTACTCTGTTTAGAATATTATTCACTTCACTCGCTGTTGTTGAACCTCAGAGTTTTAATTCTTATAACTCCCAATTCAAACCAAAAGAAACATTCTCGTCTAACTTGCGTCAACAATTTTATTACGTCATCCATCATAAGTTGGACAACTTACAGTTGCGTGTCATGAGAGCTAAGTGGTTGTTATTGTGTGCTGCTTCCTTTTGCCTGTTTAATACACCTGTCTGGAGCAGTGTTCCTGCACCCACGATTCTTGCTCAGGCTCAGAGTGACGAACAAACAAGCATCAATGCTTATCGCCTTGCGAGTCCTGCGGTAGTTACCATCAGTACTGGCAGAGGTTCCGGTTCTGGCAGTATTGTCAGCCCCGAAGGTCTTATCTTAACCAATTATCACGTTATTCAATCGGCTAGAGGTGGTTTGGTAAATGTAAGTACGACCACAGGAAAGCGCTACACGGGGCGAGTGATTGCTAGCGATCGCCAAAATGACTTAGCACTGGTGCGCCTCGATACAAGCGATCGTTTCCCGACGGTGCCTCTGTCTAATCCCCAAGGCATTCAAGTCGGTCAGCGTGTCTTTGCCATTGGCAGTCCCTTTGGGTTGTCAGGAACATTAACAACTGGCATCCTTAGTCGAATTGCTCCCAATGGAGATTTACAAACGGATGCGGCGCTTAATCCAGGTAATTCCGGAGGTCCATTACTCAACTCACGAGGTGAACTCATCGGTGTAAACAAAGCCATACTCAGCCCAGGTGGAGGAGGCAATATTGGAATTGGCTTTGCCACCAGTATCACTGTTGCCAGGGATTTTATTCAACAAAACCGCAATAGAAGTAGTCCTAGTACAACCGCGATCACTCCCTCACCCTCATCCCGTCTCTTGGGGGTAACTGTGGATGCACAGACACTAGTTATTTTGGGAATACAGCCAGGGTCGCTAGCGGCAACTCTTGGACTCAGACGTGGAGACCAACTAATTGCCCTTAATGGTCGTCGTCTCAGAGGGGTTCAAGACTTGCAAGCCTTCTTTGAGAGTCGTCCATCGGCGGCGGTTCTTACCGTGGCAAGGGATCGCCGTTTAGTAAATGTTCGCGTAAATTTATAAACTTTGTCCGTGTCTCCATCGTTATTTATGGGATTGCTTGCCTGGTTTTAGTTAACCCTCTGCTGCCCACATGATTTGATGCACACCTTCCCAGCGCCTAAACAGCTTGACATTATTCCCATTTTTAGCTGTATGTTTGGTGCTGATTTTTTTTGTATGCTATGTGACGAAGAGGTTTCTAAGAAATTAACGTTCCCAATCACGCCCAATATGTTGTAGCGGGCTAGGCCTACTCTCGGCTACTAAGTCAGTCATTTAAAACAGCAAGCGCTAACAATTTGGATAGCTTTACACTGATAATTCTCTCAAACAAACATTTTGGTGAGATGAGGAGTTAATTGCATGAAAAAGAAAAGTATCTGGGGGATGCTTGTTGCTCTCCTGGCTCTGATGGTGTACCTTGTCGGAGGGCTGAATGCTCCTGCCCTTGCCCTTACCCCCACTACAACAACCAATAGCATTCAAGCATCAGAATTAACTACGTTTGACCACCAAGGTCATCTTCTACTGGCACAGGCTGCTGGAGAATGCCGCGCCGCTAACAGGAAGATAGATATTTTCTCTCAGGCTTCAGTTGCACCAGGCAGTACCACTATTAGAACCTTGGAGACAAACCAAACCGTTACACTCACAGGTGGTGGCAGCAATGGCTGGGTACCAGTCAGTGCTCCTGTAAGTGGATATGTCATCGCAAGATACCTCAAATCTTGTGGCTCGACTCCACCTCCTCCACCGCAAGGCACCTGCCGTCGAGTGATAGCTCCTCCAGAGGGACTAATTATCCGTTCCCAGCCTATCTCTTCTGCCACTCAGGTTGGCGGAGTAGCTGTGGGAGCTACTGTCAGGGTTACAGGACAGTCCAGCTCAGAAGACAGCACTGGGCGCAACTGGGTTGAGATTACAGCTCCGACTCGCGGATGGGTTTCAGGTGGTCGTCCTGCGGGCAATCTGTCCGAGTTGTTTACTTGTCCTTAGTGAGCCTAGTGCAGCGCGGCAGAAATAACCCACCCGTTAAAAAAAGGTTCAAAAGCTTACTGTAAAAGCTTTCTTCCCTTCTGCCTTCTGCCTCCTTACTTCTGCCTTCTTGCACTAGGCATTTCCCTTAAGAGGGCTACACCTTCCTCTCCCCTTGTTAAAGAGGTTGTGGTCAAAACCAGTTGGTGAGGATGGGGGAGATGAGGAAGATCACACTTCCCAATCTTCCCAATCTTCACAAGCACAAAAAAGACCAACTACTTATGACTACACCCGGTTGGGGCGGGGTAATCTGTAGCGGACAAATATAGAAATGGTATTGGCACGTCACTAGCGTCGAGATGGCTTGACATTATTCCCATTTTTTCCTAAGTGTTTTGCACTGATTTTTTGTATGCTATGGGACGAAGAGATTTCCCAGAGTTCAACGTTCCTGATAGCGATCGCTGATTTGGAGGCAGCTCAAGCTTAGTCTTGGCTACTGAGTCAGTCATCTTAAAAAACTAGTTGCTAACACTTGGAATCGTTTTACTCTGAAAGTCTCTAAAACAAACGTTTTGGTGAGATGAGGAGCTGATTATATGAAAAACAAGAGCATTCGGGGTCTGCCTGTCGCTCTCTTGGCCTTGGTATTGAGTGCTGTGGCAGGGTTAGAGTCCGCCGCGGCTGTTAACAATCCCACAACAACCAACACCCTTCAAAAATCAAAACATACCTCGTTTCAACTGGCTCAAGGGATTGTAGGACAATGCCGTGCAGCTAAACAACGAATCTTTGTCTACTCACAGCGTTCAACGTCCAGTCCAACTGTTAGAACTATCGATTCTAACGAACAGGTTACGCTCGCCGACGACGGTGCTGTTGGTTGGATAGCTATTAGTGCCCCCGCCGTCGGCTATGTAAGAGCAAGTGAACTCACAACCTGCCAATCTGTCACTCCGTCAAAACCTAGCCCAACACCCCCAGCCCCTAGCCCAACACCCCCAGCCCCTAGCCCAAGACCCTCGACACCCCCAACCCCTCCACCGTCTAACACAACAACAAGCCTCTGCCGCGTAGTTGCATACAACGGACCTGAGGGCGGTCTAGCTATCCGTACACGACCTGATCGCGTCGCACCTAGAGTTGACGGAGCAAGGTTTGGGGATAGGGTCACGCTCAGAACGAGTCCTCCACCGATCACAGTAGATAAAGACGGACGTAACTGGATTGAGGTGACAGCGCCTAGTCGCGGATGGATCTCTAACGGGTATCCTAAATCACCTAATCTCGGACTTTGTCCATAATCGCAGCTAGCTTTGTGAGCTGTTCTTGGCTCACTACGCTTGCGGTTGCGATCTCGAGAGTTACAAAGCTCTCTGTTTTTGAAAATCCCACCCCTTACAAGGGGTGGGATTTTTAAAGAGTTGAAGGTTAGAAGGTTGAAGGTTCCAAGGATAATCTGCAACCTAACTAACCTACCAACCTACAACCTGACTTCAGGTATAAGCAATTGAAGAAGGCAGAGGGCAGAAGAAGGAAGGCAGAAGGGGGGAATAGTCAGGGGGATTGTTTCCCCCAGTCACTCCCAGCCACTGAATACCTTCAGTGGAGGATTGTAACCCTTGATCCAAATCCTTCGCCAGAAGCCTTAGAAGAAGGCAGAAGGAAAATCCTTCTGCATAAGAGCCTTTCTTGTTCAAAATTCAAAATGCTCTAACCCAATTGTGCCAGGACTTTTAGCAATCACGATGCAACTTGTAGCGCGACAGCTTACTTACGATCCCACAGCCGCCAAGGCTTGTTCAATAGCTTGGGCAGCTTGATCGATTTCCTCGGCAGAGACGATTAGCGGTGGTACAAAGCGAACCACTTTCGGACCGGCTGGCACTAGTAGCACGCCCTTTTCCATAACGGCTTTAACGATATCCACTGAGGTTAGCTCAATGTCGGCTTTGAGTTCCATACCATTAATTAGACCCCAGCCACGCACTTCGGCGATCAAATTGGGATATTTGAAAGCGAGCGCTCTCAATCTTGTCCGCAACTGCTCACCCCGTTGCTGCACATTGTGCAGAATGTTCTCATGCTCTAATGTCTGACCCACTGTGAGCGCTGCGGCACAGGCAAAGGGATTTCCGCCAAACGTGCTGGCATGGTCACCTGGCAGGAAGACATCACAGAATTTCTTACACATCATTGCACCAATTGGGATGCCACCAGCCAATCCCTTAGCACTGGTAAAGATATCTGGCTCGATCCCCAGATTCTCATATCCCCAGTACTTGCCAGTGCGACCCATGCCGACCTGCACTTCATCTAGAATTAGCAGGATGCCCGTCTCATCACAGATTTTCCGCAGTCGTAGGAAGTAATCTAGGTCTCCGGGACGAACGCCGCCTTCTCCCTGCAAAGGTTCCATCAAAATCGCGGCTACTCGCTGGTTGCCCTCATCGATATCACCGATCGCATTCTCCACTGCCCGAATATCGTTGTAAGGTACGTAGCTGAATCCAGGCATCAAGGGGTCGAAGTTTTTCTGGTACTTCGGCTGACCAGTAGCGGTAATCGTTGCGAGTGTCCGCCCATGGAAACTGGCGTTAGCCGTCAAAATTACCGGCTTTTCAATATCTAACACGGTGTGGGCGTACTTCCGTGCCAGTTTAATTGCCCCTTCGTTTGCCTCTGCTCCAGAGTTGCAGAAAAATACCCGCTCCGCACACGAGTGATCAATAATCCACTTAGCTAATGCCCCTTGCTCTGGGATGTAGTACAGATTAGAAACATGGTGTAGCTTTTGGATTTGCCGCGTTACTGTTTCGACTAAAGCCGGGTGAGCGTGACCGAGCGTGCAAGTAGCAATCCCCGCTACAAAGTCGAGATATTCGCGCCCCTCGGTATCCCAGACGCGACAACCTTCTCCCTTTTCCAGGGCGATTGGAAAGCGCCCATAGGTTGTCATTACATTAGCGTCAAAGTCAGCGGGATCAAAGGGAGCAGATACTCCTGATGCTGACTCGGCTGGATCGGAGGGATTCTTAAGGAGTATGTCTAGACTCACTAACTTAATCCTTATCGCAGTTATTGGATGATGAATCTTTTTAAGGACTGATTGGATGGGTTTGAGTTAAGCTTCGATCTACTAAACTTGCAGGTCAGACAATGAAATGTAGCTAGACCTGTCTTAACAGTTAGTACCCATTGACAGCCTGAATCACACGTACTTTATCTTATCTAGAGAAAAGCCAACTCAGAGACACTTATTAACCTCTTACCTCCGCTATTGCCAGCAAACCTTGACAAAACAACTTTGCTAACGCCAACTAAGCCCCCTCAACTAACCCTCTTCTGTCACTCTCCGAAGACTTTTGTTATTTCTAAATGCTAGAGCTTTTGCATATCAGGCGATCGCCAGCTTTTTTCTGAGTAGAAATTGATGAGAGTGCCAAATTTGTCAAAATATCATCATTAAACGCCGCATCGCTTAACGTACCTTGTCTCTGGAAACTACTCATAATACGAAAAACCGGAGAGTGACAGAAGAGGGCTAAGCTCTTTTTCTTTTGATTGGCACGCGCTCACCCGCCGGGATGCTTACCATTACTCAGTTTCCTGATTTTGTCTTTTTAATGGCTTAGCAATTTTTGGAGTCTTGTACCTATTGTTTAAGCACAGGAGTTTAGATTAAAGGTTCTAACTTAAGAAAGATTTATTATTAGCTTAAATTGAATTTATTGTCAAGCCTTAAGTTTTGCAGTTTGGCTATCATGGACAACTTGGTAAAACAGTAGGGTACCTTTAATTCTCTATAAATCTATAATTACTAGCCTGATTAACTGAAGACACCAGCAAAGCCGATGCTCTTTTGGTGCTGACGCACTTGAGATTTAACAAACTTTTCAACGCGATCTCGAAATTCTCTGCCTCAAACCAAAACTGTATCGGGTTGACCGAATATTAGTAACGTAGTGAAACGGACGCTGATCAGACCCCAGAAAACTAGGCGCTCTCAGGAAGATGACGTGACCTGGCGTAGTGTCAAATTCCAAAGAATTAGTCCCCATCCGATCAGTACACAGATAGAATTGCCCTTGTCCACTGATGTTGAAAACACAGACCAGGTTGATGGCACTATAACGGTCTCTATGGGGGGTAATCCCCAGCTGTCCTGGTTCATAACGTTGCAACACCATCGAATTGAATTGCAAGGGAACAGTGAAAGGATAGTTTGCTAAGTCGGACAAAGCTTCATCCATTAGTGCTTGAAACTCAGCCGTGAGGCTCCTATACAACGATGAAGACGGAAACGCCTCAAACGAACTATACTCTTTTTTGACGATACGATCGCCCGTGCCAACCACCCCGGTTTCTTCTGCATAGCAGTAGCTACTAGCCTCTTGCAGAAGCTCTAATCTCGCTGCATCTGATAGCAACGGTACGGATACCGCCCCTTGGTGCGAAAGGGACTGGACAATCCAATGGATATCAAAGTCTTTCAGAGTGAAGAAGGCTGCTCTCTCCTAATCACAGTTTCACATCTATTGTGACAAAGACAGCTTTCCAAGAACTACCAGCTTATCCAGATCCAGATGTCCAGTTCTGGCGGCACCAGGCCATACTAAGTTGCAGTCAAAGATAGTAGCTAACAGAGGCAAGAAGGACAAGAGGGAGAGAAAGTGTTATTGTATGGACGCAACTGGGTATCAGGAAGCGTTTAACCCCAGTGCTTTGTACCAAAAACTCGTACTTTTATCTGTGATAGTCGCAACCCCTGCTTCTTAACTGCGGTAGAGTTGGCTATAAGGGGGCAGCAGTAGATAACCAATCAATAGCCGAAACTACTACTGGCAAAGTTAAAAAAGCCCAGGTAGACCAAGCTCAGGTAATCGCTGCACTCCTAAGTCCGGTTACATGTCTTCATCAAACATGGATGCAGAGGAACTACTAAAGCGTTATGCCGCCGGAGAGCGAGACTTTGCCGGAGCCAAGCTCTCCAAAGCCAAGCTGATTGGCGCATCCCTGGTGGGTGTCAATCTTTGGGGAGCGGACTTGAGTGGTGCTAACTTAGCCAGAGCCAAACTTTGGGGCGCTAACCTGAGTGGCGCTAACTTAGCCAAAGCCAACTTGACCAGAGCTAACCTAAGCGGAGCGCAACTCAATGAAGCTAATTTACGGCAAGCCAAACTCAACTATACCAAGCTTTTTGGAGCTTCTCTAAGTGGAGCTTACTACGATGAAACTACCCGCTTTTCCATGGGTTTTGACCCTCAAAGTAGAAATATGCGGAAGGTTTAGAAGTGACGTTTGCCCGTTACCTGTGAGAGAGCAAGGCTTTATACACTATGAGATTTAAATTGGGCTGAACCTCTGCTACCCTGTTGATTTGATTGACGGCTTGGATAGTTCGACGCCAGTTTTGAGCGCTAAAAGCTTGCTTGAGCTGGGAGTTAGAAGCGGTTTGAGGTGAGCCTAAAGGATTGGATACTAATCCAATTGTTGTTAGTAGGATTACGCTGATTAAAGTTGTCAATCTCATCGTCTTATCTCCGCTGAATCATTAACTCTTGTTCAGTATCGGAGACTCATGTTTATGATCGCGTTTGCCTAACGTCTAACTTTGAATGGCGTTGTTGCTTGCGATCAGCTTCGTTGGTATCGAAGGCGATCACAAACGCAAGCCTGCAACCCTACTGTTAGGATCGCAGGCAACAGCAAGCACTCATAGACAGTCGCTTGCTACAGATGCATCATCAAGCTATTGCTTCCTCTTGGTGAGTGATGATGGTGCAATCAGATTTTGGATACGCAACACAGGTCAGCACAAACCCATCATTGATTTGGTCATCGTCTAGAAAGCTTTGATCTGACTGGTCAATCTCACCGGCAGTAATTTTGCCAGTGCAGCTTGAGCAAGCACCTGCTCGACAGGAATAGGGCAAATCAAAACCTTGCTCTTCAGCGGCGTCGAGAATGTACACGTCGTCATCAACGTCAATTGTAGTGTTCAGCCCTTCAGCTTCGTTTATCAACGTGACCTTGTAAGTTGCCATTAGTGTTCCTAACTTTTTAACATTCTGTTCCAACTTTAGAAGAGTATATATACTTAGTCAACGATTTGATGAATAGCCAAAATCTATCGTTGCGAGTGATGCATCTGGATATTCATAGCGATCGCACCCACTTGCACCAGCAAAGATGCAGCAGGTAGGAAATAAAGACCAGTTAGTCAATCTGTCCCAGTCCCCGACGTAAGTAAAGCCTGAGAATTAAGCCAGACTTCCCCACATCGGTGGTCGATTTAAACAGTTGCATAGTGTACTCGGAAAGCTCATCTGAATTTACTACTGTCAAAGTATGAACAGTTGGGGCATCAAAAATGGAATTAATCCAAAGCTTTATAGAAATAGCGGAAACAGCTGCCAAGCAACAGGCTCTGCAAAAAAACGCCAATATCACTGTTGCAGCTCATCAACCGACTCAAGAGCTGGCTGCTATTGAAGCCTTGCTATTTAATAAACCACCTTCTGCTGTACGAATGTACTGCCAGGATGGGGAGGGAACGTTCCTTTCAGATATAACCAACTGCAATCAAACCGACGATTATTGGCTGTAGTAAGGAGAGGTTAAAGGTGTCTAGGGAGCAAACCCAAGGGAAGTTAGCAACTCATTCCATCGCTCAACAGGCAAACTACCTCCAGATGCACTATCATGTCCGTGACCGTAGCTCCCCTCTCCTGGCGACAAGTCCACGCTTTGTAAAAAGTCCAGCACATTGATTCCTGAGGAGGTTCTTGCGCTGAAGTTGACTCGCCCAGGAATATATCCAGAGTTC
>DATNPH010000067.1:0-15097 GCA_036703315.1 Coleofasciculaceae cyanobacterium
TGGTTACGTCGTCGGCTACGAGATCATGATATTGGACCAGATTTTTTGCCAACGCTGGTGAAACGTTCAAACGACTTACTAGGTTACTTTTTGACGAGAGTAGTGGATCAAGCTCGAAAACCCATCAATAAGCAGGTAAGCTTGTTCCTCGGTGATGTATTTACTTATCTGGACAAGAGAGGAACGCCCAACGAACCTGGGGAGATTACTAAGCAGCTTCTTGATAAGTTGAAAAAGGCACACGATAACAAGAATGAGAAGGGAGGTGAACCGATAGTTGTTCTCAGCCATAGTATGGGGGGTCAACTTGTCTATGATGCTGTTAGCTACTATCTGCCTGAAATGTCTAAAATGCCTGAATATGAGAGTGAGGGCTACAGTGATATACGCATTGATTTTTGGTGTGCGGCAGCATCACAAGTTGGTTTATTTAGGGAGATGAACCTTTTCCATACTGATATTGAGAGTGCCTCTCAATCAAGCAAAAAGATTTCTTTTCCCGACAAACACTTGAAGATCTGGTGGAATCTCTGGGATGACAATGACTATCTCAGTTTCACTGCAGAGCCATTCTTTGAGGATGTTCTTGATGATTTATATGACAGTGGTCAGTCGTTTGCTAAGGCTCACATAAGCCACTTTGACCAAACAGATTTTTATAAAGAATTTTCTTTGATGCTCAAAGAAGCAAAAGATGCAGAATGGCATCGAGACGAGTTTCTGAAGCGTGTTAGAGGTTAGAGGGATTTGGGAAAACAAAAAGAATGACATTTAAATCATTTCGGATTTGCTTTCTCGGTTCAGGGAAGATAGCTTCATCCGCCGACTCTCACGAGAAATTGGGACTAAGGCTAGAGCTTTACTTTCAGGCTTGCTGTCTTTCAAGCTTTCAACCACTTTAGACAGTTGTGCGATCGCAACACCTTAAATCCACTAGGCAGGTCAAGGTGAGGGTGATCGCAAATCCTAATCTTTTCTCAGAGCTTCCCTAGCTAGGTTAAGTGCTTCAAGCTCTCAATGCCTCAAGTAGCAGCGCGGCATTTTGGACAATTCCCTCAGAAGGGTGTTCAAGTGCACGCTCCAAAACCTCTGGAGAAAGCTCACTCTCTTTAACACGCTCCCATCGAGGCTTGAAGCGCACTTGGGGAATTTTTCCCAAGAGACTAGGTCCCTTGTACTCTTTAAGGAACTTTTCGATTTGGTCTAAAGCCCATGCAAAACCTGGAGAGTTATTTTCTCCGTCTCGTAATGCGGCTTCAATGGCGTCTAAGTCATAGGAAGGAATACGCTTGATATCCTCTAGAATCCATGCCGCCTCTGTCGCTAGTATCTGAGGATCAATCTCCAGTACCGCGATGATACCCTTGAACACAGTTTCTACAGCTTCCGGATCGTAGCGCTCGCTCATAATATCCCAGTCTGACTCAGAAAGGTCTCCCCAGTCCATTCCTCGTATAAGAACTCCTAGATTAACTAGCTCTTTTGGAGGTCGCTCCTGCGAAAATGGGGGGCTATTGGTAGCTCGAAGAACTGCCTCTAGAATTGCCTGATAGGCATCTCTTATCCGTTTCTTCTCCCTCAATCCTGTTAGTAACTTTTCTATCAATTGATTGAAGTTTTCGATATTTCCTGTCAAATCATTGATGATTCGCCTAGCGATATTACCCGTTTGAGCTACCGCTTGCAAATGTTCTAGGACATCCTTACTATTAGCGATAGTACCCGTTTGAGCTACCGCTTGCAGATGTTTTAGGACATCCTTACTTACAGGCAAATTTGGGTTCACCACACCCACCAGCGACCTTAAAGAATCAGCCGCAGTCAGTGTTAACTCATCATCCCTTACCTGAATCATTTGCCGAAGCAGAGGAACTGCCTGAATTGCTTCTCCCCAATCGAGAATTTCTGCACAGCGCACCTGCCATTCCTTAGAGCGATTTTGCCAAGAAGACTTAAGAGCATTCCAATCCTCTGTTGTCAGTTGTTTAACCAGCTCACGGGCATATAAGCTCGCGTCATCAGCCCAATAGTCGTCTGAGAAATCTTGGCTCAAATACGCATCTAGCTCTTGAAAAGTCGTCATAGTACAACCGCCTCAAAAATTTGTGGTCGGAGTGCCGCCAGTCGGGTAAGAGGATGTTACATTTCCCGAAGCATCCTTGATTACCTCCCACTCTACGCCATCAACAATCTGCCGATGCAAGGTCGAACTATCCCCCCGTGAACTTATAGCAACGGGAGGAGTATTAGCTACTTGGTTGGTTAGGTCGATAATCTTGTCATCGCTCCAACTGTCGGGTGCTAAAGTGGATTTCTTAATTTTGGAGACGCTGCCATCTAGAAATTCTTTGACTAACTTGATAGTGGTCGTGCCATCGACGTTATTGCTAATAACTTCGACATCAAAATCGGGACGATTCTTAATTCTAGGTGAGTGTGCCCCTATCAGTTTGTTGGAAAGTCCACCCGGCGAGTTGGGATTGGGAACTCGCTCCCCGTAGAGAATTTTCTCTCGCATTTAACAAACTGTACTCTACCCTGAAAAAATTAAGCACTGCTCGCTGTAATCCGTTGTTCTCGACAGGTGCGCTCATAAGTTGCCGCTAAGTCAACTGGCAAGCAAATCTCGCCGCGCAACCACAGAGGTAGAGTTGGTAGAATATTGCCGATCGCTAGTTCTTCCTGCCAGATATCCAAGCTTGGCTGTCCATTGCGCTCGATCGCTCGATAGGCTACTGCATAAAGATTCAGCTTGTTTGAAGCGGCTTTACCCTCAGTGAGACGCGCTAATAATTCACCATGCAAATTTGCCTGCCTGGTGGTAACAACATCAATCACAATTAAACCAATTCCCTGCCGCAAATAGGTTTCGCATTTGGAAACAAACGCTGCACGATGAGTAGCGCGATCTTTGTTGGCAGGGCTGACTAATTCGATCGCGCCTTTCAAAATTGGGCCTGTTTCGGAATCAAAGATGCCTACTTCTACACTCTCAGTGGTTGGTAGGAATGGCACAGTTTGCGTTGCTTCTGGAGGTATCCATCGACTCTGAGACTCTGTCGGTAGCTGAATTAATCCCGTTTTGTTGGCAAATCCCTGCTGAGATTCCTCAAATGCGGCGACATCAATTTCAATACCAAACTGCACGTTGGGTTCGGCAAAGTAACCCTCTGGCAATTTAGCGTTCAAGTCAGATGCAATGTAAGTTGCCCAAGCATTATGAAACGCATGCCAATGACGACGTGCACTCAAGGGTGGATGAAAATGATCTTGTAGCATCATCGGTAGGCAACTAAGATACCTACTTCAATATATAGAGAGTTCCGCGATCGCTACACTCACAAGCCTCCTATTAGACCTTACTGTTTTTTGTTCTAGAAATCTCTCAACTCATCTGTTCATCTGTATGGGTGTACCGATCGCTGGGCGACCAAAGGATTCCCACGCATTACCACCACGCAGGAAAGCTTCCATCCAGCGCGTTTGTTCGCCTTGTGCATTAGTCCAACCACTGCTACCAGGTGCAAACGCTAATTGTCCGGATTCGACGGCAAAACTGCCATCACTTGCGATCGCTTCCTGTTCCTTCTCACCAATCTGCAAACGGACAGGATGACCGTGGTCTTCCTTGCTCGCATCATATTTAATCGTGGTTTTCAAGTTGCCGTAGCCGTCAATATAAGCAATACAGTTGGGTGGTACGTCAGGTATATCAGCAGGAGGAATCTCCTCATCTAGAGCATCGGGTTGACCTAGTGCGATCGCTCCTGCTGCTTCCGGAAACAGGTCGCGAGAACGAAACTGTGAACCCTCAGCCGCTACAGCCGCCCAGCGCAACTCAACTGCCAGATCGCGCACGAAGGAGAAGGCATAACCCGCATTGACCCCAATAACACGCACACCCGTCGCCAGACGTGCGAAAGCCAAACGCTCACCCGCATTCCCAGCACGCGCCTGTTCATCATCTTCTCGCGGCGCGACGTTATGGTAAATGATTGTTCCGGCGGGGGCTTCATTCAAGCCCAACTGCGCAATACAAAATCCTGCCGCCAGTGTGGCAAAAGCTGGCACGGGTGTAAGTATTGGCTCAGCATCCGGTAGATGGAGCCTGATGCGCTGCACTACTTCCGCGAAGGCGAGGTCGCCAAAACCGTAATCGGCAATGATGTGAACTAGCATAAACTCCTCTCCCCTATACTGACGCTATCCCTTGTGCTGTTTCTCGGACGATTAGATCAACGACATCTTCCAAACGCCCCGTTTGTTTGTAAGCTTCACGCTGCCGTGTTGCGCCCGTCCCGCGCTGCATCGTTTCACGCACAAGAGACGAGACTTCATCCCATTCTCCATACTCCTCCAGCGCTGGACGCACGAAGGTGAGAAAGCTCTCAATCAGCTCACGCGCTGGGACGGCTTTCATAGTGCTAACGTCGATTAAATCCTCATCTAATCCATAGCGTGCAGCACGCCAGTGAGCAGCGCGTATCAGTTCATGGCGCACGGTGGGAAAGGGTTTATCATGCATCGCTTGTTCGTAACAAGTCCGCGCCAAAGCACGCACAAGTCCCGCCACCATCACCGCTTCGTCTACCGTCTGGCAGACATCTGTGACGCGAAACTCTATTGTGGGGAAGCGCTCTGATAAACGCACATCCCAGTAAATCTTCGTCGCCTCTTCTACACTTTTCGTCTCCACCAGAGCTTGTACAAGCGATTCGTACTCAGCTAGTGACTCGAATATCAGTGGCGGACCGGATATAGGCCATCGGCTCCAAATCTCGGTACGATAACTTGCATAGCCTGTATCCGTACCTAACCAGAAGGGCGAGGACGCCGACAGTGCCAGCAGGGGTGCCAGCCACACACGGGAACGGTTCATCACGCGGATAGCTAACTCGCGATCGCTAATTCCGACATGGACGTGACAACCAAAGATGACTAGCTCTCGTGTGAGTTGTTGATAATCTCGCATTAGCCCTTGATAACGTTCTTTGGGCGTGAGCTGCTGTTCATCCCAGTGCGAGAACGGGTGCGTCCCAGCCGCAGCAATTTGGTTGCCGTCTTTTTGTGCTGCTGCAATCACTTCACCCCGCAAACGGACAAGCTCAGAGCGCACGTCTGCTAGTGTTCGACAGATGGGCGTACCAATTTCTATCTGCGATCGCTGAGCTTCCGCCTGCACCTCTTCACCAAGCGCTTTCTGAGCCTCCGGGAGAACCTGTTCCACACGCGATCGCAACTCTCGTGTCACAGGGTTGATTATTTGATATTCCTCTTCAACACCAATAGTGAATTCTTCAGTCTGGGATGACATCCAGGTGTGTCCTTTGTTTGTTTAAGAATCTTATTTGCTTTCAAGAGGCAGGTGTGGTTATTCCCTTTTTATGAGAATCAAAGTAGAGGTGGCTCAATTCCTCTAGGGAAATATCAGTATTGGGTTGTGGATTAAGAAAGTATGGATGAATTGGCAGGAGTTCAGCCCGACGACGTGCCTCCGGTGAGGAGACAATCTCCTCGATCAGGGTCAGGTAGTTTTCAGCCGTAGTATCCCAGGTGTAGGACGAAAGCACCCGCTCCCTCCCAGCCTGAGCAAAATGCTCCCACTCTTTTTCATCGCAGATCAACCGCTCTAAGCCCCGTGCAATATCAGCGGGGTCGGCTGGGTCAACGAGTACGCCATATTCTTCATCTTCCCCTCCCAAACTCTCGCTAGGGCCACCGTTCTGGGTTGCTACCACTGGTAAACCTGCTGCCGCCGCTTCTAAGGGAGCGAGTCCAAAGGGTTCATAGAGTGCGGTCAGTGCAAACACCGAGCCGCGTTGAGCCATAAACCGATAAGCCGCAGCCAGTGCCTCTTGCCCTGTATCTGACAAGCCAAAAGCACTGATTTTGCCCCACAAGTCGTTTTCTTGCACTACCTCGCGGATCGGGGCTAAGACCGCTTGTTCGGCTAGGTCATCGTTAGCCTCCTCGCGTAGCGGATCATCCAGTCCACCCGTAAGCAGCACCAAGTTGACTCGTTCCTGAAGCGTCTGGCTGATTGCAAAAGCTTGCACTAGCCCCAATATGTTTTTCTTGGGAGCTAATCGGCTGGATGCCACAATCGAGGGCAAATCTCGACGTGACTCAGTGATATCCCGTGCCAATCGCTCCTGAATCAGCTGGTAGACAGCTTCCTCGTTTTCGGCGCGTGACGAGGCACTGAAGATTGAGGAGTCTACTCCCGGTGGAATCACGGCAAAGTAGTTGTCGTTGTCTACGTCCACTGCATCGCGATAGGCGGGATGAGAGTATTGTTCAAAGCGTTCCTGTTGCGTACTGGTGATATTAACAGCCGAGTGATTCATGCTCAATCGTTCGGCAACAATGCGGTATCTGAACTGGAATTCCTCGTCTATTTCTGCCAAATTCTCTGGGTTTGCCTCCAGTTTGTCCATCTTTTGGGCACCCAGAGAATGAGCGGTAAAGGTGAAGGGTACGCCAGTCTTATCCTCAATCAGAACGCCACACAGTCCCCCATCACCGTAGTGAGCAGTCATTGCATCAGGTAAGCCACCCTGCTGTTGATAAAACTTCAGGATATTGGGCACCCAGTCAGTAACCAGATAGGGCCACAGCAACTCTTTTGGCAGAAATTCTTTGGGTCCTGCTGGTAACCGAATGATACGGATGTTGTCCACACCTGGATAAGCGTCAAACAGTTCCGCAAACTCTGGCCAGTCTGGGTCGATGATTTGGCGGGTGAGAATATCAACTTTGTGACCCTTTTGAGCCATTGCTATGGCGACTTCCTTGACGTAGATCAGCTGACCGCCAAAATCGGGATGTTCCGCTATGTGACTATTGCCTGAATCAAAGTTACCCTGAGGGTTAAGAAAGCCAATATGCATCACCCAATTCCTAAGAAAGCTTCATTTGGACTAATAGCTTTTGCCTGAAGACGGCACTATAACGGTAAGAGCGAACACATTCAAACCTCCCACGACCAAAGACCGCAGGCTGTAAGGCTGTACGCGATCGCCATCAAAAAGTAAGTCAAAGGGGTTTCATTCGTTCCCTTTGGCATACACCCAGCCGGATTCACGCAATTTCCTAATGCTTAAGTTAATCACTACTACAGTTCGCTCATATATACCGGATGACATAAAGTGCTTACCCTGTTCTATCCTTTAGCAAGAAAGGCTCCCGGGCAGGAGGCACAAGGCACAAGGGAATTGTGATTCCTGCTGTGGGAGCCACGACCGAAGCAAGTAAGGGTTGAAGCCCCACACCAAAATCTTCAATTTGCTGTCTTGCAATCAGTGTAGGTTTGAAGCCTACACGGCAAGAGCAGTCCTTGTGCCCTCTGCCCTGTGCATAAGAGCCTTCTTCACGTTTTGTCTAGACCCGGCAAAGACGGTGCAGGATATTCATCAACTGTTCCCCATCTTCCAGGTAGGTCACGTACTCGCTTTCGCCTACCAAAACGTCCTTGCCTTCCATATCCTCCCCGTACTGCTCAGCCATGACGACAATGGGCGTATGGCTGAGGAGTTCCGCGCCTTGGCGGATGCGCCGCCCCATGTTAACGAACTCGTCTATCGACAGTCTGACTTGGTTGAGCAAAATCAGGTCAGGGCGATCGCGCCCACCACGCGCCAAGGCGATCGCCTCTTCTTCGTGTAGCGCCACAAGCACCTGGTAGCCTCGGTTGCGAAGGTTTTGCCTCAGGATCGGGCGGGTGTCGTCATCCTGTTCGACCATCAGGATTGTCGGTGAGGCATGTTTTTTCTCGTCCATTTGTTCGCTGTTTAACCACAATGCAGTATAATCAGCCATCTCTGTCCTTTGCTCCAAGCAATCGATCATATTCCTCTGTGATAACGCTGAAACACTCGCACGCAGACGTTTCCAGCTCTTGCTGCTCCAGGATCTGGACGTGACCTCGGTGATAGCGGATCAGACCCCTCTCCTGAAGCTTTTGGGCAGCTTGGGTGACACCAGCGCGGCGCACGCCCAGCATATGGGCGATGAACTCCTGTGTCAGCTTAAGGTCATCCGAGTCAACGCGGTCTTGCGCTTCGAGCAGCCAGCGTGCCAAGCGTTGGTCTAGATTGTGAAGACTGTTACAGCCGGTGGTTTGCGAGATCTGCGCGATCAGGGCTTGTATAAGGACTTTAAAGATTTTCAGTTCTCCCCTTAATAAAGAGGGGTTAGGGCGTGTTTTCAAACTTGCCTACCCGAAACTGGTAGTAATTTTGAAGTTCTATGTTGAGGTCTTCAATTTCTTTGTAGCAAGCTTCTACTTCCTCTTGCCAAAAACCTATCTTCTGGCTTTCAGCGACTAATTCTCGTTTGAGAGATATTACTTGCTCCTGAGAGATCTCTAATTCTTCAGAGATTGCTGAATTTAGGGTAACTATTTCCTTAATTTTTTCAGAGGTACATTTCAGCGTCGCCGCACAAAGTTTAAGTAGTTGGTCGCCTAAAAAAATACCCAAGTTTTTTTTATCTTCTGCTGGTTCTACCTCTCTAGGTTTAAGTTTCAATTCCTGAACTTCTATCGAATTATTTGTACTCATCCCCAAACTTTTGTGAATAGTTTGCAAGTTGTCCTGGATTAAGTTCTCAAGGGCAATTAACTCTGTGAGTTGGGTGTCTTTCATAGAGGTAGGGTTGGCAAGAACCTTTGCTAAAGTTACGTGAGGTATAAATATAAAAATAATTGTCAACTGATGTAACACAAATACCCGTTACCTAAGCTAATAGTCATTCAAGTTACATTGTGCTACTCGCTCAAAGTTTTGCCACCACTCTATTAAATAAAGTATTTTGTATTTTGTAGGGCTTTAGGATTGGATCGATTACACTTTATAGTAGAAAGTGCGGCTTGCAGTAGGGTATGGGAACCTTGGTGTTAAGTATTATTGAGTAAGCGATAAATCTGAGTAGCTCTGCTTTTCAGCTGATCGTGAACAATTTGATAGCGGATTCTGCCTTGCTTTATCAATTCATCACTTTTGGCTCTAACCACCGCACTTTTGTCTATAATGGCAGCACTTCTGGCTTGAATCGCCGCACATTTAGCTTCAATTTCAGTTTGAATAGGCATATCTAAGCTTCAGATAAATCTTCTGTACAATTCCACTAATCTGACACAGTTTTAAGTGCTGTATCAGTACGTTTTCGTACATAAATAGCTCAAACTTTAAGCAACCACGGCTTTAACGCAGTGGATCTGTGGGATTATCAACTACTGCGTCCCATCAAGGTTGCAACTAGCGCAATTAATTGGGCTGGCTCTACTGGCTTGGCTAGATGCTTTTGAAAACCTGCCGAGAGAGCTTGCAGAGAGTCACTCTTACTAGCATAGGCACTTAACGCGATCGCCCGAATCTGTCCTCCTTGCTCTGGCGGCATCGCTCTAATTTGACGGATCAACATATAGCCATCCATTCCGGGCATTCCAATATCACTGAGCAGCAGATCTGGCGTCTCTAAAGCTAGTGCTTCTAGTGCCTTTCCTGCCAATTCCACAGCTATGAACTACTCCGACCTGCTCACCCTGAGGTCGGAGTTTTCAACCTCAACAGCAGATCGTCGTTTTTCGCGCTTCTTCGTCCCTAGTTGCCGCATACGTCCGCAATTGGTAGAGCTAGGCGACTCTGCGCGTGAAGAGGACAGTTCCTGCCCCCTTGCCCAAATCAAATTGACTTGAGCGGCATTAACATCTCTATCTTCGACGTGATTGCAGTTAGGATTGGAGCAAGTGTGTGTTCTGTCTGCTAATGTTTTAGGTGTCAATTCCCAGCATTTGGCACACCGCTGAGTAGGCTTAAGCATTTGAGTCGGGGACTCCGCGTAGAATCCTCCTGCCTCAGCTAATTTGTACTCAAGCATTTGTCCAATCATTCCAAAGCCTACATCAAGAATTGAACGATTAAGCCCTGATGTTTGAGCCTTACGTTTTCCTATGAAGGCTTTGGCTATCATCCCTTTAACGTTCAACCTCTCACCAGCAACTAGGCTATTACCGCTAACTATGTTACTGGTTGTTTTGTGCAACCAATCTTCTGTTTGGCTTGCGACCTTTCTCTGAAGTTTTGAAACCTGTTGTCGTTCGCGCTTCCAGCGTCGTGAGCCTTTTACTGTCTGCATTAGATTCTACTGACTTTCTTTGTTTAGCGAAGATAGCTTTATGCGCCGCGCCTCACGAGAAATTGGAACTAAGGCTGGAGCCTGACTTGGACGCTTGCTGTCTTTCAAGCTTTCAACCACTTTTGAGAGTTGGGCGATCGCAGGTGCTTCAAAAACACTCCGCAAAGGCAACTCCACCCCGAATGCATCGCGCACTCTGGAGACAAGTTGAGTCGCCAGTAAGGAATGACCCCCCAATTCAAAAAAATTGTCGTGAATACCTACCCGCTTAAGTCCTAGAACAGAGGCAAAAATTTTCACTAGCACTTCCTCTGTGGGAGTCCGAGGCGCAACATAACCTCCTACCAATTCTAGATTGACTGGTTCAGGTGTAGGTAAAGCACGGCGATCCACTTTGCCATTAGGGGTGAGAGGTAGGGACTCCAGCACCATAAAAGCCGAAGGCACCATATACTCAGGCAGCTTTTGAGCCAGATAAGTCTGTAACTGCGGCACCAACTTACGCGCTGCTTTCGCTTGCAAGGGATTATTAGCATAAGAACGCCACGGACGTAGCCGTTCCACCTGCTGCACCAATGGCATCAAATGCCTCACACGTTCCTGTCCCTCAGCTTGAGTGCTTACAAACAACACGTCATAGCGTCCTTCACTACCGGAATCTGACCAGCTAATATCAACGCTGTACGGTAACTCTTCACCCAAAGCCCATAAATCCTCTGGTTCCACTCCCAAATCCTGGAGTTCCTGCAAGGCTTTGTGCATCTGTCCTGCCGTTTTAAATTCTTCTGCGTCCGACAGCCATTCGGCTGTCTTAACTGCTGCAATCACCCGCGCATTAGGTATCCGACTGATGCCTAGCATTTCTGGTTGGGTTTCGACCAATAACTGACGCACCTTGGCTACAGTCAAATCATCTTTGCACCACTCCAGCCATGTTGATTCCTTCTGACCCGTTAGAAAAGGAAGGTCGAGCAGATCTGTCTTACTCCCCCCTTGGCAAGGGGGGCTGGGGGGGTCAGTTTCAACCCCCACAGAGAGTATCGCGTTGTAACGAAACTGAGTTAATTCATTATGATGCCGACCCCGCATTAGCTGAATCTGTACGTCGCTAATCTGAGGAAAACGCTGCTTTAATGCAGTAAAGAAGGCTGGGTCAATCACTAACTCCGTTTCTTGAAACATTTGCATTTGTACCCGTTGTTGCAACTGTTCGCGGGTGAGCGAGGGTTCTGCTTGATACAGTTGCACCTCGCCGTGAAATGCTTGTAACAGGGGGAGACTACGCACATCTCCAATGAAGATAAAGCCACCTGGAGCTAACGCTTGCACGGCGTCCTCCAATACGCGCACAAGATAGTCAATACTGGGAAAATATTGCACAACGGAGTTAAGAATCACCGCATCAAAAGCTCCTGCCTCCATGCCCTCAAAGTCAGTTGCCATCCTCTGGAGTAGCGTCACTTGATCTAACTCTTGCTTTGCCAACTGCTGCCGGATGTAGTTGAGTGATGGTAGGGAAAAGTCTGTTCCCCAGTATTTACTGCACTCGGGTGCAATTCGGAACAACAATAGACCCGTCCCGCACCCAATCTCTAGCACTCGGCTGGGTTGCAAAGCCAAAATCTGCGCGGCTTGATTGTTTACCCACACGCGCATTTGTTCTGCTGGAATAGGCTGATTGGTGTAACTGCTATTCCAGCCGACAATATTAAATGTCAGATCTGAATCAGCAGCCGGTTGATTGTAAGTCTCGTTGTAGAGCATCTGCCATTGCAACACCTGTTCATCCTGCAATGAGGTTTCTTGCATCTGCTTCTGACTACTGTTGTCTTCAGCATTCAGCGCCACATAAACCACTAAGCGTTTTTCGCCCGATATATCCTCACGAGTCATCACTACGGTTTGCAGCACTGCCGGATGCTGATTCAGTACTGACTCAATTTCTCCCAACTCAATACGGTAGCCGCGAATCTTCACCTGATCGTCCAGGCGACCTAAAAATTCAATGTTGCCATCGGGTCGATAACGAACCAAATCTCCTGTTTTATAAAGATGTGCTGAAGACGGCAAAAGGCAAAAGCCAGAAGGCAAAGAAGACTTTTCTCCCTCTGTTTCTTTTTGCTTGATGAAAGGATTAGAAATGAATCGCTCAGCTGTTAAATTGTCTCGATTTAGATAACCTCGCGCCAGTCCATCACCACCAATGTGCAATTCACCAGCAACGCCAATCGGTACAGGTTGTAAATACTTATCCAGGACATAAACTTGAATGTTGGCAATGGGGCGACCAATCACAGGCGCTACGGGCGTATGGCAATACGCCCCTACTGCCTCTCTAACAGGAACATGACCGGATGTTGTAACAACTGTATTCTCAGTTGGCCCATAATTATTTACTATCTGGAAAGGATGGGAAGCTGAGGGATACTGATGGAGTTTGTCTCCTCCTGTCAGTAAGAGTCGTAAAGCGGCATTATTAGACCAATCTAATAACAAGACTTTTTCGGCTAAAGGTGTCGGCAAAAAGCTAATTGTTATCGCTTTTGATACTAGCCAATCTCGCAATTGCTCAGGCGATCGCCTAATTTCATCAGTTGGAAAGTAGATGCTAGCGCCTGCACTTAGATAAGGCCAAATTTCCCACACACAAGCGTCAAAGGCAACCCCTGCCACCTGCGTTGCTCGGTCAAGCGGTGAAACGCCAAACGCTTGTTGATGCCAAAAAACTAGATTTAACAATCCACGATGTTCAATTTCAACCCCTTTAGGTTTTCCTGTAGTGCCAGAGGTATAGATAACATAAGCCAGATTATCTGTTGTTACGTTACTGCTAGGATTAGCATCGGTTTCTTGGGCAATAGTTTCCCAGTTCGTGTCTAGACAGATAACTTGTGATTTATTATGCCTTCCAATGCGATCGACCCACGGCTGTTGAGTTAATACAACTGACACTTGGGCATCTTCAAGCATAAAGCTCAAGCGATCAGGGGGATAACTGGGGTCTAGTGGTACATAAGCTCCCCCCGCTTTGATAATGCCCAAAATTCCCACTATCATTTCTACAGAACGCTCTACACAAAGTCCTACTAAGACTTCGGCATCAACACCCTGTTTTTGTAAGTAATGTGCAAGTTTGTTGCTACGACTATTTAACTCGTGGTAAGTAAGTTGCTTATCTTCAAAAACTACTGCAATAGCATCAGGAGTCTGCTCCACCTGAGCTTCAAACAACTGATGGATGCACTGAGATTTGGGATAATCTACCTGAGTGTTGTTCCATTCCATTAAAAGTTGATAACGCTCTGCTTCACCTAATATTGGTAAATCTGCAAGTCGTTGTTCTGGATTTGCAACAATACCCTCTAATAGTGTTTGAAAATGCCCCAGCATTCTATTAATCGTGGCTGCATCGAATAAATCAGTGCTGTATACCACGAAGCCACTGATGCCATCTGAGCTATCTAGCCCTAGCCCGTTGCTGTGCCTTTGCTCCCACAGATGAAACTCCAAATCAAACCGGGTTGTCCCAGTATCAACAAAGTGCAGCGGACTTAGTGTTAGTCCCGGTAACTCTAACGCAACCACTGGCGCATTTTGTAGCGCAAACACCACCTGAAACAGTGGATTTTGGTTTAAGTTCCGCTCCGGATGCAGTTCCTCTACCAGCTTCTCAAAGGGCAAATCTTGGTGAGCATAGGCTCCCAGCGCTACCTCTCTCACTCGACTCAAAACGTCCCGAAACGTTGGGTTTCCTGATAAGTCGGTACGCAACACCAGACTATTGACAAAAAAGCCAATTAACCCTTCAATCTCACTACGGTTACGATTGGCGATCGGCGAACCTACTGCGATATCCTCCTGCTGTGTGTACCGGTATAGTAAGGTTTGGAACGCTGCTAGCAACGTCATGAATAAAGTCACACCTTCTTGCTGGCTCAACGCTTCTAACGCCTCACTCAGTCTTTTCGGTAGTTGCAGAAGTTGCGTTGCACCTCGGTAAGTTTGAATGGCTGGGTGAGGTCGGTCAGTAGGCAGATTCACCATAGAAATGCCGTCCAACTGCTTCCGCCAGTAAGCTAACTGCGTTTCTAGGACTTCTCCTTGCAGCCACTCGCGTTGCCAGTGAGCGAAGTCTGCATATTGGATGGGTAGTTCAGGAAGGATGAAGGATGAAGACAAGTTGTTTTCGTCTTCCGCCTCTAGATAGGCTGTGTAGAGTGCTGCTATCTCCCGAATTAGCACCCCCATAGACCAGCCATCGGAAACAATGTGATGCAGAATCAGCAGTAACACGTATTCTGATTCATCCAGTCGCAGTAGTGTTACTCGCAGCAACGGATTTTTGGACAAATCGAAAGGGCGTTGAGCCTCCTGAGTCGTTAGTCGTCGCGCTTCTGTTTCTCGTTCGGCTTCTGGAAAGTCTCGCAGGTCTATTACTGGCAGAGATGTCTCTAAGCTGGGAGCAATTACTTGAACAGGTTGCCCTTGTACCGTTACAAATGTAGTGCGTAAAGCTTCGTGGCGGCGCACTATTTGGTCAAATGTCCGTTCCAAGGCAGCTAAGTTGAGTGAACCTGTCAGACGTACTGCTGCTGGGGTGTTATAGAAGGCACTGTTAGGGACCAACTGGTCGAGGAACCACAGCCGCTGTTGAGCAAAGGAGAGTGGGAGGGTTCTGTCACGCGAGATAGGTACGAGGGATGTAGACGTGTGGCTGGTAGTACGATTAGCTGCTCTTAAAAAAGAAATAATTTCGGCTTTGCGCTTTTGTATTTCTGCACCCAATTCTGGTGTTAGAGTTCCTTCCGGGGCGTTGCAGCGCAAGCGAACCTCCTCCGGAGGCGCTTCGCTATTGCCCTCAACAAAAACCTGAATATCTTGACTCCGCAGATAAGATAAAAACTCAACTGTTTTCAAAATCCAACCTCTTCTAGGGCATTCATCAAAGCGGCAGTTATAG
>DATNPH010000069.1:0-5349 GCA_036703315.1 Coleofasciculaceae cyanobacterium
AAATGTGGAAACGTGTCACCACTAACCCAAAAATTCATGTCTCCAATTTGAGGAGACATTTGTGTAATGTGGCAATACGTATGTAAGAAGCTTTTATTCCAGATGTAGGGATCTTGATTACCACCAATAGAATCGTGATAAACAGTAACAGATTCAAACGTTGAAATAGTGCGACGGGGATGATAAATGAGATAACCACTCACCACAATTAATACTCCTGATTTGCATCCGCATTCCAGTGATAGAGTTGCTTTGCGGAAGCAACCCGCTTAAATTCTTTGGGATTGTATGAGAAACCAGCTTTGTCCAGTAGTTCAGCAACCACTTGGTAATCCGCTTCAGACATGGGTTCGAGTTGAGCATCGGCACCCAGCGATTTGATGCTGCCCCGCACATAAATGACGGCTTCATAGAGCGAATCTCCTAATGCCTCGCCTGCGTTACCACAGACGACAATGCGTCCGGCTTGCGCCATAAATGCACAAAAGCTACCGACGCTGCCACCGACGACAATATCTGCCCCTTTGAGCGAAATGCCGCAGCGCAGACTGGCATCGCCATCAATAATCAACAACCCTCCATGAGCAGACGCGCCAGCGGAAACAGACGCAAAGCCTTTGACGTGCACCCGACCCGACATCATGTTTTCGGCAACACCCGTTCCGGCATTGCCGTCAATTGTCACATTTGCCAGCTTATTCATGCTTGCTGCGTAGTAGCCTACATGACCGAGGATTTCCACCTCAACCGGAGCATCCAGTCCAACGGCTATGTTATGTGCCCCATCAGGATTGAGAATGCTAATCTTTTGCCCTCCATTTTGAGTTAGGTTGTGATGGATGTAGTGATTGATTTCGCGTAATGGGGTTTGAGCGAGATCGAAGGTTACACTGTCCGTTGTCAGACTGTCCATACGTATAACTCCTCTGGTGCGGGTTCGTAGAGGTGGGCATTTTTGACATCGGGCAGGTGAGCCAGAGAACGGAATTCTGAAGCGATCGCTACATAGTCATCGGTTTCTGCAACCACCGCAGGCTTACAGGCAAACGCATCCCGCACCAGCGCAAGTTTATCGGCTGTTCCCATTAGGAATGTGTAAAAGCCGTCTAACTCTTCAAATCCTTGCTTAATCGCCGTTTCTAGATCATCGCCTTCCCGCATCCGCCATTCTAAAAAGCGGCAAGCAGCTTCAGTATCATTGTCGGTTTCAAAGTGAATGCCGAGCGGTTCTAGTTGACGACGAATCGAATAGGGATTGGAGAGGGAGCCGTTATGCACGAGGCAAAAGTCTTCTCCCGCCGTAAACGGGTGAGCGTGGGCAGGTGTCACCGCAGATTCGGTCGCCATGCGGGTATGCGCGATCGCATGAGAGCCTTTAAGCGCCTTGAAATTGTAGCGATCGGCAACAGTGGCTGGCTTGCCCGTGTCTTTGTAGAGGTCAATAGTTCGACCTGTAGAGAGCATATGCAGTTGAGGATAGTGAGTTTTGAGCCATTGCTTGATTTGATCGGGCGCAAAATCAGAAGTCAGTACTGCCTGATTACCATGAATTTGAATGTCTGGGCTGGCATTGAAATGGGTCTGAAAGGCTTGCGCCATACCTGACCAATCAAAATCTTTTCCGCCGGAGTAGAGGCTGTATTTGCGATGCGGCTCTGGCAACGTGGCGGTGAATATGGCAAGTCCGGCGGAGTCTGGGCCGCGATCACTCATACCTATTAGCATGGGAACCATGAGTTCACCCAACAATTCTCGCCATTCTGGTTTTTTAATCAGTAGTCCAACAATTCCACACATAATTCACCTAATTCGATTTTGGATTTTGAATGGGTTGTTCAATGGCTCGAAAACAATTAGAAGAACTCCAAATAGCGCTGCACTGCCTATGCCGAAACATGACGCATGTATTCCATCCATTCCATACGTTTCAGGCTCATAAATTCATCTGCCAGCACACCCAAGACACCTTGGGCTATATACTCTTTACATGAATGCCACACTAGCTCTTACTTTGGCACTGAAATAAAGTATAGCGTCAATGATTTTATGCATCTATTGCATAGAATAATTCTTGCTTTGCATGGCGTATTAATTTTGGTAGCATAAGAATCTTTTTGCAAAAATTTGTCACTTTAGACTTATATATCAAGTGCAGTTTCAACAACTGAATATCTCACGAATTCTATTGGAAGCATTCTTTGAAACGCGGTTTGAGCAAGCAAGGAATCAAGCAGAATGGCAAACCTTTCAAGGCGACGGTTCGTGCTGGCATCCGGTGCAACGGCGATCGCCACATAGCTGATGCACGGTTGCAGCACAGAGTTTAACCTGGAAACCGATGCTCCTGGCACAACCCTATCCAGCAGTGTTCCCTCTTGCGCCCGCTTGTACTAGTACTAGGTTCTTCCCAATCCTAAGCCCGGAGCGGCGATTCCTCGCCACAATCCGTTGAGAAGCCAGTTAATTTCTGTTGAGACAGATCCCAAAACACAATAGATTCCTGCTGTGATAGCGATAGCGAATCGGTAGCAACGTTAGGAGCATCAGCGCTGCGTACTTCCTTGAAGAAGCCGTTGGGCGCAGCCCTTCGGGAAGGGTAGGCTAGCGCAGATTGCAACACAAGTTGCTGGGTTGGCTGAACTTCTCCAACAACCTCGCAGACTAAGCTTTGCTGATGAAAATAGGACTGAACAGCCGAGGCATTATCAGGACGAACGCTGAGGAGAAACCCGTAGCTGGGAAAACTAATCAGCCAACGTTCCAGGGCTAATTCTTCTGGACAGGGAACTTGGTCTAAATTCAGAACGGCTCCACAGCCGGACGTTTCCAGCAACATCAGAAGAGTGCCAATAATCCCTCCATTGCTGATATCTTTGCCAGCATCGCATAACCCTGTTTCCGCTAGATATGGCAGAATTGCCAAATTTTCACGCAGCTGAACTGGATCGGCGGTTGTTGCAGCATCCCAAAAGGGGTATGTTGGATGAGATTTACCCCGGAAATCGGTGGCAACGAGCAGTAAATCTCCAGGCTGAGCATTAAAGCTGGTAATCAATCGCTTTGCACGCCCCAAAATAGCAACAGATAGAGCGTTGTAGGGGCTATGACAATTGGTATGTCCACCCACGATTGGAACGTTGTAAGCTTGGGCGGCTGCCTTCATGCCATCCCAAATGGAGTTCGTGCTGCTGCTAGACTGACTCCACAAAGTATCTACAACGGCAATTGGACGCCCTCCCATTGCATAGATATCACTCACATTAACCATTACAGCAGACCAACCTGCAAACCAAGGTTCTGTCTCTAGAAATTGAGGTAAAATTCCCTCTGCCGCTAACAGCAGATACCCGTCTCCATCTGGGATTGCAGCACAATCATCTCCCAGTAAAACCTTGGAAGAAGCCCACTGTGCCCCGACTCCTAACGCTTGCGATGCGGTTTGAATGTCTTGCTTTTGCAGGAGACTGAGAGATTGTTGGAGTTTTGCAGCGAGTGAGGATAGCATCAGGATGCCTCAATGCTGTTCGGATAAAGCCGACCTAACCCCCCCAACCCCTCTCCTAAAAGGAGAGGGGTTGGGGGAGAGGTTAACCGAGCAGTATTGTAGGAAACCTCTCTTGCCTGAAGGGATAGGATAGGACGGGGTTCAGTACCGGGGGGATAGAAATTCAGGTCAGCTTCCATTAGGTGATGAGGGCGATCGCAAATAATGATCTCCTCCGTCGTCTCCCAGTGAAGTCGCTGGAAAAATCGCACATTTTGCAGCTGTACCGTTGCTAAAAACTGTTTGCAGCCCCAAGTGTTGGCAGTCGTAACGGCTTTGTAGATGAGTCCTTTACCAATTTGCCAGCCTCTGCGATAGTCCGGATGTGTACCTAGTCTGCCGCCATACCAGATGCCTGGTTCAACTTCGTAAATTCGCACAACCCCGACTACTTTATTGATATCAGTTGCGATCGCCACAATGGGATACGCAATTTTGTCAATTTCATCGACATCATCTCCCTGAAAGAGTTGCTGTTCTTCAGCAAAGATGGAGCGACGAAGTGTAAAGTAAGCAGCAATTTCCTGAGAATCCGTTGCTAGTTTAAATTGGTAAGTCTTCATTGGAATGGCGAATTGAGTTACAAACTTCGGTTGTTCAGATCCCCGACTTCTTGAAGAAGTCGGGGATCTTAGCGTTTTGGTGTTTCCTTTTCAAAGTTGGAGAGGGCAGAGCAAGCACCACACTTGGCACAACCTGCTTTGATTTCCTCCGATGACATTCCTGCCTGGTTTAACATGGCACCCACTTGCTCATACAGGGTGAACATAAATTCACTCTTAGGGGCAGGGTGATTTGCCAGTGGGGTTCCTGTGATGGGAACGAAAGGTACAACAAAGGGATAAACGCCGACTTGAATCAGGCGATCGCAAACATCCAACAAAGTCTCTAAACTATCCCCTAACCCTGCTAGTAAATAGGTATTCACCTGTCCCCAACCGAAGACATTGACTGCTGCTGCAAATGCCTCAAAGTAATACTCCACAGGCACTTTTGCTTTACCCGGCATAATAAGCGCCCGAACTTGGGGGTCAGCCGCTTCCAGATGCATTCCTAAAGTGTCAATCCCTGCTGCTTTCATGCGATCGAACCAGATAAAATCATCGGGCGGTTCGCACTGCGCTTGAATGGGAATGTCTACTCTGGCTTTAATCGCTTTGGCACATTCTGTCAGGTAAGCGGCACCGCGATCGCTTGTATTTGGTGTTCCCGTCGTCATCACCATCTGCTTAACCCCATCCAGCCGCACGGCTGCTTCTGCAACTTCAGCCAGTTGAGCGGGGGTTTTCCGGGCAATGGTTCTACCTGCTGCCAACGATTGTCCAATCGCGCAAAACTGGCAAGAGTTCTCTGTATCGCTATAACGCATACAGGTTTGCAGAACGGTTGTCGCTAAAACGTCTCGACTGTGCAACAAAGCAATCTGACTGTAAGGAATGCCGTCAGCCGTAGTGAGGCTGTAGAACTTGGGTTGATGGGGAAACTGGATGGGTGCGATCGCTTCTCGATCCAATTGCAGAATCATTTGGTTGGTTGTTTTGTCAATCCCCACCGTGTAAGGTGACTGAGCGGCTGGGCTGTTGTAAATAGGCACCATTACCGTCGTGCCATCCACGGTTACAGCTTTGTGATCAGAGGGGCCTGCCCCGCCTTTTCGTCCTGCTGCTCCAATTTCATGCTCAACTAGCTTCAGTCCATGAGTTTGAAGCTCTACGATTAACTGTTGCTTGTTCATAGATTGGGTTTACGCTCCCATCGAAACTTTCTGTCAGAATCTTGAATGGGAAGATCATTAATGCTGGCTT
>DATNPH010000100.1:0-24954 GCA_036703315.1 Coleofasciculaceae cyanobacterium
CTGCCGCATTGAAGCAACAAGTTGAGCAATTTCAGCAACAGATTAATGCCAATCCCCTTGCCTTAGCCGATCGCCTCTGGGTAAAAAGTCACCTTGACCCCGAAGAAGAAAAACTACGGGTTTCAACTTAGACGAGGTTTAGCGATTTATTTGATGTTTTCGCTAGAGCTAAAAAATTCCAACTAATAGTGGAGAAGCTGTCGGCTCCTGGTTCCGTGACTCCGGCGTATTTTCTTCAGCAGCGATCGCTCCTGGCTCATCCCACAAATCCTCTTCTGGTTCCGGTTCACTCTTCAGTGCTAGCTTGTTCGCATGACTTACATTTTCCTTATATTGTCGGTCTATGTTCCGCCTAGTCCTTTCTTAGCCGTTCTTCAGGGTTCAAGCACCAGGTTACAAGGCAGCAAGGAAAGCATTAGACCAATTCATCGGTGAGGTCAAGAGTGGGGAATGAAAGTATAAAGTCTATTAGCCATTTAGCTGAACCTCTTGGGCCAATTCTCTAATGGACTTTCCTAGTGGAATAGGAAAAAATTCCGTATAAAGTAAATTTCGTTAATGCTCTCTTCTCTGCTCCAGGGGGGAGCGCTTTTTTTACTATCTCATAGAAAAAGGCCAGCTCTCATTCATGCTGCTTTTTGCATAAGGGGCTATCCTCCCTGAACACAATTTTTTTCCCCATTGTTTACAAGCAGGTGGACAGGCGGCGGCAGGACACGACCGGAGACAGTGGGACGTAGTTGGACAGGAAAGCGTGCTTCATCAACCCTTTAGCTTGCTTGTCACCCCGTCAGGAGGGTGTATTTCATCAACATGCAAATTGCTGTAAGTATTGCTGAGAGTCGAATCAGCCTTCGTATTCGCTATCAATCTCTATACCAAGCGTGTCTTCATCGATGCGCACATACAAGATATTGGGACGACAGCAAACCTGACAATCTTCAATATAAGACTGCTGCCCACCTGCACTCAGGTCAACAAAGGTTAAATTGGGTTCGCCACAGTAGGCACAGGTGTATTCTGCCGTATTTTGCATTGAATATGAGAATGAGAGTGGGGAGTAGGAAGAAAATAGCAGCCTACGGCAATTCTACTGAGGTGGGTTTGGCGATGTGAGGTAAGCCCCAACCTAACTTTTCTCGCAAAATTCGGAAAAACTCTGGTGACTGCAAGCGGATAAACCGCGCTGAATAAGGCGATCGCTCTATCTGCACCTGATCATCCTGTAGCACATAGCATCCAGCATTACCATCAACCACCAGTATCAGCTGATTGGGAGTCGCAGGAAAAATTGATACTGGCTCATTATCTGCAAAAACCAATGCCCTAGATGCTAAGGAATGAGGGCAAATTGGCACCAATTGCAGTACTGGCACCCCAGGTGCTACAACAGCTCCCCCAGCACTGAGAGAATAAGCCGTTGAACCAGTCGGTGTTGAGAGAATGACACCATCCGCCGCAATATCCACCACGGCATGACGCCCAATTTGAATTTCAAAATGGCACATACAGGTCAATGGCTCCCGGTGCAGCACCATCTCATTTAGGCACAGTGCCTCCCACCAAAGGTTATCCTTGCGAAGCACCCGAACTCTCAGCATCGTTCGTTCTTCAACTTCATATTCTCCTGCCATTACCTGTTCCAAGACAGAATGAAGCTGATTGACATAAGCTTCCGTCAGGAAACCCATGTGACCGGTATTCACCGTCAACAGTGGGATAGCATAGGGAGCGACTTGGCGAAAAGCCGCCAGAACTGTCCCATCTCCCCCCAGCACGATCGCAAAAGACATCTTTTCATCAAAACCGGGAGGTGCTAGCTTGTCCAACGGAGTATGACAAACCGGAGAATCAGGAAGTGAATAACCAAGGATACCTCCAAGTCCGGTAGCCATACAGACTTCCCAACCTGAGGCTATCAGCTTGTCTTGCAACTCCGCAGCGACACGACAAGCTACGGGTTTGAGGTCGTTGTATATAATGCCTACTTTGGGCACGCTCACCAGTCCGCGTAGTGGTCAAGTAATCTGGAACAATTAGCAATTTGGCATGAGCTTAGACAGGGAATTCCCTAGCAAAGCCAAACAACCGTTCACTCCGCAAGCTACTTATCATAGAGCGAAGGCGTCAATAGCAACAGTAGCAAACTACCTGCTTCCCCTGAGAGAGAGACGCCTTGGGCTAAGGCTCCAGTATTTTTGCTTATCAACTAATTTTATCGTGATATAAATTAATCGCCCTCACTTTGCCCAAAAGCCTTGCTAGGTTTTCGATTTAAAGGGAGTTTTTTTCTTGGCTTTTTGTTTGGCTTTGTTGGTCTCGTATTCGATTTCCTTTAGCTTTTTCAGAATTCGACTAAAGTAGTCTTTCAGATAAGATTCTAAAGTTGTAGTTTCCTTAGGATCTAGACCAAAGACCTCGTATACTTCGTCCATTGGTGCATCTAATGGTTTGCCACTTGCCAACACCTCGGTGAATGACAATCGATCAGCGATATTCCAGCCCCACTGAAAAAATCGTACAAAAGAGCGCACTCCACGCAAGACGCCGAGGGGTAATCGGGCGATTTTGGCATCTTTTCCAGACAACCGCTCACACAGGCGGATGATTTCATAGGCACCCCAGGCACGAGTTCCCACAACTGGAAATGACTTATTTTCTGTTTCTGGAACTTCAAGGGCGCGAACGGCAAATTTGGCAATATCCTGAGTGTCCATATAGGCGATCGCAGAAGAATCGCCAGTAATCCAAACAGCCTGCCCATCCAAAATCGGAATCGCATACTGACCAATCAGCCCTTGTAGAAAGCCACTGGGCTTCAAAATCGTGTAGTTCAATCCTGATTCGGCTATGAAAAGTTCTGTACACCGCTTGATTTCCATCAGGGGCACCTGAGGAAAATTTTGAGCATCCAGAATTGAGAAAAAGATAAACCGTTCGATACCCGCAGCAATACTGGCTTGAATCAGCGCTACTTTGCCATCCCAGTCCACCTGTTTGATGGTAAGAGAGTCTGTCGGTCGGGATGTTGCCGCATCAATGACCGCAGTAATACCTTCGAGTGCCGGCGGTAGAGTTTCCGGGTTTGTCAGGTCGCCTTGTACAATTTCGGCACCCCATTCTTTTAGAAAGGCCGCCTTTCTAGAGCTGCGGACCAAGCAGCGCACTTGATGGCCTTCGTCTAGCGCACGACGAACCACCTGTCTTCCCAAGGTGCCAGTTGCACCCACGACCAACAAGTTCATCAAGGATTTTTAGTAAAGAATCTTAAATTTTCTATACAATCTTATCAGAAATGCTTGCACCAGACCAGCATAAAGGTAATAAATACTCTCTCTCAAGGCAAAATGCTTTAGCCAGTGCAGCTAGAAGCCCCATAACAAAAGAATACTTGGCAATAAGAGCTGTCACTTCAGTGATACCGATGTGAGGACAAAAACAAGTAGCTGAGAGCCTGATAACAACTGCACTAACATAGAGTGTGCAAACTCTACACAACAGCATCCTCACATCGGCAACGCCTTTAAGGTGATTCTTCTTCGCCCCCTTGGATTTTGAGCAATAAAAAGCCCAAGCCCAAGCCCACGAGAATTAGAGTAAAGGACAATACCGCTGCATTAAACATCTCACCATTCATAGTTTCTAGTCTCCCAGTGCGTTACTAAAGCGTGCGCGTAGTGCGATCGCTAAAAATTTTAATAACTCTAACATTTCTTCGCCCCATCACCGTCTCACACCTAGGAACTAAGACAGAGTAAACGATGGCTCATAGCCCACAGACAATTAGCAATCAACTATTAGCAATCAGCGTTTACCTGTATGTGACATTCATCAACTGAAATGGTATTAGGAGGCATTCATGCCTACAGGGAGTATTTTAGAGCTGTAAGGCGGTACATCTCCAGGAAAAAGCCTTGTAATTGGTTGTAATGGCACACAAGAGGCGATCGCAAGCAATATGAAAACAGAGCAAACTTTCTTTACACAAAAACCCAGTTCAGGGCAAGGGCATCCCCGGTTAGCCGTTACCTTAGGAGATCCAGCAGGGATTGGGCCAGAAGTAGTGCTCAAGGCGTTAGCAGACCCAGAAGCTACTACTGATTGTGAGATAACAGTGATTGGCAGCCGATCGCTGTTGCAATCTACCTACAGCCATCTGCGGCGACAGACTCTTGAAAATGGAGATGTTCTAGCCGATCCAGAACAATTATCAATTCTCGACATTGAGTTAGAGCCATCAACTGAACGAGAAATTACTTTAGGTATTGGTAATGCAGCGAGTGGCGCAGCAAGTTTTTCTTATCTGGAAAAAGCGATCGCCTGTATCCTTGCGGGTGAGTTTGATGGCATTGTTACCGCACCAATTGCCAAGTCTTTATGGAAGGCGGCGGGACATGAGTATCCAGGTCAAACTGAAGTACTAGCGCAGTACGCTGGTGTTGAGAGGTTCGGGATGTTATTTGTGGCGCGATCGCCTTATAGCGATTGGTCGCTACGCACCCTATTAGCCACAACACATATACCCCTTCGTCAAGTAGCAGATACCCTGACACCTGAGTTGATGACGAAAAAACTGGATCTACTGGTGGAGTGCTTGCACAGCGATTTTGGTTTAGAGACACCTCAGATTGCGATTTCTGGGTTAAATCCTCATAGTGGTGAACAGGGTCAACTAGGTCGTGAAGAACAAGACTGGTTAATTCCCTGGCTAGAGCAAGAACGCCAGAAACGTCCTCATCTGCGGCTGGATGGTCCTGTTCCACCTGATACGCTCTGGGTCAAAGCTGGTCACGCCTGGTATGGAGAGGGGCACGGGGGGAGAGCAAGCCAAAATCTAAAATCTAAAGTCCAAAATCTCCCCGATGCTTATCTCGCGCTTTATCATGACCAAGGCTTAATCCCTGTAAAACTGATGGCATTTGACCGAGCGATCAACACAACTATTGGTTTACCTTTCGTTCGCACCTCTCCTGACCACGGCACAGCATTTGATATTGCAGGTCAAGGTATTGCCAATGCGACCAGTATGAAAGCTGCCATTGAGCTAGCTGCTGAACTGGTTAATCAACGCTTAGGTATTCGACGTTAGATTTTGAGCGATCGCGCTTCCGTTCCCATCTGTTTGTGCCCGCATTTCAGCCAGCTTTCTCAGCGAACCGCCGATGCTGCGTGGTTGTGGTACCTCTCGCTTCCCCGCGGGCCATCCCTCTCGTTGATGGGAGCGATTGCCATCTGTTTCTTCTGTCTGGTCATGGAATAGAATTTGCTGGGTTGGGAAGGGTAGATCAATCCCGTTGCTAGTGAGTTTTTTCTTGATTGCCGTAAGCACCTTGTCCTGGGTGTCGAGAGCATCCGCACGTCGCGGTGGCTGAATCCACCACCGGGTACGGATGTTCACGGTACTTTCAGCCAGTGCTACTACGAGAGCATCAGGGGGCGGGTCTGTCAAGACACCATCTACGCTGGCGATCGCTTCGAGAATTAGCTGCTTAGCTCGATCAATGTCATCACCATAGCCAATACCGACATCGTACTCTAGACGGCGCTTATCGAAGGCGGTATTAACGGTTATTGAATTCGTAAAAAGCTCAGAGTTGGGAATGACGATGCGACGACCATCATAGGTTTTGATTGTCGTGGCACGCGTCTGAATGTTTTCGACCGTTCCCTCAAAGTTTTTGAAGACGATCTGGTCGTTGATTCTGAACGGTTCAGTTAACAGAATCAGGATACCAGCTAGGAAGTTCTGGAGAATATCCCGGAATGCGAAACCAATGGCTACACCACTGATACCCAGTAGCTGAACCAAATCCCCTGCTTTGAATGACGGGATGACAATCGATAAGGCGACAAACAGACCAACTAAAATAATAATTCCTTGCGACAAACGTCTAAGTACCAGCCCCAGATTTCGAGCGTGTCGATGCTTTGTCGTGAGGCGTCTTACCAGAGATTTGATTGCCCTTGCCGCGAAAAAAAACAGTACGAAGACAATCAACGCCAATATAACGTTTGGCAGCATTGCGATCGCGCTATTGAGCATTCCCTGAATTTTCGACCACGCTGCTGACGCCCCAGATATCATGACTTCTCCTCGCTAACAAATCGTTTTTGATGCTAGGAGAAGTTAGAAATATTGGAATCTATCCCAGGTTTACAAGTAGCTGTTTTAGATCTATAAATCAAGAGTTATAGAAAGCTAAGAGTAGATACCGCTGCCTATACAGACGTTTGCTGAGCCATTTTTATAACTAACCACAAACGTTGTCTTAATTTTCGTACTTGCAAGATTGTTCTATCCCTAGAAGGATGATTAGTTGTTTTCAAGCCAGCCTCAATAAAGCTTTGGGAGTAAATTGCCACGCCCCATCATTCCTGAAGTTTTTGTAAGGTTTTGTTGATGCTCCACTATTACGCCAGCTTTGCAGGTTCTAACAGAGGTCAGTTTTGCTGAGCATCATAGAAAAGGGTTCGACGAGAATCTTCTATCGGCCAGTCTTCATTTTCACCTCCAAGGATTAATCGTTGAATAGTGACATATTCTTTAGAAAGCTGCCGCAGAGAATTGATCAAAACATCAAGAGCTAGGGCGTCACTGGTACCTAGATCAAACCAGCAACGTGCCCAAGTGCCTTGATAATCAAAATCACTCTTATTATGCATGAGTGCCATCATGCTGTTGTCTGCTTGATCTTCGTCATAGTCCATGTAGCTGATATCAAGACCAACGTCCTGAATCTGAAGGTTTTCAGCATCAAATCCTCCCAGCTTGCCTAAGAAAAACCAAGAGTTGAAAACTTCTTCCACATATTCCTTTTCGGTTGGAGAAGGAACGGTGCTGAACTCCAGCCAAATCCACAAATCGAAAGGGTTAAACTCGCGAAACTGTACCTGCATTACTTTGAATGTTTCAGGGTCGTGATCATTGTATCGAAAAGCAACGAAGCTTTTTCCAACAACTAGAGCAAGCCCTGAGCAGTGGATGTTGACCTGTCTCGGCTAGTGTTACCAGGCCCCCTTCGGGGGAGGGAATAGGGAATAGGGTGACGCTGGCATTCGGAGGAGGACTCCGAATGTTAACGACGTTAGGAGCGTCGGAAACGCACCCGCAGGGAACAGACAAATAAAAACTTTAGTTGTGGGTCTAAAGCCAATAAGAGAGCAAAAATTTGTTTTGAGAGGCGCACAACAGAGAAAACAAGGCGTCCTTATTCCAATCTTACGTTTTTCAACCCCCAGATGAGAGTGACGAGGTTCCCGTTCCCTTTGAATGAATTCTTTTCTCCTAGCCGATGATGGGTATTAGGGTAAAGTTTTCACCCCAAGTCAATCAATGTTTACAGTGACCAGACCACGAGTAAATCTGTTCTGGCTTCAGAACTCCCTTATGCCAGATTTCTAACTTTTGGATAGATGGCATCTCAAACTTCTGGGCGATACTAAGGGTTTCTAACTTGTGCGACCTTACACAAGTAAGCATAATCACTCACTGTTAAGAAGCACAAGAAAAAACATGCCTGATCAAACATATAGAAAAGACATTCCAGAAGTCGATCCAACGGAGATCGAAGATTCTAGAGTTGCGATCGCCGATGAACATCACTCGTTCCTTGAAATGGTGATGGTCAGAGCCGGATTTGGAGATCTGTACGACGCCAGAGACTTTACCGAAGTTGTGTTTCGCGTCATGCGCGACTTAATGACGACGGATACCATCGAGCGTGTCGAGGCAGAACTGCATGAAGAGGCTTTGCATACGAAAGAGAAAGCCCTTCAGATGGAAGTGGCTGATCTCTGGAAAGACACCAATCCGATCGTGGGATTTTTAAGTCGAATACGTCAACCGTTAAGAGGTCCGGCTCCGATTGGAATTGATTCCAAGCTATTTCTCACCCGAATTGCCAATGAAGGAGCACTCCCGCCAACGGTCGAGCCAGAACAGGCACTTAAAGCAGTGTTTTCTGCCACTAAAGAAGAACTTTCCGAAGAGCGGATTCAGGAAATTGCCAGCGTCCTTCCTGACCGTGTGCGTGAAATTTGGGAACAGGCTTAATTAGACGCAGATTCCGCCCTCCTAAGAAACTAGCAGGGGGCAGGGGAGGCAGGGGGAGTAGTTTCTTTCATCCATAACGGACGTGCGATCGCTCGTGGGACGCTCTCCACTGTTACAGTTGATAATTTTGAAACAAGCACCAGCCTCCAGTTTTTGGAGGCTGTATTCTAATTAATGAAGACGGCTTTGTTTGCCAATAATTATGTTGTCTTTTGCTCGTGAAACAGATGATGATATAACAACGATTCGCCAAGTGGTGACAGCAGCTTTTGGTCGAACGAGCGAAGCCGAACTTGTAGAAGCAATTCGCAACTGCGAAAATTTTATTCCTGAACTGTCGCTAGTAGCGGCAGAGGATGGGAATGTGCTGGGTCACATTCTGTTTAGCCCCATCGTAATTGAAGCACAAGGACAAACTATTCCAGCGCTGGCACTTGCACCGTTAGCTATAACACCAATACGTCAGCGCCAAGGTATTGGTAGTCAACTGGTGCAGGCAGGTTTGACAAAGTGTCGTGAGTTAGGTCATGGCATTGTAGTGGTTCTTGGTGAGCCGCACTATTATCGGCGCTTTGGTTTCCAGACAGCTAAGGAATTTGGCGTGCAAGTACCGTTTTTGATTCCCGATGAGGTGTTTATGGTGCTGGAACTTCAACCTGGTACATTGATGAATGTCACTGGAACTGTGCGATATCCGGCATACTTTGATGGGGTTTGAGATATTGACTCAATGAGTCTTGGCAGTATTACATTTCCTCTGTTTGACATTTGACTTTTAACTTTTCACTTGCTTATGTCAGCTATCGCACCCGCGTTTGGAAGAATACCCTATTAGGAGTTGGGTGAAACTTACAGGATGAGTGATGAAAAATTTCCACAGGAGCTACAAGCTAGCATCCAACAGGTCATTGAGACGGGTATAGACAACTTTTTTGAGCTGGCACAAATTCTAGGTCGAAATCCGCTTGAGGATTTTGCTGGTGCCAACCTCAGTGGTGTCAATTTCAACCAGGCAGCTCTTCGAGGTGCAGATTTGCATGGCGCGAATCTAAGCGGTAGTAATCTCAGTGTTGCTGACCTGAATCAGGCTAACTTGAGTAATGCCATCCTCAACGGTGCTGACTTCGTGTATGCAGATTTGAGACGTACCAACTTGAGCGGTGCTGACCTCAGCTATGCCACTCTGATTAATGCTAATCTTTGCGATGCTAACTTGAGCGGTGCTAACCTCAGGGGCGCGGACTTGCGAACTATGCTAGCTCGTACAAATTTAAGCGGTGCTAACTTGAGCGGTGCTAATTTGTGCAGTGCCTATCTACCGAAAGCTAACTTGAGTGGTGCTGACTTGAGTGAAGCCAATCTGCAACAGGTTGAGCTGAGTGGTGCAAATCTGAGTAACGCCAATCTGCAAGGAGCTGACCTAAAGCAAGCCGAACTGGTTAATGCGAACGTAGAAAATACTTGCTTTGGTAGGAATTCAGGGATTTCTGAAGCTATGAAGTTTAACCTGATGCGACGAGGGGCAATTTTTGAAGATTAGATTTGGTGAGCTTACCCTGGTACCTCTGTCAAGGTAGTAGCTAGTAGGTGTTAGGTGGTAGGGAGCCAGAAAGCTTTGTAAGGAACCCAAAACGCTAATTTTTCAGGCGTCTTGGCCTGACTTTTCCCTAAAAGCGCCCCTACGACATCCTGCAAGAGCACCCAGTTGAAAACAGCCATAATTGCTAATCAAATTTCTTTAGTGATTCTTACACCTTGGGCAGATAGATATTCACACAACTAAATCCAAACTAGGGGTTAAAGTTTGGGGGGAAGGAAGTTGGCACAGCAAACGGAAGATTGGTGCGGTGAGTCAAAGTCCCTGAGCCGAGTCAGTTGCTGCTTGCTGAGAGGGGACGCTTTAGAGAAACTCATCATAGGCATTATCCTGAAGAAAGCAAAAAAGACGATCGCTTGCTTTTTACTTTTTTACGTTTCACTTTCCCAAGGTCGTGTATTAGCTCAGCTAACGCCTGATACTACGTTGGGTGGCGAAAGTTCCGTTGTTACTCCTGGCGTGATTATCAATAACCAATCCGCCGATCGCATCGATGGTGGGGCGTCTAGAGGTGCTAATCTATTCCACAGTTTTTTAGAATTTAATCTCAACTCTGTACAGCGAGTTTATTTTACGTCACCGATTGGCATTGAAAATATTATCACGCGGGTAACAGGAGCTAATCCATCCAATATATTAGGGACGCTTGGTGTTAACGGTTCTGCCAATTTATTTTTGATTAATCCTAATGGCATTTTATTCGGACCAAATGCTCGTCTTGACGTAAGTGGTTCCTTTTTCGCCAGTACTGCTAGCCGTGTTGTCTTTGCTGATGGCAATCAGTTCAGTGCTACAACTTCTCAAAACCCAGCACTGCTAACTGTAAGCGTTCCTTTGGGAGTGCAATTCGGAGCAACACCTGGACAGATCCAGGTGCAGGGGTCAAGGTTAGAGGTGCCGTCGGGAAGAACCTTGGGGCTTGTGGGAGGTGGAGTGACACTGCAAGGAGCCACAGTTACAGCACCTGGGGGACGAATTGAACTAGGTAGCGTTGCTGGCAATAGTTTAGTGAGTCTGAACTCTATTAATAATGGCTGGCGGCTGGGCTATGAGGGGGTACAGAACTTTCAAGATATACAACTGTCTAAAGGGGCGGTGGTGAATGCTAGTGGTGAAGGCGGGGGGAATATCCAAGTTTGGGCGCGATCGCTACGACTGGGTGAAGACTCACACGTTGAAGCATTGACCCTAGGAACACAACCGGGAGGGACGATCGCGGTTAACGCCTCCAACTCAGTAGAACTGACCGGAACAGGAACTTATCTCAAGGACATACTACTATTTTTGACTGGACAAGTTAGACCTGCTAACCTCCGCAACGGCTTGTTTACCCTAAGTTACGGTTCGGGTGCCGCTGGGAACCTAGTGATTAATACGCCCTCTTTTATCGCCCGCAATGGAGCGTTTGTTGCCACTTCTACGTTTGGCTTAGGTCACGGGGGTGATTTAACAGTCAATGCCAAGGATAACGTCGAGCTAACAGCTTCTGCTTTAATCACCGGCAGTGGACTTGGTAAAAGCGGTGATGCCGGAGATTTAATCGTTAACACAGGGCGGATGATCGTGCGAGATTATAGCGTCTTGGGAACTAGTACGCTTGGATCGGGTCGAGGGGGAGATATAACAGTTAATGCCTCCCAGTCGGTGGAATTGAGCGGTAGCAATCCAATTTTGCTCTCACCAAGTGCTCGGTTTTTGGCTGGTTTTTTTAGCAGTACCTTAGCCAATGGAGATTCCGGAAATGTGCAGGTGACGACGCCGCGCCTATTAGTACGGGATGGGGCAGCGATCGGGGCTAGTACGGCTGGTAAGGGGAAGGGCGGAAATATAACTGTGACGGCTTTTGAAAGCGTGGAATTAATGGGTAAGTCTCCCGATGGTCAGGCTCTAAGTGCTTTGGCGGCTACGGCTGAGACGGGTTCGACAGGTACAGGAGGAAACCTGAGTGTAAAAACCGGACAATTGATTCTTCAGGATGAGGGAAGACTCAGTGTCCGCAGTCGAGGGCAAGGGGATGCCGGCAGCCTGGAGATAGTAGCTGACTCGATCCGTCTAGACAATCAAGGCAGTATTGCCGCCGCGACGCAAGTAGGAGGAGAAGGCGGGAATATTAAGCTCCAGACACAGTCTTTGCAGCTGCGCCGCAACAGTATTATCAACGCTGAAGGTGGTGAACGTGGCAATGGTGGCAATATCAATATTGATACCAACACACTTATTGCTCTAGAAAACAGCAATATTACTGCCAACGCCTTTCAGGGGACTGGGGGAAGTATTCAAATCAACACCCAAGGTTTATTTGTCGATCCAACTAGCAAAATTACTGCCAGTTCTACCCTAGGAATTAGTGGCGCTGTAGAGGTCAATACTCCACTTAATGAAATCGAAGTCTCTCTGTCCTATCTGGAAGAGGAATTTGTTAGTCCTGAGCAATTAGTTGCTGATAGCTGTCTGGGACGTCGTAATGTTAAAGGTGGAAGCTTCACACTCACTGGCACAGGTGGATTGCCGGCGACACCGTATGGTGCCTTCACGGCTCCCTATCCTGTAAGTGACCTTCAGCCGATTTCCGATCGCAGCGCCGCTAATCCTAGCATTAGTACAGCAGCGATTGATAGCGTAGCGGTAGCCAGGTCAGGAGCGTCGGAACTCTCCAAACGCGATCGCGTCCTTCCCCTCCAAGAGGCACAAGGCATGTTCGTCACCGCTGATGGACGTGTGGTTCTCGGTACCGTCCCCCAATTACAGGCTCTTGCTAAGGCAGAAGACTTAGTCTGTCACTATCAAGACCAACCAGCCGCTCAAGGAAGTGGAAAGTAGCAGGAAGGCAAACGGTAAAAGGAAAGTTTCTTGCTGTCGCTATTGACTTTTGTGGGTAAAAATGCTTTGAATATCAAGCGACTCAGACAGAAAATTTGGCAACGGCGTGGAGTTTGGATGGGGGCTACCAGCATGGCTAGCATCGTAATTGTCTTGCGCCTTGCAGGTCTGTTGCAATCCTGGGAGTGGGCAGCGATCGATCAATTTTTTCGCTGGCGTCCAGCTGAGCCACCTGAGAAGCGGATTTTGATTGTTGGCATTAATGAGTCCGACCTGCGTTATGTTAGGCAGTGGCCTGTAACCGATGCCATTCTTGCTGAACTGCTCAAGAAACTCAAAGCATCAAAGCCGAGAGCCATTGGTCTTGACCTCTATCGAGATTTGCCAGTGAAGCCAGGTACCCAAGCTTTGGAGGAAGTATTTAAATCCACACCGAATCTGATTGGGATTGAAAAAAAAATTGCAGATAGCAATAGCAATACCACTGCACCGCCACGAGTTTTGCAGCAGTTAGGCCAGGTCGGTGCAAATGATATCGTGCCAGATGCTGATGGCAAAATCCGTCGTGGCTTGCTGTTTCTGACTCCTGAGTCAGAGCCGCCTTTACCTAGCTTGGGGCTAAGATTGGCTTTGATTTATCTGGAGCATCAAGGCATTGCCCCAACGGCTGATCCCAAGGGTTTTATGAAGTTGGGGAAGACCGTTTTTGTTCCGTTTGAGGAGAATGATGGCAGCTATGTTCGAGCGGATGCGGGTGGGTACCAACTCTTGTTGAATTTCAAAGGGGCTGCTCCCTTTGATACCGTCTCAATGACAGACGTTCTGAAAAATCGGCTACCGCCGTCGAGAGTACGCGATCGCATCGTCTTAATTGGTTCGGTTGCACCTAGTTTGAAAGATTTATTCTATACCCCATACAGCAACGATCTGATTGCGTCACCAAACCAAACCCCTGGTGTGGAAATTCAAGCGCATCTGACGGCGATAATCTTGAGCGCGGCTCTAGAAGGGCGTCCCTTGCTCCAGACTTGGTCGGAACCACTGGAAGTTTTATGGATTTTTCTCTGGGCTGGCATCGGTGCGGCGTTAACTTGGGCTGTGCGTTTTCGCAGCTATAAACACTACTCACTTTTACAAACAGCGATTGGTCTCGGCGTAGCGGCGATCGCACTGAGCGGCATTTCGTATCTACTTTTTCTTAGCAGTTGGTGGATTCCCGTAGTGCCGCCTCTCATGGCTCTAGTCAGTGCTGCGATTGCGCTTCTTGGTTACATTGCTCAATTAGAGCGCCAAGAGCGTCAAACGGTGATGAATTTATTTGGGCGTCATGTGAGTCCGTCAATTGCCAGAACCATCTGGCGCAATCGCCATCAGCTGCTAAAACAAGGACGCCTGTTGGGGCGTCAGATGACGGCAACGGTATTATTTGCAGACTTAAAAGGTTTTACGTCTATTGCTGAGCAAACTGATCCAGAGACACTGATGTCCTGGCTCAACGAGTATATGAGTGCGATGGTAGGAGTGATTCAGTCGCATGGGGGTATTGTAGATAAGTTTATTGGGGACGCCATCATGGCAGTTTTTGGGGTTCCGATTCCGCGCACAACACTAGAAGAAATTTCCAAAGATGCGATCGCAGCGGTTCATTGCGCCCAAGTCATGGCGTCCACCCTTGAAGTTCTCAATCAGCATTGGCAAATTCAAGCACGCCCCACGGCAGCTATGCGAGTCGGTATTGCCACCGGTACCGTTATAACGGGCAGTCTCGGCAGTGCCCACAGGCTAGACTACACAACCCTTGGAGACAGTGTTAATGTCGCAGCACGGTTAGAAGGTTATGACAAATCAATTGACGGTGGTATTTGCCGCATTTTAATTAATAAAGAAACTTATCAGCATATACAGGGGCAATTTCCTACAAAGTTTATCGGTGAGGAACAGCTAAAGGGGCGTAAGCAGCCCACAGAAATTTATCAAGTCTTGCTGAAAGCCAGTCAGCGTAAATGAACACAGGTGCGCAGAGGAATCACAAGTCAAAAAATCTAAAAACCAGCATAAAACTTTAAAACTGACATTAGGGCTCCTCAACGGGTACAAGACGCTACGCACAGTCGAAGAGAGCTTCGCTATCAGTTTAAAGGAAATTGGTAATTGGTGATTGGTAATTGGTAAAAATGAAACTGTTTAATCAAACTTAATCTGTGCTTTCTATCTAAGTGGAGAGGGAGTTTATCTGGCGGTCTCTTAGTCTAAAGAATAGATAACTGAGTTACTTCTTAGTATTGCTACTTTACAACTCCCAAAATTCGACAATTCAGGGCGCTCTACTATTATCAAAAATCTTTAAATCATTGCGCCTTTTATTATGGTGACTTCCCGCCTATTGATAAGCGTGGTCACAGCTACGGCATCCATTTTCTTGATGCCAGTGACTAGTTGGCTAAATGGCTCCCCGAATTACATATTTGCAAGTCCTGCTTTAGCAAGCTTTCCTGAACAAACACAATCAAATTTCAGTTATGTGCCCCCCTATCGAGAAGGTCCTAGACGAACCCAAGGAACTGGTTCGCGGGGATGTGATAAGTCTCAGAGCGTGGCATTGAATTTATTAGTTCCTAATGATCACACTGCACAAACATTATCTGGTCATCCCACCTTTTTCTGGCACGTCTCAGAAATACCAAAGGAACCCATGGAATTTTCTTTAGTCGAATCAGGCGTTGCTCAGCCGATTTTTGTGCAACAACTACAGCTACAAAAGGCTGGAGTTGTACGAATGGAAATGCCTAAAAATCTGCCTGAACTGGTTCCAGGTAAAGAATACCGCTGGTCTGTTACGTTAGTTTGCAATGCTAATCAGCGTTCCAATGATACCTTTGCTCAAAGCTGGATTAAGCGTATATCAGAATCACCAGCACTAAAGCAACAGTTAGTTGCGGCGAAAACTGCTCGCGATCGCGCCTCAGTTTATGCTAGAGCTGGACTTTGGTACGATGCTCTAAACGCCCTCTCAACTGCTCAATCTGCCAACTCCACTGATCGGTCTATGGGTGAAGATTTTCTATTGCTACTCGATCAGGCTGGGTTAAAGGAAGTAGCTCTGCAAGAGCGGCAACGCATAGCCAGATACTGAAATCGGAAACTTCACTCGCTGCTGGACAAAGCGATCGCTTACTCAGTTGTCTTAGTATTCAGGCAAAGACAATGGATTGATGGGAAGGCAGAGGACAGAGGGCAGAAGGCTCTTATACTCCCTTCTAGAGATGGGATTGGGACCCATCGATTCGGGGGAGCTAGTAAGCTTTGCTTACAGGGGGATTCAAACCCTTGCTCCCTGAGAGGTTGCTTCTTATACAGGCAGGCAGATGGACAGACACTCTTTCATAAAAGCCCTCTGCCGCCTGCCTTCTGCCTTTTTGGTTGACTTGCTCAAATTTTACCGGACACAGCAGGAGCCGGATGCAGGCTTTGAGGAGAAACGATAATCTTCTCCTTGTTTTCCACTCTCGTTTGGGGTGTCTCCAGGCATACTGGAAGAAGGAGGGCAGGTGCACTCCCTTGTGCCATTTCTCTTAAAGTTGACTAAGCAACGATGAAGCGTAGATCCAAATCCAACACCATTCCTAGAGACTCTAAAGATAGACCTTCAGCACCCGCGCCTTCTATTTTCAACGTAACGACCATGGCGATTATGGGGGCGATTTTTGCGTTGGGAATTGGGATTGGCATTGCTTTTAGCTCCACAGCAACGTTTGACCCAGGAAACGTTGCTTCCCGCGAAGTAATTGATCGCAGTGCGCCGAATACTGAGATTTGTATTCAGTACGGAGCTAGTGCTATGGTCGCGGATATGCGTGTCTTCTTAACGCTGAACCCCTTTAATGTCTTCGTCACACAGCCCACTCTGCGACCTGGGTGTGTCCTGCGCCAAAATAACTGGTCAATTCTAGAACAGAAAAAACTGGTGACATCGGAGCAGGTAGGTGATTGCAAACGGCGGATGAACACGTTTGGCTTCACTGGTACTTTGGAGAATAATGCCCAAATTAATTGCATCTATCAAAATAGTACGGCTGGGAACCTCTTCCTCAACCAACCTAATGGATCTAGTGGGCGATCAGAAACGGATAATTTTTAAGCAATTACGGGGCTTAGACAATTTCTAAGCCCAGACGTGGTTACTAGCACCATCCCGTTATCGGTTTTCCCGATTTCTCCGATGTAGTACCGTCCTACTCCTGCCGTGAAATTACCACTTTTCCTATGCCCGGAATCGTCAACGATTAAGGTAAATCCTCTGATGATCTTAGGAAAGGCTACGGTACTCCATTCAGTTAAGGCAGACTGCTCTGCCTGATGGGAATCTCAATAAGAAACTTTGCCCCTTGCCCAGGCGCTGAGATACATTGCAGCTTCCCCCCGTGCTTTTCTACGACGATTTGATAGCTGATGGATAATCCCAGACCTGTCCCCTTACCCACTTCTTTAGTTGTAAAGAAGGGGTCAAACAGCCGTTCCAATACAGTTTCAGTCATCCCCCGTCCATTATCTTGAATACTGATTTCCACCCAATTACTGTCCTTAACTTCAGTGTGGATTGTAATAGTAGGAGAGTGGTTTTGAATCACTTGTGGTGAATCATCCGGGTCGGGCTGACGTAGGGCATCAATCGCATTGCTCAAGATGTTCATAAACACCTGATTTAGCTGTCCGCCATAACATTCGACTAAAGGTAGGGGTCCGTATTGCTTAATAATAGAAATAGCTAGATGCTCATGTGTTTCTTTCAGGCGATCGCGCAAAATCAATAAACTGCTATCGATTCCCTCATGAATGTTGACGGGTTTCATTTGTGTTTCATCAAGTCGGGAGAAGTTCCGCAACGTCAGCACAATCTCGCCAATGCGTTCAGCTCCCATCTTCATCGAAGACAAAGTTTTTGGAAAATCCTCTATTAAAAAATCTAGGTCAATCTCTTCTATCTTGTCTTGGATTTCAGGACAAGTGTGGACATAGCCCTCCTGATAAAGGCTGATTAAAGCGAGTAAATCCCGTGTATAGTTATCTACATGGCAGAGGTTGGCTCCGATGAAGTTGACAGGGTTATTGATCTCGTGAGCGACACTGGCAATGAGTTGTCCGAGGCTGGACATTTTTTCGGTATGAATCAGCTTGAGTTGGGTGAGTTTACGCTCAGTGATGTCGCGTGCAAAAGCGAAATTGTATTCCTTGCCCTCAAATTCTAAAAAGTTGGCATTAACTTCAGTGGGTCTTATCGTTCCATCCTTCCTCTTGTGGCGAGACTCAAATGTCAGGCTACCGTGTTCTTTAAGTTCCTGCCAGTGAGCTTGCCAAATGTCAGCCTGGTAGTCTGGATCGATATCGTGTACGCTCAGAGACAGCAATTCTTCTTCCGAATAGCCTGACAAGTGACAAGCTGCCTTATTAACACCTAAGATTTTGGCATCCGAGTCAACCCAAAAAATCGAATCGGATGCCTGTTGTACAGAAAATTGTGTTAGTTGAAGCATTGCCTCCACCTGCTTGCGGGAGGTGATGTCGAATCGGATGGCTAGATATTGGAACGGTTTTCCCTGGTCATCCAGAAACGGAACAATAACAGTATCAACCCAATAATACGTTCCAGCCTTGGCTCGGTTTTTGATTTCTCCTTTCCAAACTTTACCTGTTGAAATTGTTGCCCAAAGGTCTTTAAAGAATTCTTTCGGATGATATCCAGAATTAATAAGGTGATGGTTTTTTCCAATCAGTTCTTCTCTAGAATATTGAGAAAGTTCGCAAAACTTATCGTTCACATAGGTAATGATTCCCTTAGCATCAGTAATGGCTACAATCGCTGCTTCATCTAAAGCAAATTTAATATCTGACAAGTCTTTGAGGGATTTTCTAAGTCCTGACTCCGCTTGAAAGCGCTCAGCGATTTCAGCCTGTAGGGATTCGTTAGTTTTAGTTGACTCGGCTGTCCGTTCCTGAACTTTGACTTCTAGAGACTCAAGCGTAGAACGCAGCAACTCCTCAACCTGATGGCGCTCCTGGATTTCGTCTTTCAGTGCCAGGTTTGCCGTCTCCAATTGTGCATTTCGCTCTAAAAGTTGCTGAGTGAGCCTTCGGAGCTGTAACTGATGCTCAACACGAGCCAAAACCTCTTGAGCTTGAAAGGGTTTGGTGATGTAGTCCACCCCGCCTACTTCAAAGGCTTTTACTTTATCAAACACTTCATTCAAGGCACTAATGAAGATAATGGGAATGTCCTTGGTTTGAGAAGAAGCTTTCAATTTAGAGCAGACTTCATAACCATCTAGTTCCGGCATCCTGATGTCCAGCAAAATCAGGTCAGGCGGAGATGACTTGACAGACATGAGCGCCATTATTCCATCCTGTGCCATCCGTACTTTATAGCCTTGCTCAGATAACATCTGAGCTAAAAGTTGCAAATTAGCCGGAGTATCATCAACTATTAAAATACTCTCTTTTAATGGGGTATATGGCTCTTGGCTCATATCTAACTCATTTGGGGTTGGATTAGGGTTAGTAGCTGCTTAAACTGAAACTTTTTAGCTAAAGAAGCTAGAGCGTTGGCTAAAGCGTCATTTTGAGAAGGGATTTGTTCAATTTGGGTAAGTATTAAATCTAAATCGCCCTCAATTGCGGCTTTTTGTAAGGATGCCAACCAATCGGCAGGTAAGGCAGCTATAGCCTCTGGAGTCAGAGCCTGAGTTGGGGTTGAATTCGGTTCTATTGGGGGTTCATCGTAAACGTAGCGCACTCCGATATGTTTGTGCAGGGCGTCAAAGATGTCTGCCTCTCGGAAAGGTTTGTGGATAAAGTCGTCGCAACCGGCAGAAAAGACAACAGCTCGTGCTTCCCCGAAGTTACTGGCACTTAGGGCGATAATTGCTGTAGCTTGACCTTGGATTGTGGCTTTAATTCGTTTGGTTGCTTCGTAGCCATCTATAACGGGCATCCGCATATCCATAAAGATTAAGTGCGGTTCCCAATTCGACCAAAGTTCAATCGCTTCAACGCCGTTGGTTGCTTCTTTGATTTCAAAGCCAAGGGGATTGAGCAGTTTGATCAGCAGTTGGCGGTTATCCCAGCGATCGTCCACAATCAGGAGGCGATAGCTTGGTTGGTTGGGTTGTAGAGCAATGACTCGGCGCGTCGGCGGCAGGGATTTAATGGCGGTGGCATCTGCTACACCCAGATGAATATCAAACTTGAAGATGGTGCCGCGTCCCACTGCGCTGCTGACGGTTATTTCGCCGCCCATCAGTTTGACGAACTGCCGACTAATAATCAGCCCTAAGCCAGTCCCTTGCTGTGATTCAGAACCCGTTTGGGTTTGCACAAAGGCTTGAAAGAGTTTATCTAATTCCTCAGGGGCAATGCCGGGTCCCGTGTCTTCAATTTCAAAGTAAAGTGTCTGTTGTCCTCGATCGTTTGTCGGTTGTTCTGCTTCTGACGACCCAGTACTGGCTCCCTTTGGGTTACAACTAGCCACCCGCAATGAGACACCGCCTTCTGAAGTAAACTTAATCGCGTTAGAAAGCAGGTTCATCAAGACTTGACGCAATTTGACTTGATCCGCACACACGTATTGGGGAACGTCATCACAGCGATTGCGCGTAGCGCAGCGCCCGCCCGAAGGGATGCCGAAGGCTGTAGGGCGATCGCAAATCAAGTGCAATCCCTTCTCCTGCGCCTTGAGTTGGAACATATCTTCCAAGTCGTCAAGCAGGCGAATTAAGTCGAAGGCAGTTTCGTTGAGGGTAATGCGTCCCGCTTCAATTTTGGCTAAATCTAAGACTTGGTTGATTAAGGTAAGCAGGTGTTCGCCACTGCGTATGATGATGCTGAGATCTTCGTGTTGTTCGGGACTCAGGTTAGTATCACGATTCATCAATTGGGAAAAGCCAAGAATTGCGTTGAGGGGGGTACGCAGTTCGTGACTCATATTCGCCAAGAAGGTGCTTTTGGCTTGGTTGGCAGCTTCTGCGGCAACTTTCGCCTGTTGTAGGGCTGACTCTGCAAGTTTGCGATCGCTAATGTCCTGCACGGTGCCAAACAGCTTAACTACCTGCCCCTGTTCATTGAATACAGCCCGTCCCCTGCCCAAGGTATATCGCATGGAGCTAGACGCTCCTGGCGTCGCTACGGCTGCGCTATCGGGTCGAAAAATCCGAATTTCATGCTCGTAGGCTCTGCCTTGAGTGATGGCTAGTTCAGCGTTACGCTGGAACACTTCTAAGTCGTCTGGATGGATTATCTGTAAATGCTGCTCGTAGGTTAGTTCGGGTTGGGTGGGGTCAAGTCCGAAAATTCGGAAGGTTTCATCAGACCAATTAACCTCCTGAGTGACGACATCAAACGACCAATTTCCCAAATTGGCAAGGTGTTGGGCTTCGACAAGGGCGTGTTCGCTTGCTTTCAATGCTTCTTCGACTTGTTTGCGATCGCTGATGTCTCGCCCTTCCGCAATCAGCAACACAACTTGACTGTCTTCATCCAGTATGGGTTTGATCGAGAAATCAAAGGTGGTGGGAGTACCACTGGCATCAGGAACACAAACCTCAGAGCGTACAAATCGACCTCTCGCGGCTTGGGCGATCACTTTCTTGACTACAGTCTGAAGCTTTGCCGTTGCTGCCCAAGCCGGAAACTCCCAAAGTGGATGTCCCACTACAGTTTCACGCGTGACGCTCGAAAATTCGAGGGGTGCCTGGTTGATTTCCAGAATTATCCCGTCTGGCTGCAACAAGGCAATGAACTGGAACGTCTGCTGGAAAATAGCGCGGAATTTATTCTCGCTTTGGCGTAGTGCTTCCTCTGCTCGTTTCTGCTCAGTGATGTCATTATTGATTTCCAAAATTTTGATGGGTGTACCATCCCTATCTCGCTGGAGAACCCAACGGCTAGCCGCCGTAATCGGGGTTCCCTTGCGGCTAGTGTGGATCAACTCGCCTTCCCAGTATCCCTGAGTGAGCAGTTCGGCTTGAATATTTGCTAAAGCTTGAGGAAACTGAGTATGCAGCAGTTCATGAGACACTTTGCCCAATGCTTCAGATTTGGAAAAGCCGTACCTCTGCTCTGCGCCCCGATTCCAGAAGGTGATGACTCCGTCTACATTCAGAGTCAGGATGGTGTCATGTGCCAAGTCCAGCAGTTGTGCCTGTTCTTGCAGGATGTGCTGCGATCGCTCTCGTTCCAACAGCTCTTGTTGCAGTAGCTCATTGGTGTGAGCTAGTTCAGCTGTCCGTTGAGCCACCCGGTTTTCTAACTCCTGGTTGGCTTGCCGCAACGCCTCTTCAGCCTGTTTGCGGTCAGTAATATCAATGCCAATGCCCCAGGATGCCCAGCCTGGAATCGGAAACTCCTTTGAGAGATTCGACCAAGCGATTGTTTTGATACTGCCATCTTTACAGGTGAGGTTCCATTCCCAATTGCGGTAGCAATTGCCCCGCTCTGCCCATTGGGTGATCATCTGTTGACGATAGGCAGCATCGGGATACAGTAATTCCATCGCTGTGCGGTTGCCAATAATCTCCGCCGCAGAATATCCCGTTACCCTTGAGCATTCTTGATTCCAGATAATCAGGTTTCCTTCAATATCGAGGGCATCCAGCATTACGGGCATATTCTGCAATACGACGCGCAGACGCTCTTCACTCTGGCGTAGAGCTTCCTCTGCCCGGAAGCGATCGCTAATTTCACCTTGCAGGGAGGAGTTAGTTAAAGCTAAGGAAGCGGTTCGTTGTGTGACTCTATCTTCTAGCTCTTCATTTACTCCTTGTAGCGCTTCCTCTGCTTTCTTTCGCTCAGTAATTTCGTTTTTTAGCGATAGGGCTGTCACCTCTAGTTGTGCTGGGCTTGGGAGAGCTAGTGCTAAAGGAAGCAATTGTGCTAGTAACACCGCTGTCGCTAGAGAGGCAAAGGCAGTAATGGCTTTGATCAACCCAGATAGCCAGTAGGTAGGGTGCCAGAGTGTCCATACTTCCATCACATGAGTCGTGCCACAGGCAACAATGAAAGTGCCAAACAGCAGAAAAATCCAGTCAAAGGGCAGATCTCGTCTAGAGCGGACGAAATAGACCAGCATCAATGGAATTGAATAATAGGCTAGTGCAATCAGAGAATCACTGACGACATGGAGCCAAACTAACCCTGGCTTCCAGAGATAGCAGTGTCCGTGGGGAATGAACCCGACTGCACTCAAAAGGGTTTTAAAAATTTCTGGCATGAGGTCAAAGCAAGGCAAGTATCTTTTATCTTGTCTAGCTCATTAGACCGAAAGTGGCTTCTTGTATTTCCCTTTGACTTGTGACTCCTGACTTCCCTAACCCAATGTATTCCATCCAACTGAGAACCGCTATAGTGAGTTGTCTAGGCGTATAAGCTTCCGTACTAAGGCTTCTTTTTTGACTACATATACATCGCGTGCTTTGTTGTTCACCGTCTCAATACTTAAGGTTGCGTCCGTAAAACAAAGAACTGGTGTGATAAGTTGTAACTGCTTTATGTCCTTAAGGGTTAAGGCTTGTTCCATTACTATCTTGAGAAAGTCCTTCTCGAAGTCGTAAACCTTTGTTCCTTCACGGCGCTTTAATACACCCTCATCAAAGAAAACCTCGCCGTGATAGGACTGAACGCTGACAATAAAGTAGTTCTTTTTAGGCGATCGCAAAAAAGCATCTACACTCCCTAACTGGGGAATCGGCAAGTTGGATTCAATTCTCCATCCTTGTTGCTCTAAATCTCTTAAGATTGAAACGACAGTTTTTTCCTGTTTAGCACTCTTCGCGCTTGAACTTCCAGGCTTCTCGCTGTTAGTGCCTTTTGTTGTTGGGTTAGTAGACTGTCGGCGTCTAGCTGCCTGTGTTGCTGGACTAGGGGACTGTCCACTTTTAGTCCGTTTGGTTGCTGGACTGGTAAACGGCTTATCTTTAGAGTTCTTCGCCGTGGAAATAGTTGACTTCCACAGATGAATTCCCTTTATCACAAAAGGTACTGAATAGAGCACAGCAGCAACAACTAGCAAGATTCCAAACGCCCCAAATAGATATGACTGCCAGACGGCAATTAAGACGAAAGCTAAGGCTAGTGCAAACTGTGCTAGAGCCTTATTTCTGCGTTCCTGTGGGGTTCCTTGAATTAAGCTATCGGCGTTTGGTGCAGCCACCCCACTCAGCACTCTTGCGGTAAATTGCTTAAACTTGTTGATCACGTCTAAAATCTCTTCCCTGCAACCTGTCAAGGCTGTCTTACTTAGTATGGCTTATGGGAAAAATGGAGATTAACCTACTGTTACTAAACGATTGTCCTTGAAGGTTTCTTTGACCATATCCAGAAAGGCATACACAGCTGGAGGGTGAAGCGCATCAACTAAAATCGAAACGCTAATTACCCGCGTCAAAGGCACTGGTAGATGATACACCTGCACTCCTTCTGGAATCGGTTGTGCGGCGAGCCAGGGAAGAATAGCGGCTCCTAAGCCTTGAGCTACCATGCGGACTCTAGTCGAGTCTTCTTTAAGTTCGTAGGCAACATTCAAGGAAATGCCACTGGTTTCCAAGTAGTTGCGAAGCCTCACGTAGCAAGCATTTCCGGGAACCTCAGCAATCAGTGAGTAAGCCGCTAATTGCTCCCAACTGATCTGATGAGTATCCAACTGAGCCGTTGGCGGCAGCAGGGCAATATACTCATCTTGAAGAATTTCCCAGGTTTCAAATTCCTCACTGGTGGGGAGATTTGTGAAACCAATGTCAGCCTTACCGACTCGTAAGACTCGTTCCACCTCCCAGGTATCGAAACACTCGGTGATGGTGACACTAATTTGGGGAAACTGAGTACGAAACCGGGCAACGATTTCTGGCAGGAGGTGAGCGGCTGCACTCTGGAAAGCGGCAACCCGTACATGCCCTCCCTGTAAACCCTTATGTGAATTAGCCTCCTCAATCATCCCGTCCAACAGTTTTAATACCTGTCGGGCATAGCTAATCACTCCCTCTCCGGCTGGAGTAAGATGGGCACCATTACGCCCCCGTGCCAGCAGCGACACTCCTAACTCTTCTTCTAGGGTAGCGATCGCATGACTGACTGCTGATTGAGAAAGTTCTAAGTGTAAAGCTGCCTCACTAAAGTTACCATGTTCCGCTACTGCAACAAGGGTACGCAACTGGTGTAGCTTGATCCGGTTTTGATTCATTCCGTTGAGTTAGGGGTTAGGGGATAGGGGTTAGTAGATCGTAACTAGTCATTCTTCCATCCAGGTGAGAACCCCTATGTAGTCTAGGGCTGATTCATTCTCGCAAAGCCAGAGTCCGCCAGGGGTTAAAACCCCTGTCTCATAGAATCAAGTCCTCTCAAGAGGACTGAAAATCACTATTTGAGTCGTCTTTAGACGACTTTGGCTATTAGCCCGGAGTTTAAACTCCGGGCGGGTTTCGGGAAAACGAATCAGCCCTGC
>DATNPH010000103.1:0-23971 GCA_036703315.1 Coleofasciculaceae cyanobacterium
TTTAACCTCGAAAAAAATGAGCAAACCCTAAGTAATCAAGAAGTTCTATAAAGTTTCAGGACATCATCTAGTAAATTTTTGTACAAAGAGTATAAATTTTCTAGCGGATGCAGTAAACACAGATGAGTCTCTGTATCAATCCTCACTGCGCCAACCCCCAAAATCCTGATAATGTTTTGTTCTGTCAATCCTGCGGTTCAGAATTACTCCTTGCTGGGCGCTATCGGGTAACTTGTTCTGTTGGTGAAGGTGGCTTCGGCAAAACCTATGAAGTTACAAGCCGCGACACCATAAAAGTTCTCAAAGTACTGATTAAAAATTCTCCTAAGGCGGTAGAACTCTTCCAGCGAGAAGCTCAAGTTCTCAGCCAGCTGAATCATCCCGGCATTCCCAAAATTGAATCTAAGGGATATTTCCTCTTTTACCCTAGAAACAGCCAAAAGCCTTTGCACTGCCTAGTGATGGAGAGAATTGAGGGGCTGAATCTGAGAGACTACATCCAAGAACGAGGGAATCGCCCCATCGACGGGGAGTTAGCACTCCAATGGTTGGCTGAATTAGTCAACATTCTGCATGAAGTCCACCAACAGAACATTTGCCATCGGGACATCAAACCACAAAATATCATGCTCAAGCCTGATGGGCATCTAGCGTTAGTTGACTTTGGTACGGTACGGGAAGGGACAAGGGCTAAAGTGACCATCAAGTCAGCAGGGAAAGGTACTGATAGGGAAGTCGCCATTCATGCGGTGGAGGCTGGCACGAGTATTCATTCTGCTGGATATACCCCACTCGAACAAATTAATGGTCATGCGGTGCCACAATCAGATTTCTTTGCCTTAGGACGCACCTTTGTCTTTTTACTAACAGGCAAAGAACCGCTCGATGAAAGCATTTATGACGCTTTCAACGATGAGCTACGCTGGTACAGCCATGCCTGTGATGTCTCGCTTCAGTTAGCAGATTTGATTGATCAGATGATGGCGCGATTACCGAGCCAACGCCCTCAGAGTACGCCGTTGATTTTGCAGCAGCTGGTAGAGATGAACCATCTCTCAGTGCCACCTCAGCCAATTCCTAAACTTCCTCAACCTCCGCCGCGATCGCCACTATCACCTCCACTAACACATCCCAAAGTATTTTCAGGAGTAAGTTATACAGGTTTCTGGCAAAGAGCTTTAGCAGCGATTATTGACAGCATCATCCTAAATATTGGTTTTTCTGTGATTAGTTGGATGGTTGGTTTCATCTATGGAAATTCAGGAGGCATAGATAAGAAGCTAGAAGCCGAAATTTTATGCTTCTTTTTGGGTATCTTGCTGGGTTGGCTGTACTACGCAATTCTAGAGAGTTCTCCCCAGCAGGCAACACCTGGAAAAATGGCTCTTGGCATCATTGTCACTGATATGAACGGCAATAAAATCTCTTTCAGTAGGGCCAGTGGAAGGTACTTTAGCAAGTTGATTTCAACTATAACTTTATTTATCGGCTACTTCATGGCTGGATTCACCGAGAAAAAGCAAGCCCTTCATGACATCATTGCTAGCTGTTTAGTTGTTAAAAAAAAGGCAGCTTAACTTCCATATCAGCCGCTAGCTTTGGTCGAGATAGAACTACATTGATTGCACGAGTGGGATAAAGCGATCACCCTATAGTTTACGTCAGGCGATCGCCCTCGGTATATTACGCTCAAGTGAACATCCATTGCGATCTACCTGGAGTTCGTTAAGAATTTACTGACCTGACTCAATCCTGCTCACCCTTTGGTGATACAATCCTCATCCATAGCTGGGGGTGCCTGAGCAACCAGGCTGAGATTACACCCTTTGCACCTGAGTCCGGGTAATACCGGCGGAGGGAAGCTGTTAATAGAGGAAATCGATAATGCGTACAGAATGGATCGCTAAGCGGCGTGGGCAAAGTAATGTGTCTCAAATGCACTACGCCCGTCAGGGTATTCTTACCGAAGAAATGCACTACGTCGCTCAACGGGAAAATCTACCACCTGAGCTGATTCGAGAGGAAGTGGCGCGGGGGCGGATGATTATCCCCGCAAACATCAACCACACCAATCTAGAGCCGATGGCCATTGGTATCGCCTCAAAATGTAAGGTGAATGCCAATATCGGAGCCTCCCCCAACTCTTCCAATCTGGATGAAGAGGTCGATAAGCTGAAGCTGGCAGTGAAATACGGTGCTGATACCGTCATGGACTTATCCACTGGCGGCGGCAATCTAGATGAGATTCGCACGGCAATTATCAAAGCCTCCCCAGTGCCGATTGGCACAGTGCCCGTGTACCAAGCGCTAGAAAGCGTCCACGGCACAATTGAAAAGCTAACCCCTGATGACTTTCTCCATGTGATTGAGAAACACGCTCAGCAGGGGGTGGACTATCAAACTATTCACGCAGGGATTTTGATTGAGCATTTGCCCTTGGTGAGAGATCGCCTCACGGGGATTGTCTCTCGCGGCGGCGGGATTCTGGCACGGTGGATGCTGCATCACCACAAGCAGAACCCCCTCTACACCCATTTCAACGACATCATCGAGATTTTCAAAAAATACGATGTGTCCTTCAGTCTAGGGGATTCACTCCGCCCTGGCTGTACCCACGATGCCTCTGACGCTGCTCAACTGGCTGAACTCAAAACCCTCGGACAACTAACTCGCAAAGCCTGGGAACATGACGTACAGGTGATGGTAGAAGGGCCAGGTCATGTGCCGATGGATCAAATTGAGTTTAATGTCAAAAAGCAGATGGAGGAGTGTTCTGAAGCACCCTTCTATGTACTGGGGCCATTAGTAACGGATATTGCCCCCGGTTATGACCACATCACCTCTGCTATTGGTGCGGCGATGGCTGGATGGTATGGTACGGCGATGCTGTGCTATGTGACTCCCAAGGAACACCTGGGGTTACCGGATGCCGAGGATGTGCGGAATGGATTGATTGCCTATAAGATTGCAGCTCATGCGGCGGATATTGCGCGGCGTCGTCCGGGGGCACGCGATCGCGATGATGAACTCTCCCGCGCCCGCTACAACTTCGACTGGAACCGCCAGTTTGAACTAGCCCTCGACCCCGATCGCGCACGGGAATACCACGATGAAACTCTCCCAGCAGATATCTACAAAACCGCTGAGTTTTGTTCCATGTGCGGTCCTAAATTCTGCCCAATGCAGACTAAAGTGGATGCCGATGCTTTGACAGAACTCGAGAAGTTCCTAGCTAAGGAACCCGTGAATCAAAGTTAACGACTCTCTCGTGTAATTTACGTAGTAGAGAAGGGTGAGCATTGCCCACCCTTCTAATAACTCAATAACTAATAAATAATATTCTTCATTCCTTATTGAGCTGCGCCCATCGTGTCTGAATGTCTTTAATCGAAAAGACAGTTTGAAAATCTAACCCAGATTGCTGATAGAACTGGGCACCCCCTTGCTGACGGTCTACCAACGCAATAACCTGATTGACACTATACCCCGCAGCCCGCAGCCTCTCAACCGCTTTCATCGCCGATTGCCCAGTTGTTACAACGTCTTCCAACACCACCACCTTGGCTCCGGCTGGCAGACTTGGACCTTCGATGTATGCCATCGTCCCATGCCCTTTCGCCTCTTTGCGAACAATCAGAGCTGGGATCGGTCGATTTTCCAAGGCAGAAACGACACTCACCGCACTGACAATTGGGTCTGCTCCCAAAGTCAATCCAGCAACTGCCTCGGTATCTATCGGCAACTGAGATAACAGAAGGCGACCAACGGCTAAAGCGCCTTGAGGATGGAGTGTTACCTGCTTGCCATTGATGTAATAAGAGCTGTGCTGCCCTGAAGAGAGAACAAAATCACCCTCTTTGTAAGCTAGTTGGCACAACAAATCTAGTAGAAACTGGCGTTCTTGAGTTAAATCAGTTGAAGTATCGGCGTAAAGCGGTTGTTGGATTTTGTCAATCATTACTTCGGTAAAAAAGGTCAACTGAAGGCTAAAGGTTAAAGTAGTAACCTCATAAATAATAAACTTAGTGGCTTATATACGCTGTTTCTCTCTTGACCTTTTCATCACTTTATCCTTAGTCGCTGGCACGGCGTCCGTTTCGCTAACACACTTCATACTTTTTGGGTTAAGAGTGAGCAAGCGATGGCAATTTTAGCAACAACAATCTTAAACTTAAATATCAGATACTATTTAGAAAAATGAGTGTGAGGATTAGGCCAATGCGGTTGACCAAATTGCTTAGTGTGTTTGCTATCGCTGCTACTTCTAGTGTTTTGGCTCCTGCTGCAATGGCACAAACTGAACCCTTGGGTTTTGAGCCAGTTCGTATAGAAACAATTCCTGAAGCCTTTGAGCGAGCCTTTTTTAGTGAGTCTGGAACTTTTTACCAAAACCGCACTCTCCCACGTCAAGCGGCTTATATTATTGGTCCGGGTTTACCAGGGCGAGCTGCCTTTCCAGAGCTTGAACTTGAGCGGGATGCTGAGCGGGTTGACAGCCTTTATAGGGAGTTAATCGATCAACAGGCTTCCGCTGACCCTTTGCTTCGCACACCCGATTTGCCTAACCCATTCGATTCATCCATTCGGTTATCGTCCGTATCCAATCGTTTCGGTAGCCGTGTGGAAGGCGGTGAGTTTGTCTTCGAGACAGTGCCTCCACGATAGCTGCTTTGGAAGCCTCTTTAAGAAGACCAAGAGCAAATTTTCAATCCAGGGTGCAGGAGTTGAACCTGCCTTGGGCGAATTATGAGTTCGCTGCCTCAACCGCTCGGCCAACCCTGGTTTACTTTATCGATACTATTGTAAGCTGAGTCGGGTAACACAAGGCAACTTCTCACACACAGGTAATCTCAGGGAAAACTTTTACGAAAATCTCAAGAAAGCTTACTGACGACGGTAGATTTTTAATGAATCCTACATAGGAGAGTTGACTTTTTTTGAGTACGTGCTAAAACAGACAACTACAATAGAGACGGTTTTGTCTGTTTTAGCATCGAGCCATTGACTTGACGACTCTTGTACCGAACGGCTGTGAGCTGTAAGGCAAACAGACAGCAGGTTGTGTGGCAATTTGGAGTAACTTTAATCACTGATGAAATTCAACGCAACTGTAGCACTCACTTTAATTCTGCTGGCAATGATGTTAAGTGCCGGTTTTGTGAGTGCGATGTGGGGATTTGCTCTCGGTCACGAAGCTCTCAAGGGCGTTACCCAGCCAGATGTTCGTCCCACCAAGAAGCTGGCGGACACCAAGCAGAATGCTTCCGGTAAAGAAGGGGTACCGCTTTTGCGCGAAGAGGATATCCTAGTCAACGTTAACGAGTACATCAACAACAAAGGCAAAGAATCTAAGGAATCAAAAACAGATAACTCTGATAAAACTGATAAAAAGGACGATCAGGCAAAAAATAGCAGTCCTTCTCCTGAGGCGAAGGCGTCACCTGAGCCGTCAACTACACAGGCATCATTTACAAGTACAACTTCTGACCAAAAGTTACCCCTGAGAAGTCAAGACCAGGGAATAACGTTAGAGGTACGTTCCGCTGCTCAACAGGGAAATTCCTTATTGCTGAATGTCAGCATGAAGAACGACGGCTCGAATCCTGTACGATTTCTTTATAGTTTTTTGAATGTTATGGACGACCAAGGTCGCGCCTTGAGCGCGATTACAGAAGGCTTGCCAGGGGAATTACCCGCCAATGGCAAGGAGTTTACTGGTACAGTCAGTATCCCAACAGCTTTATTGGAGGACTCTAAGAAGCTGTCATTGACACTGACGGATTACCCCGATCAAAAACTTCAGTTGAAAATGTCTGAGATTCCCGTAAACAGGTAAAGCTTAACAGGTAAGGCAAAAGTAAAAGTAAAATTTTTTTACGCCTACCTTTTACATTTTACCGTTCACAAGGTTGCCAACCTGATGGTTCTCCTAACAGTGAGTGTTTTTTCTAACCTCACCGGTCGAGACATTCTGCTGCGATTGCTATCAATGCTACTGCTGATCGCACTCAACGCCTTTTTTGTCACGGCTGAGTTTTCTATGGTTTCGGTGCGGCAATCGCGTATCAATCAGTTGGTTGAAGCCGGTGATGTCCAGGCGAAAACTGTTCAAGCATTGCAACGCAGTATTGAGCGGTTACTCTCGACAACTCAGATAGGAATTACCCTCTCAAGTTTGGCTCTTGGCTGGATGGGTGAGAGTACGATGGCGAGCCTGGTGGCAGCTTTTGTGGCACAACTCCCCTTGCCACTAGAGGCCAGCCAGTTTATTGCTCATTCTCTGGCGATCCCAATAGCATTTTTCCTAATTGCCTATCTACAAATTGTTTTAGGAGAACTCTGCCCCAAATCCGTCGCCCTGCTTTACTCAGAGCAGTTGGCGCGGTTTCTCGGACCTCCGAGTCTTGTGATCGCTCGGTTTTTTAAACCTGTGATCTGGATTTTGAACCAATCGACTCGCTGTCTGCTTCGGCTCGTGGGTGTCCAATACAGGGGTCAAGGTTGGTATAACCGAGTAACGCCAGAAGAGTTACAACTCATTATCACTACCGAGCGAGAGTCTACCGGGCTAGAAGCCACAGAACGAGAGTTGCTCAACAATGTGTTTGAGTTTGGTGATGTTTCAGCAGCAGAGGTAATGGTTCCCCGCACAAGTATTGCTGCCATTCCACTTAGTGCAACATTCCAGACTTTACTGGAGGAAATGACCGAAACGGGTTACTCACGCTATCCCGTCATTGACGAATCCCTGGATGACATTCATGGCATTATCTACTTTAAAGAGTTAGCTGAACCCTTGTCAAAAGGGCAGTTGACGTCAGAGACACCGATTAAGCCGTGGATTCGTCCTGCGCGATTCATACCGGAATTTACACCTTTAAGCGAACTATTGCCATTGATGCAGCGATCGCATCTAGCAATGGTCATGGTAGTGGATGAGTTTGGTGGCACCGTGGGGTTAGTCACTCTCAAAGATTTAATAGCCGAAATTATCGGTGACAACTCCGAATCAGAAAGCACCCAAGAGATGGCTGTACAAATTTTGGATGAACATACATTTCTGGTGCAAGCTCAAATGAACTTAGAAGAAGTCAATGAACTTTTAAATTTAAATTTACCCCTAACTGACGAATACCAAACATTGGGAGGCTTCCTGCTTTACCAACTTCAGAAACTTCCTCTACAGGGTGAAACACTAATCTATGACAATCTTGATTTGACAGTCGTGTCTGCTGAAGGACCACGCCTGCACCAAATCCGTATCCATCGTCATGAGCCAGCATCCGAAGAGCAAAACAATATCCCTGTACCAGATATTGCACCAGTAATTGCCATAAGTAATGAGGCTCCAGCTAGCGAGGTTACCAACAATATTGATGACAATTCTTCCGAAGATAAAAAATCAAAGTTTTGATAACCTAATAGCCATTTAACTGGCATATCCTTAGCAGGTGAGATACCTGCCGTCTGATAATCTTACAATTTCCAGCTATGCGTGATTAAATCTCTATTAGCTTATCCATTCTATCGACGTTGGGCACGCTCAACTGGCACAAGACGAAGAGGAAAGCGTAGGGTGCCGCAGGCAAGACTCGAAGAGAGCTAGCGCTAACAGTTTAAAGAGAATTGGGAATTGCTAATTAATTAAACATAAACAACCCAGAATGAATGTCACTGACTGAAGCGAAAAATACTGGTTTGTGAGAAAAACACAGCTTGGCGGGAAACCCCCAAATCCCCTCCTTACTAAAGCTCCGGTGGGGAACCCAGCCCCTCCCCCAAACCCCCTGCGCAAGGGATCGAGCGGTTGTGATGGGTTTTCTTAAGTCAGTGCCATTCGACCTAGAATAGTCTTCCGATTCCCCATTCCCAGTACGAGGGGGAATGGGGAATTGTTGCCGAGCCTTGAGAGATTCTCAATTCCCCATTTGATAATTAAGTTGATTAACGAGCTGGTGCCGGCGTTGGAGATTGAGTTGGAGATTGAGTTGGAGATTGAGTTGATGACAACTGTAGTAGTGAGCGCATATTGTCTAGAATTCTCTCGCGCTGTGTTGGGGTTAAGTTAGAGACAAATTGCGTCTGTGTAGAACGAAACAAATCTTTTAGTTGCGTTTGCTGATCGGGAGTAATCTTCATCGCCGCAATCGCCTCAGCAAATCCCCTGCCCTGTCCCAAAGTTGTTTGAAACTGAGTGCGTTGCTCTTGTGTGACGATTTTCTCAAATTGGCCTTGAGTCTGCGTTGCCAGTTCAGCCAATTGAATTTTTTGTTGGGTTGTCAGTTCAATGCCCGACAGTATGGGCAAGAAATCAGTTACTGAGGGAGTTTGAGCTTTGACTCCAATCGGCATCATGGTAATAGCTGCTGCTGTGATAGCTGCGATCGCACCCTGTTTTGCTGTTATTGCACTAGATTGTACAAATGTCAAGGCTTTGGCTAGCACGGGTTTAAATTTGAGTTTCATAGTGAGCTGTCCGAATTTTTTGGCAAGCCCAACAATATAGGCATAAGAGAAGCCAGTCAATCGACTCCACGCCTTTCAGACGTTCTCACTAATCAGTAATCGGTAGGAATAGTTTGTACAAAATCAAACAACTCATGAGCCAAGGTTAATTTGCTACAAGGTTTAATCTCTAGCTGGCGTCCTGTTTTATCGATAAGCATGGCTTGATTTGTGTCACTACCAAAGCCAGTGCCGGGTTGATCGATGGGGTTAGCCACGATCGCATCCAATTTCTTCTCGTTCAACTTTTGTAAGGCTGGTGTGATAATATCCCCTGTCTGGGCAGCAAATCCGATTAACCGTTGATGAGGTTGTTTACGGTGTCCCAGCTCTGCCAAAATATCCGGCACTGGTTCCAGAGCTAAGGCTGTGGGGAGCAATTTCTTTGGCAACTTCTCAGCGTTGTACTCAGCTGGTTTGACATCAGCCACAGCTGCTGCCATCACAATCACATCAGCCTCTGGACAATTTTCAAGCATCGCCTGCCGCATGTTTTGTGCACTAACCACCCCAATTGCTCGAATGCCTAGCGGTACTTCCCAGGTAGCTGGGGCGTGAACCACTGTCACTACGGCTCCTCGGTGCATAGCAGCTTGTGCTAATGCTAACCCCATCTTACCGGTAGAAGGATTACCAATGAAGCGTACAGGGTCTAGATGTTCCCGCGTTCCTCCCGTGCTGATTAATACTCGCTTGCCTACTAAATCTCGTTTCCCGCCAGTCTGTAACAGAGATTGGACAGATGTTACTATCTCAGTAGGTTCTGCCATCCGTCCAGCACCGACGCGATCGCATGCTAACAGTCCCATCCCTGGACCAACACTGTGATATCTTGGGTCACTTAACAAGAGTTGCCAATTCCGCTGCACCGACTGCTGTTCCCACATCTCGGTATTCATCGCTGGTGCCAACAGCACTGGACAGCTAGACGCCAACACTGTATTAGTTAACAAATTATCTGCTAAGCCGTAAGCTAATTTGCCCAATGTATTAGCCGTCAGGGGAGCAATCACAAAAACTTCCGCCCATTCCCCCAGTTCAATATGCACAGGGCGAGCATGAGCCGATTGCCAAAAAACCTGATCCGTATAAGCTGGGTGGCGTGAAAGTGTTGTTATTGTTAGGGGAGTGATAAATTCTTGAGAGGCTTGTGTGAGAATAGCCTTGACTTGAGTTCCAGATTTAAAGACGGTGGAAATAACTTCACAAATTTTATAGGCGGCGATGCCGCCACCCACGCCAATTAGCACTCGTCTACCATGAAGCGTCGGCATAGCATTCAAGATTGAGAGGGACTAGGGAGTAGGAACAAAGAGGGAGTAGAGAGTAGAAGGCTTCTTTCACCATGTTCTTTCTCCACTCCCTACTCCCCTTCTTCGCTGAGAGAAACTAAACCTCCAAACTTAAAACTTGCTTAGGCTTCATCGTAGCCTTCCAGGTCTAGCAAGTAGAGGTAAGGCTCAGTCAACTCTGGACGCTGAAATGCCAATGCACGAAGTAAATGCCAATCCTCCAGCCCTTCAAAGGCACTGGTGTAATCATCCCGTTCCAAACGTCCAGCCAGCTCTGCAACATCATCTGCTGTTAGAGCAGAAATATTACGCTTTCCAATGGATAAAGTTGCCATCACTCACGCCTCCCTTGATTAGAATCTGTGTTAAATGCTGTACAGATCTAACAGCCGCTCCTATATTATCGCCATTCCCTGACAGGACTAGGTTTTAAAACTACAAAGTTTTAAGTTAAGCAATTGTGAGTTTTTAGGTCAGCCACGGGCTAGTTCTGTCAAATGACATTAATCCTTAAAGGAAGCGAGACGTATTATGACACTGCTTGTTTAATTTGTACCGAAAATAATTAGGAACCTACGTTCACTAAAACAAACTCTCGTACCACCTCTAAAACTTCTGCTGAAATTTCATGCCCCATATCAAATTCTTTGTACTGCATCGGAGCGCCTAATTTGAGTAAATAATCCCGTACCCGCCGAGCTGCACTCAACGGTACAACAGTATCTTGTCTACCATGCACAATTAAGACTGACGGCAAAGGTGGCTCGATGTCTTGAGGTGTTTGATGTAAATAGCCACTTAAGGAGACTAAACCTGCCAACGGTAATTGCAACCCTATATCTAGAGTCATTGCCCCACCTTGAGAGAAGCCACTCAATATGGTGGCTTCAAGAGAGATACCAGTGGTACTTTCTAGAGAGAGCAGCCAGTTTGTTAGTAGTTCCTGACTTATCGCTAATCCTCTATAATCATCTCTAGCGAGGTCATACCACATCTTGCCACCCGCTACCTGAGGGTGAGAAAACGGAGCATCGGGAAACAGGAACTGATAATTGGGCAGGTTCAGCAGAGGCACTAGGGATGCTAGGTCTTGGGCATTAGCACCCCAGCCGTGCAAAGCTACGATTAATCCAGCTGGTGATTGACCCGTTGCTGGTGGAATTGAGATAACGTCGAGAGACAGAGCTTTACTCCTGAAGAATGCAACTCACCAACAATGTGTGAAGCTGATATTCTAAAGGATAATTACGCAAATGCCACTCACCAATCAGTAATATTTTTGAAACTATCCGGCTTAAGGACGATGTGGCGATCGCGATCAATAGCTATTGCCCCCTCACTTTTAAGTTTGCTTAGAAGTCGGGTGACTGTAACCCGCGTAGTACCAATGGCATTGGCTAGATTCTGATGAGTCAGACGCACACCGATACGAGTGCCTTCCGCCACGGGTTGACCGATTTCCTGTTTCATCAAAACGAGCAGATGCTGCAACCGCTCCTCAACTCGGCGCTGACCGGATATCGCTAGCAAGGCTTCTGTTTGTCTTGTCCGACGCACTAATTGCGGTAAAATAACCTGAGCTAAACGCCCAGAAGCATGGATTTCTGCTAAGGAAAACCATGTGAGATGGACATCAGATAGCGCTGTTGCTTGATAGCTCTTTAGAATGGAAAACCACTGACCAAAGAACGTTGAAGGCTCAGCCCAACCAAGCCACACTTCTTCACCATTCTGGCAAAGTGTACTTAGCTGCACTATACCTTGACAGACTTGCCAGACACCTTGTGAAACCAGAGGAATCTCTTCCCCTTTGGCATAGAAATGTAGTCGGCGTCCTTCCTTTGGTTCGTGCTGATCGCTCTCTAGAATGGCTCTGGAGGCTTGGAGCATGAGGAGTAACCTTTCCGGGGGTTTCAAAAACTGGCATATGAAGCCAACCCTAGTGTAATCTCTAAAGGTAAAGACTTGGTAATCAAAAGATTAAGTCAGTCGTCATTAGCCCTTGGTGTTACTAATCACAACTAGATCCAAGAACCAGACTTGATAAGCTGTTCCACATTTAATCGGCATAGAGCCACTCCAAAAGTCTTTATCAGTGTTTACCTTACCTTTGACTTTTGACCTTTGACTTGCTTAGCATTGATATGCTACAGAAAACTGATCGGCTGGAGGAAAGGGTTGTAGCACTGTCTGATGGAAATCTTTTCGGGTTTGGGAGTCTAGATATTCCTGCTGTAAAGATTGCCACTTTTGCCATGCCTGATAACGAGCTTCGGTCAACTGAGCAGCCAGTGTCGGGAGGTTATCGGTAATTTCTGAATCGAGAGTATTACTCAGAAATTCTGCCAAAACAACACTATCTTGAATATCGCCCAAAATGCTCTGAATTTCTTTGATATCTTGCAAGTAATCCTTGTAAGCGGAGCCATAGAAGTCAGTAAATAGCTCCATCTGATAACGCACTCGCTTAGCTTGCTTACGCAGATGATGAACACTGTCGCCGTGGTCATGTAAAAGTTTTACCACTAGATCTGAATCAAGTTCGCCAGGGACACTTACCTCTCCGGCTTCGAGTTTGACTCCTATCAACCAAGCTGGATGGAGCAAAAATTGACTGATTAATGGCAAAAGCAAATCTGGCAGAATATCGTAAATTGAAATTTCGGCAAATTCTCCATAAGCTGGTTGTTCTAGCCAGTCTTTAAATCCCTGCTTTAGTTTCTGATAGTGTTCACCTTTGAGAGTCGTTTGAACCTGGTCTAGTGTCTTGTGACGCTGTTTCTCCAGAGCTGCCAAAACTTTCTTAAGCGACTCTTGTTCTTGTTTCGGTAGTACTGGCAGGTAGCGATTTTGAAGGGTGTCTTGCAGGACATCTAAATCTCGTAGCTCCCCCAGCCGGCGGGCAATTTTGCCAATTTTTTCTTCTTTAGCCGCTTTGGGCAAATCTAGTGCTGGTGCAAAACCGGTCACGGCTGTACGTAGACGCCGCATTCCAACGCGCATTTGATGTAAAGCTTCTGGGTCTTTGTCTTTGAGAACGTCGTTTTCGTGCTTGAGCGTTTTATGAAAGTGTTTTTCAATCGCTAAGCAAGCCCAATTCCCGAATGTTTTTGGGTTTAGTTTGGTAGTGTTTTTCATTTTATTTAGATGCGGGCTATCAATCAGCAACCGAAATTATAAGCCCGTACTTATCGATCTTGCTTAGGTATCCAAACATATCACCCCCCTGAAGTAATATTTGTGGTGTAGATTACGGCAGCCAGGAGGGTTGCGTGATGTCTAGGGGACGGGAAACCCATAAACTGTACTGGGTGGAGGTTTCGCCTGTGTGCAGATTCTTGATAAAGGGTTTGCTCGTCCAGATTTGGCAACTACAAATAGGCTTTGGTTCCTGCATCTCAAACCCACCGCTGGTGGTTATAAGCTGGAAAAATTCAATGTGCCAATGTGCGGGTTCAACGGCAATATAACTGGCATCTGGGTTGCTTTCAGTTAGACTAGCCTGCGGATTGTAGTGCTTGATTGCGGTGGGGAGAAAGTCGATATCCAGCAAATAAGACTCGAAACCATGCTGATGAGCAAATTTTAGAATTTCCTGCCAGTCATGAACCACCTGTTGCTCACCCTGCCGCTGAGTGTCTTTCCCAAAGCAGCATCCGCCAAATAACCATAGGAGTTTTTTTAGGATACTTTCGATGCGATCGCGATCGCTGTTGATTAGCTCTACATCTTCTGGTAAAAGCAAGCGCTCCGGTACACACCACCAATATTCCCAGGATGTATCAGCATCTAAGGAAATAATGCGCTTAACCACACCCGGAATGCGATCGCGTCGCTGGATTGCCCGAATTTCCTCCTTAGAACCAGTATTGCCATCAGGGATCGGCAATTCCAGATTTTTCTCCAAGGGATGTTTAGGTGCGATCGTTATTTCCTCAGGGATCAATGAGTCAAATTCAGCCACAAGTCATCTCCCAAAGTCGCCGCTGCTGTACTGGTTGCTTAGCACATAATGTTGAAAACAGTAACTGTGCCTTGCCTACTTTGACACGCAACCATTATCTTTAAAGGATAAGTTTTTTACACGCACTAACTACATCGACATAATCCTTATCCAACTGTATGACGCCGAGCAATGACTTGGGAGCAGCAGTAAAGTCCACAAGGGCATTAAATACAAGAGACTTTTCCAGTTTGATGCCTAGACCTGGCTGGAATGAGAACTAGCCTTCGTAGGCCAGGATTTTTGTAGCGGTTGTGACAGCAGGAATTCGGTGAGCCTAAGCCGTGAATGGCAATTATTGTCCGATTCCGTTTCACTAAGTAGTTCAGTAGTGCAGTGTTAGGGGAGGTGGCAAAAGCTGAGTCGCCCAAAAACAGCTTTCTTAGTTCCATAGAATTTAGGGACACTATGAATTTATGACTCTCGGTAGAGTCGCCGTTGTTGGGGCAACCTTTGAGCGCTCAGTCTTGAGACAACTCACTGATGTTTAACAAGGAAACAACCATTAGCTGATGAGCGTCAGCGAGAACTTTATAAAAGTCCAGAGCCTTGGCTCTATTTTCAAGATCAAGATATTACTCGTTTCCTTGTGTTCACATCATCCTTTGCAAGTCATTTTCACTTATCTAGCTGTGCAGTTCAATCACTAGTCAAGAGCGATTGATGGTTTACTAGCTGCACCAACGCTCCAAAATCTATACCTTGACTCACTACAACCTTGAATCATCAAGGATTGACCACTCGTATTAAGTTCCAAGGAGTTATTATCTAACCCCTGCCACATGTAATTTCTTTTAAGGAATTCATGGAGAGCCTGGAGCTGATCAACAGCAAATAAAATCAGGCAATTTTTATGAAAGCAAGTGAATTTTTAACAGAAGCTACTCTTCTGAGTCGGCATGAAACAGGAGAACAAAATTTTGTTGGTGCCAAACTCATGGGAGCCGATTTCAGTGAAGAAAATTTGAATCGCATTAATTTAAGTGCAGCCCATCTGAACGGGGCAAATTTAACCAAGACTCAACTTATCAGAGCAAATCTCAGCAATGCAGACTTGAGGGTTGCTGATCTCTCTAGAGCGCAACTGATTGAAACCACTCTCTCACGAGCCGACCTAACTAAAGCAACCCTGAGTGAGGCAGATCTCAGTGGAGCCATACTGAGTGGAGCTATTTTATTAGGGGCCGATTTAAAGTTTGCCACCTTGATTGGAGCGAGTCTAATCGGTGCCTTGCTTAAAGAAGCCAGACTAACAAAGGTGAATTTAACTGGGGCAACCTTAAGTCGAGCAATTCTCACACAAGCTGACTTGAGAAAGGCAACGTTGACCCGAGCGATTCTCGGTGAAGCTGACTTGAGTGGAGCAAACTTAAGTGGAGCAACTTTGATTCGAGCTTATTTAAACCGGGTGAACTTGCGCGGAGCAAATTTGGAAGGTGCTGACTTGAGTGAAGCTGACCTCAGGGGAGCTGACCTTAGTGGTGCCAATTTAAGTGGAGCTGACCTACAGGGAGCGGATTTAAGGGAGGCGAAGCTTAATAATGCCAATCTCAGTGGCGCTGACTTGCAAAGAGCAAACCTCAGTCAAACAAGCCTAACAGGAATTCTCTTGAAGAAAGCTAACTTACAGGGTGCAGACCTCAGCAAAGCCAACTTGAACAAAGCCAACTTATCTAAAGCCAATTTATCAGGTGCCAATCTACTTGAAGCTAACCTATGTGATGCTAACCTGAGTCAGGCTAATTTGCTTCGGGCAGGTTTGCTGCTCTCGTATCTGACAAAGGCTAACCTCAGTGGGGCTAACCTCAAAGGAGCCAACTTGATTGGGGCTGATTTGAAGGGAGCCAATTTGGATGAAGCGTCTTTAGAAGGAGCAATCATGCCCAACGGCACAACCTTTAATTGAACATTAAGGTGCGCTTTCCTTAAAAACTTATAGGAAAAGGGGAACGAAGGATTTTCGTTCCCCTTTTCCTGATTGTCATTCGGTAAAACTTCCTTGATTCTCAACCATGGGCTGCCAATAGAAAGCTACTACTCTTGAGGCATCAATAGCATTACCCGCCCCATCAATATACTGAATTTTTGACCAACCTTGTCCTTTGCCCAGTTCTCGCTTTACACTTTCAGCTCTGTCTGCATCAACCTCAAACACAAAAGGAGTGGTAAACCCTTCTAACAGGACAGTAAATTTTACGCCATTCATAGAAAAGTCGCCTGCAATAAACCTTAATAAGGCATACAAGTTAGTAGGATAATATCCAGAACAAAACTTTAAAGTTTTTGTAAAGTTACCTATAATACAAAAATAATTACAGAGGTTATTTAGGTAATAGAGTAAGCTATTAATTTTATATATTTATAATTTTTGTAACCAATTTTAAGGTAAAAATCTTTAAGGTTTAGTCCTGACAAAAGCAAGTCTTTTTTTTAATAAAAACAGTTTTGCAAGGATGATATATGGCGGTTAGTAATGCAGGATATTATCCATCTATGTCAACTTAAGCACAAAGCCACTGATAAAGAAAGGCAGAGGGCTCTTATGCAGGAGGAAGAAAGAATGCCTTCTTCCTTTGCCGTTCGGCTGAGCGCTCACGCCGAAGCCCACGACCCAAAGGAGTAAGGCTATCAAGCCCCTTCCAACTCTTCGATTTGGTGGCTCCCAATTGGCAGGGGTTAGAATCCCCTTCTAATGGGTTACATAAGAGCCTTCTGCCTTCATTTTTCTGCCTTCTTCAAACAGCGGCGTTCGTAGGGTAGGCTAGCGATCGCATAACAGACCCTCTTGAAATCTTTGGTGAGTTAGGATGAAGCCTAACCCACCTACAAATTCTCAAAGAAGACACGCTACAAAGAATAGAAATTTTTATTCTTCCACTTCCGACTCCTTATTTTTAAGGAAGGCTTGAACTCAGCAACAATTCGTTAGTTGTAGCTAGCCTACCGAAGACAGCTAGGTGCTGCAACCCTTATCTTAGTTTCAAGGCTAGGATGTAGCTGTTTAGTTGAGCTAACTCTTTCTTTAGATTGATTGCGATCAGGAATTCTTTTGGTAATCCAATGCCATGAATCCGATTTACTCTCTAAAATGTTTTCTATGTCTGGCATTTCTTGGTAGCAATGGCTACAAAACCAATAGGTTCTATTAAAGGAGACATGACGAAGTAAAGGATTTGAACAGCAAGGGCATTGATTTTGGTTTTTCATAGTTTTTTTCATTTCCCCCAAGTCATCAGAGGCAATGACCCAATCCAGTGTTTTATTATTGATATTTCTATTGTCCTTATTCTTTTTATAAAAAACATATACTTGAATCAAATTTTGTTACTAAGTATTAACTAGTTAGACAGATTTAGAATGTAGAACTATAGCGACTATTCGCTTGTTCAGAGAGCCCGATTATGTGGTAAGAATAGGTTTGTTTCAATAAGGCTAAAAATCAGTTAGACTCTTTGGCTCTTTGGCAAAATCATGTAGGGTGCTTAGCTATTGCTTGAAAAGTTGCTTAGTTTAAGTAGCAATAAAATAACTGTAGAATCCACTAGCTTAGAAGTTCAGAATTCCTCACCCACAAGCTATAGAAATTCGTCCTGGTAAAAGTTTTTTCTTTGAACCCCTCTAACTCAATTTTCACTATTTATTCAACTATTTTTAGCAATCCATGCCGGACACCATAAAATACTCGATCAATTAGCGTCCGCTCTTGTTCATCAAGCGTCTCTTCAAAAAGCAGAGCACATTTTAGAACAAACTGATCTCTGTAAGTAATTCTACGATTAACCAAGATTTGAGCAACTAATTCTTCGATACTAATTTGGGATAAAAACACTTTAGTTGACCTAGTCTTATTTTGAGCAACCTTTATAATCCTAATAATCAAATTGTGATAAAGATTTTTCTGTGATCCTAAGCCGAAAGTCAAAGTGACAGTGAGCTGACTTGCTGTGTGATATCTGTCACTGCAAGGCTGATGTATCTGGAAACAGGGGTAGGCAATAAAGAGTTGGGGAGCCGATTGTGTAAGGCGGTTTAATAATCGAAAGAGTGTGATACAGACAATAATTTACTAATAATCACTCGTCGAGCAGTGGCAAAAAGGAATTGGCGAAAATTGCGGCTTGGGTGCGATCGCGCAAGTTCAATCGGCTCAAAATATTGGTAACGTGATTCTTCACTGTTCCCTCAGAAATGTAGAGCGTCTGAGCAATCTCCCGGTTACTGGCACCATTAGCAATCAATCGCAACACCTCTTGCTCTCGTGGTGTCAGTTCTGCCCACCCTGGTGGTACAGTAATGGGTTGGGCTGGAGTTGGCGCTTTTGCCATTAGCTTCTCGACTAAACCGGGTCCCAAGTGGGTGTAGCCCTTGTCAACTGCGCGAATCGCCACGGCTAATTCTTCGGAGGGCGTATCCTTGAGTAAATATCCTTTCGCTCCGTGACGCACCGCCTGAGCTACGTATTCATCATCATCAAACGTCGTCAGCACCAAGATTTTCGTATTGGCAAACCGCTGACAAATTTCTCGCGTTGCTGCTACCCCATCCATAATCGGCATTCGGATATCCATCAGCACGACATCAGGTTGCAACGTTTCTACCAGGGCGATTGCACTTTGCCCATTGTCTGCTTCTCCCAGTACCTCCAAATCTGGCTCTAATTCCAGCAGCGCTCTCAATCCCTGGCGGATAAGGCTTTGGTCATCTACAAGCAAAACGCGAATCATACTACTAACTACTAACTACTAACTACTAACTACTAACTACTAACTGAATCTCCACCCCTTGTGGGTGGAGTATTCAATCAGTCTCCACACTCTCTGCACAAGTCACATTACAATTTTGGTAAAGGGAGCTTTGCTGTAATTTTGCACCCTTGAGTCGGTGCACTGTTAATCTCAAATTCCCCTCCCAGTGCCAGGGTACGTTCTCGCATTCCTTGGAGTCCAAAACCGGTAGTGTTTTGATTGGCGTTAAACCCTCTACCGTTATCCTGAATGATCACCTCCAACTGGGTTGGAAATGTTTGCAACTGAATTTTTACTTTAGTGGCATTGGCGTATTTACTGATATTAGTAAGTGATTCCTGTACGATTCGGTAGACGGTAGTTATCACTTCAGGCGGTATTGAATGCGTCGGAATAATATTACACTCCGGCGAAATTCCAGTTGAGCGATGAAATTCTTCTGCTAAGGATGCGATCGCGTCTTCCAAAGAACGCCCTTGTAGAGGATTAGAGCGCAGAGTAGAAACAGACTGACGGACATCTTGCAGCGCTGTTGAGCCTAACTGTTTCGCCTGTACCAAGAACTTTGTAGCTTTTTCCGGGTCAGCCGATAATAGCTTCAGGGCAGTTTCCAGCTGAAGGTTAAGCGCTGTTAGGGAATGCCCTAGCGAGTCATGAATATCACGGGCAATACGATTGCGCTCTTGCAGCGTGGCTTGGTCTTCAATTCGCAGAGCATACTGTCTTAGTTGATCATTAGCAACTGCAACTTTTTCTCGACTTTGGCGCTCAGCTAGCAAGGCATTCATTAACAGCAAAACAAACGCCAGACTCAATCCAAACAAAAGAGTATAGCCAGTCAGAATAAACTGCAATCGCTCTCGTAGCAAAGGTCGCAGTGGTCGTTCTGAGAAGTTTTGAACCCAGTGTAAGATACTGAGCAGGAATAAGGTAAATGATAAACCTGTAACTACTAAGCGTCCCGGTAATTGAAAGATTAGACAACTACGAATGACAAGGACAACGTAGAGAAATGGGAAAAGCCGGATTCCTCCACCGACTAACAGGAGAAGTCGAATTCCTGAACCAGCTGCGGCTCCACCCCCAACGGCAGTTAATGAAATTAAGAAAATTTCTAGACTGGTGTAGAGTACTTTGTAGACCAACTTTCCAGTCGGCATTCTCAAACCCATTATCCCAAATCCAGCAACACTCAAAATTGCTACCAAGGGAAATCGGTAAACACGGTAAGATGGTGCCGGGAAGGCTTCAGATAGGGCAGTAATAAGTAGCAGAATCCACTCCAGGTAGAGGAGAAATCGAAAGGGATGGTTTCGGACTTTAATGGGACGGCTCATATAATAGTGGATAATAATAATTTTTTAAAAGCAATAGACTTAATAAGTTATTAGTCCTTACTTTGTTAATCACAAATCACTTTAAGGTTTTCTAGGTAGCGATACCAGAACCACTAGTCATACCCTGACACATGACTATTGTCATACCTCAAGCGTGACTTTCTCCTCATGTGGTCTTTCGGTTCAACTTTCTACGATAGTGACACCGAATACAGGAGATCCACAGGAGGCTACTGATGAAAATCAAACTGATGCCGATGTTGCGGGGAGGCATTGCACTTACCGTCGTTGCTACTCCTCTCATCGTCCAAGCTCAAGCCAACACATTCGAGAAGCCGTTGGTTGAACAGGCACAGGCAAAACCTCAAGGTCGATTTGCTCCACTAAACCTGACCCAGACACAAAAAGACGATATCAAGAAAGTCCGTCAGGATGTGCGAGAGCGCATCAAAGGTATCCTCACACCAGAGCAACTGGAGAAGCTTAAAGCGGCTAGGAAAAACAAGCAAGGGCGACGGGAAGCGATCGCGGCAATGAATCTTTCTGAGAAGCAAAAAGCTGACCTGAAGACGATGAAGAAGTCAGCTAAAGACCAGATACAAGCCATCCTAACCCCGAACCAGCAGCGGCAACTTGAAGAAACTATCCAACAGCGGCGTCAGCAACAGAATCGGTAAACAAGAGGGGACAGGAGACACTTGCAACAGAATTATCTGTGTTCCCATGTCTTCTGGTTAGTGGTTAGTCGTTAGTGGTTAGTAGGGAAGAGATATTTTCATTATTGGTTGTGTACTCGCGTTCATGGGGGTCTGACTTGTCTGTCTCATCTTCATTGACTTTGAGCTGATATTGCTCAAACGTGTAAAGTTTGATGATGATTACATCGAACACAAAACTTCAAGGAGTACGCAATGAAAATCAAATTGATCACCCTCTTGACTGGAGCCGTCGCTTTTACTTTGGCTTCAACTCCTTTTGTTGTCAAGTCAGTGGCTGCCACGCCAGTCCAATCATTGCTAGCGCAGGCAACAACACCAGCACGACTAGGTACATTTACAAATTTAAATCTGACCACAGAGCAACAAGACCAGATCAAGAAGCTTCACGAAGAGACTCGCCAGAAAATTGAGGCAGTTCTCACACCAAAACAACAGGAGCAATACAGATCGGTTCTTCAAAACCGTCGAACCCAAATGCGCGATCGCGCATCGGGCGATCGCAATAGTGCCCCAAATTCTGCCTCGCTAGGGGAACGTAGGCAGCAGAATGTCTTAGCGACGCTGAATCTGAGCAAACAGCAGAGAGACCAAATTCGGGAGATCATGCAGTCTTCAAGAGAGCAAATGAAGACGATCCTCACGGATACGCAACAAGAGCAACTTCAGCAACTCCGGCGATCGAACATGAGAAATCGCACCCGGTAATTTTAGGACGCAAAAATGTTATTTGGGGCAATTCCTACATCTTGGAAATAATTCGGGCGGCTTGATTCTCCCCTCTCCACAATCGGGAACACTAAGCCCCGTAGTCAATCGATAAGTGTCAGGTTCCCCCTCATGCCGTGAGGGGGTTTTTCTTATCGAAAAGCGCCGTAAAACCCCTCGCCTTTAGGCAGGGGATATAAGGTGCTTTAGCGGAGGTACGTAGCTAACCAATAGACTTGACAACGCAGCCATGAAACTTCATCAACACTCTTATGTGGGAATGCTAACATAAGATATGTGGTGAATAGGTCGAACCCATGATTGTTTACGAGTTCAAAGTCAAAGGGAAAGAAGCTCAGTACAGAGCAATAGACGAGGCGATACGCACTTCCCAATTCATCCAGAATAAGTGCCTGCGTTACTGGATGGATAATAAAGGATTGCGTCAATACGACCTCAATAAATACTGTGCAGTACTAGCAGCAGAATTCCCTTTTGCCGAAGAACTCAACTCAATGGCTCGACAATCGGCGGCTGAGAGAACTTGGAGTGCGATTGCTCGGTTTTTTGACAACTGCAAGAAGAAGGTTAAGGGTAAAAAAGGGTTTCCAAAGTTCAAGAAAAACTGCCGTTCGGTTGAATATAAAACCAGTGGCTGGAAGCTTTCTCCAAACCGAAAAGCTATTACATTTCGGGATGGTAAAAATATTGGAAGCCTTAAACTCAAGGGAACCTATGACCTGAATTACTACGACATCAAGCAGATTAAGCGAGTACGGGTTATCCGTAGGGCTGATGGATACTATGCTCAATTTGCCATTGATGCCAAGGTAAGAGTTGAACCAAAACTGACAGGAAAAATGGTAGGACTGGATCTGGGATTGAAGTTTTTCATTGCCGACAATCAAGGCAATACAGAACCTTGTCCCCAGTTTTATAGAAAGGCACACAAGCAACTGAATCGAGCTAACCGCAAAAAGTCCAAGAAATTCAACAAGAGTGCTAAACCGCCGTCAAAAAACTACCACAAGGCTAGAGGTCGATATGCTCGGAAACATTTAAGAGTAAGTAGGCAGCGAAAAGAGTATTGCAAGCGAGTTGCGTACTCCGTTATCCAGTCTAACGACTTGGTAGCTTATGAAGACTTAAATGTTCAAGGGCTGGTAAAGAATCGACATCTAGCTAAATCTATCAGCGACGCAGGATGGTCAACATTTCGCCAGTGGTTGGAGTATTTTGGCTTTAAATATGGGAAAGTAACTATTGCTGTGCCTCCCCATAACACCAGTCAAAACTGTTCCAACTGTGGAAAAAAAGTCAAGAAGTCCCTATCAACTAGAACCCATGTTTGTCCGCATTGCAGATTTGTAGAAGACAGGGACGTCAATGCAGCCATCAACATCCTGAAACTAGCACTGTGTACGGCAGGGCATGCCGGAACTTACGCTTGGGGAGATTTGCCCTCTTGGGCGATTGGAGCAATCCTGTCGTTTAACGGCTTTTCTATGAACCAAGAATCCCACGAGCTTTAGCCGTGGGAGTGTCAATGAATGAGTTTCTTATCATAGCCATCGTAGGGACTTGCCAACAATCACAAATCTGAAATCTGGCTCATTGAGATAACCTTTGGATTCGAGGAATGATCTTCAGAAATCGGAAGACCTTTGAAATGTCCAAAGTAGGAGAATTAAAAAAATACAACTAAAGCCCTTCAGTATTTGAAAGTATCACTTAATCAATTACCTTCAGGTGGCCTGTTTGTATATCGTCAAAGATACCGTTGATTTGACTGCGTTCATCATCGGTGACTTTGTAGTCAGAAAGAAAGGTGGTGACCAACTGGAGATGCTCCATACGGCTCAATTGACCGATATGAAGAATACGGTCTACGATTTGCTTGAGCGTTTGACTGGATTGACCCTGAATGATGACTGCCATTGGCTGTTGGTCACGCCATAAGGTTTTGGCTTCCTGGTTGTTGTCTTATATTGTCCACTAGAATAATAAGTTTGGCACAGGTGCGTCATGCTGTGCCAGAGCGGGAAGTAAAGCTATGGTGAAAATAAGGTGCAACTGAACGGGTCTATCTATAGTACTCAGACTTCAGTCGGTTCGTCGATCGCTTGTGAAACTTAGGTCAAAGAGGGAATACACCGATGCAGGTAATTCGACTTCCAGCACTTTCTGACAACTACATCTTTTTGCTGTATGACCCCAAGCAAAACATTGCTGCCGCCGTTGACCCAGCAGAAGCTCAGTCCGTGCTGCGGCGTCTAGAAGAACTTGGGGCTGAATTGGTAGCGATTTTTAACACTCACCATCATAGCGATCACGTAGGCGGTAATCGCCAGCTGATGCAACGTTTTCCTAATGTCCGCGTGTATGCAGGCGCTCAAGATCGAGGCAGAATTCCAGGACAACAGGTGTTTTTACAGGAGGGCGACAAGGTCGAGTTTGCTGGTAGGGTTGCCTCAGTCTTGTTCGTCCCCGGACACACTAGTGGTCATATCGCCTACTACTTTCCCCCGGAAGTGGAGGGTGAAGTTGGGGAGTTATTCTGCGGTGACACTTTATTTGCAGGCGGTTGTGGCCGACTTTTCGAGGGTACACCGACGCAGATGGTAGATTCTTTGAGCAAGCTGCGGACTTTACCGGATAACACACG
>DATNPH010000155.1:0-25888 GCA_036703315.1 Coleofasciculaceae cyanobacterium
TAGGTGGAGCTAGAACTATTAAGTCTCTCTCCACTGGGTTGAAAATGAATCGGGATCTAAATGGTGCCCGTGGGATTTTCCTTCGGGCATTGGTTGATACGCCTTGGTTGAGAGAATATCTCAACTTATGTGTTTGTTAGCAAATGTTAGCAAAAAAGTATCGGTTTAGTTACTGTAGCCCCCTTGGATGCTTTCCCTAAACCAAGGAAGGATGAAAATCACTCTTCTCTACTCACCACTCCCTATTTTCAAGCTAGGTATTTGCTGATAAAGGAGAGATCCACAGCCCCGAAATTAACAATTAACGCAACATTTAAATTTTCCAGTGATTTAACAAACCAGACGATGTCATTTACAGATTGAGATTCATAGTGGTTAAATAAAATAGAAAATCGCTTTTCTAGATGAGGTTTGGCTTGACGGGAAAGCAGTACAATTTTGAGTAATAAACCCGTTGTCTTTACAGGGCCAATGTTAGAAACTAAGTCAATAAAGAATAAATGTTCGGGTCGCTGAGGACTTTCCACTAAAAAGTTGAATAATTGGTTACAAGTTCTCAGTAGGAGAATGTCGTTAACTCGGTGAGAATCGAATTCGGAAAATGTATTTTGCAGATGCTTATACAAACGCTGATTAAATTGATGCCGACCATATTCTGAATCGATAGAAGTAATCAGATACTCGTATAAATCGGTTTTGAAAGCTAGGTAGGACTGAGTATTGCACGTATGAGTCAGGAAGCACTGAGCCAACTCTCGGTAGGTGTAGGAACCTTCGACTTTGCCAACAAACTGCTTGAGGGCAAGGAACAGCTCGCGATCGCTCAAGAGGGTAGGATTTCGTACAGGCTGTATAGTTCGCGTTGCTGAGTTTGAGGTAGTTTGACTCTCTATTTGGATTCGCCGCATCAGGTAAGTCGCATACTGTGATAGATGGATTTCAAACTGCCGTTGTTTGTCAGCTTGAAGTTGCCGGATTGTTTCCTGATGTTCGGAAGAACTGCCCTCACTCAGCAAATAATGGGTATACAAGTACGGATAGCGATTAATCAACCGATCCAAGGTGGGAATCTCTGGAGGAGTTGCTTGAGGCGGATCTGCCTGCGGGCTAGGATGTAAGCCCTGATACTCAGGACTCTCAATAAATTTATGTACTAGTTTTTGCAAACGCCTGCTTGAGGGAGATTGGCAAACCTCAGACTCGGAACTCGATGATGGGCTGTTAAATAGCGACACCAAATCAGCGATCGCCCCTTTGTTTTTGGGGTTCAGTTGCCAGCGATTGATCAGAATGTGGCAGCATCGGTTGAGGAAAAGCTTAAATTCCTGCTCAGCCAATGGCGAGGCAGTAATCCTATCGAGCGCTACGGCGATTTCCGGCTCAGGATAGCTCGTGCCGTCGATAAACAGCGTGCGAAAGCGCTTTATCACCTGCGTCGGCGACTCTCTTTGTACCAATTCGATCAGGTGCTTGTATAGTATCTGCTCTTGTAGGCTTGTATCTGGATTGGAAGATGGAAGTACCTTGTTAACCCAACTGAGATTAAATACAGATTCGTAAAGGCGGTTATAAACTTTTAACTTGCCATCACGCTTAACCACCAATCCCGACAGCCGCAATTCCATTTGCTCTGGACTATCATTGGCGGCTACTTCCCCCCGTTGCAAAATTTGTTGATAGAGTCTCAGTAGCTGAGCACTGCGCTCCTCATTGTTGAGGATATGATCGCGCCTTGCGCACCGACAAAGGCGATCGCGTATCGTCCTCAGATGCTCTGGCTCATCATTCGCTTCCCAGTTTTCAATTAAGTATTTACGCACCAGTTGCGTCACCCACTCCGCGATTTGGGATTGTGGATTGGGTCCCTGAGCTAAGGAAAATTGGATGTTGGATTGAAAATCTTCCTTGGCTCCTGTGCGCTTGTGCTCTTCTACTTGTTTAAGGACAAGCTTACACAGCTTTTGGCTAAGAAAAGGCTGACCACCTGTCCATGCCAACACCTCCCCTAACACAGCCTGAGGGTTGCTTACTTTCCCTGCTAATCCTTTCGCTAACGGCTGAGCTTCGTGCAACTGAAAGCCACACAGTTCGATCGCCCGACCAATGTTAAAGGGCATGTTGTATTGCATTAAATCCGAGGGGCTTGCCACACCCAGCAGGGTAAAGGTGAGGCGGTTGTATTCAGGTTGGTCAGCGCGATTGTTGTAGCACGCTTGGATAGCGGCGAAAAACTCATCAACTCTGAAATTTAAGCTGAGAACGCTATCGATTTCATCGATAAAAATGACTACGTTTTGAGAGACACACCTAAGCAATACCTCGCGGATAAACTCGCTAAACAGCTGCACAGGATAAAGATATGAGCGATCGCACAGCCATGTGCCGATATCAAACTCGTTTAACTGATTGAAGCTACTCGCTAGGGTATATACTATGCCTGCATACCACTGCTCTGGGGTAATCTTCTGAAAGCCGATCGCTGTCAGGTCAACCACAGCACAGGCAAATCCTTCTCGCCGCAGCCGCTGCATCGTTCGTACCCGCAAGCTAGACTTGCCCATCTGCCGGGAGTTGAGAACGTAACAGAACTCTCCTGCCTTCAAGGCATTATACAGGTCAGAGTCAGCCTGCCGAACTACATAGGTAGGAGCATTCACGGGTAGACTCCCGCCGACTTGATACTCGTAGGCTGAGTTTTGTGCTGTAATCATGGGATGCACCTTCGCTTGAGCAGGAATACGGTAGATGTCTAAACCGGAAAATCTTATCCTACCTGCTATATCTTTCAGGAGTAATAGGTTATGCAGCTGACCAAGCGCATTTTAGATTTGGATTTTTGATTCAACCCGATAAATCGATGCCTTTAGTGGAGTACCAGAAATAGCTACTAGCTTGACGGGTAAACATGGTGTGGTAGTGATCGCTCTTGGCATTAATTCATCATGATTCCCTACCTCTACAATCTTGCCCTGTTCTAACACCACGATGCGGTCTGCCATCTTTGCCAAGGCAAGGCGATGGCTCACCACTACGGCCATCCGACCCTGTGCAATTGTTCTAAAAATCCGGTAAATCTCATGTTCATTTTTAGGTTGACACTCTCCGCACTTCTAGGGCGGAGAGTGTCAATGCTTGTAAGTAATCAGACAATACTGAGATAGGGTTTTTCGGAAGGAAAGTCTTAGAAGTATCTGAGAGCTTGTATTGGCAGAACCCGCCGTGGAATGCTCCCCTGGGGTGTGAGTAGTCTGGTACAAGATTTAATAAAGTATTGGGTTAATTTGTCCAACGTCCCGCTAGGCACACCATTGACCTCGGTTTCCTTTAGGAAGAAATGCCAAAAATTCTGTCGGTTTGTCTTGATCGTCTGAGTAGTTCATAAAGTCAGCCCAATGGATAGGGTCGAGTTCCGGATGAGTGCTTCGCTTATCCAAAGCGGCTGTCACTTTTAACTTTTCCTTGAGATAGGTACAGTACCGTCGTAAGTGTTTAGCTAGCTCTTGCAGTTGAATGAGCACCTCTCCAGTTCCAATGCTTGAGGATGTTTTGATATTCACCTGCTGAGCAATTTCATCCAGTTGGGCGATCATAGGGGGTAGGCATGGAGCCTTAATTCTGGCTTGACCTGATGTCAACTGATTTCGACGTTGCTTAAGCCGATCGCGCCGATAAACTGCATGATAACTTTCTAATAAGACACAAGCTAGGTGAATTTCAGGTTCAGTCAGGTTATAAAACTCTGACAAAATTCGCCTTAACTGTTTAGACTTAGTATCGTTTAAGATTGCCCAGTCACTTACGAAATACACACCGCACTCCCACAAGAACTGATTGAGTTCAGGATAATTAGCGCTCTCTACGGCGAGTAAAGCTGACTCCACTGTAGGTAAAGAATTTTGTCTCTCCCCGTCGGGGAGAGACAAAACTATTTCAGAACAATTAAAAAGGATTTAGCTCCCATGTTTCTACAATGCGGTACTAATCGGGTTTGCACACGATCAACTAAGATCAGACACAAGCTGATCGGCAATGATCTTGACAATTAACCCAAGATGGGAATACAAAGCTTCAGAGCTTCTGAGCAGGGACGAGCAAAAATTAGGAAGGCTAGGGAAAAGAAGGGATGGGCGGTTAGGGAAGAGGACAATACACCCCTTAAGGAAGCCAGTAAAGTCCTAATCAAGCAACATGCGGCAGTAAATGAGTGGCAGGTGAATGACCTAAGATGGCTGCTGGATTTCGAGAAGCTTTTCCGGGTTGAGAAACATAAAGATATCAATCAAATCAAGACAATAGTTGCCAAGTCTAAACAAGGTTCATTATTTGAACGGATTGAACAACTGATAGAAGCAGGTGAAATCTTCGCTAAAGATATCTCATACGGCTCGTGGAATAGATTTGCTTCGCAAAAGAAAATACACGCGATTAAAGCCAATGCCTTTAAAGCCTATTGCAAAATTTTAGAACTCAACTGGCAAGAGATTATCGAAATTAGTGGCCATCAGGAATTTGAGGGTAATGAGGAGGAACTTGCCAATCCACTCCAAGATTCGGCACAAGCAGACTTACAAACTTCTTATCCTCCATCACCTACGTCGCCACAAATTACCTTTTCGGCTAGCACACCCTCCTCGACAAACCCAGGAGCTTCTCTAAAGCGTCCTTATCATAACCTGCCTGTCCGTTACCATACTGCCTTGATTGGTCGCGACAAAGAGATGACCAGGCTGTTGGAACTACTCTCTCACGACGCGATCGCGCCTCGCATCAGTGTTGAAGGTATCGGAGGTGCCGGAAAAACCTCCTTAGTGTTGGAAGCTGCCTACCGTTGCTTACAGGAAAGTTGTGGGACAAAGACAACGTCTAGCGCTGTTACCTTCAACGCCATCATCTTTACCTCAGCCAAACAACAGCACCTGATTGGCAATCATATCTTGCAACGCCACAGGCGAGAGCGCACCCTCAATGATATTGTCAGAGCAATCTTGCGTACTTTAGAGTCCCCTAGCATTATCCCCGCAGACTTTGATAGTCAACTGGAGTCTATCTATCACCGCTTGCAAGAGCTGCCTACCCTGCTGATTGTCGATAATCTGGAAACTCTCGAAGACCAAGAGGCTGTCCTTTCCTTCCTGTACGAACTTCCCTCAACGGTAAAAGTAGTGATCACAACCCGTGTGCGAGGAGCCTTTGGCGTTCCTATCTATTTGGAGTGCTTGCCACTCGATGAGGGAGTGCGACTGATCCAGCACCAAGCTCAAGAACAAAGCATACAACTCAAAACCGAACAGTTCCAAGTAATCTACCAGAAAACCAGTGGTCTGCCGTTAGGGATTGTTTACGCCATTGGTCAATTGTCAGTTTATGGCATTTGTGATGATATCGTGACAACTCGGTTGACTCAAGCAAACAGCGACCTTGCTCAATATTGCTTTGAGGACTCCATACAACGGCTGAAAGGGCAACCCGCTCATCGGTTGCTGATGGTACTGGCGCTATTTGCTAAATCTGCATCACCAGAAGCGATTGCCCAAATCAGTTTACTGGAAGCTGAACCCTTCAATGCTTTGGCTCAACTCTACAGACTCCGCTTGGTAATGCAGCGAGAAGAACGGTATGATATGCATCCTTTGACTCGCGAGTATGCGATCGCTGAACTTAAAGCTAACCCTGAGTTTGAGAAACAAGCGCGAGAACGTTGGGTTAACTGGTATCTCAAATTTTCTCAAGCCTACGAACAACAGGACTGGAAACAGTGGCACGAATACAAAGATTTAGACCACGAGTGGGAAAACCTCCAAGCCGTAATTGACTGGTGCATTCAGCAAAACCGATATGAACAGGTTAGGAAGTTTTGGCAGCACGTCAAAGGATATACCTATGTACATGGGTATTGGCATGAGCGCTTAACTTGGATAGATTGGTTGCTCCAAGCCACTCAGCAGCGCCAAGATAAATCAATGATGGCGGAGGCACTGGGGGATAAGGGTTGGACGTTAACCCTGATGGGCAAACCGGAACAGTTGGCACAAGTGGATGCCCTGTTTGCACAAGTATCCAATCTGCAAGAGGGTCAAGATTTAATCGTTCAGTTGTCGTTGACGATCGATCAGGCGGTGCTATCGATTCACCAGCGAAAATTTGATCAAGCTCACCAATTGTTGAATCAGGGCAAAGACTTACTCAAGCGTATTGAAATAGAAGAGCCAAAACGCCTACGCCAACTGATTCGGCTCTATTACTATGAGGCAGAAGTTTGGTTTAGAACTGGAAATTATAAACAAGCCAAAATTGGCTACCAAAAGGCGCTCAAACAAGCACAGATTGCTCAATGGCAGCAAGTGGAGGTCTATATCCTCAATTGGTTAGCGGATGTTGCACTGGTGGGAGAAGGCAACTTGGATGAAGCGGAACGTCTGTTAAAGACGAGTATGCCGATCGCTCTTGCGAGCCAGGATAAACGCTCAATAGCTTTTCACAAGCGTTCTTGGGCGCATTTGGAGAAGCTGAGAAGGAATCGTGCTGTATTTCGACGTTGGGCAACGGATGCAAAGGAAGATTTCGAGAGTCTGGGGATGCTCTCAGAAGCTCAAGAAATGCACTCTTGGCTTGAAGCTTGAACAATCTAGTCCAGTAACTATTTCCTCAGCCTACATAACTGAGAATTTGTTCAATCATCCGGTTTGCCTGCGAGCCATAACCGCCACCAAACAAATTAAAATGGTTCAGAATGTGGTATAAATTGTAGAGCGTTTTCCGCTGCTTGTAACCCTTATCTAAAGGCCACACCTCGTTGTAACCCCGATAAAACGCGGCTGGGAAGCCGCCGAACAGTTCAGTCATGGCGATATCGACTTCGCGATCGCCCACATAGGTAGCCGGATCTAAAATCACCGGTTCTCCCGACTTGGTGATCGCTGCATTCCCACCCCACAAATCCCCGTGTACCAGAGAAGGTTTAGGCTGATGAGCCAGTAACTTTCCAACTGCCACCATAACTTGCTCTTGCTGAGGAAAATGACCCCCGCGACGTCGCGCCTGTTGGAATTGATAACCCAAGCGATATTCAGCAAAAAACTCTACCCAGTTAGATGTCCAATTGTTAATTTGTGGAGTCGAACCAATTGTGTTATTTATGTCCCAACCAAATCCCTTTTGAGTCGAGGGAGTCCAGCGATGCATCGCTGCTAGCTGACGCCCCATTTGTTCCCAACACTTGCTATCATTGCTGCCACCGAGTTCAAGCCATTCCAACACAATGTAGGCAATATCAGCTACTGTACCGAAGCAAATCGGTTTTGGCACCCGAATTTTTTTTGTTTCCAGCATCTGTGTTAAGCCCAAGGCTTCTGCTTCAAACATCTGTGAACGAGACGCCTGGTTGAGCTTGACAAAGTAAGTGGAGGTATTACTGCTGATAGCATAACCCTGATTAATACAGCCACCACCGATAGACCGACGATTCGTAATCTCAAAGGTTTCGCCAGTCACTTTACTGATATGGGTAGCAATTTGCGTCCACATTATCGAATATCGAATTTGGTTTTTTTTGTGTAGGAGCGGGTTTAGCTGATTAATACAGTTTTAAACAGAATAATTTCAAAACCAATCCCGCCCTTTTCTTAATAACCCAACTTAAACCTGAGCAGGTTTGATGATAACTATGCCGTAAGCCTCTGGAGAAAGATACTGCTTAGCGGCTAGTTGAATGTCAACAGCATCTATGGATTGAATATGAGCCGGGTAATTTAGGGCTGGTGCCAAGTCTCCTAGCTGAGAGTGATAGTAACCATACAAACCAGTGCGATCGCTCGGTTTTTCATTACCAAAGATAAACCGATTCGCTACCTGAGTACGGATACGAGTAATGTCCGCTTCTGCCACCAACTCAGTCTGAAACCTGCGGATATGTTGCGCGATCGCGTCTTCCACTTCTGCCAAATTTTCCACTGGCAATTGTGCGGAAATATAAAACACACCCTGAAGCCGCTGTGTCATGTTGCTGACTCCAATGTGGGTAACCAGTTGGCGATCTTCTCGCAAATCTCTAAACAGCCGCGACATCCGACCTTGCCCTAAAATCGCTGCCAGGACATCCAGTGCATAGGTCTGATCTAACTGCATCAATCCTGGTACCCGCCAAACCATTACTAGCCGTGCTTGCTGTAATGTTTCATCCACATACTCTCGGCGGACAATTTCCCCAAAATTTGGTTCAGGCTGGAAGGATAGTGCATTATCCAGAGATGATTCAGGTAAAGGTGTAGTTGCCTGGGTTGGTCGCGCTTGAGTAAAACTGTCTGCCACAATCTGAATTAATTGCTCAACAGGTAAATTACCAACTGCTACAGCTGTCATTGAGCTGGGTTGATACCATCGAGCATGAAAATCGCGCATCTGCTGAGCCGTCAGTTGTTCAATAACCGAACTTGGCCCTAGTACCTGTCGTCGATAAGGCAACTGCTCAAATGTTGTCTCAATTGCCCGTCTAAATGTACGACGTTGAGGATTATCCTCTGAGCGACGAATTTCTTCTAAAATTACTGAACGCTCCCGCTCAAAGGCATCATCAGGAATGCTCGGATTTAGGACTACATCGAGCTGCAAGGGTGCCAAGTGAGCAAAATCTTTGGGAGCCGTGGTGATGTAGTAGTGAGTGTAATCGTGGCTTGTGGCAGCATTAGTCACAGCACCCCGTTCCTCAATCAGCCGCTCAAACTCGCCGCTTTGCAATCGTGGCGTTCCCTTAAAAACCATATGCTCTAGAAAGTGAGCCATACCGTTGATATCATCGGATTCCGCAGCAGAACCAACCTTAATCCACACATTCAGGTTGATGGCTTCAACAGGCATCTGCTCGGCGACTATTGTTAGTCCATTAGGCAGTGTCTCTATAGTTGGGGCGTTAAGAGGGGGAGTTTTGAGCAGAATTGAGGTCATTAGCTGTTAAAAGGAGCGCGAATATACCTTTATCTTAGCCAGCTAGCTCCCTAGCACAAGAGAGATGGCTAAAGAGGTAATCGGCGCGATCGCATACTTTGGCTTTCTGCTGCCTACTTTCTGGCACGAACATACAGAAGCTGATTTCCTCCTTTCTGAAATTCATACGGTACCTGCTTTAACTGCACGGTGTATCCTCGGTCTTCTAACTCCTTAGTTATGGGTTGCACAAAGGATGAAGCTTCCCCCGATAAATTCAAAAGTGGAAAGATTAGCACTTGTTTAGCAACTCGGCACATCTCTAGAATTGCTTCTAAATGAAATGCCATAGAGAAATGATCGGAGTAAGTAAATAGAAAGTGAGAACATAACGCCAAGTCAAACTGAGCCGAATCAAATGGTAGAGTTGGTAATTCATCCTCGCGATATCGTCCTTCCTGAAGCCCCTGGGGAAAATCTTCTAAAAACTCTTGCATAGCTGCCATTCGAATCTGTCCAAGTTGTGTAGGAGATTGAATATCTCGCCAAACATACTTGTGTTGATTAGTGGTAGTACCATTGACAATTACTGGATAGGTTTCTTCAATCCTTCTGGCAATCTCATTGGCTGAAAATTGATAGAGCGGGTCACAGGAAATAACGTTGTATCCCTGCCGCTTCATCTGAGCGTTAAAACTTGCCGGCCCAGCCGCACAATCAAGAATTTGACTTTGAAGGTCGTTATCCGTTAGGTCAAACATTCGGATGTACTCCTCTAAAGAACGTCCCCAGGGAACAACCTGTTCAAGCTTCAATCCCATAAGCTTTCTCCTCGAGCCCCTTTTATATGATTGATTTTTCAGAAGATAAATACTTTCCCCCAAAACTCTTTATATGACAAGAGACCTCTTGCAAAAGTCGAATTGACCTCCTCACTAAAGCTCCGGCTCAGTCCCCCCGTTTCGGGGGGAGGAAACCTTACTCCCTCTCCGTTTCGGGGACCGGAGCTTTAGTGAGGATTGGGGAGGGGTTCTTTGTATTTTTGCAAGAGGTCTAAGGTACAAACCCAAAAATTTTAACGATTACAGTTGTCAGCCATCCAAACGGGTCTAACCCAATAGCGGAAAAAGACTTCAAAACAACACAATATCTTCTTGCCTATTGTGGAGTAGGCATCTTATACCAATTAGTCTTAAGAATGACACAAATAGTCAAGGTAGTAGGTTGTAGCCTCATTCCTACCACCTACTACCTAAAACCTAATCGCCGATAAGTGTCAAACATTTAACCAAATAGTATTATCCGTTTTGTTTTGCTCTATTGTATAGCACTTCAACCCACAACAGCCGATCCGAGCAACCCAGACAACTCCAGTAGTGTAAAGTTATGTTAAGTTTATGAAAGGGAAACACTAACTTTCAATCGCTATGCCAAGCAGCAAGGTTGTCGTTGTCGGTGCTGGGATTGGTGGACTAACAGCGGGGGCGTTACTTGCCCGTCGGGGCTATCAAGTTTTGGTATTAGACCAAGCCTTGGTACCGGGAGGATGCGCTTCTACCTTCAAACGTCGTGGGTTTACCTTTGATGTGGGAGCAACCCAGGTTGCTGGTTTAGAAGCTGGAGGCATTCACAAGCGGATTTTTGATGAGCTAGAGATTGATTTACCAGCAGCGACGCCTTGTGACCCAGCTTGTGCGGTATTTCTCCCTGGTGAAACAGAACCAATTAATGTCTGGCGCGATCCTGAGAAATGGGCGGCAGAACGGCAACGGCAGTTTCCCGGCAGTGAACCGTTTTGGGAATTGATGGCGATGTTATTCAAGGCTAGCTGGAAGTTCCAATCTCGCGATCCAGTGCTGCCGCCGCGCAATTTGTGGGACTTGTGGCAACTAACCTCGGCAGTTCGTCCTGATACATTGATTACCCTGCCCTTCACGTTTATGACGGTGGGCGAGGCATTGCGGGTATATGGACTCTCTGACAATCAGCGTCTGAGAACCTTTTTAGATTTGCAACTGAAGCTTTATTCCCAGGTCAATGCAGATGAGACGGCACTGCTTTACGCGGCAACAGCGTTGGGTGTTTCTACTGAACCGCAAGGGCTATTTCATCTTAAGGGTAGTATGCAGGTGCTGAGCGATCGCCTCGTCGAAGCGCTAGAAAAATATGGTGGTAAGCTGCTAATGCGTCATACGGTTGAACACATTGAAGTGTCAGGCGCTAAAGCAACCAGTGTGAGGATTCGTAATCAAAAAACTGGGGAAGTTTGGACAGAACTAGCTAATGAAGTGGTGGCTAACGTGACTGTGCAAAACTTGGTTAAGTTATTAGGAGAACAAGCTCCTCCGGGTTATAAGCAGCGAGTGGATAAATTGCCGCCAGCATCGGGAGCGTTTGTTATCTATCTTGGGGTTGACCAGAGTGCGATTCCTGCCGGATGTCCACCGCATCTCCAGTTCCTCTATGACTATGAAGGACCAATTGGGGATAACAACTCCCTCTTTGTTTCGGTTAGTCACCCAGGAGATGGTCGTGCACCAGAGGGCAAAGCGACACTTATTGCCTCTTCCTTTACTGATGCCAAGATGTGGTGGCGGGGTTCTCAGGAGGATTATGACCAGTTAAAGCAACAGTACATAGAGGGAGCGATCGCACGTCTCAACCAGTACTTTTACTTAAAACCCGAAACGATTATCCAGCAAGAAGCGGCAACTCCCCGCACGTTTGCCCACTTTACCGGTCGTGACCAAGGTATTGTTGGTGGAATTGGTCAAAGAATACCTACCTTTGGTCCATTTGGCTTTGCAACACGCACACCCCTCAAGCACCTATGGTTGGTAGGAGATTCTACACATCCTGGCGAAGGCACTGCCGGTGTGAGCTACTCTGCCCTCACAGCTGTACGGCAAATTCAAGCATCCGAATAACAATGCGCTGTGGGAGTGGGGTAATTGCAACAATTTATACTGAAGTTTTGCTCCAGAGTCTCAACTTCAGTAGATCAAAAGCCTCAGGATTACTGCTATATTCGAGTACCGAAAAAAAAATTCCCGAACCCATGTTTCACTATGGTCAGCACGTCCGGTCACTTTGGGTAGATGAGTACGGGCGACCTCGGCAGGATATTGGCGAGATTATCGGCATGCAATACGGTGCATCTATCAACCGTCGAGCTGAATGGTACTACCTGATTCGCTTTCTCAGGTGCGAAGCCAACCCAACGCTAGTCTGGTCAGATGATAGCTGTTTTATTGAAGAATCCGGCTTAGGGGCTGACGATACCATGAGTGAGGAGTAGAGACTAGGGATTGGATAGTGAAGAAATGGGGAAATTTGACAAATTGTCAAGTTTCAGACTCCCTCTCAACCCGCTTTTTCCCAGTTCTTCCTTGAGCATCCGCTGATAAATCTGTGGCAAGTACCCCGTCATCGAATTGTTTTCTATTCCGTAGCCTAGACTTGTCCAAGTGCCGGAAAGCCGCCGCAAAACGGTACTCACCTTTCCTTGCCGCAGTTTTTGTGAAATGTCTATACCCCAAGCTTGTCGGTCACTTAGCCAACTGTAGACCACCGCATCCTGATATTCCGGTTCAAAGCTGTAAGCTTTCCAAAACAGAAATCTTGAAGCCCCAGGATGATAACGCTTAGCCATCTTATCCCAAGTTGTGCTGAGGAACTGATATCGACCTGCCGCCGTTGTACAGTTACCGATATTAGGCCCAGCAACAATCCGGACACAACGGTCAGGATGACGGCTCAAATCCCAGACACGTTCACCCCCATACAGGAGGGTATAGGGTTGAGAATCATTCGCCTCACTGGCTGTAATTGTTCGCATTAAAGCACGGATGTAGGGATCGCCGCCCTTCATCACGAGTGGCGGCGTCCCGTAAGCTCCTCTGGGATAATTAAAGTGCGATCGCTCTGTCCAGTTTTGTGACACTAGCACTAACAGCACAGCTGCTAATGCTAAAGCACCGAAGCTAGTAAGTGGATTCCTCAAGGTAACTTTCTGGAAAATCTCTTTTTGCACGTTTAAGCGTATAGACTGCCACAGGAGTGAGCTTCCGCTCCGAAAACGCTAACATCTTCTTCCTGGTTCACCCTGGAAACGTCGGCGTTATCCAGTCCACAGGCTGACACGACCAAGCTGGCCGCCTTCTCTAAGGCGTTTCCTTGCCTGGAGATGAACTCCAGGCACCAACGCCTCAAATTGATGGAAGCATTCAAATCTCTGTCACACTCAAACCCGCAATCATCACACTTGAATACACGCTCAGACAGTGACACAGACTCTTTGACATGACCACAGTGGGAACAGGTTTTACTGCTAGGGTAAAACCTGTCAACAAACACCAACTGGCTTCCATAAAGATGGCACTTGTATTCCAACTGACGACGGAATTCGTAAAAGCCCATATCACCAATAGCTTTGGCTAGCTTCCGATTTGCCATCATGCCTGACACGTTGAGGTCTTCCAACCCAATAACCGCGTGGTTCTTGCTGATATAGGTTGTGATCTTGTGCAACGTGTCTTTACGGATATTGGCTACTTTTCGGTGTAACCGAGCTATGTTTAACTGAGCTTTCTTGTAGTTGGATGAACCAACAACTTTGTGGCGCAGTAAGTACTGAAGACGAGCTAACTTTTTCTCGTACTTCTTGTAACTTTTTGCCCCTTTGACCTCCTCTCCTGTTGATAGTGTGGCGAGGGTATTTACTCCTAAATCAACGCCAACACACTCAACAGATTTGGGAGTATTGATTGGCTCAACTTCAATCTTGAAGGAAATGAACCATCGGTCAGCGTGACGGGAGATTGTCACGGACTTAGGAGCAACCCCCTGAGGTAATCGCTCATAAGACTTAAGCCAACCAATGACAGGAATCTTAATCTTGAAGTGTTCTACCTTGATAGAACCATCCAAAGTAAAGCTATCCTTTCTCCCTTTTTTCTTAAACCGAGGGACTCCTGACACTTTCTTAAAGCACCTATCCCACGCATCCCTGAGTTGTCTCAAAGCATACTGATAGCGAAGCGGGCGCGCGTACTCGCGCGACGGAGCGCATTTAGATACTTCATAATACCAAGGATTAATCGGTTTAACTAAGGCTACTAACCACTTGTGTAAGTCAATAGCCGTAGGAAACTTAATTTTGTCCGATAGCGATAGCGCCGCGTTAGCGACGCCAGGAGCGTCAGGGTGAGCCTTGTTGTTATCTAAGATTTGCTTGGTTAAACCTAATCCCCAATTCCAAGCGTGTCTCGCCGTGCCTGCGTGTTTAGACAACAAGACTCGTTGTGACTTATTTAGTTTTAACTCGGTCTTGAAGCCTAGTAGCATAACTAAACACTTGTGAGTATTTGTTAGCAAATTGCCTACTGTTGATTAACCCTCCCTGGAAAGATAGGGGCTTTCCGTAGAGCCTGGGGAGGAAGTCAAAACTCAAAAGTCAAAAATTTTATTTTTGACTTTTGAGGGCGTTTCGATTGCTCCCATATCTAGAGAAAATAGGCTTTGAGCGCCCTCGGTGATGAACCTACTAAACTCAATAATCCTCACGCCGCTCTTAAAAATGGCTTTCGCTTTTCCCCTCCTAGATCACACTAGCAAATAGCTGATCCCAGGTTTTATCAGAAGTCTCTGGCTTGGCTACCACTTCTACAATTTTATTTCGTGCCTCCGGTTCCAACAGTGCCTCGACGCAAACTCTTGCCACCTTCGTCCGAGGAATACTTCCGTCAAACAGCGTATCTGCCGATGACATCACGATAGGGTCTGGGTTATCTTCGTTTTTAAGACCACCAGGTCGCACAATCGTATAGGTCAAGCCGCTTTTCTGAAGGTATTCCTCCCCCTGCTTCTTCCATAGCAGAATTAGCCAGAACAGGTTGAGTGGGTGGAAAAACTGGGATACGCACAGAGAAGAAACCATGACAAAGTGCTCAATACCTTTTGTCTTGGCAACATCTACTAAGTTTTTGGTGCCTTCATAGTCCACTTTATAGGGTCCCGTTGGGTCAAAGCTGGGACTAGCGCCGGTAGCGCTCAGCACTACAGTGCTATCTCCAATGGCAGCACTCAGACTTTCTGGCTTCAACACATCTCCCAACACTAATTCCGCCTCAGCTGGCAGAATTTCTCTGGCTTTCTCCAAGTTCCGTACTAAAGCTCGAACCGGAATGTTTCGCCCAACCAGCTCTTTTACAATCCGGCGTCCTGTTTCGCCTGTTGCTCCAGCAACAAATGCTTTCATGCCTATCTCCGTAAATCACACATGGTTGACAAAGAGACTCACAAGCTATGCTAAGTAAAAAATTCTCTCTTTGGGAGTAAACTCCAACTTCTCAATTGTAGGAAGTTTCTAATTATGTACTCATCTTTACCGTTAATTGCTGCAAGTCAAGTAGACTTCTTGCATAAACGGCAGCACTAAGGGTGATAAGTACTACAGTTACGTAGACCAATTGACTTTTGCTAGAACATTAGTGAACATTCGAACCTTAACTGGGAATTATTAACATAAGCAAAGGGCAACCGATATAAAGGATCAGATATGCATTCGCATTTCGCTGACGATCAATCGATTGAGCTAGAGCAGTCGCATTTGCATACCCCATCAAGTTTTACAGAGACAGACACTCTAGTGGGTCACACACATTACTCGGGCTTTGAGCAAACTCGCTTCCACGGTAACTTCCAAGACAGCATGGAGATGTATGCCCAAGCCAAGCAAGTTACTGAATATCTCGATGCTCATCAAGATTGGTTTTCTCGCTGCGCTCACCCAATGACGGTAGAACCAATTGGGCAAAATGGCTATGCTTTGCTAATTGGTCGCTTTGGGGCGTTTGGCTACGAGGTAGAGCCGAAAGTGGGTTTGGAACTGCTACCTCAAGAAAATGGGATTTATCGGATTCGGACGATCCCCGTACCGAATTATGTTGCTCCAGGGTATGATGTTGACTTCCAGGCGTCTCAAACCTTTGTAGAAGTACCAGCAAGCGAGTATTTCAAGGAGCAAAAGCGTGATGGGCACGAGTTGCCATCAGCAATTACCCGTGTCGAGTGGCATCTTGACCTAAGTGTTGCTCTGCGGTTTCCTAAGTTTATCCACAAACTGCCGCAGTCTTTGATTCAAAGCACAGGCGATCGCCTCTTGCACCAAGTTGTGCGACAAGTCTCTCGACGCTTAACCTACAAAGTACAGGAAGACTTTCACAATAGCCTAGGTATACCCATGCCCAAACAAGCTAAAAAGCGCTGAAGGAGTCAGCGCTGATTGATAGGGGGATAACTGATAACAGACAATGGGCAAATATCTACATTTTGCTGATAATCCGCTGCACAATTTCTACACCTGTGATCGCCTGCCAGCCAAATAATCCCATAAGAACGACATTAAGCGCAATGTGGGTGAAGCGTGCCCAGTTGTGACCTTTCTGCATAAATGGAGAAAGGCCGGCAGACGCGGCTATCAGTCCTGTCATCCCTAACCCTGCCAAAAGGTGAGGACCGACAAAGAGTTTTCCATTGTTAATATAAGTAACCCCCATGCCCCCGATCGCACCGATAACCATAACCGCTAGTAGCACAGAACCAAGTTGATAGTGCCTAACGTTATATCGACCCTTGATCAGCTCTTTCTTGACCTCACCGTCAGCATATCGAGTGCGTTGGACTTGAATACCTAAATACAAAGCATAAATTGAGAGCACCAGTAGTATCCACATCAAAATTGGGTGAACGAACTGGGACCAGACTTTAACTGATTCTGGAATTTCGAGGCTCATAGGATTTAAGAGAGTAGTTTAATAATCTTGATAAAACTTAACTTAGCATAGCTTGAGTTGTCTATGACAGAAACACAATAGGGAATAGGCTCGCTTAGCGGGTAAGGAATAAAAGTCAATTACAGGAGTTGCAGGAGAATTTTTATTCTAAATTTTTGAACTGTTGAGTTTTGAACTCCTTTTCAATGCTCCGATTTGGCGCTAAGTTGACAATGCGCTCTTGAAGGGGCTTAAGAGATGACCTCAAATGAAGACGTTTTACTGTTAAAAGCAGCTCGAAGTGGTGACCTTACTAAAATCAAAGCGATTCTTACTCAGGGAGCTAATGTCAATGTCACAGATAGAGACGGCACTACAGCTTTGATGTTTGCTGCTCAGCAGGGTTACACCGAGATAGTTCGAGTGTTGCTAAAAGCTGGCGCAGATCTCAATCTGTCGAGAAAACGCTATGGTCTGACCGCATTAATGTTGGCAGCAGCGGCTAATCAGATTGATGTTTTACAAATCCTGGTTGCGGCAGGTGCTGATCTCGATGCAAAAAACGATGATGGTAGCACAGCGTTAATGATTGCAGCACACAAAGGTCATTTAAAGGTAGTACAAATCTTGTTGGTTACGGGTGCTGATGTCAATATTACAGATAAAGATGAAGATAGTGCCTTAAACTTGGCAGTTCAGAAAGGTCACAGTGATATCGTGAAAGCCTTTCTAGAAGCTGGTGCAGACACCAGCGTTGGTATAGGTGCCCTGTCCCTAGCTGCCAGTGAAGGTCACACTCAAACCGTACAAGTTTTATTAGATCAAGGGGTAAACGTAAACACCGTTGACTCGGATGGTAGAACCGCTTTGATGCAAGCGGCTGAGCTAGGGTATTTGCCTGTTGTCCAACTGCTGTTAACCGATGCTGATGTTAATATCCAAGACCAAGACGGTGAAACGGCTTTAACGTTGGCCGCTGACCAAGGTCACACTGAAGTTGTACAAGCGTTACTGAATGCTGGTGCTAATGTAAATATCCAAAATTCGACGGGAGGAACAGCACTAATGGCAGCCGCCGCAAGTAGTCAGACTGATGTTGTTAGGGCGTTACTTGATGCGGGTGCTAATATCAATGCCACAAACAAAGATCAGGAGACAGCTTTACATTTTGCAGCTGTGGAAGGTCATATTTCAGTTGTGGACGCCCTTCTCCAGTGGGGGGCGAACGTCCATACTAGAAATCAGTTGGGTGACACGGCTTTAATGCTGGCAGCATTGCAGGGTCACACAGAGGTTGTCGATGCCTTACTGCAAAAAGAAGCTGATTTCAATGCCACAAACCAAGGTGAAACACCTCTAACCCTGGCGGTGTCTCAGGGTCATGATGAGACGGTTAAGGTTTTGCTAGAGGCGGGTGCAGATGCCAATACACGATACGCTGACGGGAAAACAATTTTGATGAAGGCAGCTGATCGAAACGATACTATTATCATGCAACACCTATTAAATGCTGGTGTCGAGGTGAACTTACTTGATAGTAATGGTGCTACAGCTTTGATGTGGGCAGCTCATCGGGGTTATATCGATGCTGTGCAAGTCTTACTGGATGCTGGTGCAGATGTCAATGTGAAAAATCGGGGTGGGTATACGGCTTTGATGCTTGCGGAGTTCAATGGGTATCGTAAAGTTGTGCGACTGTTAAAAGCCACTGGAGCACAAGAGTAGTATAAAGTTGCTGATTAAAACGATGAGCCAGCACAAGACTCCAGAGCTGGAGATACAAAATAATCCCCTAGTTCTGCATCATCCTCATGCCTAAATCATCCCGCGACTCGGAAATGCCTTGTGCTGAGACAAGTGGTTCAGGTGAGTCTACCGAACTATTAAGGCGTAAATCGACTACTTCTGGAGAGTATTTGTCTGACAATAGACTAATTCCAATCAATGACCTGTTGATCGTCAATAGTCAGCGTCGCAATGGCTTAATTCTCTATAAGCCCTATCATGCTGAATTTGCAGGACCAGGATCAGCAGTAGGAGGAGCGTTTGATCAAGATTGTCAGCAAGCGCTACCAGTCGGTAATCTTTCGTTATCCTCCCCTACGTCATCTGATGAGCGACAGCGTGCTTATTTGATTCGGCGGCAGTGGATTCGACTGATTGGAAAAATTACAGAGGAGGCAGTGCCGTTGCGACGCGCTCAGCTACTCCTCAATCAGTTTGGGTACTACTTTGACTCCGATACAATCACCCAGTTGCCAGACGAAGCCCTAGCGCTCTTGATCGGTGTGTTGCCACGGACTATTAGCATAGCGCGTTATAACTCAGACTGAGCTAGTGCAGCCACAGGGGTAAGACTGTAAGGTATTCGACTATTGCTCGGAATTGCTGAGAAAGTTCTGTCGGATTGTACCCGATAGAGAATCTTACCTAGTACTTAGTTGTAGAGAAATGCGATCGCTCGCTGTAGCTATGGCTACACATGAGCAATGAACATCTAGCTTTGAGCTGATTACTTTGAAGCCGTCAGCCAGGTATGTTGACAAGCTGATCCGCCTTGTACTTCAAGGCGGTTGTTTTGTTACGCTCTACCATGCAATTTATTGACCGACATTTTACTTCTGTAATTAAACGCTGGCCTCTAGGCTGGTTTACTAGCAGCACACTCCTGCTACTGGCAGCTACTAGTTCACCAGCAGCCGCTAACGTCACAATCGTCCAAGAGGAATTCACTGGCTCGACCGCCTATGGGTGGACGGTTGGTGGAACATTTATCCCTTGCTTGACAGCCACAGGGTCATCTCCTCCGGAGTCAATTCGCAACTGTGGTACAACATCTGATCCCCCTGGCTCGGGAGTACTCAGATTAACTGACATAAGACCAGACTTACGAAGTTTTGTTTTTTACGACTACGCCATTCCTGCCAATCAAGGCTTGGTCATCACCTTCGATTACTTTGCCTACGGAGGTGGCGGCGCGGGTCCAGGTTCTGGAGCGGATGGGACAACGTTCTTCTTGTTCAACGGCAATACTACTGCGCCTGTTTTTGGTGCAAAAGGGGGTGCCCTTGGCTATGCCCAAGAGGTATCTGAAACTACCACTGAAAATGGTCTAACTAATGCCTACATAGGTGTTGGACTTGATGAGTTTGGCAATTTTGCTAATGACTATGAAGGACGTGGTAATGGTTGCCCCAACCCATCTCCCTTGGGTGGTGGGCCGGGGTTGTCGCCACCGGAGGCACAGATTAAAGATTCTGTAACAGTCAGAGGACCGGGTAGTGGACTGGAAGGTTATTGCTTCCTAGCCAATTCCGGTAACTTGTCTACTAGACCTGGTGGATTTAGCTTAGATAACCCTACTGCTCCTTCGCGCACAACCCCAAACACAAGAAGGAGAGTTAGGGTAACGCTCAACACAAATAACACCATCACCCTAGAAATAGACCCGACAGGGACAGGGACAGCCTATCAAACAGTTTTGAACGCTTTCCCGGCTCCACCTAACCGACCGGACAGTTTCAAGTTTGGTTTTGCCAGTTCAACGGGTGATGGGGTAAATTTTCATGAACTGATCAATGTGCGGGTGGAAACCCTTGCAACTCCACCCCTACCGGATTTAGCCATCACCAAAACTCACTCAGGTAATTTCATTCAAGGAGGAACTGGTACATACACATTGAGAGTGCAGAATCTACCAACGGCGACCGGCCCTACCTATGGCCCAGTGACGATAACCGATACTCTACCTGCGGGCTTCACTTTTGTCTCAAGTACGGGTGAAAACTGGAACTGTTCGGCAGTAGGGCAAGACGTTACCTGTGTTTATAATGGTCCTGCTGTTAATCCCGGTGGTAGCCTCCCAGACCTCACGCTTAACGTTAATGTGACAGCACCCACTGGCAGCTACACCAACCAAGCACAAGTCTCAACGCAAGGGGATAGTGATTTGACGAACAACACGGCACAAGATCAAACCTTAGTTGTCTCCTCTGTAGATCCTAATCTGCGTCTAGTGAAGCGAATTACAAGTGTAACTAGAGGTGGTGTGCCGCTGACAGGTATTAATTTCAGTAGCTTTGTAGATAACCCAGCTGACCCAAATGACAATGCACCAGGATGGTCTCAACTGCCCCCTGTGGGAGTTTATCAGCTGGGACTTGAGAACCCTTTACAAAGCAGCGATGAAATTGATTACACCATCTATTTTCTCTCTGATGGTAGTAGCCCAGCCAACAATGTTAATGTTTGTGACTTGATTCCAGAAGGGACAACATTTGTTCCCGGCAGTATCCAAGCGATTGTCGGGACAAGCCCAAGCGAGGGCAATTTCTTCTCACCCTTGGCACCACTGCCTACAGGGAATGGCTGCTCTAACCCAACTAATCCTAACGGAGCGGTACTTGTGAATTTGGGGGATATTTCTAATGTCGCGGGGAGCAATATTGGTTTTGTTCGCTTCCGCGTCAGGATTGACTAGTACCGTTTCAGGTAAAGATGTTGTGAAATCCTTGGCGTGTTCATAGTTGACAGTCCATAGTTCATAACTGTTATGAACTATGGACTATGAGTATCCTCATATGCACGAAATGTTTCTTGAAGATGCACAGGGAATAGTGTAGCGATCGCTCTTTTTCCTCTATATTTTCAAGAACACCAGTAAGGAATCAGCACCCAGTTGTGCGAATATATCAGTAACTTTGTACTGCTGCTGAGGAATACTCATGAGCCTGGTAGAAATTCTTCTGTTACTACTGATTGCAGCGATCTGTGGCAGCCTTGGACAAGTATTAGTTGGCTACTCAGCAGGTGGCTTACTGGTCTCGATTGTTGTCGGAGTTATCGGTGCCTACATTGGAATCTGGGTAGCTCGTGAGTTTAACCTGCCTGTACTCTTTTCTCTCAACCTTGGAGGGCGATCGTTCCCCATTATTTGGTCAATCATTGGCTCTGCTATCTTTGCCGCTATCCTAGGTCTTATAAATCGGAGTATACGACGGTAACAGGGGATGACGTTTTAAAATGAGCTGCTAATTGTTAATCATCGATAAATTGGCTTTAGTTTAAGTTAATCCTACGTTTTCTAGGTTGCCTCAACCTGTTCGATAAAATACCTAGCAAACTGGGTCAATAAATAGGAAGGTAAACAGAAATGCCTACACATAAACTGCCTGATGGTCCCCAGACTCACCCTTGGGTACAGACGTTCCAGTGGCTTGCAAGTCCCCTAGAATACATGGAAGCTTGTGCCCAACGCTATGGTGATATGTTCACCCTCCGGATTGGCCCAGTTTTTGCTCCTCAAGTATTCATTAGTAACCCTCAGGCGATTCAGGAGGTTTTTAGCACCGATCCGAAACAGTTGGACTCGGGTGAGGAAGCCGGTATTAAATCGCCTTTGTTGGGGCAGCAATCAGTGCTGGCGCTGGCTGGAGAGCGTCATCGAAGACAACGCAAACTTTTGATACCTCCTTTTCATGGGGAACGAATGCGGGCTTATGGTCAATTAGTACGCGACATCACTGAGCAAGTGACGGCACAATGGACAATTGGCGAACCCTTTTCAGTTCGTTCATCCATGCAAGCGATTTCCTTTCAGGTCATCTTGAAAGCTGTCTTTGGCTTAAAGCAAGGTTCCCGTTACGAAAAACTACAGGAACTCTTGATTGGAACTCTGAACCCAAAGATTCCTTTATTGGAAGGCATCATATTTCTTTTCCCAGCACTGCAACGGGATTTAGGCCCGTGGAGTCCATGGAGAGTACTCATGCGCCGACTACAGGAAATTGACGAACTCATCTACGCGGAGATCGCCGAACGCAGAGAGCAACCTGACCCATCTCGAACGGATATTCTGTCTTTGATGATGTCGGCTCATGATGAACAAGGACAGCCGATGACAGATGTGGAATTACGCGATGAGTTGATGACCCTGTTGCTCGCGGGTCACGAAACCACCGCAACAGCCTTATCTTGGGCATTTTACTGGGTTCATCATCTGCCTCAGGTGCATGAGAATCTGCTGCAAGAGTTAGATCCCCTCGGTGACAATCCCGATCTAAATGCTATTTTGCGACTGCCCTACTTGAATGCTGTCTGCCAAGAAACACTGCGAATTTACCCAGTGGCGATGGTGGCGTTAAATCGAATAGTCAAGTCACCGCTACAGATTGCGGGCTACCAACTTGAACCTGGTACAGTGGTGATTCCCAGTATTTACCTAACTCATCATCGAGAAGATCTATATCCTGAGCCGAAGCAGTTCAAACCAGAGCGTTTTCTGGATCGTCAATTTGCGCCGCATGAGTATTTACCTTTTGGAGGTGGCAACCGTACCTGTATCGGTATGGCATTTGCACAGTTTGAGATGAAACTGGTTCTAGCCACTGTGCTGTCTCACTGGCAGCTAGAACTGGCTGATAACAAACCTGTGGAACCGATACGTCGAGGCGCTACCATTGGACCCGCTCAAGGGGTGCGTATGATAGCGAGGGGAAAGCGCCCTCAAAATGAGGGAATCCTCCAGACTAGCTCCAGTGCAATTTGAGATATCTAAACTTGCATTGGCATATTTTATTTATGTCTGACTATTGAGTGTCAGGGAAAGACTTTAAAAGCTGTTGGTCAACTGGTCAACAGCCCTTACTCATGCTGATCGCATCTATCTAGAGTTATACCATTTCACTTTTAATACGCTACACATCGACCCCCAGCCTCCCGAAGTCCAGGGGTGAGCAAGAAAAGTATTTGTATCAAGCGTTTCGTGAATTGGTATTAGGTCGTAAGGCATAGAGATTGAAAATGTTAGAACCCTTGAAAATGGGTTCCTGCTCCACTGTAATTTGGCTCAAGCCATGTTGTTTGAGTAAAGCCGTAATCTTTTCGATACGACCATCCACATTGTGAATCTCAACAACTACTTGCTTAATCTTTTGCCAATCCTGCTGTTCTATGCCCAAAAGCACATCCAACTCACTTTTCTCAACGTCTACTTTGAGCAAGTCAATTTGCTGGATATCATGTTCGCGTACAATATCTGATACAGTTTTTAACTGGCAAGTTACTCGCTCTATTTGAAAAGCTTTTTTTCCTTGTTGATCGAGAATCAGCGATCGCAGGAATGGAGGAAGCCAGCGAAGCCAACGAATAAATGGAGGGGCATCTTTGAGATTACGAAGGATAGTCCTCTTTAATTCGTCTCGTAGCTCCTTTGAATCCTCTGGGTAGGCGTTAGACAATGCTGTAGCGTTGGGATGGTAAGCGAATGTCATAGTCTTAGATTCTCGCGAAAGCCCGCAAGGAAAAACTCTGAGTTTTTCTGAATCAAAGCGTTGGGCATTGCGGTGTAGCACTTCAAAAATTGCGGGGATAGGCTCGAAGGCATAAACACTCACATTTTTCTGGCAAAGCTGATAAACCCATAGAGTGAATAGGCCAATGTTAGCTCCTACATCCAATACAGTGTCGCCTTCATGTAACTCAATCCCATTCCTGAAGTATTCCTGAATTTGTTCGTAAAGCATAGGCACTTCGTCCGGCTGCAAACAAAATATCTTCATCCCATTGGGCAGAACGGTTTCGGGAAAAGGAGTTTGCATATAGATGCCTTCAATTCAATAGGAATAAAAAAGTGGAAAGTGTAATTTACCTGTACACTGGCTTTCCTGTAGATATCACCTGTTCGATAATATCGGCAGCCCGACGGACTCCACCTGCACTAGCGATCGCATCTTGTAACCTGGATGCATTATTTTTGTAAGAACCTTCTGTTAACACCCGTTGGATAGCAGCTCGAAGCCTGGGAACACTCAAGTGGGACAACGGCACCACTTCTCCAGCCCCACTCCACGCCAGACGTGCTGCTACTCCAGGTTGGTCATTGGTAATCGGAATTGCTACCATTGGCACACCATTGGTGAGAGATTCTAGAACAGTATTTAGTCCTGCATGGGTAATAGTTAGTGTCGTTTTTTTGAGTAATTCTAGTTGAGGAGCATATTCGACAACTAGCGGTGAACCTGGCAATCCCGGTAAAGATTTTGGGCTACTAGCCCCTCCCAGAGAAATTACCAGTTGAGTATCCAACCCGACACAAGCCTCTGCAATACAATGAAAAATCTCCTGCTGCCGATTTTGTAAGGTTCCCATAGAGGCGTAAATGAGCGGTCGTCCGGTCAACTTGTCTAACGGAAAAGATACGAGTTCCCTGCTGGCTGAGTCAATATAGGGTCCAGTGAAGTGAAAATATGGTGGTAAAGTAGTGCGCGGGAATTCAAATTTATCTGGCTGTTGACTCAACTGTGCCAGTTTGGAATATACATCATCGGGGCTAGAGTAGGGACTCAACTTCCACTGACGACGATACTCGTCCACTAATGCCCAGAGCGGTTGTGCAAGGCGGTCAATTAGAGAATAGCCCATTTGGTTGCGTAAGTATGTCCACCATGATGGGTTATAACGCCAGGTTGTAAAGGGAGGGGGAACACTGGCTTCGCGATTAAATAGCAGACAGTTGCACACGCTAATAAAGGGAATATCCAGTAATTCTGCAATGGTGCTACCCGCTCGCGCCACCTGATCCACCAAAAGCACATCTACCTCTATTGCTTTAATGGCATCTGGTACTTCACGAAGGGACATATCCGTTATTTGTTGCACAAATTGGATTGAGTAGCGTACCCCAGCAAGCCCACTGAGTTTCCCTAGCTCGGCATATCGTTGGGGCAGCGAACCTACCGGAAATTCAGACTGCCCAATCAATTGGCAATTTAGTCCGGCTGAGAGTACCTTTTTCTCGGCATCAGGAACCTGAAAGAAGGTGACACTATGACCACGCCTTTTAAGTTCGCGCCCTAATCCAAGCATAGGAGTCAGGTGACCAGTTTCTGAAGGACAGAGAATACCAAAATGATTCATAAGTGTTTTTGTAGTGCAACCCGTTTAACAGAACTAAACCCAAGCCTACAGATGGCTGTCCGTCAAAAATTCTTTATTGCCGTATTTGAGCTAAGACTGGCTTTCCCGTAGATATCGCTTGTTCTACAATATCGGCGGCCCGACGGACTCCACCTGCACGAGCGATCGCATCTTGTAACCTGGATGCATTATTCTTGTAGGAATCTTCTGTTAACACTTGTTGGATAGCGGCTCGAAGCCTAGAGGCACTTAACCGGGACAAAGGCACGCTCTCTCCA
>DATNPH010000174.1:0-17547 GCA_036703315.1 Coleofasciculaceae cyanobacterium
ACATATCTGGCTGGTATGACTGGCATCAACCTTGAGAAAAATCGTTCAATACAGCGATGGATAAGACCAGTCAGAAACTTAACAGGCAACTAAAGTTGCAACTTGCTTTCTATCCGTCATCTAAAGATAGGCGGCTTTCAGCTATGTCAGTAGTAAGGTGGGCAGTTCAGCAATGCTATTGCTAGGTGCTGAGAAATCTTGGACTCTGCCCACCCTACGGTCACTCTACCTTGATGGAAGAAAGGTTAGCGGTAAAGGTGAAATAGCGATCGCCTAACCAACAGGATCATTAATTCCAGGGCGATGTTAGCTGATTTGTGCAAAATTGCCAAATATGGATGTCTCAATCTCCCAGATTCATCCGCAGGTGACTCTATTGCTGAGGTGGTTTGGCTTCATCAACTCCCTGGGTTTCCAAAGGCTGTGCCTGTGCCCCTTGTGCTTGCCCAAACTGTTCACCCACAAAAGTCAGAGAGTCAGCTAAATGCTCACGCCAGTAACGCCAACTGTGTTCGCCAGGAAACTCATGGACAACATTTGAAATTTTTAGCTGATTGAGAACTTGGCGAAACTGCCGATTTTGGGTGAGAGAGAAGTTATCTTGCTTACCTGCATCTAGATAAATCCGCAATCTTTCACGTTCAGCGGTACTTAGCTTTTTGACAAAGTTAATAGGACTATTGTTCGGTCCACTTTTATCCTGGAAGTAACCGCTATGGCTGAAAAGGATAGAAAAATTATTCCGATTGTGCAACCCTACATTGATTGCCCCCCAACCGCCTGAAGAAAGTCCTCCTATAGCCCAGAAATTGGGCGTGGGAAGAGTGCGGTAGCGCGATTGAATAACTTTCACCAATTCATCACCAACAGCAGTAACAACCTTGCCGTTGGGCCCGTCAATATATTGGGGATCCCAATAGCGACTGGTGCCACGCTTGTCATTGCCATCTGGTGTAATGATGATACTCGGTGGCAGCTTCCCCTCGGCATACAGTTTCTGGAGAGTCGCTACGGCTGCGCCCTTTTCATTTTCAAACCAGCTGGTTGGAGTGCCATGTCCTCCGTGGAGGAGAAAGACAACAGGATATTGCTGCGTGGGAGAGGACTCATAGCCAGGAGGGAGAACGACTCCATAGGTGCGACTTTTCCCCATCGTTCGGCTGTTATAGGTTTCAATCTTGTAGGTTAAGGGGGCGTCAGTTGGCTGCGGCACATTCAACTGAGTATCACTAGGTGGTGACGTACTCGGTTGTATAACAGGCGTCGGTGCGTCACTTGTCTGTTGCGCATTAGTGCTTACAATTTTACTGCAAGCCCAACCCGTTATAGCCAAACCGAATGCGGCTCCAATTATTCCAGCTTGTTTATACTTCATTGTTGCTTTTTTCTAGTTAGAACAGAACTTCAACCTGACTTGCGTCCTAATCGTTCCTACGTTGGTCGCCTTAATAAAATTAGCGACCCGTCAATTGGGTCGCTAATATCAGTGGATTAGTTTAGCGTTTTTAGCAACAATTGCACCTAATCAATTTCAATTGAGGTCGGTGCCGAACCGTTTCCCACGGTAGATGTTGTTGGCTTGCGGTAATCAGCATAGAGGCGATCGCGCCAGTCGAAAAACGCCTCATAAAGGCTAGTATCAGCGAAGCCAGGAATTCCTTTCCCTTTGAGTTCATTCGGTATCTCCAGGTAGGGACCAGCAGGAAACTTCAACAGCATACTTAAGCCAGCTACCGCAAAATCAGCCAAGTAAGGCTGATCACCGATTAGGTAAGGACTATCCAATAACAGCAAACTCAGGGCTTCTAGATCCTGTTTGAGAGAGTCTTTTGCATCTTTTATCGCATCTGCGCCATAACCGACACCTGTACCCAGAAGTTCAAGCAATTCTGAGGGGACGGCACCAACTACTGTTTTGAGGATATCAGGCGTTGTATTGGGCAAGATGGATGTGCGGAAGCTTTGATTTTGGCTCACTGCTCCATATAGCACCTTGCGGCTTAAAACACCAATGGAGCGATCCGCCCACTCTTCCATCAGCAGGCAAAGCCCTCGTTTTTTGGGGTCGGAGGGGATTAGTGGTTTGTCTGGATACTGGCGATCCAAATACATAGCGATCGCTGTGGAATCGCTTATCACGGTAGTCCCATCTTTCAACACGGGCACCTGCCGTTGACCTGACAGTCGAAAGAGATCTAGCTGTCCTACTCCTGGTGTTACTTCAATCTTGCGATAAGCCAACCCTTTGTAATCCAGGATGAGCCGCACTTTTTCCGAGTACTGCGACATTTCAAATTGGTACAACTCCAGCATTTTGTCTCTCCTCACTGTTTGTAGCAACATTGTCAATCTAACGCTTCCAGGTGACTTTCTGCTACTTGGGGAATTGAGTTATTTATCTAATTTGCCTTTTCCTGAAGAAGTTATTTAGGGTAGTAAACTGATACCTCTTATTTCAATATAAGAATCAAGATAAATAAAAATCAAACAACTTTTTATACTTAACAGTTTATTTTTAGAATTTCCCTTAAATGACGACCTGATAAAAGTGAATTAATAGTCTTATTTTCAGATTCTTTTAGGAAAGTATAAATTCACAACTTTTAATTGCACAACCTGTAATTATAAAAATTCCCCCATGCCAGCATGGGGGATCAGTGCTAAACGCTCAATGAAATACACATTACTAAAGAGAGTTATGCAGCTCGTCTGGTCAGTAAGCCCCAGATGAAGATGATAATTATGGCACCAAGTACCGCAAAGAGAATGCTGGGTATACTCAAGGCACCTGCTGCTGCACCACCGCCTGTCCCCAAGATTTGAAGCCCCAGCCAACCTCCGAGCATAGCGCCTAAGATTCCTAACCCAATCGTTGCTAAAATCCCGCCACCTTGATGACCCGGATAGATAGCTTTCGCGATCGCGCCGGCAATCAGACCTAAGACAATCCAAGCGATGATATTACCACCCATGTGATTTTCTCCCTAGTTGGTTAAATTTTGTTTTTGTTAATTATGTTGTACAGCGGAGTTTCTGAAGTTTCTGAAGCGATTTAGTAAGCTCTACGGGTAAGTAAGCCCCAGATGAAGATACAAATCATTGCACCGATCACGGCGAAGATAACACCTGGCAAAGTAATTGCACCTACCGAGGCAGCTGAGGCTCCCGCACCGGGAAGCAAGAGCTGTCCGAGATAACCACCAACCAACGCACCCAAAATTCCTAATCCAATCGTTGCGAAAATACCACCGCCTTGTGAACCTGGATAGATAGCTTTCGCAATCGCGCCAGCAATCAGACCTAACACAATCCAAGCAATAATACCCATCTGTTTTTCTCCCTTTTTCTTCCAGCGTTTTTCTGTCTCTTTATGTTCTTAGAATATCAACTTGAACAGGAAGGTCACTCTATCAGAGGGCAGAACCAAGGGGTAGAGAACTTTTAAGTAATTTTTAGGTCTTTTCTAACCAAAGACGCAGAGTTTTAACCACGCTTTAGACTTTACAAGTATTTTTTTAATATCTTGATTATTGGCGGCAATAAGGGGTTAATGAGAAAAAATTGTTCTCTTTCCTAAGAGTAAGGGTACATGAAGCCGTAGTCCAATCCTTGCTTGTTGAGAATGAAGTACATCTTCAAGTCATCAGCCCTACCTTTGGCAACCCTATGTTGTTGCATTTCATCCCGCTCTGAGCAGGATGAACTACTTGATTCGTGTAATCTACGAGACTTGATGCAACGCCAGTTCGATGGGTTCTCCAGGTTGAGGGTCAATTACCTGAGTGGGTAGGTTGTGCTGTGCTAGTTGCGATCGCAATTCCTCTACACTGCCAAGGGTGCGTAGCACAGAATTAATCAATCCTCCATAAGTCACATCCCCACCTGTTGCTGTTGAGAGGAACACTTGGGGTTTTACCCATTGCGCTAGCTGTTTAGCTGTGGCGTTTCCCTTGATGATTGCTCCTAGTAATGGCAGTTCCAGATTAACGACTGGACTAATCACCACATCCACGGGAGCATAATCTTTAATTTCTGGCGGGGGAAAACCGTGAGGTTCATAGTAGAGAGTTGTACCGCTATCTAATTGTTTGAGAAGATAGGCATTTTCTATCTGTAGCGGTCCAATGGGCGCTCCTCGTAAAGCTCGGATTTCGATGCGATTAGCTAGGGTGAAGGTTTGACCAGGGGTGAGCGTTGTTACTTGCGTATAACCCAGCTGTTCTACCACTTTAGCTGCACTGACCGAACCCACTACTGGAATTGTCTTGTCTAGTTTTTCCAGCGTTGGTTTATGGGCGTGGTCTTCTAATCCTTGAGATATCAGGATTAGGTCAATACGATCAGGCAGGGAGTCAAGGGGTTGAGTGCGATCACCTTTGAACAGCCAGGGAAGATTTCCAAAGATTAAGGAACTCACTAGCCAAGGGTCAATTAGTATCCGTTTTTGTCCTAGTTCGAGTAGCCAGCTATTTGCGCCGAAATAGGTTAGTCGCATAGGAGTGAGAAAATAGATGTTATTTTTAACAATTGTAAAATTTCTTAAAGCAGCTACTCTGGGTTGAACTTATTGTTTCTCTCAATAGAAGTCTTCCCGATCACTAAAAGACTATCGGGAAGACCTCCCAGCTTAAGGCACTAGGAATCCAGAGCGGCTTTGACTTTCGCATCCCATCCCAATGGCTGCATCCATCCGGGATAGAGTGACTGGGGAGCAGTCAGTTCATCCAGTTGTTCCACCTCCTGCACAGATAGCTTGAGATTAACAGCACCAAGATTGTCTTCAAGCTGGTGCATTTTGTTAGCACCAATGATGACAGAGGAAATGAACCGTTTGGTGAGAATCCAAGCGATCGCGACTTGAGCAGGAGATGCCCCATGGTTGTGAGCAATCTGTTTGAGCACGTCCACCACGTCATAGCCCTTTTCAACATCAATGGGTGGAAGGTTGAATTTATTAAGACGAGCATTTTCAGGTTCAGGTGTTTCTCGCGTGTACTTACCACTGAGGAAACCACCAGCAAGCGGACTCCATACCAATATGCCAATCCCTCTGTCTTCAACAAAAGGAACAATTTCATGCTCGATATCGCGCCCCAAGAGCGAGTAATACATCTGCGCCCCTACAAAGCGAGTATAGTCATGACGTTCCTGAATCCCTAGCATTCGGGCAGCTTTCCAGGCAGGGAAATTGGAGAATCCTATGTAGCGCACCAGTCCGCGCCGAACCAAATCATCCAAAGCACGTACTGTTTCCTCTACTGGCGTAAGGGGGTCAGGAATGTGGATTTGGTAGAGGTCAATGTAGTCAGTGCCCAGTCGCTTCAGGCTACTCTCTGCTGAAGCAATGATGTGTCTGTAGGAAAGCCCCGTATCCGTGATTGCCTCACCCAAACGAAACCCAACTTTGGTCGCAATCACAACCTCCTGACGTCGAGTTCCTAACGCCTTTCCCAGGATGATTTCAGACTCTCCGCCTGTATAGGCATCTGCTGTATCAAATAGGTTGATGCCTGCATCCAGGACACGACCTACCATTTGCTCAGCTACCGTCTGGTCGATACTGTTCGTAACCCCTGGAACCAGTTGACCAGTTCCAAAGGTCATTGCTCCGAAAGCAAGACGCGAGACGACTAAACCTGTATTTCCAAGAGTTGTGTACTGCATAAAGAAATATCCTTCTTAATCAATCATTAGTTGAGTCGGTCTGGAATTGGTTTGAGTGCATAGACCTGCCAAAAGAAAGCATCTGCTGTATGTTGATCACTTGGAAAATTGGTCGCTTCCGCAATCCGACCCTCCTTAATCCGGAACAGCAACGCCCACAGTTGGTCAATATTGTCTCGCTCCAAGTTGCTCCACCCTCGATGGACATCAACCACATAGGAATCATTGCCGCCTAAGAACAAAACTTCAGCCCGAAACTTCGCCTTCCCCAACTGTTGAAAGAAGGCAAGAACCTCATCTACTCCTCGCTTTGCACCAGAGAGAGGATGATGTCCTGGTATCCGCCAAACAATGTCTGGAGCAAAAATTTCACGGACAGTAGCAATATCTCCTTTACCGTATGCGTCATAGTAACGCTTGATAATTGCAACATTTGGATGCTCAGGCACGTTGGTTGCTGCTTGTGCTTCCTGTCCTGCTAAGTTTTGACTGCCCAAAAGAAACGAAAAACTTGCAAGTGCACTCAAATTCAAGAAGTCTTTTCGAGTTTGTCGATTAAGCATTTTTCTTTATCTAATTTGCTGCTATCTATGTTGATTCAGCATCATCCCGACTCATCGGTTGCGTGGGTAAGGAGGTTAGGTATCTATCTTCACGCGGTGGTCGAATGTACAGCACTGGGATGAGCGTGTATAAAATCAGGCTTATAGGGATGCTTACAAAAGAGAGGCAGATGGCAAACAAATAAGCAAACGGCACAAGCAGAAAAATTCGCTCAACCTTGTGGATAATCCGTATGTCCATGTTCATATCAACTAGCCGATGCCCATACGTGATATACCGCCAGTGAACATAACGAACCAGTCCAGCGGCGATTAGGTTGAACCCGTAGATAGCGATCGCCACCCGATTGTGTAAATTAGCTCCTAGCAACGCTGCTGAGAAGGGAATAAAGGCAATGCACACTAGAAATAGCAGATTGAGCCAGATGTGGATTCGGTCAGACCGACGAATGTAGTGAAATTCCATATGGTGACCGAACCAAAAAATTCCCAAGATCGCAAAGCTGATGATATACGAGAACAACTTGGGCCATAGTGCCAGCAGCTTAGTAATTAGTTCAGCTTCTGATAGAGCTTCCGGTGCCTTAATATCCAAGACCAGCAGAGTGAGTACGATCGCAAACACACCATCTGCCAGCGTCATGATCCGCATGCTACTCAAACCGTAGCCCGTTGCTTGGATATCAGAATCATTGTTGGGATTCACTTGTAGAATTCTCCTTCTACTTCTGTATTGAGGCAGGGTTGTTGAAAATTTATTTAGTAAGGTAGCCACCTGTTACATCAATATCAGTGCCAACAATACAGGTAGGGTCAGCGGAACTGAGCCACAAAACGGTTCTTGCAATTTCTTCTGCTTTGACAATTCGCTTAATCGGATACTCCTTAGCAACAGTTTCAAAGTCAGTCTTCCAAGCCGCTAAGGCGCGTCGAAGCATGGGTGTATCTACTGCACCAGGAGAGATGGAATTGATGCGGATGTTTTTGTCGGCATATTCCAGTGCTGCAACTTTGGTTAGGGATGCGATCGCGTGTTTGCTGGCATTGTAGGGCGCAATAGTCGCAAAGCCGACATGGCTGGAAACCGAGGCGTTATTGACAATCACACCGCCCCCTTGCTTGAGCATGACAGGGATTTCATTCTTCATTGATAAAAAAACACCTGTCGCATTAGTTGTCATCACATCTAACCAATCCTGCAAGGATTGGTCAGCAATCGTCAGGGGTTTACTTTCGATACCAGCATTGTTGAAAGCGATATCAATTCGACTATATTTTTTGACAGCAGTATCGATAAAGGACTTGACATCCTGCTCACTACGGACATCGACTTTTTGATAGCTAGCTCGACCACCCGTAGTATTGATTTCCTGAGCGATTTTCTCCCCAAGTGCCTCGCGACGACCGCAAAAATGAACGATCGCGCCTTCCTGAGCAAATGCCCGCGCCGTTGCTTCACCAATCCCCGATGTGGCTCCTGTGATCAGGACTACTTTATCTTTAAACCTGCCGTTGGGATTAGCTTTGCTACTCTCCGGTTCTACGGGTTTGGGTGCATTGGCAACAGCACCGGCTGAAGTTGCAATTGCTGCAAGTCCAGCAGTTCCTACGGTAAGTATTTGACGACGTGTCATGTCCGACATCGTTGCTTCTCCTTTGCCTTTCTGTTCTTGCGTGCCTGAAGTCGGTTCTTAAGAAGTTGCTTTCTGACGTAGTACCCATCTCGAACTGGTCATTAGTCTCCAATAACTAAAGTCAAACAAGGAGAGACTTTTAGTCTTGGGGGAACAAACAAATCTTGCTCCCTCCCCATGAATCAGGGGAGGGTTGGGGAGGGGTAAAGCAAGGACTTTGAGAGGTTTAATAACTAATGACTGTTGAGGTAAAGTCTACCCCTTTGTAGTTTCCTGTGCTCTGTGGAGCATGTCTAGAACATTCTTGCTATTTTGCAAGAGGTATCGTCCAGGTGTGACCTGCATCAAACGTTTGAAGTGTCGTGTTAAGTGGCTTTGATCAGCAAAACCTGTTTCCGCTGCAACCTGCTTAGTCGGCATACCCTTGGAAAGGAAAGCCTTAGCACGCTCAACCCGTACCTGAGTTTGATAATAGTGTGGAGGAACGCCGACTTCAGCACAAAATACACGGCTAAGATGGTAGGGACTCAGGCAAGCAAGTTGAGCAAGGCGATCGAGCGTCACATTCTCTGCATAGTTATCTCGTAAGTATTCACGCACCCGTTGTACAGCCTCACGCTCTCTCCCTACAGGTTTGGATGAAGGGGTTGTGTCCGCATAGCACATAATGAACTGTGTTAGTACAGATAGAAGAAGAGAGTCCTGCTCAAGCTTTGAAGCCATTCCTTCTAAAGCCATCTGGAAATTCACAAAAAGGTTGGCGAGGCTAGAGTCAAGGATGATGGGGTCTGCGAAAAAAGGTAGGTTACTTTTACAGCCAGCAACTTCTGCCGCTACCATTTTGACTAGGGTAGGACTGACATACATCATTTGGAATGTTGCGGGAGTCTGACGATAGTCCAAGTCACGCGCTGAGTGTACCTCACTAGGGTGGATAATACTAAGACTGCCAATAGGCACAAAATAGTAACTGCCTCGATAGTAGTACTCACCTGGAAAATCAATACTAAGGCAGAACTGATATTCCTCATGGCAGTGTTTTGGAAGTAACTCCGCAGGACCAGGAGCATAGTGGTATAGCTCAAGCAGTAAGTCTGGGAATGACCATGCCTTGATCATGTGTTGTCCTGAGTTCAACTTCATACAACAAGCATTACCTTCTAAGACACCGCAAGCGGTGCTATGTATCCAGCAGCAACACAGTCAGAACGATAGCGAACACCTGATCAGATGGGTTTGAGCTGACGCTCCTAATGTTGCGATCGCTTTGCTAACAATAGTGCATCAGCTGTCACACAAAAATCCCTTTGTTTAAAACCAAAACACAGTCAACTCTCTCGCCGTAATGCCTATCATCAAAAAAAGAATTGGCACAATCCTGGCACACATTTACCACCCGCGTATGTAAATATTGACAAGTGAATTCTTAAATTCTTAAGGGCGTCACTCCTATGTTAGGCAAGCTACTGGACAGGCGTTACCAAGTAACCCAAGTCCTGGGTGCAGGTGGATTTGGTAGAACCTACTTAGCTCAGGATACCCGTCGTCCAGGTAACCCAATCTGCGTCGTCAAACAACTCAAGCCTCTCAGTAACGAACCAAGTTTCTTGGAAACGGCACGACGCTTGTTCAACAGCGAAGCTGAAACCTTAGAAAAGCTGGGAAATCATGACCAAATTCCCCGCCTACTCGCCTACTTTGAGGAAGACCAAGAGTTCTATCTGGTACAAGAATTCATCGAAGGACATACTTTTTCCCAAGAACTGCAACCTGGTCAACGGTGGGACGAAAATCGAGTCATTGCGCTCCTGCAAGAAGTCTTAAAGATTTTGGAATTTGTCCACTTCCACGGCGTCATTCACCGCGATGTCAAGCCTGACAACTTGATCCGGCGCAACTCAGATAACAAATTAGTCTTGGTAGACTTTGGTGCTGTCAAGCAAATCCGCACTCAGTTCGCGGCTACTCAGGGAGGGGCAAGTAACACCATCGCCGTTGGTACTCCTGGCTATATGTCCAGTGAGCAGGCAATAGGTCAGCCACGTCCCAGTAGTGATATTTATTCTCTGGGTATTATTGGCATCCAGGCACTTACAGGTCTGATGCCAGTCAGCTTCCAAGAAGACCTCAGCACTGGCGAAATCCTCTGGGAACACTTGGTATCGGTTAGTAGAGGATTGACGACTATCCTAAGCAAGATGGTGCGCTATCACTTCAAAGACCGTTACCAGTCAACCGCCGAAGTTCTCCAAGCGCTACAACTACTGAATACTTCCTCCCCAACCACACCGTATTTCACTCCCCCTAGATACCCATCAGTAAATGATGTCCCAGCTTCTGGACAGAGGGTGCCTGCATCGACGCCTCCTGCACTCGGTTCAGAACAGTACACCCTACCAGCGACACCTGCTTCTCCTCCTAGAAATTCGGCGGCTTCCCTACCCAGACAGTCTTCTGCTCGTCGTTCCAACAATGTCTTTCCACTCCTGATCAGCATGATGGTAGTGGTTGTTGGGGCATTTGGCATAGCTTACGCGATGACTCAGAGTTCGTTAATCTCGAACTTGAAAGGCGGCAACAAAAACAAAGTCATAGATGCGTCACAAAGAAGTTGCACAGTGACGGCTGAGGCGTTAAATGTTCGCTCTGGACCAGGAAGAACCAGGAGCGTTGTTAATACAGTTTCACAAGGGACAAAACTTTCTCTTACTGGCACTGAGCAAAATGGTTGGGTGGAGATTAGTTCACCTCTGAAGGGATGGGTTTTTAACGATCAACCGTACATAGACTGTAGCTCAGGCAATCAAACACCTGTTCAGGCTAAAGTAACTCCAACACCTGTTAAAACTCCCACACCAAAACCATCCATTGCCAAACCTAAACCCAAACCCCCTGTTGATAACAGCTCAGATACGTTGACAAAAGCCGCTGATCAGTATCAGCAGGGAGACTTGGATAAGGCGATCGCATTTGCTAAATCGATTCCTGCCAACAGTCCGGCTTACAAAGAAGCTCAGGCAAAAATTGCTCAATGGGAGCAGGAATGGTCAACTAACAAAGCAAAATTTGATGAGCTGCAAAAAGCACTGAATGAAGGGCGATGGAATGAAGTATTTAAAGCAGCAACAGATCCCAATTTTTTAGGACAACGCTATTGGCGAGACAAGTTAAATCAATTAATTGAGGAAGCTAAGAAAAAACAAGCCGAAGCCGACGCCACTAAAAAAGAACAACCGAAAGTAGAACCAAGTACTTCCGGACAGACTCTCCCTGAACAGCCGAAACCTCAACCAACTGAATCAGTCAACCCTTCACCAGAACCAACACAACCAACACAACCAACTGAGGAAACCACTAAAAAGTCTTGTAATCCTGCTACAGAGACATGTTAAATGGATTGCACCAATAAATTAAGGTCTGTCAATTTAGAATTGACAGACTACTAGAACAACAAGAAATTCTCTGTAGCGTTAGTGTCGCACTATTGGGAAGCTAACGCCAACCGTACTACAGTTGGCGTTAGTAATAAAAGTTAGGCAAAAGCCTTCTGCTCTCGGGCGGCAACTAAGTTTTGTGTCGAGAGTCCCACTAACTGAATTGTTTGACCTTCGCGTGCCATAATCGTATTCGGAAACTGCTGAGAGGCTTGTTCCCCAACATGATCCAGGAAATCATCATTGTGTAGCGGATCATGGTGGAAGATCACAAGTTTTTTCACATTAGCAGCTTCGGCAATTTTAACCGCTTCCTGCCAAGTTGAATGCCCCCAACCTACCTTACTCGTTGCTTTAGAGTGGTATTCTTCATCAGTGTAGGTGGCATCATATATCATGACATCCGCATTACGTGCCAGAGTAAGAACATTTTGATCTAAACCGTCTTCAAAATGTTCCGTGTCAGTGATGTAGGCAGCTGCATAGCCTCGCCAGTTCACGCGGTAACCTATAGATTCGCCTGGATGATTGAGCTGAGCATTTTCAATTGTAATCTCACCCATTTCAACTTTTTCCCCCACGCTCAGGTCATGAAACTGCAAATCAGCTTGCATGATTTGTAAGGGAACCGGAAAATTTGGGTGGAGCATTTGATCGGTGAGGCGCCTCTCTATAGTCGCCCCGTTAGGCGCAGCCACTCCATAAATATGGAAACGATTTCCCTTAATAAAGGCAGGGGTAAAAAACGGAACACCCTGAATGTGATCCCAGTGGGAGTGGGTGAAAAACATATGAGCTTCCACTGGCATCTGTGATAATAGCGTCTGCCCTAACACCCGCAGTCCAGTACCTCCATCAAAAATCAGACGTTCGCCACCGACTCGCATTTCTATACAAGGCGTGTTACCTCCATACCGGACAGTCTCCGGACCAGGACAGGCAATACTCCCTCTGACTCCCCAAAACTGAATCGTGAATAAGTTGTGCGTACTAGACATAATTTTTCCTTGCAGGCTTCTTCAGGCAGTTCATCAGTAAGTTTCACCAGGTTAATGAGGTTTTGCCGGAGCGCTAATGTCTGTTTTTGTTTGGTTCTAGGCTCAATCCAACTTCAGGTTACAGTGGATTTTGACAGGCTTGACAGATGCTTTTGGCATAAACGTTGCCAATTTACCCTACTCGAAAGTTCAAAACAGTTCAGTCAACAGAAATAGTCACCCTAGAGATAAGCACCGTAATATTTGACTATTTCTTATAACGGCTCATAAATTTGGTAGTTGCACAAAGCAGCTGAGCCACGATCGCTTTTGATGCTACCATTCACATGCCTGACGTCACTCCTTCTTGAGAAGCACAAAGCTTGATCAGCTGGATTCTCACTCTACCTGTTCATTGTCACAAGGTTAACAGGTTTGACTTCAGAATGTCTCGCTCTTCAGGCAACACAAGTATGTGATTTTGATCACGTTTAAGAGAGAGCACTAAAGTTGTTGCTCAGTCGTTTGGCAACTGGCACCGATAAAATTTAAGAATATATTGTTTAACATCTGAGAACATAATGCAAGCGAATGTGGAGATCTATACTTGGAGCAGTTGCCCCTTCTGCGTCCGTGCTAAGGCACTGCTAAAGAAAAAGGGAGTTGATTTTACTGAATATTGCATTGATGGCGATGAGGTAGCACGAGCAAAGATGGCTCAACGGGCGAATGGACGCCGTAGTCTACCGCAGATTTTTATCAATGACCAACACATTGGCGGTTGTGATGATCTGTATGCTCTGGAAGCTGGGAGTAAATTAGATCCTCTGCTTTAGGGGGGCAGCTACTGGCTGATATTCTATCGAGAAGGAAGGCTTGCTTTGGAAAGAACTGTCAGATTCTTGTTAAGAATTAATCTCTCAAGGACAATTAGTACGTACCTTCTGACGGTTGACAAGGATTTCAGGCGTGAAATTTGCCTTTATTATTGATCCTCTCTCAAAGCTCGATCCAGGTCACGATACCAGCGTAGCTCTAATGGAAGCTGCACAAGCCTTAGGTCACGAAGTTTGGGTAACTCAGGCAGAAGAATTGAGTGTCGTTTCTAGTCAGGCATGGGCACTGTTGGAGCAAGTTCAGCTAACACCTGCCGAACTGGTGGAGGGACGTTGGGTGGTAAGTGAGGACTGGTACGCTATCTCTGAAGCCGTCTTGCGATCGCTGGAGGATATGGACGCTGTCTTCATGCGTACAGATCCACCCGTGACGATTCCTTATCTCTATGCCACCTATATTCTGGACTACATCAACCCCGACAAAACTCTAGTTGTTAACTCACCGACAGGGATACGGACGGCGAATGAAAAAATGTACGCTCTCCAGTTTAAGGAAGTGATTCCAGAAACGATTGTGAGCCAGGATAAGACGGTTATCAGAAAATTCGTTGAGCAAAAAGGGGCAGCCGTTCTCAAGCCATTGGGTGGTAAAGCCGGAGAAGGAATTCTATTTCTGGAACCGAATGATCGCAACTTTAACTCTCTGATTGAAGTTAGCACCAAACAAGGTCGGGAGCCAGTAATGGTTCAGACTTACCTACCCGCCGCAAAAGACGGAGACAAACGGATTATCCTACTCAATGGCAAACCGATTGGGGCTGTCAACCGCATTCCCACAGGTAAGGAATTTCGCGGCAATATGGCTGTAGGTGGCAGAGTCGCAGCTACGGAAATTACGACCCAAGAACAGGAAATCTGCGCTCAAGTAGGGCCGAAGCTCAAGCAGGATGGCTTATATTTTGTTGGCATTGATGTCATCGGCGGTTACCTTACCGAAGTTAACGTTACCAGTCCTACTGGTATCCGTGAAATTGACCGATTAAACGGTACTCGTCTAGGTGAAGAGGTGATTGCATGGGTAGAACAAACTAAAGTAGCTAATGGCTAATGGCTAATGGCAATGAACAATTAGCAATGAATAATTAGCAATGAACAATGATATTGGTGTAGCGGTTATCGGAACTGGGTTTGGACAGAAGATTCACATTCCTGGCTTTCAGGAACACCCACGGACTCAAGTCATGGCTGTGTATCACCGCGATATTGATCAGGCAAAGGTGATCGCTCAATCCTACAACATCCCCCACGCTTGCGATCGCTTGGAAGACACCTTATCTGTACCCGGTGTAGCAGCCGTCAGCATCTCAACACCACCGTTTCTGCACTATGAAATGGCGAAGACAGTATTGGAATCGGGGAAACATCTGTTGCTAGAAAAACCCATGACTCTCACAGCAGATGAGGCACGGGAACTTTACAAACTAGCGACAACTAAGCGTGTCGTCGCCATGATGGATTTTGAATTTCGCTTTGTCCCAGCATGGCAACTATTGGCAGAATATCTGGCAGAGGGCTATGTAGGACAGAAGCGCTTAATAAAAATAGACTGGTTAGTGTCTAGCCGTGCCGATGCCTCACGTCCTTGGAATTGGTATGCCCGAAAAGACAAGGGAGGCGGAGTGTTGGGAGCCGTGGGGTCTCACGCGTTTGACTACATCAGTTGGTTGTTTGGCCCAGTGAGTAGACTGTGCGCTCGACTGAGTACAGCCATTCCAGAGCGACCCGACCCAACAGATGGCGGCAAACTCAAGCCAGTGGATGCTGATGACACCTGTCTAGTAATGCTGGATTTGGTGGATGGAACCCCCTGTCAGCTTTGCATTAGTTCGGTGACGTATCAGGGACGGGGACACTTTGTCGAGGTCTATGGCGATCGCGGTACCTTAGTTTTGGGAAGCGATAATCAGAAAGATTACGTACATGGATTTCATCTCGGGGCAGCACCAGTCGGTAAATCCTTGACACAAGTGGAAATCCCTCAGCGGTTGGCATTTACTCAAACTTACACAGATGGGCGTTTGGCACCGTTTATTCGAGTAGTTGACCAGTGGGTAAACGGAATTGATGCGGGTAAGGTACCAATGCCCTCACTACGAGAAGGTGTGTACTCACAACTGTTGATGGATCTAACTCATCAATCCAGTGAAATAGGTAGTTGGGTAGAGGTTCCTAAGTTGGAAGCATTTCTGGCTATGGATGTGTAACTGGGTTATTCAAGAGCAGCTCTGGTACTTCTGGTGACGCTTCCAAGGAGCTATCATCTGTGGCGTCAACTCTTGTCCATTCTTCTTTGATGTAACTTAAATCTTGCAACTTTGTCACATAACTTTCGATATAACCACAAGTGACACAAACGTAGGTGTCAAGGCAGGCGTAGCGATTCACACCAATTCCAGTTCCTACAGTAATTGTATTGAGAGCCGGAAATTTTCTATTCGTGTTGCAAAAAACATCACGCGAACCACATTTAGGACATTGACCACTTTTCATGCAATAACTGCCTCAGCGCAAAAACCTGACTGAGTTCTTTTTTCTAGATTGGGACAACACCATCAGGATAATCTACTCCTCACTAATCAGTTGTCCCAACTTTGCTACATATTGCACAGATTGGCAAATATAAAAATATAGAGTGCGATCGCTCACTCTTAATTGGTTTATTATTGCCCACCTGCTCAACCTCTGCGAGCGCCAAAGAGCCTCAATCTGGTGAGACGATACGAGGACTTTCAACAGGATTAAACCTTAACAGCACCATTAGCAAACTGGATTTTGAGATAGTCTTCCTCCATCTTGGCTCCCGATGGCTGTAGCGCCGCTAAAGCTTGCGGTAGTACCAAATTGCGCCGATGGTTACCAATCCTAATGTTTAATTCATCACCCGTTTTGCTTAGCTGTATCTGGTCTTTAGGCACACCTGGCAGATAAAGTTCCAGACTGTACTGATTTTGGTTCTGTACTACCCTAAGGGTATTTTCTTTGTAGTAGACCTGAGTTGGGTCTTCCGAAGCATACAGCGTTTCCTTCAGCCGCTCTAAGGCATCTAAGCCGCACATCTCCTCAGAGTAGAGAGGAACTTCTTTAACAGGCAGAGGGCTGAAATTCTCGTGAATTTCCTGCCGATACTGTTGCTGATTTTCCTTCCAGCGCTTAAAGAAGGGGTCAGTTACTTGATCAGGAATAATCCGATTAGCAACAACTAAATCAGTAGCAACGTTGTACAGGCTCAAATAAGCATGAGCACGTAAAGACTCTTTAATCACCATTTTTTCAGGATTGGTGACTAGACGCACTGAGGTCTGGGTGTTGTCAGTCAGTACCTTTTCTAGAGCCTCAATCTGCTCATAGAATTCATAGGGAGCATCCATTACCTCCTTATCAGGTAGGGAAAAACCAGCAATGGGTTTCCAGAAGGGTTCAACTAGCGGTCTCAGGGCAACCGACATCTTTTGCAGGGGTTTGTAGAAGCGGCGCATATACCAACCACTGACTTCGGGTAAACTTAGCAACCGCAGGGCTGTACCAGTAGGCGCTGAATCAATAATTAGAACGTCAAAATCACCTTCATCGTAGTGACGTTTCATTCTTACCAGACCGAAAATTTCATCCATGCCTGGTAAAATTGCTAATTCTTCTGCTTGAACGCCATCAAGTCCACGCGCTTGTAAAACTTGGGTGATGTATCGCTTGACTGCTCCCCAGTTACCTTCTAGTTCCAATAGCGCGTCTAATTCTGCACCCCAAAGGTTTGGGCGTACTTGTCGGGGTTCATGACCTAATTCTAAGTCAAAGCTATCTGCCAGAGAGTGAGCAGGATCGGTACTAAGGACGAGCGTTCGATAACCAAGTTCAGCGCAACGCAGTCCGGTAGCAGCGGCAACAGAAGTTTTTCCCACTCCTCCTTTGCCAGTCATTAGGATGAGGCGCATGGATATTTCGTCCTTTGATGAGAAATTTTTATGTTTCTTTACTTTATCAAGTCTATCGATTAGAGGAGTGTATCTCTATTTTAACGTAGACGCGAAGCGGCTTGCCGCAGGCTACCGCAAAGAACGCAGAGGACGCAGAGGAAAGAAAGTGAGGATGAGATGAATCCTGCACGGGTTGCTATATATAAACTGTAAAAAAGAATTGCAATGGTAAGGGCTAATGAATCAAGTTAATCTATGGTCTTCTGCGGATCATGCATTATGGTATCTTGCAAAAGCAGATAAAATTCCCCATCGCACTGAGGGTGAAGGAGTACTGTTAGAACAAGTCCCGAAAAGCATCAAGCGTGTTCTTGATTTGGGAACTGGTGATGGTAGATTACTAGCTTTAGTAAAGATTGATCGCCCCCAGGTTAAAAGTGTGGCGATTGATTTTTCACCGACAATGCT
>DATNPH010000065.1:0-14534 GCA_036703315.1 Coleofasciculaceae cyanobacterium
GATACGTGCGCCCACCGCGGTAAAGCGTTCTGGTTGTTTGAGGAACGTAACAACTTCTTGCAGTTCTTCTTTAGCTTCTTCAATTCCGGCAACATCATTGAACATCACGCCGGTTTTCGCTTCCATCTGGAACCGAGCACGAGATTTGCCAAAGTTCATCGCTTGACCGGGACCACCACCGATGTTGCTAGAACGACGGAATAGAAAGAACAGTCCAGCAATTAAGAGAATGGGAAAAATTAAATTCCCCAGCAGTCCCCAAATCGCGCCATCATTCCGAACTGGATGTGCATCGAGAGTAATATTAGATTCTCTGAGCTTGGCAATCAGTTCCGGAGCACTTGTTGGCAAATCGACTCGCAGCCGCTGAATACGGTTATCGAGTTCTGGATCGATCGCTTCAACAATTGCTGTTCGACCAGCATCGTAGAGGTCAACACTGGTTACTCTACCCGCATCTAGATACTCCAAGAAGCGCCCATAGGTCATGCGCGTGCTGGCTGTATTTCTACCTAAGTCAGCGGCTGGGGTAGAAAATGCCCCTTGCCATAGGAAAAACCCAATAACCAGGGCTGGTAATGTCCAAAGTAATATTATTCTCCAGGAAACTTTCATCTGTTATTAGCCTCTAGATACTAGTCATACGTGCTGGTATCCGTCATATATGAGCATTATGGACAACGCAACCCAGCTAAAAAAAATTGAATCAACGGGAATTTTTCTGCTACTACCTACCTTATTGCTAAAACTGTAGGCTTTTAAGCCGTCATTTAGGCTATTGCAAGCACTTGTAACATTATCTTAACTAAATTTAACTTAATTCTCAGGTTCTGAGCAAGCCACTCTCTATAAGAGGGAGTAAGGAGAACACCATCAGAACTTATAGCAAAAGCCAGAGGGCAGACGGCAGACGGCAGAAGGGAAAAGATTGACGGGTCTTGGTTTCAGTATCTTCCTTTGTCCTAACCTTTATGGCGACAGCTATACCTAAGAGCCTCCCATTGGCCATTCCCAACAACATAATGCGCCTGATCCTAGGGCTTAAGCCACAGATACAGGCGCATTAGAGAAATTTGTAGTGGACTAGTTACAGATTAAGTCTAGACCTACAGCAACCTAGTAGGTTTCAACATGCCAGGAACCAGCCTTCTTCAACTGCCTCTGGTACTGCGACCAGTTCACCCCTTGCTTTTGGGCAGCAGCTGTCAAGGCAGCATCAATACCATCTTCCATGCCTTTTAAACCGCAGATATAGGTGTGGGTGTTTTCTTTCTGAACCAAGCTCCAGAGTTCATCCGCGTGTTCAGCCACCCGGTGTTGGATATACATTTTGCCGCCTTCAGAGTTCTTCTGTTCACGGCTGATTGCATAAGTCAGGCGGAAGTTATCCGGGAATTTTTGTTGTAACTCCTCCAACTCTTCTTTGTAGAGGACGTTGGGAGTCGTAGCGACACCGAAGATCAGCCAAGCCAACCCCTTAAACTTGTAGTCTTCATGTTGCTCTTTGAACATCCGCCACAGGAATGCCCGGAATGGTGCAATTCCGGTACCGGTAGCCATCATGATAACATTGGCTTCCGGATCTTCCGGTAACAACATCTCTTTGCCTACGGGACCTGTGATTTTTAGTTCATCTCCTACTTGGAGATTGCAAAGGTAGGTAGAGCAAACACCGTAAACGGTTTCACCCGTTTCAGGATGTTTGTATTCCAGCTGCCTGACACACAGCGATACAGTTTTATCGTCCACGTTGTCACCGTGGCGAGTCGAGGCAATAGAGTACAGACGCAGCTTGTGAGGTTTGCCCTTGTCATCGGTTCCCGCCGGGATGATGCCGATACTTTGACCTTCAAGATAGCGTAAATCTCCTCCAGAAATGTCAAATGTTAAATGACGGCAAGTGCCAATTCCGCCTTCCTTAACTAGCTCGTAATTCGATATACACTTACCAACAAAAGGGGCATTTGGGCGGTAGATATTGACAGGAATGTCAGCTTTCGGTTTTGTTTGAGTCATACGCTTGCCTTTCTCTTCTGACTGAATTGGCTGGGGTTCAGCTTCTGGTTCAGCTTTCGGTTCAGCTTTTGATGCGGCTTTTCCGTTGGCTCCGTTGTCAGCAGTGAGAGGCTGAATACTGACAATTTTGCCACCCAGACGAGTAATCCGCTGCATTTCTTGATTCATTCGACTGTATGGCACTGTGATAAACACACTGCCACTTTGACGAATTGGATAGTTTAACTGGTCAGTCTGTTGGTTCTGACGTAGACCCACCACTTCGTAGACAAATATGCGAGTACCGAATTCCGTAGTGTTGCCGGAATTGGCAGCCGCGCTAGGACTGTACATTGCTTCAATATCTCCAAACCAGACTTAAATAGGTTGCTAAAACGTGCCCTTCCCTACCACAAGCCGACTCCATTTTCGGAATCTAGATAGGCTTTCCTAGAGCTGAATAGAGCACTATAAGCGTAACATTGAAAGCTATGCCCAGTCCTTCTCTACAGTTGTCGTGGGAAATCCAACTGTAGTTCCTCCTACCCACAAGCGTATCTAGTCATTGACTCGAAAACTGTCAATCTTGAGTCAATTTCATTTTTTCTTTACACAAAATGCACACACTACCTTAGCATAGGTACTTAAGTGGAGTGCTCCAGCTTCTAATAAGCCTTGTAGGGGTAACCCAGTTTTGGTAAGATCCATCTCAGCAGCTAGTACTAAATACTTACGCCGTGCCCTGCGTGAGTCTTCCCAGAAAGACTGTGCTTGCGCATATCATGCCTTCATGATGTGCGATTAACCCATATTTTACACAGCCGGGGTGACTGAGGGTTTGGGATTTGGCTTGCTGAAAACTTTTTTGAAAATGTATTTTGAGTTAGAGGGAAGATATGACCACTCAGCTGGACCGCGTGGTATTAATTGGTGTTGCCGGAGATTCGGGGTGCGGTAAGTCAACTTTTCTGCGCCGATTGACGGATTTATTTGGCGAAGAGTTCATGACTGTGATCTGCTTAGATGACTATCACAGTCTGGATCGGAAACAGCGTAAAGAGCAAGGCGTTACCGCGCTTAATCCTAAGGCAAACAACTTTGACCTGATGTATGAGCAAATTAAGGCGCTCAAGGAAGGTCAAGCTATTGACAAGCCAATATATAACCATGAAACTGGTGAGCTTGATCCACCGGAGTTGATCAAACCCAACAGAGTTGTCGTGATTGAGGGACTTCACCCTCTGTATGACGAGCGGGTGCGATCGCTTCTTGACTTCAGCGTTTACCTAGATATTAGCGATGAGGTCAAAATTAACTGGAAAATCCAACGGGACATGGCAGAGCGGGGTCATACCTACGAAGATGTCCTTGCTGCCATTAATGCTAGACGCCCAGACTTTAGTTCCTACATCGAGCCGCAGAAGGAATACGCCGATGTCGTAATCCAAATCTTGCCAACGCAGCTCCTCAAAGAAGACAAGGAAAGCAAGATCTTGCGTGTGCGCCTAATTCAGCGGGATGGTGTAGAAGGCTTTGAGCCAGTCTATCTATTTGACGAAGGCTCAACCATTGACTGGAGGCCTTGTGGTCGTAAGCTGACTTGTGCTTACCCTGGTATTAAATTGTTCTATGGTCCAGATAGTTACTTTGGTCACGATGTCTCCGTCCTAGAAGTCGATGGTCAGTTCGACAATCTGGAGGAGATGATTTATATCGAGAGCCACCTCAGCAACACCTCCACCAAGTTCTACGGTGAGATGACTGAACTGATGCTCAAGCATCCAGATTATCCTGGCTCCAACAATGGCTCTGGCTTGTTCCAGGTTCTTGTTGGTCTGAAGATGCGAGCTACTTATGAACGATTGACGGCTAACAAAGTCCAACTAGCTGCCAAGGTATAGTCTTTCCAACTCAAATTACAATTAATTGTGTGGTGCGCGAGATGCCCCTTTGAGGCTCTCGCGCTTTATCTTGGATAAAGACACACTACAGAGCTATAGTATGAGATTTTGGATTACCAGCTTTCTAGTCCTGTTTGGAATGGCAGAACTTTTTCAGTGGATCAGACACTTCAGTGTGCCACTGCCGATGTTTATTTTAGGTGGAGCCTTATTAGCGATCGCTTCCAACTACAAAAAACTAGCGAACTGGGCTTTACGGAATAAAACAGCTGAACCACCACTCCTCGATTCTGCCAATTCCTCCACTTGGAATAGTCTTAATTCATCCCCGTCAAAGCCAGCCTTTCAACCCCCTCGATCTATTTCTTTTACCATCAATCGCTCCGCTGAACCCGAATAAAGTCTATTTAATAGGCTACAGGGTTAATTAAACCCTACTTTGATTTGTGATATTTTTTATGTCTGCGGCTGGCTTATTTTGTGAAATCTAAACAGCTGAGGAATACTGCGGCAATAGTACAAAAGCCCCAATAAGCAAGCCATCTGAATAGCACTCATTCCCAAAACAGGATGAAAATCTGGCTTGATGAAATCAATGAGCAAGCGAAATCCTAAATAAGCCACCATGTAAAATTTAAATAAATCACCGTCTTGGCGTGGGTAGCGGCTACGGTGACGTAAAAATATAATCAAAATTAGTAGAAAGAGAATTTCGTACAGCTGAGTAGGATGGCGAGAAACGCCATCACCAAAATCGACGCCCCAAGGCAATATGGTAGCGATTCCGTAGGTGCGATCACTCAATCCCGTCAAGAAACAACCAATTCTACCGACAGCCGTTCCCGCTATCAAAGGGTAGACAAACGCATCGCCCGTTGACCGAGTTACACCGATTAATTTCTTAGTCCATTCAACACCAATTAGCCCACCCAGCAACGCTCCTACTACAGTTTTCCCTTGCAATAGAAGCAAAAAGAAATGTTGCCAATTTTGCCCAATAAAATCAATATGCTGTAGTAAAACAAGCACCTTTGCTCCAATTAGAGCGCCTACTAAGCCACCAACAAGTACAGAACTACGTTGCGAGGCTGAGATAGAATCCTTCCGGACATTACGGAGTAATAGACGAAAGGCAATAGCATACGCCAAAGACTCAAATAAAAGATGAGGATGCACCCGTACAAAACCTAACCCAAAATAGACGGGAAAACTCGTCATATTAGTCCAGTTGATTCCTTTGTTGATAGTCTATGGTTTTTTGCTAATCGCTAATTGCTCATTGGGTAATTGCTCTCGAACATGAACCAGTAGCCATACGTATTGGCGCTTCTAACGACCCATCTTACGCTTCAAATCGTTGAGTTCGTCTTGCGCTTCCCAACGCTTAAACTGGTCTTCTAACGGGTCAGCTCCCCTAAAGGCACTGTAACTGGTACTCTGATTCCAACCAGAAGTTTGTGCTCCTGAAGTGTCTTCAGAGAATCGTGTTTGAGCCTTAGAATTAGCACGCGCTGCTTCTACCTCTTTAGCCTTTGTTCGCACTTCCTGCCGACGGGTTTGAATTTGACGCAATAGTTCCTTGGCTTGTAAGGTTCGCTGTTTAACGCCTTCCATCTGTCCCCAGCGCTGGTTCCCCTGACGTAATAAAGCGGCTTCCCGTTCTTGAGCAGCTTGAGCTAGATCCTGTCTTCCGTGGGAGTTGGCTTTGTCTACTCGTTCATGCCAGCGTTGAATGTCTTGAGCGATCGAAAGAATTTCGTCCTGCAAACCCTTTTCCTGTAACTGTAAATCAGCAATCAGCCGCAGGGTGTCCTCTTCTTGCTCTCGTAGCTGCTCTTCTAGTGCCTGTAACTCTAGATGGGGGTTATTGCGTATAAATTCCTCTAGACGGTTTTCTAGAAACCGATTGAAATCGTCAAATAAACCCACTTGCTCCCCACTCCTCGCGCTCAGGTACGTCCAACTATGTTAGCAACCCCTTGAGGAACCAGAGCATAGAGCAACAACTAGATAAAACTTTGATAATCCGCCGTACTTTAGTCGGCGGATTCTAGCAGTTGTCTAATTGGGGAATAACTAATTGCCTATCTCCTTACCCCCTAATCCCTCTCAAGATGTTTAATTCCTGGAATGTCAGGGGGAATTTTCAACTAGGTTATCCTCTTGCCATTAGAACTTCTGCCCAACATAAACCGAGCGAACTTCGCCATTGCGCCGAACGACAGCTTCCTGGTTAGCCACAGATACTAAAGTCCAGCCGCTAGCACCGATCGCTTCACCGACATTGATGCGTTGAGTGATGCCATTAACTTCAAATAAAGCGGCAGATTGCTCACCCAACTCTAACAATCCCACGAGAGTATGTCTGGCAGCCGCTGCTGATGATTGCGGAATCTGAGAGGATTCGGGGACTTGCGAGGGAGGTGGAGTTGGTGCTGACGCTGAGGCTTTAGAAGAGGCTGGTGCTGGGCGTCTGGCTGCTACTGAAGGAGCTGGTGCTGGGCGTTTGGCTGCTACTGAAGGAGCTGGTGCCGGGCGTTTGGTTGCTACTGAAGGAGCTGGCACTGCACGTTTAACTGCCGCTGAAGGGGCTGGTAGTGAGGGTTTGGCGGGGGGTGAGGGTACGGTTAATGAGCGTTTAATGGTTGATGGAGGCGTTGCTGCTGGGGGTCTGACTGGCAGTGGAGCTACTCTTACTGAGGCTCTGGCGGCTGGGGGCGCTGAAAGAGCCAAAGGAGCCTGAGGTGGGTAAACCGGGATATAAAGAACACTTGGGGCTGGGTTAGGGGCAAGGGGACGAGGATTAGGAGCCTGAATGGTTGCCAGGTTGGTAGTTCCTGAAGGGGTCGGTGATGCTGTTACTTGTGGTTTAGCTTTAGTCTTGTGCTCAATCACTTCCAGCGATCGCAACATGTAGTTAACAAACTGGGCATCCGATCCTGAGAGCTGACCATTTTCACCCGTTGGTGAATCAATCTGATTCGGCGACCAAGGTAAAGATAGCTTTTTCTGGTTTGTCAACAGCAGAATTATCGTTACTCCTAGAGCCGCCAAACCAGCCAACAACAAAACTTTCTCCAAAGACCACCAGCCTGACTGATTCGTCGGAGAACTGGTTGTGGGAGCTACGCTAGTCTCTGATGGTTCGACCAACGTGGTCGGAATCTCAGTTTGTTCAGTGCTTGGCTGTTGCGGCAGTTCTTGGGGTGGCACCACGGCAGGTGGTGTAGTGATTTGCCCAATCGAGAGCGACTGCAAGGAAACATACTCTGGCTTGACAGGCTCTGTCGGTAACTTGTTACTACCCTCTAAAATCCGGTCGATATCCCCAAATAACTCATCCATTAACTTGTCAGCCTCTGCTTCTGGTGACCAAGGCTTGGTTGGAGGGGGAGGGGTCAATTGTTCTCTTACCCCTTGATTGGTACTGACGTCCTGAGACATGGGTTGCTCACTCTCGTGGCTACAGAATTAACAATATGCTTTAAGGCATTTCCTGTCGCTTAGATTAGCAGCGAAACTACTGATTATAGAGAGAAATTTCTCAAAAATTACACAGAAGGGGAATAGGGAGTGCTGAAGGAAACGTTCACTCACTCCTAATAGGGTTCACAATGAACTCTAACCTACTAGCTTCCTACAAAACTTACTTGGAAGCTAGTATCTTCACTTATCTGTAATACCACAAGTTTTAGGCTAGGACGCTTGCTTCCTCTGACGTTTTCTGATGCCCTCCCTCTAGCCCTTGACTACCGGATGACTCTGCGTTGACGTTACGCGATCGCATTTCTAGATAAATTAGCAAGGCGTTAATATCGGCTGGGTTGACGCCACCAATTCGGGATGCCTGACCAAGAGTTAGGGGTTTTACCTTCGAGAGCTTTTCACGCGACTCCTTGGATAGGGTATCAATCGTCGCGTAATCCAAATCTGGCGGTAGCTGACGATGCGCTTGGCGGGCAACTTGGTCGATTTGGTTCTGCTGGCGCTGAAGATAACCCATATACTTGATGTCAATTTCAGCCCCTTCTCGTTCCTGCTGGTGGAGGTTGGGATTACCCAAGCCATACTGGTCGAGGTTGACGTAGTGGAAGCCCGAACGACGAAGCAAGTCAGCTAAGGTAATTGAGCCTTTGATTTTTTGCTGGGTATCTGCCGCGATCGCTTTTCCCAGTTCGTCATGTTCCTTGACCCGTGTTTCTTGAAGTCGCTCTTTTTCTGCCGCAATCTTGGTTTGTTTTTGCGTATATAGCTCCCACCGGCGGTCATCAATTAACCCCAACTCCCGCCCTAATGGTGTCAGACGCCGATCAGCATTATCTGAGCGTAACAACAGGCGGTACTCCGAACGACTTGTCAGCATTCGGTAAGGCTCTCGCAAGTCTTTCGTACACAAATCATCGATTAACGTGCCGATATAGCTCTCTTCACGGGGAAGCACGACCATTTCCTGATGCCGAACATATCGTACAGCGTTAATCCCGGCAATCAGACCCTGAGCTGCTGCTTCTTCATAGCCAGTAGTACCATTAAGTTGCCCGGCGCAGAATAGCCCCTCAATTTTCTTGGTCATCAGGGTGGGGTAGCACTGAGTTGCCGGAAGATAGTCATACTCTACGGCATAGGCGGGACGCAGCATCGTACAGTTTTCTAATCCAGGAAGCGATCGCAATAGTTGCAACTGTAACCCCTCCGGCAAGCCTGTAGAGAATCCCTGGATATACAATTCTGGAATATCCCGACCTTCTGGCTCAATAAATATCTGGTGGCTTTCCTTATCAGCAAAGCGCACAATCTTATCTTCAATACTGGGGCAATAACGCGGTCCCTTGGCATCCACCCAACCACCATAAACGGGCGATAGGTGAAGATTTTCTCGAATCAATCGATGAGTCTGGGCTGTTGTGCGGGTGATATAGCAATTGAGTTGCTCTTGTTCCACCCACACCTCTGGGTCAAAGCTGAACCAGCGCACCTCTTGATCACCTGGCTGAGGTTCCATCTTGCTGTAGTCTGCTGAGCGCTTATCTACCCGTGCTGGAGTTCCCGTCTTCAGTCGCCCTGTTTCAAATCCCAGGCGATTGAGGGTTTCTGTCAAGCCAACAGCGGCAAACTCCCCAGCGCGTCCAGCTGACATCGACTTGTTTCCCACCCAAATCCGTCCACCCAGGAAAGTGCCAGTCGTCAGCACGACAGCTGGTGCCTGGAACCCCACACCAAAGTAAGTCTCGACGCCAATGACTTGATCATTGGCTCCCAGCACCAAATCAGTCACCATGCCTTCACGGATTGTCAAATTTTCCTGGTTCTCGACAATCCCCTTCATCACAGCCGCATATTCTCGCTTATCTGTCTGCGCCCGTAATGCCCAAACGGCTGGTCCTCGTGAGGAGTTTAGCACTCGTTTTTGTAGGTAAGTGCGATCGGCCATTTTGCCAATTTCTCCCCCTAAGGCATCCACCTCATGAACCAGCTGAGACTTAGCTGGTGCACCCACCGCGGGGTTGCAGGGTTGCCAAGCAATTTTATCCAGGTTGAGTGTCAGTAGCAGGGTACGACAGCCCAAACGTGCCGCCGCCAGGGCTGCCTCACAACCGGAGTGACCGGCACCCACGACAATAACATCAAAGGCGTCTTGGAATTCAACAGGTGAATGCAGGGTCATGTTCAAACTGAGTAGCTGGGACTCATGCTTAATTTTAGCGGCTAGAATCAACGCCAATAGCTCAGCTAAGTTCGAGAATGGTGAAGCGTTAGCTATCCTGAAAGAATTGCCCCAGAGCCAATTTGCTTAAAAAAACTTAATAACACTACCGAAGTACCTCCAAGAGAAGCCATAATGCCGACAAACGTGGTTGGACACAGGTGTGGTGTGAAGTACTTTTTTCTCTCCGATGGATGGACAGTAGGTCGGGTTTGGGAGTTTGGCGGACTTTGGAACCCAAACGCTTGGCGACGCGAACCAGAAATTCAGAAAATGAACCTTTGTATCGTGGAACAAGGGGAAAAATTATGGCTCTATCGGGTTGAAGAGGCGATTCTCATGGTCGAAGTCAAGCCTACGCCTGAGGCTCCCTCCGACTCAGCAAAAACAATTGGTCAGGTCGTCCTTAAGCGTCTGATTACTGCCGAACAAGCCTTGGAGCGACTAGCGACGGCACAGACTTGGTTCAATCCTGTATCTGTGGAATAGTGATATTGTCAAGTAAAGTTTGACTGAGCTCTGCCCTGCTGGGGGAGCAGAACTCCCAAACTGGCTTGCAATCGACTCTAACAATAGTTACACTTCTTTAAACAATCTTCAGTTTCATGGACGCCTTGTCCGAAAAACTACGTTGCCTTTCCTATAGGTTTATTAAGAAACACTACAGGAGTGGCGTCAATTTCTAATATCATCCGAAAAGAAGCGTCGAAGTAGAAACTTTATCCGAGGAGGAGCGTAGTCAATGGGACTACCTTGGTACCGAGTACACACAGTCGTCCTGAATGATCCAGGGCGTCTGATTTCTGTACACCTGATGCATACTGCCCTTGTGGCAGGCTGGGCTGGTTCAATGGCCCTTTATGAATTGGCAATTTTTGATCCAAGCGATCCAGTTTTGAACCCAATGTGGCGTCAGGGTATGTTCGTCCTGCCGTTCATGGCTCGTTTGGGTGTTACCCAATCTTGGGGCGGCTGGAGCATCACTGGCGAAACCGCAGCCAACCCTGGCTTCTGGTCATTTGAAGGCGTTGCGGCTGCTCACATTGTTCTCTCTGGTCTTTTGTTCCTGGCTGCCGTATGGCACTGGGTTTACTGGGATTTAGAACTATTTAGAGACCCACGCACGGGTGAACCCGCTCTCGATTTGCCGAAAATGTTTGGCATCCACCTGTTCTTATCGGGTTTGCTTTGCTTTGGCTTTGGTGCGTTTCACCTAACAGGGTTATTTGGCCCTGGTATGTGGGTGTCTGACCCAGCTGGAATTACAGGTCACATTGAACCTGTGGCTCCAGCGTGGGGGCCAGAAGGTTTTAACCCCTTCAACCCTGGTGGCGTTGTGGCTCACCATATCGCGGCGGGAATTGTCGGCATTATTGCTGGGTTGTTTCACCTGGCTGTCCGACCACCAGAGCGGTTGTACAAAGCCCTGCGGATGGGAAATATTGAAACCGTACTTTCCAGCAGTATTGCTGCTGTGTTCTTTGCCGCTTTTGTTGTGGCAGGTACGATGTGGTACGGCAGTGCGACCACGCCAATTGAACTGTTTGGACCGACCCGTTATCAATGGGACGGTGGTTATTTCAAACAAGAAATTGACCGACGTGTACAAGCTAATTTGGCGTCAGGAGCGAGCTTGTCACAGGCTTACTCAGCGATTCCAGAAAAGCTGGCTTTCTACGACTATGTAGGAAATTCCCCAGCCAAAGGCGGTTTGTTCCGTACTGGTCCAATGGACAAGGGTGATGGTATCGCTCAAGAGTGGCTGGGTCATCCTGTGTTTAAGGATGGTGAAGGTCGGGAGTTGACGGTTCGTCGTCTTCCTAACTTCTTTGAAACCTTCCCTGTAGTGCTGACCGATGCCAATGGTGTAGTTCGTGCGGACATTCCGTTCCGACGGGCAGAATCAAAATACAGCTTTGAGCAGGCTGGGGTGACGGCTAGCTTCTACGGTGGCGCGCTGGATGGTAAAACGTTTAAAGACCCAGTCGATGTGAAAAAGTATGCTCGTAAGGCGCAGCTGGGTGAACCTTTCGAGTTTGACCGCGAAACTCTGAACTCTGACGGTGTATTCCGTACAAGTCCACGGGGTTGGTTTACCTTCGGACATGCAGTGTTTGCGCTGCTGTTCTTCTTTGGGCACATCTGGCATGGCTCTCGGACTTTGTTCCGGGATGTGTTTGCTGGGGTCGAGGCAGATTTGGAAGAGCAAGTCGAATGGGGTCTGTTCCAGAAGGTGGGAGACAAGTCCACCCGGAAGAAAGAGACTGTCTAGAAAGGCAACTCCATAAAAGGCAAAAGGCAAAGGGCAAAATTCTTTTTCTTTTGCCTTTTTACTTTTTACTTTTGCATTGCAAGGTAGACTGGTAGTAAGGCAGATAATCAGGAATTATTGACATGGAAAGCGTTGCTTATATCTTAATTTTGGCACTAGCAATCGGTGTACTGTTTTTTGCGATCGCCTTCCGGGAGCCACCTCGGATTGAAAAGTAGTTCACACTGATCCGCTTCGCCCAATCGCGAAGCGTAATCCTTGTGAGCACCATAAATTTATAACTGTTGTTAATTCCCTGAGCCTTCGAATTCTGTTTCTATCTAGTCCTGTAGGATAGGAAAAAGGATAGATAAACATCGGCTCAGGTTTTCGCATTGATCCACTCCATCTCGGTCAAGCTTTCTCTTCGAGCAAGCTGTCTTTGAGTCCATCAGCAGGAAAGGACTTTTCCCTATGCGATGCCCCTATTGTCAGCACACCGATAGTCGTGTCCTTGAGTCCCGTTCAACAGAAGCGGGACAAAGTGTCCGGCGACGGCGGGAGTGTTTGCGCTGTAAACATCGCTTCACGACTTACGAACGCATTGAATTTGTGCCAGTAACAGTTATAAAAAGGGATGGGAAGCGGGAATCGTTTGACCGCTCCAAGTTATTACGGGGAATTGTTCGCGCCTGCGAAAAAACTGGCATCCCCCAAAGACGCTTAGAAGTATTGGTCGATGAGATTGAAGCTGAACTACAGCAGCGGTTTGGCAGAGAAGTTACTAGTAATGAAATTGGTGAGTTAGTACTCCAATACTTGCGAGGTGAGAGTGAAGTTGCCTATGTCCGTTTTGCTTCTGTCTACCGTAAATTTCAAGGCATTAGAGATTTTGTTGAAACATTAGATCATCTCAAAAGCGATTCTGAGATCATTGAAACATTAGAAGCTTCACCAACTTCCGCCTCTGATGAAGAAAAACAAGAAACACCAGCATCAGTGATGTCAGCTTCGTGAACATAGCTTTATACAATCTGCTTATTCCCCTAGTGGGTAAAAACTAGTAGTAGTAACAGCTAAGTAGCGGAAATCATCATCTCATTAAGGGCTGCCTAATCTTCATCCAGTTAACACTTAAGCATCCAGCTTAAGTTATAATTGCCTGTCTGGGCTTTATTAAATCTTCTAAAATAGGGTTTAGACAAAGCAATGTAGGTGTAGGCAGCACAATGCTTACGTGCGAGTACATCGACAGGAGGCATAGTCATTACGGAGATAAAACAAGGAAACGCAACGCACATGCTCAGTCAGAAAACAACCGCCACAGATATTGGCTTCACTCACGACGATTTCGCCGCCCTTCTTGATAAGTATGATTATCACTTTAGCCCAGGTGATATTGTCGCAGGTACCGTATTCAGTCTGGAGCCGCGGGGCGCTCTGATTGACATTGGTGCTAAAACCGCTGCATATATACCAATTCAGGAAATGTCAATTAACCGAGTTGACAACCCTGAGGAAGTATTACAGTCAAACGAGACGCGAGAATTCTTCATTTTAACTGACGAGAATGAAGATGGACAGCTGACCCTCTCAATCCGTCGCATTGAATATATGCGGGCTTGGGAGCGAGTGCGACAGTTGCAAGCGGAAGACGCAACAGTGCGATCTCTCGTCTTTGCAACCAACCGTGGTGGAGCCTTGGTGCGAATTGAGGGTTTGCGTGGCTTTATCCCCGGTTCTCATATCAGCACTCGTAAACCTAAGGAAGATTTGGTTGGAGAAGAACTACCACTGAAATTCCTAGAGGTAGACGAAGAGCGCAACCGTCTGGTTCTTTCGCACCGCCGCGCACTGGTTGAGCGTAAGATGAACCGCCTAGAGGTTGGTGAGGTGGTCATTGGTTCAGTACGCGGTATCAAGCCATACGGTGCTTTCATTGACATTGGTGGGGTCAGTGGATTGCTGCACATTTCTGAAATTTCTCACGACCATATCGATACGCCTCATAGTGTCTTTAATGTCAATGATGAAGTGAAAGTAATGATCATTGACTTGGATGCTGAAAGAGGTCGAATTTCACTTTCGACTAAGCAGTTAGAACCAGAACCGGGGGATATGATCAATAACCGCGATTTGGTGTATGACAAGGCGGAAGAAATGGCAGAAAAGTATCGGGAAAAAATGCGCGGTCAACAGCAGCAACCAGCAACTCTCGAACTTGAAATCGAACCCGAACCCGAACCCGAACTCGACCCCGAAGTGTTGGAAGAAGAGATTGTCGCGGCTGTCGAAGAATAATTACTCTGTTAATTCTTCGTGGATTGAATCATCAAAATATTGTAAAAGAGGGAGTATCCCTCTTTTTTATTGCTAAATTTATTGAGTTGGGTAATCGTTCTTGGTAACAATTCGTTGTCGGGATGTCACGTTTTCTAATATCCAAGCGGTCATTTTTGATAAAGATGGGACGTTAGAGGATTCGCAGGTCTTTTTAAGAGAATTAGGGCAAAAGCGATCGCGCATCATCGATGCCCAAATTCCCGGTATCGGAGAGCCGCTACTAATGGCATTTGGCATCAATGGTGATACCCTTGACCCCACGGGTTTGATGGCAGTTGGCAGCCGACGCGAGAGTGAAATTGCTGCGGCTGCCTATATTGCCGAAACAGGTCGGGGTTGG
>DATNPH010000217.1:0-19558 GCA_036703315.1 Coleofasciculaceae cyanobacterium
TCGTCTATTTGCGAACGGTGGGTATTGTAGAATGCTAAGGCTAAAATACGCATAGACCCTTAGGAAAGCAACTGTTTCCTTATGCACGAGACTGCCCCAAGGTTAGACGATCCGAGCATTACTCGCTTAACCCTCGCCGAACTGGGAGAAAATCTAGAAGACACTCTCAGGGTAGTAGCTGCTGAGCTAAAGCGGGTTGTCGTGCATCACCAAGGAAAGGACATCGCAGTTCTAGTGCCGATCGAGGATTTAGCCTTGATAGAAGAAATGGAAGACCGCTTGGATGTAGATGCAGCAGAGGCGGCAATGACCGAGGAAGGTGAAAATATTAAGTTAGCAGATTTAAAAGCCGAGCTGGGTCTATAAGTCTGTACGATGACATATACGGTTGAAATTAGACCTGCGGCTGCACGTCAGATCAAAAAGCTAACAAGGGTAGTTCAAGAACAAGTTTTCCAACAACTCGAAGAATTAGAATTAGACCCACGTCCTCTTGGTATAACGAAATTATCAGGTAAAAACAATCTCTATCGTGTGAAGGTAGGAGAATCTGTCTCTAAGTCCGAGTTGGTGTCCACCAACGCTAAACGGTTGACACGGTGGACCTCCAATGATCACATCGGCTCCATCTACTAAATCTGGCTTGCGTGCTAGAGTCTGCTGATGGCATGAACCAAGTAGATTGTGCCGATAGGTGGCGCAGGCATCTTCCAACTTTTCATAACCAACGGTTCTAAAGCCTGCTGCTTCAAAACCCAGTGCTAGCCCGCCGCAACCGGCAAACAGATCGATCGCCAAAGGTGCTGTAGACTCGGTTGGGGGTATTTGAAGTTCTTGTTCGATGAAATCAAGGTAGGGAAGTCTGTTTCGCATTCCGCTATTTTAGACAGTTCATTGCTCTCTACGGGATAGCTGCAACGAACTCTTCCAAGAAAATGCCTTGCTGGAACGGTGAGTTTTTTAGAGCTAGTAGGGTTTGTAGTTTATTTCCCTACAGACCAATTGAGTATCATCTGCCGTTGCTCCTCGGTTTCTGGCGAACTTCTCAACCCACTGCCAGGAATCACCTCTCGGAGTTGGGCAATTTTATCTAAAGCTGCTTCACCACTCATTCCGTGTCGAACAAGATAACATCCCACTACCGTTCCAGTGCGTCCTATCCCAAACCAACAATGAAGGTATACCCTATAGTCTGCGCGTAGTGCTGCATCGATTGTATCTAGAATATTTACCATTTCAGCAAGCGTTGGCACGCCGAAATCCTGGATAGGGAGACGTTGGTGTGTTGCTGACGTTCCCAGGAGAGTCGCTTCTTCCTCTAATAGTGAAGCGTAGGGTTTCAGTTGATCGGCTGCCGTCAAATCTAAAAAATAAGTAATGCCAGCCTCTAGTATTTGGCGCAATTTTTTCCGAGTCTTAGCTTCCTCGTCTGCACCAGGGTATATACCAGCCAAAAATCGTGTTGGTTCGACCCAATAGGAGTAAGGAATTGGTGTTGATGAAGGCATTTATATTTCGGAACGCTACTTGGGATGTCTTCTATACTATTGCAGCGCGATCGCTCTTCCATCTTCCCCATAGCTTCCTGAACTGATGAGAGTTGGTGAGGATGCGTGAAGCGAAGCTATCGCATCAGCGAATCGCACACCGACCTGTCAAAATACACTTATTCCAACTGTAGTTAGGAAATTCATGGCTAATGCAAGCTTGGATGAGGAATCTCTAAAAGCAGCGATGCTCCTACAGAGCCGCTCCGCTAACGCAAAGGCAAGAGAAGCAGCAACAATTGCGAATGCTGTCGAACCCAGAGCTGAGTCGGCATACTATGACCAAAGTAGCGATAAGCCTAACGGCATGCTTCGCTAGCGCATTGTAATCAATTTGAAGAGTGGAGCGGCTTACAGTTTTCCACCAGCATTAGCGCAAGGTCTTGCAGGTGCTTCTCCAAAGGATTTAGCTGAGGTTGAAGTTACTCCATCCGGTGATGGGTTGCACTTCTTAAAGCTGGATGCAGATTTTAGTGTTCCCGCTCTTTTGGCAGGTGTGTTTGGAACTGCGGCTTGGATGGGCTCAAATTAAGATGAGGGCTAGTTAGGGAGCGATAACGGCTCTTGTGTTGCTTAGCCTAATAGAATGCGATCACTCTCCCATCTTCCCCATACTTTCCTGAACTGATGAGGGTTGGGGAGGAAGCGATCGCGTAACTACAACCTAACGCTATACAAATCCACTGTTACTCTATAAGCGCCAAACTCTCTTGAGAACACCGATCAGCTCTTTCTGCCGTCGCTCAATTACTTCAGGAGTCCATTCCTGTTCGTTCAACACTTGAGTTGTTAAAGCAAAGGGTGAAACGCCAGTTTTCGTCCTAAAATACTTCTGCTTTTTCAGATCAAAGTCATAGTTTTGTGCTTGACTGTTTTTCGCAGAAGAAAGCAAAACCAGATTTCCGATACGATGTACATATGTTTCTCGTTCTTCCGGGCTTGGAAACCACTTCATCCAGATACTGTTAGAGGCTGGATTTTGCGGTAGGACATGTTCAACAGTAATAATCGGGAAGTTATACGAAGCCTCACCTTCTGAAAGAGCAGCATCTAAACGTAGCAACACATAAAGACGAATTTTCTGAGTCAGGTAAAGGTCACCTTCCAACATCTTGAGAATCTTATTTTTTTCTTCAGAGGTAATCTGAAGCGGTGAGTCGGGTGTGTATAAGTCTTCCCCACTCTCAATGGCAGCTATTAAGCGACCATAACGTTCAATGCGTTCATTAATATCTGCCCGTCGAATCATTAACCCCGCAGCAAGGCGATCTAAATCTGTAAAGAATTGCACCAATCGATCAGGGTGGTTTTGATTCCGGGAGAGGTAGAGGATAGCTGGTGGTATCCAGTCAGAATTATCGATTCGACTTAACTGCTTAAAGAGTTTATTTACTTCCTCTGCATGTTTATCACTTTGAAAGGTCGCTGTTTTGATTATGTATAAGGCATCAGCTAAAGGGCAAAGCGTTCTATCAATGAACTCCTGAGGACTATCAGTGGGGCGAACATGTTCACGGAATTCCTTAAGTACACTGCTACCGAGCTTTGCCTTGCGGTAAATCATACGGATATGAGCGAATAGATCTTGAAACGTTTCGCGCCCCAGATTATCCTGGATATCTTCCCACTTGGTGGTGTAAGCTTGCTTTTGAGCTTCAGGAATTGGTCCGATAATCTCTGCTTTGAGAATATCGGTCAGGGAAAGGTCTAATCCCCGTTCATTCAGCACGGAAAAAATACGATATGCAGAGTCTAAGTCACGAGTTGAAACCGTTACCAAGAAACATTGTTTAATAATGAACTGCGCTAGACGATCCCGCTTGGTTTCGGAAAGTTTTTGCAATTCCTTGACAAATAACAGTGCGTTCTCTTTAATATTTTTCCGGCTATCCGAAAGTTTAGCAGAATTTAAATCATTAAGCTTGGCTATACCCCCTTCATTCTGAATGTATTCCTGAAAAAACTCCGCATCTCGCTTTGCCAAAGTTAAACGGTAACAATTAGGTTCGTTAAGGAATATATCCCCCTCTTCGTAAAGTAACTTAGTGAAGGTATTGACATACTGGGGTTTTACTAGTGTCCGCAAAACTGCAAGCAAGATAGTAAGTGTGGACAAACGTTGTTGACCATCTACGACTTCGGCATCTGGTTGATCTTCTTCCTTTATCAGTACAATGCTGCCCAGAAAGTAGGGATTTATCTCATCAATCGGCTCATTACCATCTCCTAATGCTGTGATCAAGTCTTTAAGCAGTTCTCCAGCTTGTTCATCAGTCCAAGCGTAAGGGCGTTGGTAGAGGGGAATGGTAAAGGCGAAGTCTTTACTAAATACTCTCTGAAGGGGATATTCAGTAGCCTGAATTTTGGTACGATTCATGCATAGCTCCTCTAATGGGCATTGTTTGCAATAGTTTTTCTGATGTTGCTGTTCCCTGTGGTAGTCGCGAGTTGACAGCGCGATCGCGTTTACTCAAAAACACTCCCATCCGGCATTTTTGCCCCCACAAAATTAACATCGCTTAAATCAGCTGCCTCAAGATTTGCCCCGGTCAAATCAGCACCACTCAAATCAGCACCACTCAACTTCGCCCCCACCAATTTAGCCCCAACTAATTGAGCATTCCGTAAATCTGCATTACTCAGCTTTGCCCACCTCAAATCAGCACCACTTAGCTGTGCATCTCTCAAAATTGCCCCTACCAGTTTGGCTTTCCGCAAATTGGCATTCGTCAAATCAGCGTTAGTCAAATCAGCAATCACCAGTTTTGCACCATCTAGCTGAGCATTTCTCAAATCAGCACCCCTGAGAATCGCACCGATAAGGTTAGCATTCCTCAAGTCAGCCCCCGCTAAATGCGCCCCTGTCAAATCTGCATTCTGAAAATTTCTTCCGCCCGTGTCATATCGTTTCAGCAGTTCCCCTGCATCCGTAACGCTAATCTCTCGCTGCGGCGGACGCCTGAAGGTAAACGTGAAGGTGTCTCCACTCCGCATCACCCGCCACATCTCTTCATACAGGGGATAGGAACCCACACCACTCACCTTCACCCAACCCCGCGCTCTAGTTAACGCGACAAACAGCTGATTCCGCAGTTGGAGATTGCTCTCATCCTTGGCAACATTATCCAACCCCACGACATAAACCATATCTGCCTCGTTTCCCTTAGCGCGGTGGATGCGAGACACACTAACGCCACCCTCACACCAAAATTTGTTAGGGTCACGGTTTTGCTTGTCAGCTTTGAGGATATTGCAGTCAGGCGTACTGGGAATATATATGTCAATACCCTGCGATATCAAGAATTCCGCAACAGCTATTTCTAGTTCCATCGCCTCGAAACCAGAACCTAAAACAATGACCAAAATCTCACGGCTGGGCTTGAGGTCATCATGGCGGAGATTATAGATAATGTTTTGGGCTAACGCGGTCAATTCTTCCTGGCGAGAGCGATAAGCCACAAACTCCAGTACTGCCCCGTCCCAAAGTTCAGGGACAAGATTGGGAGAATTTTCCGGTGGGCGTCTGAGGGTAATCTGCTGACCGGGTGTAAAACGACCCGTTACCTCATAACCGATCGCTCGCCAATCTTCCGCACGGGTAATGCCAGTAAGCATCCCACTTTGACGCAGTAACCCCATCCCGATACCATGTGCAGCGGTGAGAATTGAACCGGGAGTACGATAGCAACGGTGCATGATTTCACTCTTTCTGATACCACCGCTGTACTGCCCTGTGACCAGATGCCCTAATTCTTCTCCAAACAACTCACTAGCATTCGGGATATTGAGGCTTTCCAGACTTTGGGCTTCATCGTAACCCCAGATTAAGCGCCGTTGTTCTGGCTGAGCAGGGTCAACGGGTCGTAAGGCTTGATACGCCATCCAATAGAACGGTTGCTTGCCTTCAAATTTCAGCTCGTCATCAACAATTAGGTCTTGCCCTTCATCAATTAAGATGGCATCATATAACGTAGGGACGACCGTATTGTGCAGTAATTGTGCGCATACCTCACCTAGAGCTTTGTTAGGCTGCTTGTGTTCTATGTCATTGACCGTGAGGCGCTTAACTCCAGTCGCTCGGCAAATCGTGCTGTAGAGTCCGGGTTGATTTTTGGCTCCCCAAGCGTGAAGTGCTTGAAGTTTTCGATTGTTTGAGTCATACCCCACCTCACCACTACTGAAGCGACGCAGCCATTTATCCAACTGAGCAATGATCTGGTGGTACAGACTACGGCTGAAAAAGACGAAAGCAATATCCCACTCTGGATGCTTTAGGTGCATGTGAGCCGCTTTCTGGCACAGCAGCACGGTTTTACCTGAGCCAGCAATGCCTCGAATCCGTTGCGGACCTGGGGGAATTTCTTTGCCGATGTGTTCTTGTTGTAAATCAAATTCCGATAGCCGTTGCCGTACTTCGGCAATAACACTGGCACGGGTTTGCTTGGTGGTATGTTGTTGATTTTGTAGGGACGTAAGACCTTGCACCCCTACAGAACGCTTGGTGCGGAAAACAGGGGTGCCGCTAATAACAGCCTTTAGCAACGTCCACTGTTCAATCGTCAGGTTACAACCTTTAATGATGGGTGTAATTTGCTCAATTAGCTCAAGCAGAGTTCTGAGTTTTGAATGAAGAACTCCTAACTCCTGTACGGGCGGGTTTATCGAATTGATTTGTGGGAAAGCCGATATCTGCGTTAAACCCGCCCCTGCGACTCTGGACTCCTGAAACAGAGAGTTCTGAAAGATAATAGGGGGGCAACTGGGGAGTTGGTAAAAACCACTGTGGTACCATTGGTCTTCAGTAATTAGAGGTAGGCAAACTAAAGCTCGACCCCTGACTTTGCGGCGGAGGGAGGGTTCGCGATCGCAATACCCTAGTAAGGCAAACAGCTGATTTTCCGCTTGCTCATAGGGGTTGCTACTCGTCGTGTAGTAGTTTTGGAACTCCCAACGATGACCAGTAATTGCCACAATCTGGTCAATCGTGACTGATTTAATTTCAATAACAATTAAACCTAAGCACGAATCAGCAATGAGAATGTCAGGCTCTTTGCGTGACTTTCCCACCTTAGAAAAAATGGGGTAGCGCCAGTAGCCGATACAGTCTCTATCTGCGAAAGCCCCCCGAACAGCGTCCCAAACCTGTTGCTCACCGACTTCACCACTCTTACTTAAAGGCTCAGTAGTAATGAACTTCCGGTTGTAATTGGCGTGAGTGCTTAGCGTTGCTGATACTCCTTGAAAAGTTTGAAGTGAAAAGGATGAAGTATGAAACAAATTTTACACTTCATTGTTTATTCTTCATCCTTTTCATGTTGGCTTGAGCGATTCTCTTGAATCAAATGAATAACTGATGGGACGATAGAAACAATAATAATTAGCGCAATAATTGGCAATAAATATTTATCTATTTGTTCTGGTGGAATGATTTTTCCCAAAAAATATCCTAGTAGGGTAATGCCCACCGTCCACAAAAGTCCACCGATTAAGTTGTAGGACATAAATGTGCGATAACGCATGGTGCCAATTCCCGCGACAATGGGCGCAAACGTGCGTACAATTGGCATAAAACGAGCTAGCACCAGTGTTTTTTTACCGTGTTTAGCATAGAAAGATTGAGTCTTAACCAAGTTCTTTTTATGAAAGAACCAATTATCCTCCTTTTGAAATAACTTTCGTCCAAATCTATAGCCAGTGGCGTAACCTACGTTATCCCCCAAAACAGCACAAACAAACGCCCCAAAAATTAGAACTCCAATATGTAGATGCCCTTGAGAAGCGATAAATCCAGCTGTGAACAATAGGCTATCTCCTGGAAGAAAGAAACCCACCAGTAAACCGGATTCAGCAAACACAATTCCCCAGACTCCAAAATAGCCCAAAGATTCAATCAGTTTTGGTAAGTCGAAATGCAATGTCTTACCTCCTTAGTTCTAAGTGAATAACCAAACTCTTTCCTTTAGCTGCGTTTTCTGCGTTTTGCTTTTTGCTGTTTGATTACGACCCAAGCAATAAAGGCAACAATCAGAAAAACCAGTACGATTTTAGAAACGGGACCTAGGTACTCCTCCACAAGCTCATAGTGATCCCCCAACATGTACCCCAAGAAAGTGAGTAGCATCACCCATGCGGTAGTGCCGAGTGTTGAGTAGATTAGAAAAGGTGCCAAAGGCATATTGCTGAGTCCTGCTGGGAGTGAGATTAAGGTACGAATTCCCGGTACAAGACGACCCAGTAACACGGCTTTGTTACCATACCGACTAAACCATCGTGTTGCCTTATCAATATCCTTGCTTGATACAGTAATCCACTTGCCGTACTTGTCAGCCAGACTCTTCAATCGCTTCTCACCCACGAGTTTCCCAGCATAGTACCAAGGCAACGCGCCCAGAATAGTGCCAATAACTCCCGCGATAACCGCAAGTGTGAAGTTCATCTTGCCCTGTGCCACCGTAAATCCTGCCAACGGCATGATTAATTCGGATGGGATAGGAGGGAAGAGATTTTCTGCGAACATCAGTAGACCAATCCCCCAATAACCGAGAGATGTCATGGTGTTCGTTATCCATTCCTGCATAAGTAAGTGCTCGGTATTAGATGATGGGTTATTCTAAGTTAAAAACTCCAATGCTTCCGCCAATTTTTATTTAGCTCAAGCTGCCTGATGCCATCCACTAAGATAGCAATCAGATATAGGTGTTTAATAAACTTTATCAAGTTTTAGCAGTCATAGAAATTGAGTATCTTATTCTTCATCATAAGTTTGCAAATATCCGGCTTAATTCGGTAATTTTTTATACGGCGCTCACTTATTTTATGATTGCAACTATGATGTTGATCCCAGGAAAAAAGTAGGGGGACATTGCCCACCTACCTCTGTCAAGGCGGTAGGTATTAGGTGTTAGGTGGTAGGGATCTAGAAAGCTTTGCAAGGAACCCAAAACCCTAATTGTTCACGCCTCTTGGTCTAGCTTTTCCCTCAAACCTACTACCTACGACCTAACACCTTGACAGGGCTAGCATTGCCCACCCCACTACTTAGGTGCCTGTAGTCCAAGAGTTGATGTACTCGTTTTGATCGGGCGTCAGGCTATCAATTTGAATGCCCATTGCCTGCAACTTCAGCCGCGCAATTTCTTTATCGACTTCAACAGGTATCGAGTGCAGTCCGGGTTCCAAGTTGCCCTTATTCTTCACCAGGTATTCACAAGCCAAAGCCTGGTTAGCAAAGCTCATATCCATCACGGCGCTTGGATGTCCTTCAGCTGCTGCTAGGTTAACCAAACGACCTTCGCCCAGTACAATAATGGATTTGCCGTTAGAGAGTTTGTACTGCTGGGTGAAGTTCCGCACCTCTTTGACTTCTGTCGCTTTAGCACCTAGCGATTTGAGATCAATTTCGATGTCAAAGTGACCCGAGTTACAAACCATCGCGCCGTCTTTCATAACATCGAAATGTTCGCCGCGAATGACGTGCTTGTTGCCAGTAACGGTAATAAACAAGTCACCTTGGGAAGCTGCTTCTGCCATTGGCAGGACTCGGAAGCCATCCATTACAGCTTCGATCGCTTTTGTCGGGTCAATTTCGGTGACAATCACATTAGCACCCAGTCCACGCGCCCGTAAGGCAACGCCTTTACCACACCAGCCGTAACCCGCTACAACGATAGTTTTACCCGCAAGTAGCACGTTGGTGGCGCGGATGATGCCATCTAGGGTAGATTGACCTGTACCGTAGCGGTTGTCAAAGAAGTGCTTGGTGTCGGCATCGTTGACATTCATCGCTGGGAAGCTCAAGACTCCATCTTTGAACATCGCACGGAGGCGGACAATTCCAGTGGTTGTTTCTTCTGTGGTACCAATAAGGTCACTCAGTTGGTGTTGGCGGTGTTGAACCAGGCTTGCCACAACATCGCTGCCGTCATCAATGATGATATTGGGGCGATGGTCGAGGGCAATTTCAACGTGGCGCGTATAAGTTTCGGCATCTTCGCCTTTTAAGGCAAAGACGGGAATGCCGTAATCAGCAACCAGACAGGCAGCGACATCATCTTGGGTGGAGAGAGGATTGCTGGCAATCAGGACGGCATCAGCCCCACCGTTTTTGAGAGCGATCGCTAAATGAGCCGTTTCAGTGGTAACGTGGCAGCAAGCCACCAAGCGAATGCCTGCAAACGGTTTTTCTTTGGCAAACCGTTCCTGAATTTGCCGCAATACCGGCATTTCTCGCCCAGCCCATTCAATCCGTTGTTTGCCTTGGGGTGCGAGGGAAAGGTCTTTGACCTCGTGCTTGAGCTGAGTAGAAGTTGCAGTCATGTCTCTAGGCGTTTCAAAAAAATTGCATTGGTCTTTCCTAGATTACTCCATCCCACAGAGGTAACAAGATGCGATCGCACCTAAGTTTCTAGTAACACCTTGACTTTTGAGGCGTGTTAGCGTTTGCGTAGCATGGTAAAGCCTTGACTTTTGACTTCCGAGGGAGCGGCACTAGTTTTGTCAGCCAACCAGCCTGCCGGAGTTGGCGACTTTCATGTTCGATTGCTGGTTTAGACACGAGCGCTTTGCATAAATCAATTAATGTCAACAGCACTGAATTTTTCTTGAGCTATTGAGCAATGCCAAACTTTGGCTAGAAATACATACATGTTTTTTGAGAAATAATTTACTTACGATCAATAAGGTATTTAAAATGCATTTTTCATTTCTGACCATTACTGGCTCAATCGTTCTGATGGGCTGGGTTGTATCTCCTGTACAAGCTCAATTCCCTCTCCTGGGGGATTTCAAGCTGCAACCTTCGAGCTTCTTAAATAACGACTCAAACAACAAGGTGGTTGCTGAATGTGTCCGGTTGGATGGTCGCTGTGTGTTTAAGATAGCTGCCTTGAAGTCTGAGTTGCCAGGGCGTCTGGAGCCAATTGAGCAGAAATTGACAGACATTAGTAGCAAATATTTAAATGACAAATCATCAAAGCTCCAAGTGGAGATCCAAAAGGAAAAAGATTTACCGATAATCGTGGTTAATGTCACTGATGCTAAGGGCAAGGTCACAAGAACCAACTTAGTAGCCTTGACTCAGCTGGATGCCAAACAGGCAGGGGTAGAAGAGCCGTCTGTATTGGCAGAGCAACTGCAAAAATCATTAGAAAAAGACCTGATTCGGGCCAGACTTGAGCGGCAACCTCGCTCTTTATCAACAAATGGCGCGATCGCAGCAGGTATCGGTATCGGTCTATTCTTGCTCAGCTGGGGAATCAGGCGGCGGCAGAACCACTTACGACAGTTAAGGCGACAGTTGGCATCTTCGGAGATAGTGGAAACCCAAACCATTAGCACTCAGCTAACCCAACGACAGCAGTGGAACTTGCAAGAAGCCCAGTATCGACTTTTGCAACTGGCTCAAGGAGCGATTTGGTTAGGAGGAGGACTCGTCATCCTGGGTCTGTTTCCTTACACTCGAATTTTACAGGTCTGGATTCTGATCGGTCTTCAATTCCCTCTAAGACTAGGAATTGTGGCGCTAGGAACCTATGTCGTAATTCGTCTGAGCTATTCCCTGATTGATCGATTTACCTCTGCTCTGGCTGAGAGTACTTTACTGACGACCGACGAAGACTCTCAACGGCTCAAACTCCGCGTTTCCACAATTTCCGGCGTTACCAAAAGCATTTCCACTATCAGCTGCGTAGTGATTGGCATCTTGGTGGGCTTAAGCACGATAGGAATCAATATTGTCCCCTTGCTGGCTGGTGCTGGTTTAGTGGGTGTCGCAATTTCCCTAGCCTCCCAAAGCCTGATCAAAGATGCCATTAACGGCTTTTTAATCATTTTGGAAGACCAATACGCGATCGGTGATTTCATTAATGTGGGTGGCACCAATGAAGGTCTGGTGGAAAACTTGAATCTGCGTATTACTCAGCTACGCGATGCTCAGGGACGATTGATCACGATTCCCAATAGTGAAATCAAAATTGTTGCTAATCTTTCCAGCAACTGGTCACGCGCAGACTTAACTATCCCTGTCCACTATCATGCCGATTTTGACGAGGCTCTCAATCTCATTAATACCGTCGCTCAGGAGATGTGCAATGACCCCCAATGGCGCAAGAAAATCCTAGATACGCCTCAAGTCCTAGGAGTTGATAATTTTGGGGATCAGAGCATGATTGTCCGAGTGTGGATTAAGACCAAGCCTTTGAAGCAATGGGAAGTCGCACGGGAGTTCCGCCGACGGTTGAAAATGGCTTTCGACCAAGCTGGTATACCGATCGCTCTGCCCGCCTTGCCCCAGCCAGAGATTGCGATTAATCAGTCCTTACCGATGAAATCGTTGCAGGATGGTCAAAGCCTACCCCAAAATAGTACAAAAGTACTATAATAGAGAGGTAGGATTTGACCGTCGGTTAACGTCTGAACCCCTGGAAATTCAAGGTTTTTCCTCCATGACGAAGCACTACATCCTCAGCATCAATCCTAATGCTCAGTACGAATGGGAGCAGTGCATCTTACGTGACCCCCTTACGGCGGAACGCCCAGATTTTGCTAGTTTGATTGCCCAAGCTGTGGGAGAGGAGGCGGGTTCATATCTAGTAGCGATCAATATTGAAGTCAAAGTTTTAGAGAAAGCGTCAATTTCTCAACCTCAGAAGGTTCCCGTCGAGGTAGTAGCGGTTGCTGTCAATCCGCCACCATCAGAATTGGTTGCGTAGTCAACATCCTCCACTACGGACAACTGGATGACAAGCGTTTCCTTACAAGTATTCTTCTGCTGAACAATAACCATGAAAATGAGTCAGTACCCTGCCGCGATCGCACAAGCGGCACAAGTTGTTAATGAATTAGATGCCCAAATTGCCGCCGTTAGCCAGCACATCGCTCGTTTGGAAGGTAATGCTGACCGGGTAGCGGCGTTTGAGCAAGGTTTGAAGAATGAAGACCAACGCCGAGGGCGTCGTTTTGAATTGCTCTGCGTTAACCAAGAATACCAAACCGCGCAGAATACCTTGTTGCGATTGATGTCTGAGAAAGGCAGTGCGATCGCGCATCTGGAATATCTGCGTAACCAGTTTAGCGTTGCGAAGTTGGAAGCAAGAATGGCGATCGCTCAACAACTCGCTGGTGCTGAAGTTCGTGACTTAGTCGGTGTGTGAGGAGATGAGGGAGCAGGGGGAGAGAACTTCTATGTCTTCCCCATCGTCCCTATCCTCTCTACCTTGATTTAAAGAAAGAAGCATTATAGCGGTTCTTAGTTGTATCCAATACACCTCTTGGTAGGGGCGAACGACCGTTCGCCCCTACGGATGTACCGCCTCCAATCGAGAATTGCGATAAATCTCACCGATGACTCCGGATAACAGTGAGCTTGCCTGTAATTATTAGCAGATACATCTCAAAGGAATAGGTATCCTAGTCTTCAAAAGTTAGTTGTATTAACGATACCCAACTGTCCTTGAGACTGGGTGAGTGTCGCGGATCCTGTAACACTCATTTTGGGACGGGATTTAAGCTCTACCAATTTTTACGGCTTCCCAAATGACTGGGATGCTGACAACAGTTCTTACACTTTTAATGGATAAAACCCAATGATTAAAACTAACATTTGGGTCTTTTTTTGTTTTTATATAATTTATGCCATGGTTAGTCTTCCACTTTTTGTATCGACATCTGGTGGTTGGCTGGCTATCTTCTTCTACCTAACTTTAGTCAGTTTATACTACATTATTAGCTCAATATTATTATTTCTGAATGCTGCTTTCCGCACCCGTCGGAGGCGCACAAAAGTCAAAATCAATGGACGTTTTTTCCTGAGAATTATTTCCTTTCAAGCTTTTGTTGTTCTATTTAACTATAGTAGTTGTGGTGATTCGCTTTGTTACGAGGGTTTCCTGCAAAAATATTTAACAGAAATTGGCATACCTATAGTATTCGAGCCTCCCTTCGTAATAGTCATATTTGCCCTACTTTTGTACTTAATTTTGTTGTCATTGTTCCTATTAGACGTAGCCTGATACCCTTGGGGGTAAGTATTTGTCACCAATAAAATCCTGGTTTTTGCCAATGGCTAATTGCTAATGAAAAAGAGGCGATTAGCATTGACATTTAGCCATTAGTTTCTCCATTTGCCACGTTTATAAATTGAAATAGTTATGAAGAGGCGGAAGGTTTGTTTAGGTTTCAGGTTAGAACTTCCCATGTTCAACCCTAAAGATTGTTCAGCTGCTGCGGCTAAAGAAGATAGCCGCCATGACAATCAGACCTAAAAGCACCAAGGGAACCCAAAGCGCCGAAAACTCTACCATTTGCTATTTTTATATATTTCTCAGTCTTATTATTAATAATAGTTATTATTTCTAGCTAAAATGTAAACCAAGTTTTATTCGAGGGCTAAGGTATGACCTTCCCAGGGTTGGTGACTTGGTTACAAGAACGAACAGCCTTCAGCATTCTTTCTGTAGACGTGTTGAATGCGATCGCGCAAGTCATGAAAGAAGACGTAGTGCCTGCAAATACGCGCCTAGTTCTAGAAGATACTCCGGTTGAAAATCTCTATATTCTCCAACAGGGACAGCTACAGAGCGATCGTGCTGCGCACGGCACAAACCAAGCGGGTTCTGCCTGGGCTGTGAGTTGGCTCCCTGGAGCGATTATTCATTTACAAGAGTTGCTATTTGACCAGCCTGCTCAAAGAACTGCCAAAACTCTCAGCGAGTGTCACTTATGGGTAGTACCTGCTGAGCAGTTTCGGAAATTACTGACTCAATACCCTGAAATTTCTCAGGCTTTCTCACCGCAACTCGCGGCTGAACTAGCCAAGCTGTCCTCTCAACTCAGCTATGAGCAAGAGCGTCAAGCTACCTTGCGACCTTATCTTGTAAACAAGGCAAAACGCGGGATTATTGGGAAAAGTCGCTATGCCGTGCGGCTGCGACAGCAAATTAAAAAAGCAGCAGAAGACCGCAAATCAGCCCTGATTTTCGGTGAACCTGGACTGGAAAAAGATAATATAGCTACTCTGATTCATTTTGGTTCCGCCTATCGACGGGAATCGGTGATTAAGGTCGATTGCAGCACAGTACAGGCTAGTGGTGCAGAACTGTTTGGTCGTGCGGGTGGTAAACCAGGACTGATTGAAGCCCTTGGACAAGGCACGTTGATTCTCAACAACATTCAGGAACTTCCCTCAGAATTGATGCCGACTCTAGCTAATTTGCTAGAAACTGGCATGTATACACCGATCAGCCGTTCGGATGAACCGCCTGCCAAACCCCGTGCTTGTCAGGCACATATCCTCATGGTTTCGGAAAAAACCCTGCCAGAGATTGAACGCCGAGTAGGTCATTTAATTAAAGTCCCACCACTGCGGGTGCGCAAAGCTGATATTAGTGACCAAATAAATTACTACATCAGCCTTTTATGTCGAGCCAGAGGGATTTCCAAACCTCATGTAACTCCAGAAGCCTTGCGCCGATTACAAGCATATGATTTTCCTGGCAATCTCAGAGAGTTGGAAAATCTTGTCGAGAGAGCGATCGTTCAGTTAAGCGGTGCTAATGAACTTACTGAAGAAATTTTCTGGCCGTCCCAAAGTAAGAAAAAACAATTCCGATTTAATCTCCTCAATGCTTACCCTGACTTAAGGCGATTCCTAAGGAGTAGCTGGTGGCCCGATCGCATCAACTACGGCTTCACGTTATGGGTTTTTGCCCTAGTTGTAGTGGTGGGATTTGTTGGTCCCCAAAATCGTCAGGAAAATTTTACTTTAAATCTGTTTTGGGCGTGGTGGTGGCCTCTAGTTCTCATCGGCTTTCCCTTTGTTGGACGCCTCTGGTGTGCGGTTTGTCCCTTCATGATTTATGGAGAAGTAACCCAGAAGCTTTCCCTCTGGCTTTGGCCTCGGCAACTGAAGCGTTGGCCGAGAGAGTCCGCTGAAAAGTGGGGTGGCTGGTTTTTGTTTGGCTTATTTGTCCTAATTTTCTTGTGGGAAGAGCTATGGAATTTAGAAAATACGGCTTACCTGTCCGCTTGTTTACTCCTATTAATTACTGCTGGGGCAATGATTTTCTCAGCAATCTTTGAACGACGTTTCTGGTGCCGATATCTCTGTCCGATTGGGGGGATGAATGGTTTATTTGCCAAATTGTCGATGACGGAGTTACGGGCGCAGCAAGGGACTTGTTCGGCAGAATGCACGACCTATCAATGTTATAAAGGTGGTCCTCAAAAAGGGGAAGGACTGGAAACACAAGGGTGTCCGTTGTACTCTCACCCAGCTCAGTTAGAAGATAATCGAGACTGCGTCCTGTGCATGACTTGTCTCAAAGCTTGTCCCCATCGCTCAGTTGAGGTGAATTTGCGACCTCCAGCCATTGAACTGTGGACAACCCATGTACCCCGTACCTATGAAGTGGCACTGCTGTTGTTGCTGTTGGGTGGGATATTTTTGCATCGTCTACCAGAGTTGCAGGCCCAATTAGGATTGTCACTGGATTTGAATGGATTTTGGCTCCACTTTGGATTGTCTCTTGCCGCTTTAGCCATTCCCGCCGCTATCCCATTGCTCGCATATGGTGGAATGCAACTATTTCACCGACTAATCCAAACTCTAAAATCCAAAATCCAAAATCCCAAGCCTCGCTCATTTGTACAGTTGGCTTATGGATACTTACCACTGGTGCTGGCAGGTAACCTATCTCACTATTTGCGGTTTGGTTTAGGAGAAGGTGGGCGACTGCTGCCTGTAACTATGGCAACATTTGGTTTTAGTGGTGAAGGCTTGCCGATATTTGTTGCTCACCCTGCTGTAATCGCATTTTTGCAAGGAGTAACGCTGATTGCAGGAGTGATTCTGACGATAATACTCACCCAAAAAATTGCTCATCAACCGATGCGATCGCTTCTGCTGCAACATCTAGCTGCCGTCGTGCTGGGTATCAGTCTCTGGGCAATTATCGTGGGTTATTAAGGTAGATAAAATATCATGATAAATGAGCCTGAGCAAGAACTGCTGAATAAACACATTCTTTTAAATTATCTCGTGTCTAAAATGCAGGCAGGTACTTTAACTGACCAAGAAGAAGCTGTGTTAGGTGCGGTGAGAAATCTTTTGAACTCGCAACAAGCCGAAGATTTTTGGACGGTGATGGAGTTTACCAATGATTGTTTTAAGGCGACTATCAAATCAGTTGAAAGTCTAAATAACCAAAATCAATCAGCAATGATTCGTGCCAGTTTTTCTCAGTCAAGACGAGAAGAACTAAAACGAGAGTTGGGCTTTGACAAAATCCAATATCGTGGAATGCCACTGACTTATTTAGTTGATTTACCTAAAAGTGAGTTACGACAACTTAGTGAAAAGTTTGTGATTAACTTATTTGACTTGATGAAAATCGAAAAAGAGAAAGCTAGATTAGAGGCAATGCTGAAGTCTGAAACTAATTCAGATAGTTGGTTTACAAAGGTTAGAAAGTTTGTCCGAGGCGAATAACAGAAGACTTATGTCTAGAAAAAAGTTAAGACTCAAATTTCCTAAAGCCATAACTAGTCTACTGCTTTTACTTATTCTAGGTGGAATTTCAAGTCAGTTTTTGGCACAAACTTCACAAGGTTATCAACCTTTGCAATCTGCTAAAGTCACACGCATAGTAGACGGGGATACTCTAGATATCAACTTGTCAGGATGTAGACTTCCATTGATAGATAAGCCACAACAGTGCAGGATTCAACTTGCCTGCATAGATACACCGGAAATAGGGCAAGAGCCTTTCTTTAAGAATGCCAAAGAGCGAATAGAAGAGTTACTGCCTCTGGGGACAACCGTAAGGGTTAGAGATACAGGAGACAGTAGTGGCGATCGTATCGTTGCTGAGATATTTCTAGACAAGCAATCTATCAATTTACAAATGGTGCGAGAAGGCAACGCCGTCGTTTACTGTAAACATCTCAATAGCTGCGCAGGCTCTCGAAACTCCTACCTGAATGCTGAATCGGCTGCCAAGCGTGAAGGTTTAGGCGTATGGAATCCAAGACAGCCCTGGACACAATCCAGAGAATTACACCCCTGCTCCCGTTAAAAATATTGCTTTTCGCTCTTACTTATCAAGCCTTTCAAGAATTGGAAGATTGATAAACTATGATTATCATTATCAAAGCTTAGATGAAAAGTTTGATGCGATTCTTATGAGTAAGAAATTGTTCAGAGTATTGTGTACAGTTATGCTGAATCATGTTGTGGGGTTAGGCAAGCTTGTAACCCGCCCGTCAGTCCTAAATATGTGGAGAAATTGATGAACACACCTAAGTGTCACAGATGCGGTGCAGATCTAGTTCAAATAAAACTGACAGAAGACTCAGAAGTAGGATGGTACTGCGTAGGCTGTGATTCTGATCTGATTGCCGAGATAGAAGAAGCTCCTACGAAAATTGATGACTAGCCAATTTTCCTAGGAGCTTTGCTCTTCTTGCCTCAGCGTAGGGTGGGCATAGCCCACCTTATTAGCTGTGTATCCTAGACTGAAATTCCCCATTGACAAAGGCTCACAACTCATCAGGACAAGGATCGAAGCGATATCTCAGGTCTTAGTAGTTAGTGGTTGGTGGGGGCAATAAACAACATCGAAGTCAAAAACTATAAGGAGAACCTATTATCTACTAACCACTAACTACTAACTGAATCTCCACCCGTTTTGGGTGGAGAATTCAATTTTTTGTAACGATTTGGATCTTTTCAGTACAGCCTATACAAAGCGTCCGTGCGATGAAGAATGTCACCACCTCAATGATGTGCCCAGAAGATGCAAGCAAAGTTGGATGTTACTTCGACTACCTCTTCGACTACCTAATTGGTACCATGCAGTAGAGCCATAACCTTTCCTGACGAGTTGAGGATCTCAACGGTGTCTGACAGGGGAGTGTTTCAATTAGTCTCTATTGGAGAATCGTTATGTCAAAAGAGAAAAAAGCCAACAAAGAATCTAAAAAGCCCAAAAAGGAAACTGATGGGAGTAAGAAACAAAAGAAAGACCCCAAAAGACATGACCGCCCATAACACGCTTATCTTTACAAAATCTCACCCTCCTGCAAGGAACAGGTAGCGTGAAGAACCGCGATTGGCTGTCATCCAGCGCCCAAGGGGCGATCGCTCAGCTTGACTTCGGAGCGATCGCCCTCCCTGATTTCGGTAGGATGAACATAGGTTTACCCCAACTGCGGCTGTTATGGTTAAAACACCCTCCCAGTATTTGACAGCGCTTCAGTTCTAAGTATTTTTGCTCCTATGCATAAGTCTGTAAGTCAGAGCTTGAATCTCTTGGAATCTTGTTCAAGTCAACCGAGAAAAGCCCTTATCGACCCAAAAATTTCTCCTGCTAAACATAGCCTATGAGCAACTGGGCCAACTAACAGGGAAATTTAGGCAACTTAACGATAAAGCTTGTCCCCTTGCCCTGTGCACTTTCAACTTCAATCGTCCCTTGATGCGCTTCAATAATACTCTTTGCTAAAAATAATCCCAATCCCCAGCCTGTTTGATCCTCAGCCGCGCTAGTTCGACGAAATTGTTGAAATAGGATTGATTGAGCGTCTAAGGCAATCGGATTGCCTTCATTATGGATGGTAAGGCTTATCTGCGTTTCAGTTTGCTGGAGCGTGAGGGTTATCGGTGTGCTAGGAGCACCATATTTCACAGCGTTAATTGCTAAGTTTTCAATCACCCGCCGTATTTCTTTACGGCTGCAATAACTCCTGATATCAGAATCACAAACCACAACAAACCGCTCTCCATAAGCGAAGTTCAAATCCTCCGCTACGTCTTGGACTAGCATCTCTAAATCGCATTCTTCAAATTCAATCTTTAAGCTCTGCCCTGCCCGTAGCCGACTTGCATCAAGCAGATTTTGAATCATCGAATCTAGCCGATTGACCGCATTGAGCATCTTCGTCGCCACATCCACGTGGGTGTCTCCTCGTTCAAGCCGCCGCAGAGTTAGTTGAGTTCCCATTTTTACAACATTAAG
>DATNPH010000030.1:0-16538 GCA_036703315.1 Coleofasciculaceae cyanobacterium
GGTTCATTCCATGCAGCAACAAACTTGGCGATCGAGTCGCGATCGCTCAGGTCAAGCGGCGCGACATGAATATTTGGGTTCCCAGTAGTAGCGGTGATCTCAGCCGCCGTCTGCGCTCCAGCGTCAGTATTACGCACAGCCAGCGTCACCTCAGCTCCGGTACTAGCCAGTGCCCGCGCCGTTTCTACGCCGATGCCCGATGCCGCTCCAGTGACAATCGCCCGCTTGCCAGAGAGATCGATTCCCTCTGCTACCTCAGCAGCGGTGGAATGCTGCCCGAATGGTGTCGCGATCGGTGCCATCATGCGCTCCTTTACTAGTGTCGAATGTTCTATTTGCTACTGTTTCACCTGGGCGGATAAACTCTCACCAGTCGCTTTGGACTTACCGTCGCTCAGAGGCGATCTCCGATTCCTAGATAGGCAAGTGTGCTGGAGTTGGGACGTTAAGCTTATTGGGAATGGTTTGCGGCGTGCGACCCGCTTTAATTAAATCCGCTGCCTTCTCACCGATCATGATGGTCGATGCGTTCGTATTTCCCGTCGTGATGGTTGGCATGATGGATGCATCAACAACACGCAACCTCTCTACTCCATGTACCCGTAGTTCGGGATCTACAACCGCCATTGGGTCAGTACCCATTTTGCAGGTGCCGACAGGATGCCACTCAGTGCTGCAAGCGTCGCGGATGTAAGCTTCCAATGCTTCATCACTCTGAACGTCGGCACCTGGAGCGATTTCCTTACCGCGAAACTCATCAAAGGCACTAGTCTGAAACAATTGGCGCATTAATTTAATTCCGGCAACGAGCTTTTGCACATCGGATTGACTTTGCAGATAGTTCATCCGAAGCCTCGGTGTGTCTTTAGGATCGAGCGATTGGGCAGAGCCCACGCTTCGCGAACGCAAACTGACACTGCCAATGTTTTGGAAACGGGTCAAAGAGACTGCACCCGTGAATCCCGAATCAGAAGGGGCATAGCCAGACGGTAAGAACTGAATTGGACCAAAGAAGAACTGTAAATCTGGTGCAACATCGAGATTCCCCTCGCTGTGCAAAAACAATCCAGCTTCAACCCCATTACTGGTGATTGCAGGGTGTACATCTTGAGTGGTTTCTTGAACTACACTAACGAGAAGGTGGTCTTGGAGGTTTTGACCGACCCCTGGCAAATCAGCCACGACAGAAATCCCCATTGCTTGCAGCTGTTCTGCATCACCAATGCCGGAAAGCATCAGCAGTTTGGGCGAATCGAATGCGCCAGCACTTAAAATCACTTCCCGATCGACCCTGACCTGGTGCAGCATGCCCTCGTGCAAATATTCCACCCCAACGGCGCGGGTGCCTTCAAACAATAACCGAGTCACCAACGCTCCTGTTGTTACAGTCAAATTGGGGCGCTGGAGAATGGGCAGGAGGAAGGCAGTAGCTGCACTGTGCCGTTTACCATCCTTGACCGTCAATTGATACGGTCCTGCCCCTTCCTGTTGTACGCCGTTGAAATCAGGATTGTAGTTATATCCCATTGCCACACAGGCGTCTACAAAGCATTGGGATACTACAGCAGGGGACATAACATCGGTCACGCTCAACTCCCCATCAACCCCATGGTATTCGGAGGCACCTCGTTGCTGGTGTTCAGATTTCTTGAAATAGGGCAATACATCTTGGTAACTCCAACCGGGATTTCCCAACTCCTGCCAGTGGTCATAATCGTGAGGATTGCCTCGGACATACATCATGAAATTGATCGAACTGCTACCACCCAAGACTTTGCCACGGGAACAAAGCATTTTGCGACCATTGAGGTACGGTTCCGGTTCAGAGAAATAGCCCCAGTCTACCTCGGAGCCAAGTAGGCTCACCATTTTCGACGGGATGTGAATCTCTGGTTTCGTATCTGGGTTACCCGCTTCGAGTAGTAACACAGTTGTGTCACTGTCTTGTGTCAGACGGTTAGCGACAACGCAGCCTGCCGAGCCTGCACCAATCACAATGTAGTCATATTGAGTCATGACATCCTCCTTCTGTGTTATGTGAATGGATTAATGTCGTCAGGAATGAACAGGAATTGATTGTTTAAATCTTATGAATTCAACAGAGTGACCACCAGGCAAAATTAACTAGTTAAGATGTAACTTAAGCGAGTTTGGTTGCCTTTGGGGTAGGCATGACAATGGTCTGCTAAGTGAGTAATGTTTACAAGCATCGTGATGGCGCGTACAGATGAACCGGAATCGAGTTGGTGTTCATCTGAGGGAGTTAATTGTTGTGTCTTTTAAAAATGCAGCAAAGCACAAAGGATACAGTTGCTTATGGAGATTTGGCAGAGTTAGCGAAATGCTTGGAGCTTGAGCTGGCGACGTTGGTTACGTTTTGTTCTTCTCCTGTTATTGCGCGGTATATCCGCCATCAACCGCGATCGATTCTCCAGTGACAAAACTAGAAGCGTCTGAACAGAGCCATAGCACAGCATTTACCACTTCTTGGGGCGTACCAATCCGACCCATTGGCAACGTCGTTTTGAAATACTCCATCAATTCTGTATTTGTTTGGACAGAGCGATCGAGCATCTCGGTTTGAATCAAGCCTGGACTGACGGTATTCACCCGAATTCCAAGCTTTGCATATTCTAATGCCACCAATTTTGTTAGCCCTATCACAGCATGTTTGCTGTCGGTGTAAATCGGCACCCTTGCCCCACCGACCAAGCCCGAACCCGAACTGGTATTGACGATCGCCCCACCGCCATTTTTCAACATGGCTGGAATCTCATGTTTCAAGGACAACCATACCCCTTTAACATTGATATCCATGATGCGATCATAGGCGGTTTCGGTTTGCTCTGGTAAAGGTGTGGCATCTTGCTCCACTCCAGCATTGTTGAAGGCAATGTCGAGTCGTCCATAGCGTGCCATCACTTTCTCAAGTCTTTTAACTAAATTGCTATCCCTGTTTGCACGAATTTAATATATGCAATTGACTCTGACTTATCGTCCACTTAGAGTTGAAACTTTTTCACAATAGAATGATTGATAAATCAGCCCATCTCAAAATCGAAGATTGGCTCCAACTAAAGTTAGAATCCAAGTTAAAACCTTAGTACAAGTTGCTTACAAACTGACAATCCCTCGTCTAACTCCAACAATCACGGCTTGAGTGCGATCATTGACTCCCAATTTACTTAAAATTCGATTAACATGAGATTTAACAGTGGTTTCACCGATACTTAAGGCAGTAGCAATGTCTAGATTACTCATCCCCTGCGCCACTAAACGGAGTACCTCTAGCTCTCGCTCACTCAGCTCTGGATTGCTCATGCGCTGCACCAGTTTTGCCCCCACTTCTGGCGGAACATACTTTTGACCGTTATGAATCGTGTGAATTGCATTCAGAAGCTCGCTGGGTTTAGCATCCTTAAGCAGATAGCCTTGAGCACCTGCCTGCAATCCGCGATAGATATCTTCATCACCATCGTAGGTTGTTAGCACGATAATCCCAGCCGGTTTAAATTCAGCACAAATAGTAGTAATGGCTTCAACCCCTCCGACTTGCGGCATTCGCAAATCCATCAGTGTTACATCCGGTTGGTATTCACGAAAGCAATCGATCGCCTGTTGCCCATCTTCTGCTTGAGCAATCACCGTCATTTCTGGATCACGGTTGATGATGGTTGCCAATCCTCTTCTGACAATGGAATGATCATCAGCGATCAGAATACGAATCGTAGCAGATTGGCTCATCATGATTCTCACTTTCGATTGATAATGACAACAATTTCTGTTCCCTGTTCAGGTTGGCTTTGAATCGTCAGTTGTGCTCCAATGTGTTCTGCACGCTCGCTCATTCCCAGCAATCCAAATCCGCCAACTCTTGGGATGCTACCAACCCCGAAGCCTCGTCCATCATCTTTAACGCGCAAGATACATTGTGTACCTTCATACGCCAACTCAACACGCACTTCGCAAGCATCAGCATATTTTATGGCGTTGGTTAATGCTTCCTGTCCAATCCGGAGTAAGTTGTTCTCAACCTCGGCTGGCAAGGGATAGGCTGTGCCTTTGATTTCGTAGATAACAGCGGTATCGGCAGTGGCTCTCATTTGAGTCACCAGACGATAAAGGGCGCTATGCAAGCTGCCATCTTCCAATAGCTGGGGACGGAGTGCTGTCACTGAACGACGAGCCTCGGCAAGCCCAGTTCGTGCCAATTCATCGATCATTTCCAGATGTGCCTGTGTCGCTTCTAAATCATCCGTGAGCACTTGTGTCGCTGCTCCCACATGCAGCAGAATGCCAGTAAAGGCTTGCGCTAGAGTGTCGTGAATTTCTCGCGCCATGCGGTTGCGTTCGTCCAGAATTGAGGCGGCTTCGGCGCGTTTGCGATCGCCAATATCTGTGATCAGACCATAGAATCCTCTCACTTGAGCATTGGGACCAAAATCGGGGATGATAGTAGTACTGGTATACTTTTTGCCAAGCGGATAGGAAATTTCTGTCTCATAGGTTGTCATCTGCCCCCCCAGCGCTTGATTGATGTACGGCTCAACAATTCGATAAGCCGTCTCACCCAGGAGTTCATGGACAGGCTTGCCCAGAATTTCATCTCGACTACAGTTAAACCAGTCCTCATAGGTCTGGTTGACAAACCGATAGCGCTGATTTGCATCCACATAGCTGATAAGAGCAGGTAGAGCGTCGGTGATGAGGCGTAATTCCTGTTCTCGATCGCGCAGTGTCGCTTCACTTTCCTGTAATGCTGCGGTTCGTTCCACCACCTGTTGCTCTAGAGTGCGGTTGTAATTCGCTACCAGGCGTTCTGCCTGTTTCCGTTCAGTGATGTCTTGAAAGGTTGCGATCGCATACGCCACATTGCCCTGTTCGTCAAAGACTGGAGTTCCCCACACCTCAACTGGAATGATTGTGTTGTTTCGATGAATCTCTAAATCATCATTTCTAGTGCGTTCGCCTCTCAACGCCCGGAATAGTGTCAGTTTCTCAGTCGGATATTTTTGCTGTGTCCCTGCCAGATAAAGTTGATAAACTTCCGGGATTTCATCCAGTGCCACGGCAGGATCAATCCCTTTACCCATTAGCTGAATTCCCCGTTGATTGGCATAGTAAGGGCGACCAACCGCATCCACTACTGCAATTCCCACCGGAATCGCTTCTAGAAATTGAGTCATCTTACTTTCGCTAGCACGTAGCTTTGAGTAGAGGCTGGCATTTTCGATCGCAATGGCTGCCTGGGTCGATAACAGATGTAAAACTTGCGATCGCTCGGGTGTAAAGGCTCCAGTTGCTAATTGATTCTCTAGATACAACACGCCGACGAGCTTACCTTGATTTAGCAGCGGTAAACAGAGAAGTGATTGAGTTTGATTATGCTGAATATAAGGCTCATTGATGAAATTACCTTCACGAGTCGCATCATTTAGCATGACAGATTCATGAGTCCGAATCACATACTGAATAATTGATTCGGGTAAGCGATTTGTCAGTGGAATCGATTGTAGCACTCGCGTAGCACAAACATTCTCACCGTCATTGAGTTCACAAGAAGCCTCAATCACCCATTCTCCTGAGTTTTCCAGAATCAGACATCCGGTTTGTGCGCCAGCGTTCTCGATTAAGATCTGCATTAAGGAACGAAGCAACTGCTCCAGTTCAATTTCACTCGAAATCGCCTGAGATGCTTTCATCACGGCTGCTAAATCGAAAGCGATATCTGAGCTATTAGAGGTGGTTTTAGAAGTTGCGCGGATTGGCGTGTAAGCCATGCCTGATGGCTGAGGAAAGAACTGTGGATAGCGAGTTTCTAAATCTTTGACCTTTGCCGTCGCTCCCCAGCGCTCGTAGCAGTAATGCGCTTCCTTCATGTAAGTTTGAGCAATCTTTTCCCTACCCCGGAATAGGTAGAATTTGGCAGCTAATTCATAAGCTAATGCTTCTTCTTGGATATATCCATTTTCCCTGGCTCCTTGGATAGCTTGTTCGTAGAATTCTTCTGCCTCAAGCAACTGACCCAAAACTCGTGCTTTCTCAGCTTGCACCAAATGATATTTATGCAAATAATTCATTGGTGCATAATGTGCCCATTGTTTCATTTTCTCCTGGCTAAGCGCAACTTTTTTGAGGATTTCCGACTGCGCTTGAGTGCTGCTTTCAGGGTATGTTGCGAGTCTTGCCAGAGAGTCATAGAGGTAATACAAATGCTCAGAGGGAGCCGCTATTACTAGGAGCAAATAACTTGCTGCTAGGGTTGAGTTTTCAACTGCCTGAGAGTACTCAGAAAATAGATAGCAGAGGAAAAGTTTGTTGGAATATATTTTAAAGATTAAGTTTCCATTTATTTCATGGTGCGGCGGCCTATTCTCCTCATTGTAGAATTCACCAATTAGACGGGTTGGATCGACTGAGCATCCCATCAAATTTAAGACAGACTGGTGAAATAATTGATTCAAGGTTAGTGCTGCCTCCTGTTTGATTTGACGGATTGCTTCACTGTATGTCCTCATCTCGCGTTCAAGTTCCACGAGTTCCTTTCCGATGACAAAGGAATGAAAGCAGTAACCGTGAGCACAATAGGCGGCAAACTCTAAGTCCCCAGTTTCTAGTCCACTTTGATAGCCTTCTAGTAATGGCTTCAGTGATACTCTAATATGTTCTTTCCAGTGGATGATGAAGACATTTACGGACAGCAATGTTCTAGCTCTGAGTGAACGGGTATTTGGCTGTGACAACTGCCTAAGAGCAAGCTGTCCAAACTCGTAGCCCGTCTCGATGTTTCTGACCATTCCACAAAGAATTAATCCAAAAGTGGCATAGGCGAAGGGAGACACAAACGCATTGCCATACTGGATTGACAAGTTGACCTGTTTAGAGACAAGTAGAGGCATCAAATTGGGAACACACATATGGGCAGCAACCGTTATCCTTGATAGAATTCGCATTGCCGCCAACTTGTCTGGCTCGGTCATTTCTGGCAAATGGAGCAAGTCTTCGATGGGTGTTTCACTAAAGCGGGATGTGATTGTGTTTAGTTCAAGATAAATATCTGACTGACTGGGCTTTTCGGGAAAACTAATCTCCAATTGCTGCAAAACTTGCAATGCTGTATTGATTGCCCTTAAAGGCTGACCCTGCGCGATGTCGGTTTGAATCTTGACTTCGTAAACTTTCACAAGGTCGAGAACAGTTTTGGCTTCTTGCAGAACGATTCCTGCCCAGTATTCCACCTGCTCAAAATCGCCGCACAAATATGCGACTTCTGTTGTTTCTACATATAACTCTAAGGTTAGGTCATAATTTGTTTGCCAGCTAGAAGTTGCCAGCCCTTCTCTTCCTTTAGCTAAATATTTTTGAGTTACACTATAGGCGATCGCTGCTTTTGCTTTCTGACCTGCCATCAAATTCAATTTGGCAATTTCATTTCGTGCAGATTGATTGGTTACAAGCTCAATTGCATGATTCAAATGATCGACAATTTCAAACAGCCGCTTTGATATCTGCTCGGACAGCGTTTTTTCGAGGAGATTCCGACCGATTTGCAGATGAACTACTTGTTTGTGCGCCTCATCGATTAAGGTATATGCTGCTTGCTGCACGCGATCGTGCAAGAACTTATACTTTTGAATCAACAAGTTCTCGTCTAATTCAGATAGGGGTTGAATTAATCCACCTTGTATGGCTGCCAGTAAATCCTGGAAAATCGCTTTCGGTGGTTTCTCACAAACGATCGCTAACGTATCTAAATCAAATTCAGCTCCAATACAAGCTGCTAAGCGGAGAATTTGCTGTGTCACCTCTGGGAGTTTCTTTAACTTGAGAACCAGCAAGTCCACCACATTATCGGTAATATTCTGAGCTTGAATCTGAGCAATATTCCACTGCCACCCCCCTTTACTTTCCCCCGGAGTTCGGGGGGACTGAGGCGGGTCAAAGCTCAACAGATTTTCACTGTACAGCATTCGCAAAAATTCGTTGACAAAGAAGGGATTACCCTCTGTTTTACGCAGCACCAACTGGGCTAAAGAATGAATGGTATCAGTATTTTGATGTAGCGTTTCAGCAATCAACTGACTCAACGGCTCAAGCGTTAAGGGTGTCAGGACAATCTCCTGAAGCACTGCCCCCTGTTTTCGCAGCCTCTCCAGCGTTAATGCTAGTGGATGCGTTGGACTCACTTCATTATCTCGGTAGGCTCCAATCAAAAATAGTGATTGGGTTTGCTCATCGAGCATTATTAACTCAATCAGTTTGAGCGTTGCAAAATCTGCCCATTGCAGATCATCGAGATAGATCGCGAGCGGATGTTCTTTTGAACAAAACACTCGCAAAAACTTCCGAAAGACTTGATTGAAGCGATTTTGAGCTTCGGTTGCTCCAACCTCAAGTACAGGTTGTTGCTGACCAATAATCAATTCCACTTCGGGAATGACATCAATGATGATTTGCCCGTTGCTTCCCAAAGCCGTTAGAAGTAGCGATCGCCACTGCTGCACCTGATCATCTGGTTCACCCAGTAGTTGCTGCACCAATTTACGGAGGGCATCCACGATCGCGCTGTAGGGAATATTGCGCCCAAATTGGTCAAACTTACCCCAGATAAAATAGCCGCGCTTAGCTGTGATAGGTTTGTAGAGTTCCTGCACTAACGCTGATTTGCCAATTCCAGGGTAGCCAGACACTAACATCATTTCGACTTTGAATTGAGAAGTGAGAAGTGAGAGTTGAGAACATTCTTCATTCTTCATTCTCAACTCTTGATTCCCCATGCCTACTACTCTCTCAAATGCTGCCAATAATGCTTCAATCTCTGCTTCTCGTCCATACAATTTTCCTGGAATTTGAAACTGATCCGAAACGTCTTGGAGAGCCAGTTGGATGCTATCAATTTGACCGATTTCTGCTAATTGGTGAGCACAGATTTCTAAATCCGCTTTGATTCCCCAAGCACTCTGATACCGATCCTCCGCATTTTTCGCCATCAGTTTCAAAATAATATTTGAAACGGGTTTGGGAATCATTGCATTCAGTTCATGAGGCGGCACTGGTTGTTTGGCAATATGACAATGGACTAGCTCAAGCATGTCCGTTGTTGGAAACGGTAGGTGTCCGGTTAGAAGTTCGTAGAACGTCACACCAAGCGAGTAAAAATCGGTGCGGTAATCAAGCAAACGGTTCATCCGTCCTGTTTGCTCTGGAGACAGATAGGCGAGTGTCCCTTCTAAACCATGAAGGCTTTTGAAAGTCGGATTCGTGCGGTTAAATTGGGTGGCAATTCCGAAGTCAATAATTTTGACAACGCCAGTATCCGGATTGAGGACGATGTTTCCAGGGTTGATATCCTTATGAATGACATTGGCGGCATGGATTCTGCCCAGAATATCTGTCAGGTCGATCGCAAGACCCAGAAAAGTGGCTAAGGACATGGGGGAGAAGTCTGGGCGCTTGTGCATCCATTGCTCTAGGGACTCTCCGCCGAAGTCTTCTAAGAGAATCACGAGAGTACGTTGATAGTCCTGCTGGCTGTATGCTTTGACAACTCCTTCCAGGTTGAGGGAACTGGTAATTTCATATTCCTGTCTGTAGCGGGTCAGTTCTTTGCCAGAGGGATAATCTTGCTTGAGCATTTTTACGACGAGCGATCGCTCATCTTGGACTCTGATGCCCCGATATACCAAAGATGTTGAACTCTCATAGATTTTGCTTTGGATAGCAATTCCAGACAGGGCAATCATAGAACTCTCTCCTGATGAGTGTCATGAACCATCATGCCACCAATTATATCGATTGCCAGACTTCAAAAAATAAGACAATTCAGCAAATACAGGACTTACTCCACTGCCACATAGTTCTCGTGAAAATTAAAACTTTTGCACTATTGTGTGGCGGCTTTAGCAATATTTAATTAAATGTCTTTGAGTTAGAAAGCTTTGGGATCAGAGAATTAGTTGGGGTGTTAGCACCAGCTCAATTATAAAATTCACAGAACTCAACTCTTGTCAGTATTTATTGAGTAGTCAAATCAATTATAAAATTACCAATTTAGCTGAACATCTAGAACCCATCAGTGAAGACGCGATCGCTGAAATAGCTGTGTAGCATAAATCAACGCCAAAATTGCATTGGAACGTTTTAATGTGACATTCGATGAGTTGTTTGCTTAGGAAGAGATATAAAAATAAAGCTTAGAAGACAAGTAGGTGTTTATGGTTGCTACTCCTGAATTTAAAGCCATTTCCCTCAACGAATTTTTGATGCATCCTGTAGATGATCATGAGTGGATTGACTCTAGGAGAAGTAGTCAGCACTCAGACTGTCCTGAGAGGTTTCAGTGTGGCAGTAGATGAGTTATTGGCTTGAGAACAGTAGACCTGTTGCACAAATCGAATTCTTGCCCCCTTAGCTTCCCAATTTTGGGGGGGAACAGAAATATTCAAAGTCCTCCACTATTGGGGGATTTAGGGGGCGTTCCAGGATTCATGCAAGAGGTGTCTATGGTAAGGTTGAGGCGCAAAACAGCAATCTTGAGCTTCGGTGACAACTTCTCATCCAGTAAGAAACGAATTTTCACGCAGGATTTAGCAGCCGCCTTGCTCTAAACGCTAATAAGCTCTTTTGGTTTAAGGGGGGAACACTTTGAGGCATAAACCGCTCTAAGTTCAAAATACTAGGCTAGCCAAACCCTCTACCTGTAGCTGAAACCCTTATAGAGTAAGCCTTTAGTCCTCTTCAGAGGACTTGATCTATCAGCCAGGGGTTTGAACCCCTGGCGGATGAGCGGGTTAGTACAAAATTTCAGCCTAAGGGGCATTAGCCCCAAAACGAATTACTCCTTATAGTTCAACAAATCAAACACCACCTTAAAGTGCATATTGGGCACTTGCTGACGCAACAACAGAAGATGCCCATTAGCATCTGAGCAATAACGGTAACGAGCGATGATTACCCATCGCAAACTTGGCAGTTGACGAGCAACCACCCAAGGCTTAATGCATTGTTTATTCGTCATAATGAACTTGACTCCTTTCATATTGGGAGCCAGAGCCAGCGCCTACCCCTGCTAAGTGTTTGCGCTGGCTTCTGACGTTGCTGTTGCAACATTATTAATGTAGTGTTTTGAACACGTAAAGTCAAGTATTTTTTGTAACAAAATAAAAATAATTTCCGAGAAACTACGGTTGAAATAAATACCCAATTACCCATAAAAACGTAGGGGCACGACATTGTCGTGCCCCCAACATGCAAAGCTAAAGCGAGACGGTATCAATCAATAGACCTCCTGCCTGAATAATGTATCGCCCCCTCCCGTCCCCCAATTCTGAGGGAAGCTGATCATAAGTTCCCCCCAAATTTGGGGGTTAGGGGGGCAAGTTTCGATTCACGCAGGAAGTCTAATCATCGAAGAGGCGGAATCCGAGCCAAAATTCCATTTTTCAAAGGCTTAGGGCGATCGCTCCAGGCTAGATAACCCTCTGGATTGGCAAAATATAACTTTGCACAATCCAGCACCGCCGCTGCACTGTCTAAAGTCGGTAAATCACCAAATAAATAAGTGTATTTCCCAGGAGCCGCAAACGAGACAGCACAAGAGCGACTGCAAGCACTCATGCATTCCACTTCCTGAAGCTGAAACTCATCTCGTAGTTCCCAGCTTGAGTAAAGTTCCTGTAACTGCTCTAGCAACTGCTGACCACCACTTTTACCTTGGGGCTTTCCCTCGATGCGAACAGTCGCACAAGCTTTGCAAACAAATAGAACGTGTTGTGTTTTCATTAACTTCCGTATCGCCAAACCAAACGGCGTCTCAATTGGAGTCCAATAACCAAACCCAATACGATAAGGCTTGTGAAGTAAGCCAAGACAATTAACCGTAATCGCAAGGGAGGAGCCACACCCTCGACTTCAATTGCTTTTGCAACTCGCAAGGGTGAGAATTGGCGTGTTGCTTGGGGTTGGGGAGAAACTTCTACTTCAATTTTGTGAGGTGCGCCATCAAAGAATTGTTGCTCCCACGTCAGTTGACCCTTGTCATCCGTCACTCCTTGGTACGCAAAGGCAACCCATTTATGCTCAGACTGCGTTGCCTTGATGTTCAATATTACATCCCTAGCCGGCTGACCTGTTGCGGTATCGATAACTTGAATAGCTAACTTAGCCGGTTGACCAACAGTCGCCTCTACATCCCCTGATATTCTTGCTTCGACACCCTGAGACTGGAGAACTGATGGCTCAGATTTTTGGGAATGATGCTCATGGGAATGATGCTCATGAGTATGAGACTCGGCGCGTTCAGCAGTGATATTAACTAATAACAAGGATGCGATCGCTACAATTATTGCTCCACTCAGTAACAGTCGCACCCGTTGCGGCGCAATCTCCCCCAATTCGATTGACTGCTGTCCTCCCAGCACCCAACCCCCTCCAAGTCCTAAAAGCAGCAAAATCACTGCAAGGATGCCAAAATTGCGATACTTAACCCCATTTTCCGGTACCGACAGTGTCAGAATTTGCTGAATAGGGGTAAATGCATTCGCAACAACTGGGGTAACTTCCACCAACAGTTGATAATTGCCGCGAATCGGCAGCATTTGCTGAATTTGCAACTCACCCTTAGGAGCAACCGCTTCAATACTCAGTAACTCAGTTCCCTCAACAATCGGAAAATCTGTTGGAAACCAAGGATTTTTTGGTGGTGTGAGAATCTGCAACCGCATTGTCGCATTCTCTAGAGGTTGACCTGTTGCATCTACCGCTTGCAGTGTCAATCGCACTGGAGCTTGTGGGTGGGTTGCCTCCGCCTCAAACGGTAAAATTTGGCTGATCGCTGGTGTGATCAGACGAACAGATGGTTGTGGAGTCTGAGAAGACACCACTAAGCCATAAAAAACTACGCTCATCAGACAAATAGTGCTGACGAGAGCAGCTACCTTGAATTTTGACATTGCTAATTTTGGACTCCTGCTAACTCCGGACTTGGAGGACTAATGACAACCCACCATCAAAGTATGGTGACGTAGAGAATGCATCTGATTATGAACAGCAGGATAAGTAGAAAAGTAAATAGTCCAGAGTGTCAGAGCGCACAATGATGTATAAAGTGCTGCTTGCACAGGCATCGACAGCGTGAAACGGACTGTCTGCTGCCGAATAGAACTAAGGGAGTTGATTGAAGACGTTTTCATGTTTTATCTCGATAGTGTAGATCGCACATCGGAGTGATAACTATAATCGGTGGGCATTCTGGCTCTTGAGTTTACAACTAGTGAACTCATTTACAGCTGCGCTACAGCGCCGGATTTACACCGAACTTTCCCCATTACCTCTAATGGCTGACCCCCACTAGAACCGATTAGACTTTGGTACTTTACCACATTGGCTGTCCCTAGTGGAAAGTTAATTTAAGGACTTTCGCGCTTCCCCTGGGTCCTAACCTTTGTGGCGATTGCTATAAATAAACATATCCTTGAAAACCTGTGCCCCCTCCCCGTTGACGGGGAGGGGGTTTGGGAGTGGGGTTCTAAATTACGAACTAACCAGGCGGTAGGATAACCTTGTCAATCACATGAATGATACCGTTGCTTGCCTTGATGTCTGCTTTAACGACTTTTGCATCATTTACCATGACACCACTTGAACCGACTTTGACTTGCACTGAAGCACCTTCTAGCGTCTTTGTCTCTCCAGATGTAAGGGAGCTAGAGGTATTTTCACCTTGAACCACATGGTAGGTGAGAATTTTAACCAAGGTGTCTTTATTTTCTGGCTTTAACAGTTCATCGATCGCACCTTTGGGCAGAGCAGCAAAAGCTTCATCCGTTGGCGCAAAAACAGTGTATGGACCACCAGCACCTAATGTTTTGTCTAGCCCTGCCGCTTTCAATGCAGCTGTTAAGGTTTTGAAGGAGCCATTAGAGGCTGCAACATCAACAACGTTACCGCTTGTAGTTGTCGAGTTCCTGGCTGGAGCGGTAGATGGATATGTCGGCTTAGTTTCGCCTTGAGTCTGAGTCGGCATGCTGGGGGACTGAGTCTCCCCACTAGATTCTGGCATGTTTCCTGCTAACACCGGAAGTGTCACGAAAGCACTAGCGACTCCTACGAGAGCAGCAAACCTCTTAACTGATTTGGAAAATTTACGCACCTTTAGTTAGGTCTCCTATTAAGAGATTTTACGAATTGCTTCGGTTAGCATATGCGTATTACGAAATATAAAGTATCTACCTTTAGGAGGAACCAGGACAGCAAAACGGAGATGAATTACAGCCAATTGCCATTGAATAGAGAGTTGCAGCAGTAATTCAACTGGCTGTGGATAGATAGGTTCTACACTCTTGCGACAGAATTGCCAATCCAGATTCGTCGTGGCTAATTCAACTACTCCACCCTGCTACACTTCGCCTGACGGCTTCGTTTCGCTGAGGGTGGAGATTGCATCTATCGTCCACTCGCTTCGAGGTGGGGGAATCCTGGCGAATCTAGTTGAAGAGGGCGCGGAGGCGGGGCGAGACGTAAGGAAGGATAGGGGAGTTAGGCGTCGGGATGATTCTTTCCCCACTCATCACTCACTACTCCCCACGGTTAACTAACTAACTTTCTGAAAAGGGTTAGCTAAATTAGCACAGTAACTATCACTCACCACTGTAGATGTAGAGGACATCTTTACAAGTTTTCTGTTAGATGATCGGTCGTGCACCTGTTCTTCTGGATGCATAACCACCTTCTTACAAACGACTTGATTGCTGCCTATATCTGCAAAGCTCCACATATAACTTGCAAAGTCACGGCTAGTTGCGTGAGCTGGAGCTAGCCCAAAGGCAGTCAGTAACACTAACTCCAAAGTTACTAAAGCTACAACCACAAATTTCAGCATGGATTTCTCTTGATCTACAAAGATACCTTATCTGTACTTCTCTAATTATTTCCTGAGTTTCGATACTCGTAAAGAATAGTTATCTCTTTGTTAAGGCGATCGCCTGCACTCCTGGATTTCACCCTACGACAAACCAGACCTGTGCAGTGCGGGTAGATGTTAGCGAAGCTAATGCCCCTACAGAATTCACAGATGAGCGCGATCGCACAAAGCTTAAAACTTTTCAATCTACTGAAAGTCGGAGTACGAATCAATGTCAAAGTACGATGGAAGTGGGAGAAGGCACTTCATCCATTGGACTTACCTGATTTGGTGATTAAAATTATACTCAATCACCAAAGGGACAGGGAAGAACTAGCTGAACAAGGGATTGGGAATCTATCGTGGCGCAGGTTGTTCTCGAAAATGTATACAAAAGCTATTCCGGTCGTAAGGGAGAGCGAACCGTCACACCAGTAGCAGCAGAACCTCTGCTTTCATCGGTGGATGAGGCTCCAGTGATTACGGTTGACAAGTCTGCGCCTAAGTCTGGTGGCGTCAATGTCTTGCGGCGGATCACCCTGACGGTGCCAGATGGTGAGTTTATCGTGTTGGTTGGGCCTTCTGGCTGTGGCAAAAGCACATTGCTACGATTGATTGCTGGGTTAGAGCAGATGACTGGCGGGAATATCTGGGTAGGCGATCGCTTAATCAATGATCTACCTCCTAAGGAACGAGACATCGCGATGGTGTTTCAGAACTACGCCCTTTATCCTCACCTAAGTGTCTATGACAACATTGCTTTTGGACTGCGACGTACAAAAACGGGGAGTGGTGAGGAGCAAGCCTCAAGCCAGATTCCTCGATGGGTGGAGAATACAGCTGTGAGGATGACGCGATCGCTCCCTAAAGGACTCCGCTACCTGTCTGAGAAAGAGAAAGCTGTTGATGAGCAAGTCCGGAGGGTTGCTCAGCTATTACAAATAGAGCCACTTCTGGAGCGACTGCCTAAACAGCTGTCTGGAGGGCAAAGGCAACGGGTAGCACTAGGACGTGCTATCTCCCGCAATCCTCAAGTCTTTTTAATGGATGAACCTCTCTCCAACTTGGATGCCAAACTTCGAGCAGAAACCCGTACCCAAATTGTTAAGCTTCAGCGGCAACTCGGAACAACAACAATCTACGTCACCCACGACCAAACTGAAGCCATGACGATGGGCGATCGCATCGCCGTCATGAATCTAGGTCAAATCCAACAGATTGCTCCCCCACTAGAACTTTACAACCACCCAGCCAACCAGTTCGTTGCCGAATTCATTGGTTCGCCGCCGATGAACTTTCTCCCAGTACAGGTTAAAGCACCTCTTCTGATTCATCATCCCCAGTTTCGCCTGACTCTCCCAGAAGCCTGGGCGTCAGTCCTACAACAATACAACGGACGTTCTCTAACCTTGGGCATTCGTCCAGAACATTTAACCGTCAGTGTTCCTGCTCCTAAAAACTTGCAAGTGAAAGTTGAGCTAGTAGAAGCATTAGGTAACGACACCTATCTATCTGTTAGTCTGGCTGAGACATCCAGCCTCCAAGTGAGAATTCCACCTGATCAATTTGTGCAAATTGGTGATCAACTTTGGCTGTCGATGGCAGTAGACAAAATTCATTTATTTGACCCTCAAACGGG
>DATNPH010000043.1:0-7541 GCA_036703315.1 Coleofasciculaceae cyanobacterium
CTCAAACAGCTTTGACACCTTTATAGCCCTACTGGCTGCTGATGGTTCCCCTATGGGAGAAAACGATGATGAGCCAGATGGCAGCACTAACTCTCGGCTGGTTACTCGAATTACCACCTCAGGTAACTACATTATTCGTGTACGTGCCTCCGGTGGAACCAAGGCAAATGGTTCTTTTACCCTTAAAGTTACGCGCCAGCCCCCTCAATCACAAAAGTGATGATTTAGTACGCAGTAAACTAATTGTCTAATTTCATCCATCCACTTATTAATATTTAATACCAGTTATACCAATTGGGTTTAAGAATGGCACAATTAATTAAAGCTCTTTGTCGAGTTGATTATCAGGGTTGTCAAGATGCCAAGAGTTGTCAAGATTGAGATTAATGAAGAAGCTCAGGCAACCAGCATCAGGAATATAAGACTCGCAATCAAGAAACGTCGCATTAGTAATTCCGATGCGTCAAGAACTCAGACTTATTGTGTCATTTGACAGGTGTCAGGAGGAAGGCACGTTTTCGATGTGTAACTACCCCCCCCTTGCTTACTATTTGCCCATTGGCTATTATTTGTCCTCTATTGTTTATACCCTCAGCACTTTGTAATACAAATCCAGACCTAGGAGGTATAAGCCTGTTCAGATTTTTGATTGAATTCTCGTCCCACAAGACCGCGAAACGAACCCCTTTATCAGTCTCTGAGAAACCAACCACTTTGCCAGCATCATTTATGCCAAGGGCAGTACTTATGGTGAAGTTACCTCTATTAGTACCCAAGTTACCAAGAGTGCCTAGATCTTTTATGTTGCCCTTTTCCCACAAGACAGCGTGATAAACTGGGCTGATCTTAAAGTTAGATTTGCCGACTACCTGGTCGGCATTGTTGATGTCATAGGCTAAGCTTCCATTGTTGTTGTGATTGTATGGGCTGCCACCAAGAACTCCCAAATCTACCTTGTTGCCTTTATCCCACAAGACTGCGTGAACAACGTGCTGACTATTTGTAGAGTAGCCGACCACTTTACCAGCATTGTTGATACCTTCGGCAACGCCGTACCCGCCACCAAGAGTGCCTAAGTCTATTTTGTTGCCCTTGTCCCACAATACAGGCAATTGAGCCTGATTGAAATTAATTGCAGCTGAGCCGACTACCTGGTCGGCATTGTTGATGTCATAGGCTCTACTATCTGTAGCGTCAAGAGTTTCAAAATCTATAATGTTTCCCTTATTCCACAGGACAGCGTGGCGAGTGCTAGCGCTATTTCTAGTTTGTGAGGCGCCAACTACCTTACCTGCATTGTTGATGGCTTGGGCTGAACTCCCGCTATGAATAGTAAGAGCACCTAAATCTATCTTTTTGTCCTTGTTCCACAGAACAGCATGTGGTAAAATGCTAGCAATAGTAGTTGTAGATGCGCCGACTACCTGTCCTGCCTCGTTGATGCTATAGGCAGTGCTTTCTGTGCCACCAAGAGTTCCCAATTCCTCAACTATATAAGGAAATTTCGTAGTAGTTGTAGCCGCTGACACAGAGCCTTCTAGTGTAGACCCGACTATGGCAATAACCATTGCTATTGCAATAAGCATTCCCCACATCAACCTTTTTTTTAATAAATGCCTAGCCATTGAGTAACTCCTCTAAGCCGTGTACTGATACAAAGTCCTCAGTGAGAACTTTAGCTATTACGCAAATAGTTACAGTATTTAATAACCCTTGACCATTACAGCCACACCAGTTTGATTAGATTCACTAACAGCGCTAGAGCCAGCGCTCCTCTAACTATCACTGGCTGACAGCACCAAAAATGAGCAGTCTTCTGAAACAGGTTAGGATAATACCAATTGGGTTTGAATTAGACACAAATAAGAGCAAAACTCTAAATCCCTGCTAGGGCTAGTGCCTCGATAATGAAAGTCCATCCTGTAACAGATGTAATGATTGTCTGATTTAAGTGTTGCAGTACCTTTCGCAATCCAAACCTTAGCTCATCCAAATTAGTAAACCACTCCCACTTGAGCAATTTTTTGATTTCTGACCACAACCTCTCAATCGGATTAACTTCTGGACAATGAGGCGGCTGAAATAGCAGAATTACGTTTTCAGGTAGGCTTAAGTCTAACCCTTGATGACAGCCCCCGTTATCTAACTGAATAATATGCATATCTTCAGGATGTGCTTGGGCAAATAATTCCAAAAACTTCTCGAAACATATCGTATTTGACTTTTATATCCAACAGAGCTTCTCTAGCCAAATTTTGACTTCTTTGTAACTGGTAAAGTCTTCTGGGGCAGATAATTCTACTTTGAGACGTTCCACTGCCCACTGGGGAATTAATGGCTCCTTACCGGGACTAGAACCCACTTCTAACATCTTCGCTAGTCCCCCACTACGGTATTGACTTAACCAGCGTTGCACAGTGCGGCGACCGCGACCGATGATGAGCGCTAGGTGTTCCACTGTTTCCACTTGTCGGATTTTGAGCAGGTAAAGTGCTTGTACTCGCTCAAAGGTTCGTTTGTCTTTTTGCTGAACTAGCAGCTTTTTTAGAGTTTCAGCTTCTTCATTAATCTCAATCTTGACAACTCTTGGCATCTTGACAACCCTGATAATCAACTCGACAAAGAGCTTTAATTAATTGTGCCATTCTTAAACCCAATTGGTATTAAACTCTCAGATAATTGACACTTTCAGTTTTCTAAGATGAGAACTCAGTTTGAGTCAAGTATTGCTGAGTAGGTAGACAACTATTCTGTTAAAATTCCCTCTTTCATATAACTCAACAGCCAATTTGCAGCTGTGGCTCGACGAGTTTGACGTGGACCAAATTCGCCTATTTTGTAGCCCTTGAAACCCAATTGCTCTTTCAACATCTGTTTATTTTCTGAGGGGATAGAGCGGGTAAGTTTGACAGTGGCAGGGCGACTCTCGATAAAGTTTGGTGGCTCAGGATATTCCTCTTTCCATTCTGGAGAGACTTTGGTAACATCCCACTTTTGATCAACTGAATCATAGCGGTAGCCTAGACAGTACCAGACTAGCCTGTTCACTGTATCGTCATCAATTTCTTCCTGCAAAATTGCCCAAATAGTTTCGGTATTCAGCGGTGGTAGAGCAGTCATAACGAGTTATTATTTTTGTATTTCTAGTTTTCAGAAAATATCACGAGTAGGATGGACACTTCCATTCCACTGATACTGACTAAACGTACAGTACACTAACGGCTGAAATTCAGCCTAATTCAACAGCAATAGTTTTTGTATTTATATTTGTACAACAAAGATTAATATTTATTAAAAAAAATTACAGGCGAAGCGTTAAACAATATGTAGCATTTAGCTCTGCAAAATCGCGGTAGTATTCTAGCATAGGCATCACCAAGAGCATTTCCACCTGAGCTTTATGTAGGGATGGATTATATTCCATTCAAACTGATATTACAGGAGCATAAAGGTGATGCTAAACCAAGCAATAGTGTTAAGTAACTTCACAATCAGTTTCGGAGGAAGAAACTGTGAAATATAGCAAAATTTTAGTAGCGCTTGACCGCTCACCTCACGCAGAAGTTGTATTTGAACAAGCTCTAGAGCTAGCGAAAAAAGAAGAAGCGTCCCTGATGCTGTTTCATTGCCTACCTTTTGAAAGTCCGGGAGTTGGGTATTATTCCGATATGTTTGGCAGAGAGCTAATCAACTTCTCTGGCGAGATGCATGCACAGTTGAGGAAAGAAAAAGAGGAAGCTCGTAAATGCCTTGCCAGCTATTGCCAGAAGGCAACAGCACAGGGAGTACCAACCGAATGGGATTTGAAAGTGGGAGATGCAGAACAGGCAATTCTGGATCTCGCAGGGGCTTGGGACGCAGATTTGGTGGTGCTAGGTCGTCGAGGTCGGCGAGGTTTGGCAGAGATTGTTCTAGGGAGTGTCAGCAATCACGTTGTTCATCATGTGAATTGCTCTGTTCTGGTCGTGCAAGGCATCAATAAAACTACGGATCAGATTTCTGTAGCGACGACTGAGGTAAAAAGCTATGAGTAGTCCAGTCTAGCGCCAACCTAACTTATGTGGGTCTTGAATCTGGGAACCCTACAGATTAAAGTCTTAGGCTATGTAGACAAAACTTGTGTTTGAAAGCTCTAAGGCTCACATTAGGACAAAATAGGGAAAATTTGCCATGTTTAAACAGATTGCGACTGCAACGTTTACTGCGCTAACTGCGATAACTCTTAGCTCAGTGCCTATTTATGCCCAGACAAGTTATCCCCAGACGCCAACTGATCCCACAGTTATCCTCGATCTGAATCGCGCCAAAAATTTAGCACGACAAGCTGCTGAAAACGCCAATGGTGGTCTAGGTAACTATCGCGCCGAAAGCTCTATGCATGGTCCTGCATCCGAGTCTACCTATGTAGCCAATGCCAATGGAAGCTGGACATTTACCTTCAAAGGACGCAGACCTGACGAGTCTACTCCCTCTGTCGAGAGCGTAGTCACCGTTACTAAAGATAGCAATGTAACTGTAGACTACAACGGAGCTATCCGCTCAAGCGGTCAGTAACTCTTTGTTAGGTGGTTACTTATTTCTGCCAGTATCCACTAAGCTTTGTGATCAAGACGGAGAGCTCGTTCTAAAGCTGCTTTTTCTCTGGCTCTACGGGCATAAGGCTGTAATTGCGTAGAATCCCAACCACTAAGGATGCTCAAATCCTCTAAATCAATTCCCTTGATCAACATCTCCACACACCATGTCTGGCGTGCCTGTAACAGTAATAGGGGTTGCCCTTCAGGGGTTAATAGCTCTGAAGTAAATTTCTGCCACGAAGCTTGTAACTCTTCTTCTGACATCGGCTGACCAGTATCACTGACAAACATAGCGGACTGATCATCTTTGCAGCTTTTCAGCCATTGGCTCAAGGGGTTGCGAGTATAGGAGCCATAGCGTTTCCCCATAATCCACTGATTCACTGGCACTTGTCGAATAGCGCCTTGAGTTATTTGCAATAGGTGCTGGTGCTCGTCACTGATTTGGTGCGATCGCTCTAAGGCAACAACTTCTTGAGGAAGCAAACCGGCACCAAACAGGATGTAGGCAAGAGCATAATCTCGTAACCCCTGTTTTTTTGCTTGTTGCAGTATTGAGTGAACTAAAGAAGTCGGTAAATCAGCCACTTTGTGAGTAACTACGGCTTCAGCCCTCGACTCAGTTGGAATCAGGCTGACATCACTTGTTGAAGTTTGGGCTACTGGTGACACCCCACCGTGTAAGAACAACTCCACCAAACTCTCCAAAAAATCCTCGCGGTTCTCCCAAAGTTCGTGGAACTCACTGGTCAACTCAATGACTAAAAAGCCGAATAACATCACATTGAGCAAACTGGATAATTTGTCAGTAGGTATACGGGGACATAACTGATCACGCTCAATTACTCTGACTAGATATCGAGCAACCTCGCAATTGGCTAGAGTTACGCCTCGTCCTAGTGCCCGACGATTTTCAATAGTGTACCGACCGGCTTCACCCACTACAGAGCGCAGCAACTCTGGAATGGTTTCGAGAGCTTGTAGGCGATCGCGGGCGTAGTTTTTTAAAGCTTCATCCAGATGATTAGTCTGATTAACTTGCTCTTGCAATACTTCACCCAACCGGGTAAACACAGCCGAATCTTCAATCACTGCCAAGAGCAATCCCTGCTTGTTGCCAAACTGTCGGAACAGTGTAACTTCATTGACCTGCGCCAATTCAGCAATTTGTCGAGTTGTTGTCTCGGTGACCCCTTGAGAGGTAAACAACTCAAGCGCAGCATTAATCAAGCGCTGTCGAGTTGAAGAATTTGTTCGAGACATTAGCTTAAAAATGTAAGTGGTACTTGCACTTTTGGTGCACGGTCGCTAAGCTGAGAGTAGTGCAAGTCTTACTTGCATTTTGATCTCACTATAACTACCCTCTCTACTCAAGAGGGAAGATTCATGACCAACAACTCACTCTCAGCAGCTCCAGACCGCAGAGAAACTCAGACTCTTAATTGGGTTAATGTAGGGTTTTTCGCTACAATTCACGCTTTAGCACTACTTGCTCCTTGGTTTTTCTCCTGGTCAGCTCTGGGAGTCGCGATATTTTTCCATTGGCTACTTGGCAGTATCGGCATCTGTTTAGGGTATCACCGACTTTTGACCCATCGCAGTTTTCAGGTGCCCAAGTGGTTGGAGTATATCATTACAACCATAGGTGCTTTAGCGGTTCAAGGAGGACCAATCTTTTGGGTGGCAAGCCATCGTCTTCATCATGCTTTCACAGAGGATGTAGAAAAAGACCCTTACTCAGCACGGCGAGGTTTTTGGTGGAGCCATATGCTTTGGCTTTTTGATAAGAATAGCCAATTTTTTGACTACGAAGTTTATAAAAAATCTGCCCCTGACTTAGCACGAGACCCTTATTACCGCTGGCTTAACCAAAACTTCTTGTTGCTCCAAATTCCCGTTGGCCTATTGCTTTATGCTTTGGGAGGATGGTCATTTGTCATCTATGGAATGTTTGTGAGGTTAGTCTTACTGTGGCACAGCACCTGGTTGATTAATTCGGCAACTCACATGTGGGGTTATCAAACGTTTGAGGTGGATGATAATTCTCGTAATCTGTGGTGGGCGGCAATTTTAACCTATGGAGAAGGTTGGCATAACAATCACCATGCCCACCCCAATGTTGCTCCCGCTGGACGGCAATGGTGGGAAGTCGATGTCACTTGGTGGTCAATTCAAGTCCTGAAAACTTTGGGTTTAGCTAAAAAGGTTGTCATGCCTCAAGAGCGCCAATCGGCAAGCTGACTCCTAGAGTAGGACGACTAGTTTAACGAATGCGATCGCAACTCCACAAGAAGCGATCGCATTTTTAATGGTCACAAGTCAGGCACAGTTATAGACTTGGGACTAGGAATAGATAGACTACCAATGAAGCGCTAAATGCACTTCGTCGTCGCTAGGACTTACGCAGCTGTACCTACATTAGGCAAAAACGACTATATTCGCGTTCGTCATAGCTAAACCAGTCGATAGTTGGGCGATTTGGATTTGTCCGGACGAGCCTGTGCCATCAGCATCGAAGAACAAACCACCAGTATTCTGGTTGTAGATAAAGCGATCGCTGCTATCGCTGGCACTGGAACCGAGCGTGAACTGAGCCGTAGTAATCGCCGTCCCTGCCGTTAGACCACCACCAAAGCTGCTGGAAATATAGATTGCATCATCAACAACATTGAAGTCAGTGATAGTATCAACCCCCTCTGTCTTGGTGTAGAAGTAAAAGCGGTCAGCACCTGCCCCACCTGTAAGCTGATCCCTCCCAGCACCACCAATCAGTGTATCGTTCCCAGCGCCCCCATCGAGGGTGTCATTACCTGCTCCAGCATCAATCGTGTCATTGCCAGCACCGCCGTTGAGGGTGTCGTCAAGAGCCGCACCATAAAGCCTGTCATCATAGGCACCTCCCGTGATCTGGAACTGCTCGATGTTGTAGAAAGTAACCTGACCGACTCCATAACCGTTCACATA
>DATNPH010000046.1:0-10351 GCA_036703315.1 Coleofasciculaceae cyanobacterium
GCCAGTAAAAGCTCTATTTGATCTCGATGAAGGTCACTTTCCAAAGGAGGTTCATCACTCCACAAATCGCAGGGTGGAATGATAATACCCTCAGATTCAGCCAATGCTGCCGATTCACTGATAGCGTCTTTATTCTTGGCAAAGGTCATAGGGGTTGGAGGCAAGCGGCTACCTTTAGTCTAAGTGCGATCGCCTACGGCACCAGCAAAGCTGATCGCATCTCTCCAATCCCAGCCCCAAATTGATCTGTACTTTAACTAACCTAAGTACTGCTTTGATGCGTTCTAGTTATATCAATTGTGATTTTGCCAGCAAAATCAGGGATAGGAGCAGCGAGTTTAGTTAACCGTACTTGGACTTGTTGCACTTTATCTAAGTTCAACATGGCATCTGCGATCGCGCTTGCTAATTTTTCCACCAAGGCAAACTTTGATGTTTTCACTAACTGCTTGACTGCCTCAATGGCACGTCGATAATCAAGGGTATCAGCAATATCGTCACTTTCTCCTGCCGCTGCCAAATCTAGCCACAAAGTCAAGTCAACCTCGAACCACTGTCCCAGCACCTGCTCCTCTGGTAGGTAACCTATATAGCCGTAGCAACGAATCCCGGTTAATTGAATGCAATCCATTGGAAATCAATCTTAATTTGTAGACTTTAATCAAGAAACAGTAAACAACATATTTTTGGCAAAACCAGGAGGAGATGCAGATGCCTTTACTCAGCCGACCTGAACAAAGAACAATGCAAGCAGGACTTGAGCAGGGAATATTGCAAACTGCTCGTGAAGTGGTGCTTGAAGTCTTAAAAATACGGTTTGAAGTAGTGCCATAGAATTGATTGAAGCCGTTAATCAATCGAGAACACGTCTGTACTGAAATCGCTGCATCGGCAAGCGATCGCTATCTTTTCAATCGAGGAATTTCAGCAATTACTAGAACAATCGCCGACAAGTGAGGCAAAGGTGGGAGAAGAGAACTAAACTTTTGGGCTTAACAACACAATGCAATGCTTGTGTTACTGAATCGCTGTTCTAGAAGGAGCTGCATGCGAAACAGCTCTATACAGCGGCTGTTCTTGCGCCATTGAAACAGCCATTAATATGATATTCTCCCGTTCGAATGCGGGGAAACTGATTGTATAAATCATGTCATTCTGCTGCCACGTTAACGTCGAGAATTGGTAGGACGGATTTTGACGTGGTCCTTCTATCAGGTATCCCTCAACATTCGTCGTTAAGGAAATGCGATCGCCCCAAGCTTGATGCCTCTCTAACTCTTGTTTTGCACTCGGATTTGTCTTTCCCGCTACGGAAAAGCTGCCCAACAAGCAGGGCTGGGGGCTACGCTCACAAGTAAAAATACTAACAGTAAAGCTCTGTGGAGTTTCTGAGGGAAACACAAGGACAACCAGTTTGTCATCTTCGATATCCGAATGACCACTGAGGGGAATGTCACTAGGTAAGCGCATCGCCAACCCCATTGGCAGTTTACTCTGGATCAGCTCTATGTAGGACATAAACATAGGAGCCGGGCGGGCAGAGACAGCCATAGTACTGCCAAAAACAGCTAAATAAATAGGTATTGAGAGGAAACAATACCGCAAAATTGGGTAGAGCACTTAGGTCAGGTAGCTTTTAAAAGGTATATTTTAACTTATTTTATCGTAATTATGTTTTTTTTACAAACGATGAAAGTCTCTTTACCTACTCCATTCAAGTCTTATAGCAGTTTTGTATCAATGAGTATACCGTTGTCGGCGTGAGGCAGGCTTGCTCTTGATCAAAAATTGTGTCCTTGGCTATTAGCATAATAATTACTAATCAGAACTATAAGAAACTTAGCAACTCTCACTAGACCAGCTCGGCAAAAGTTTTCCACCAGTATTGTTGCTAATGAAGGGGTGTTAGCGCAGCGGGACGAAGTCCGGGGGAGATAGGAAGAAGCAAGATTTTAACTAGTGCAGCTCCATTGAAAGTCAAAAGTCACGCATTCAAAAGTTGTTTGAGCATAAGGTGTTTAACCGCTTGTAATCGGGTCACTTATTTGGTCAGCCTGCACTAGTGGGTTATTTCCGTCGGGTTAGTTTAGTACCTAACTTCAAGAAAAATTAAACTTTGTGAAAATTATAGGTTTTATGAAGATAACAAAAGCCCTTCTAAAATTAGTTAATATTGGAAAAACTATAAATTGTTGACAGTGGCAGAGCTTCTACGGGAACTCTTCCTTCCCGAAGAAGGTTTCAGTCGGTAAATCGGGCGCATAGGCAGCCCTATCCTGATGATGGATGTTAAAAACTAGCGCCTCAGCTCTAATCGACTGAAAATGGCTTGGTAAATCAAACTCATAAAATGGCTGGTTGTAGAAAAAATTAATGTGCCTAATAAAGGCGTATCCGCAACGCCGCTAAAACCCAAAAGCCTTAAGACTAAGACACACTAGAGAATCTGGCTTCGGCGAGGAGAACACACTAAGCAATGAAGATGCTTTTATTTGGCAATGGAGCAGTCAGTTTTGAAGATGTGCATCCCTATCACCACATCGATTTGGCTCCCGAAGCAGCCTTTGATGATTTGACTCGCTTGGCTACCTGCGTATGCCAAACACCTATAGCTTTACTGTGCCTCCTTGATGCCAAAGGCTGGTTGCTTAAGTCACAAGTTGGCTTAGATCCTGACTCTATTGATTCGTACTTGGCGTTGTGTACCGAAATGATGCTGCACCAGGGAAGCTGGGATTCCCGTGTATTGACGGTACCGGATGCTTCAGTCGATCAACGGTTTGCTACCTATGATCTAGTAAGCTCCCAACAGAAAGTCAGGTTTTACGCCAGTACCCCATTAGTCACCCCTCAAGGACTAATACTAGGTACCTTAGTGGTAATTGATCGTGTGCCACGAGAGCTAACGTTACAACAACAAGAGGCGCTGGCAGCGTTGAGCAGACAAGCGATCGCACAATTAGAGTTGCGTAAAAACTCAACCAATCTGACAGGAGAGGAGAGTAAGCATCATCCTGTGGAAGAGGCACTCATCGCGTCACAGAAAGAACTCCGAGACATCAAGTGGGCACTGGATCAATCGGCGATTGTAGCAATTACTGACGACACAGGGAAAATTACCTACGTAAACGATAAGTTCTGCGAGATTTCAAAATATTCTAAAGAAGAACTACTGGGTCAAAACGACCGTCTTATCAAGTCCGATTACCACTCCTTGCACTTTTTTAAACAAATCTTGGCAACTATTAGCAGAGGAAAGATCTGGAAAGGGGAAATCAGGAACCGGGCTAAAGACGGCGGTTTTTACTGGATCGAAACAACGATCATGCCAATCTTGAATGCTCACCGGAAACCCTACGAGTATGTATTAATTGGTCAAGATATCACTGAACGCAAGCGGGCAGAGGAAGAGCGCGATCGCTTTTTTAGGCTCTCGCCCGATTTGCAATGTATTGCTGGGTTTGATGGGTATTTCAAGCGAGTGAATCCAGCATTTGAAAAAACCCTTCTTTACACTACAGACGGACTGCTTGGCAAACCCTTTCTTGATTTCGTTCACCCTGATGATAGAGCAGTAACCCTGGCTGAATTAAAGAAGCTTTCCATCAACCAAGCGCCCATCCGTTTTGAGAATCGATATCGTTGTCAGGATGGTTCTTACAAGTGGTTGGCATGGAACTCCTTTGGAGTGGTCGAGGAAGGATTAGTGTATGCGAGCGCCCGTGATATTACTAAGAGCAAGCAAACTAAAGCCACATTACTAGAGCGATCGCGCCTCTCAACTCTAGAAGCCGACGTGGGTGCAGCGCTAGGACAAAGCACGACGTTGTCGGAAAGCCTCAAGCGATGCACAGAGGCAATGGTGCAGCATCTCGACGCTCTCGGGGCGGCGATTTGGACAGTTGACCGGGCAGATCTTGGAGCCAGCGATGTTTCTCCTCTACACTTGCAAACATCCACTGAGCAGCCTACACCCGCCAATACTGTTCCTGATCGCATTTCGCCAAACCATCACCTCATTAATGCAATTGCCCAAACTAGGCAACCAATAAACCTTGAACTGTTTACTCAAGATGAGGACACAGGTACCAACGCGACAAACCACACAAGTTTCTTTGGTGGCTATCCTCTAATTGTTGAGTCGCGCCTCGTCGGTGTGATTGCACTGTATACTCGTCAACCCTTCTCCACTGTAGTTCACGGAGTCTTAGGGTGGGTGGCGAATACGATCGCCATTGCAATTGACCGCTCTTGGGCACGGGAAGAACTCCTGAGCCGCCGTGAAGCCCTACTTTTCCAACTAGCAAGCCAAATTCGGAATTCTCTTGACCTGGATACCATTCTGGACACCGCCGTCACTGAAATTCGGAATTTACTCGGAGTTGACTGCTGTCACTTTTTGTGGTGCTTCTATGAGTCCGGGCAGCACACCTTGAATGTGACTCACGAAGCGCGCAACCCTGAATCACCGAGTCTGTTGGGAGAGTGCCCACCACCACAGCTTGTGCCTCTGGCTAAGACAATCTGCAAGCTTGAGAGGTTGCGAATTAATAATCTTGCCGAAGCATCGGATTTAGAGCCCGAAATCAGAGCCTCCCTCACGGCTTGGGGCATTACCTCGGGATTACTGCTACCTCTCAAAACTCACTCCGGTCAAGTGGGAGCTATTGTTTGTATTCATCACAATAACCCTCGCCAGTGGAGCGATCATGAAGTTGAACTGCTGCAAGCTGTGGTCGATCAACTCGCGATCGCTATTGAGCAGGCAGAATTATTTGCAAAAACTCGTGCCGCTGCCCTTGCCGCTCAAACTCAAGCGCGTCACCTAGAACTCGCATTACAAGAGCTTCAGCAGACCGAAGCGCGACTTATTCAGACCGAAAAATTATCCAGCCTCGGTCAAATGGTTGCCGGTATTGCCCATGAAATCAACAATCCTGTCTGTTTTATCACAGGTAACCTCATCCATGCAACTAACTATATCCAAGATCTACTCGGTCTAATTAACCGCTATCAACAGCACGGCAATAATCCTGACGAGTCCCTTCAAGACTACATAGAAGAAATTGACTTAGAATTCCTTATCGAAGACTTGCCGAAAATCCTGTCTTCTATGCAAATGGGCGCAGACCGCATTCATGAGATTGTCCTTTCTTTGCGGAATTTTTCTCGGTTGGATGATGCGGAAATGACCCCTGTGAACATTCATGAGGGGCTTGATAGTACGTTGCTAATTCTCCATAACCGCTTAAAACCCAGTGGTCATAATCCTGGCATCACAGTTATCAAAGAGTACAGCAACTTACCCCTTGTGCAGTGCTACGCTGGTCAGCTTAATCAAGTTTTCATGAATATCATCAGTAATGCCATTGATGCTCTAGAAAACCAACCTCAATCACGACACATCACTATTTGTACTGAGGTTTTAAACGCAAATGCCAAGAGTGAGGAGTTGCAAGAAGAGCGCTCATCCCTAGCCCCGAACTCAGTACCATCTGATGACGTGGTTATTCGGATTCGCGACAATGGACCAGGAATGACACACGAGGTTATCGCACATCTTTTCGACCCATTTTTCACGACAAAACCTGTAGGTAAGGGAACTGGTTTAGGGCTGTCGATTAGCTATCAAATCGTGGTGGAGAAACATGGTGGTCTTCTCAAATGCTTCTCTGAGCCAGGTGAGGGAGCAGAATTTTGGATTCAAATTCCGATCGCCCCGCCAGTTTCCCTAATCTAATCCAAAATCTATACTCCAAAATCTAAAATCCACCTAAGCCATACTGCTCTCAATCGCCCAACGTGCTAATTCAGTGCGGTTATGAAGACCTGTTTTGCCCAGCATATTAGAGACATGACTTTCAATGGTTCGCTGACTCACATTCATCTGCTCAGCAATTTCTCGATTAGCCATACCTCTAGCTACAAATTGGACAACTTTAAGTTCTGTTGGAGTTAACTCAACATCAAAAGGAACCTGGATTTTCGGTCCAGCCTCTGCACCTGTACCAGAGTGATGAATCAGACGAGTGGCTTGCTTGAGGGATGATTCCACCTGTGCAACCAGTTCTTCTGGCTCAAATGGTTTCACCATGTAGACATCAGCACCAGTATTAAGCCCCTTCACTCGGTCTTGGCTTTGCCCCTTGGCTGAGAGAAACAGCACTGGAATCCAGCTAGTGCGAGGGTCTTGTCTGACATTCTCCACCAATGCATAGCCGTCCATCTCCGGCATCATCACATCGCAGATTATCATGTCAGGAACTTCCTGCTCTAAAATCTCCAGCGCATCTCGACCATTTTCAGCCGTGATGACTTCATACCCCCGAAACTCTAGATAATCCTTGACAAGTAAGATCAGGTTGGGGTCGTCATCAATCAGCAGCAGTCGCTTGTTATCTCTAACACCATTTTCTTTCATGTTGCAACACTCGCCATGTCTGGCTGGCTGAAATTCGCAATTAACTCCCTATGTATTATCCGCAAGACTCTCTAAACCTTACAACCTGCTACAAGAGATTTGTGTAAGGCAAAACATTAGTTTCCACACTTGCCTCAGAACAGGAGTGATGTGTAAATAGCTCACGAAAATTCAGTAGGGATACGGAAGGATATCGATTAGGTACTATGTTAATTTACTAAACTTGGAAAACTTAAACAGAGCTACATCTGGTGCTTGAAACGCTCTCCATACGGTACTTACCTTGTATTAAAGGCATCTGTTGAGTAGTTAATAAAAATTTGCTCAGGTGTTCCCATACGAGATTGTACCTTGCTCTAAACTAATTTCAACCTCAGGAGTAATACTCAGCTGGAGTTGGCTGTCAGTTTGGTCTGTTTCCACTAAAGGTTTGCCACAAGAGTGAACAGGTTCTGGCAAGGGATGAATAGCAATCGCATAGTCTTCTACAATTTTGTTGCCAATCAGATGCTCCTGAATAATTCGTTCGATGACTTCCGGGGTGGCGTGGCGGTACCAAACCCCGTCCGGGTAAACTACTAGGATCGGACCAGCTGCACAAACTAGCAGACAGTTAGCTTTCGTGCGAAAGATACAGCTAGGCTGGGTGTCTGTCGCCTGAGTGAGGTTTAACTCTTTGAGGCGTTTTTTTAAGTACTCCCAAGCTTCTAGACCAACTTTTTTTGAGCAGCATTTAGGTTTAGTCTGGTCAGCACATAGAAATATGTGTCGCTGGATTTGATTGACTCCTAAGCTTTGTACATTAGCGGCTAGTGCGTTTTTGTCTAAAGCTTCACTGGTCTTTGCTGTTTCAGGGTTAGACACTTCTGCTGGATTGTTATCAATTTTTTTGTTGGTTTGCATTGCTACTAAGTATTGTGCTGGAAATCTTCCACACCCTAAACGCTCAATCGTCCCTACTACTACTAATTTATCTCTAGGACGACATGGTCAGACTTTAGCAAGGGTTAGCCACAGGTGACGGCTAAGTATTTTTACTTAAATAACCCTAAGAGTTAAGCGTTGTCTCTCAAGCAATAAATATTCTTATAGACTGCACCCTAAGCCTTGAATAGCAAGAGGTTCAGTTATAGGTAATCAATTAGTTCGGGAACCCGTACAAGAGAATTTGTTGCAATCATCTACTGAGGTTGAGTAAATTAGCACTCAGGAGCTGTGAGTGCTAAATCAGCCCCAAGAATGTAGACAAGAGGAATTTGTATGGCCGCTGTATCTCTGAGTGTTTCCACCGTTAAACCGTTAGGCGATCGCGTCTTCGTGAAGGTGAGTGCCGCTGAAGAAAAAACTGCTGGCGGCATTCTGCTACCCGACAACGCCAAGGAAAAGCCTCAAGTTGGGGAAGTTGTTGCGGTAGGCCCTGGAAAGCGGAATGATGACGGTTCTCGCTCCGAACCCGAAATCAAAGTCGGCGACAAGGTTCTTTACTCTAAGTACGCTGGTACCGACATTAAGCTGGGCACGGACGACTACGTCTTGCTGTCGGAAAAAGACATCCTAGCCGTGGTTGCATAGTGAAAGCGTTTTGGGCACTTCGCTAGATTTGTTTCCACATTTTCACCAGTCCAGAAAAACAGCTAACAACTCAACACAAAGTTTACTAACTAAAAAACTCAACACCTATGGCTAAGCGCATCATTTACAACGAAAACGCTCGTCGCGCCCTAGAAAAGGGCATGGATATCCTAGCTGAAGCTGTGGCTGTTACCCTTGGTCCTAAGGGTCGCAACGTGGTTCTGGAGAAAAAGTTTGGTGCACCTCAAATCGTCAATGACGGTGTCACCATTGCTAAGGAAATCGAACTGGAAGACCACGTCGAAAACACAGGCGTTGCTCTGATTCGCCAAGCAGCTTCCAAGACTAATGATGCGGCTGGTGACGGTACCACAACGGCAACCGTACTAGCTCATGCAATTGTTAAAGAAGGTTTACGCAACGTTGCGGCTGGTGCTAATGCGATCGCACTGAAGCGCGGAATTGACAAGGCTACAGCTTTCTTGGTAGACAAGATTGCTGAACATGCCCGTCAGGTCGAAGATTCTAAGGCTATTGCTCAAGTTGGTTCGATCTCTGCTGGCAACGACGATGAAGTCGGTAATATGATTGCCGAAGCAATGGACAAGGTGGGCAAAGAAGGTGTGATTTCCTTAGAAGAAGGGAAGTCTATGACCACCGAACTGGAAATCACCGAAGGGATGCGCTTTGACAAAGGTTACATCTCTCCCTACTTTGCTACCGACACCGAACGGATGGAAGCTGTTCTCGATGAGCCTTTCATTCTGCTGACCGACAAGAAAATCACCTTGGTGCAAGACTTGGTACCAGTGCTAGAGCAAGTTGCTCGTTCCGGTCGTCCTTTGGTGATTATTGCTGAGGATATTGAGAAAGAAGCCCTAGCCACTCTGGTGGTCAACCGTCTGCGAGGTGTGCTGAATGTAGCGGCTATCAAGGCTCCTGGCTTTGGCGATCGCCGTAAGGCAATGCTTGAAGATATTGCCGTTCTCACGGGTGGTCAAGTCATCACCGAAGATGCGGGTCTGAAGCTGGACAGCACCAAGCTGGATATGTTGGGTAAAGCTCGTCGTATCAATATCACCAAGGACAACACCACTATCGTTGCAGAAGGTAACGAAGCGGCTGTTAAAAGTCGTTGTGACTTGCTGCGTCGTCAAATCGAAGAAACCGAATCTTCTTACGACAAGGAAAAGCTGCAAGAGCGCTTAGCGAAGCTAGCGGGTGGCGTCGCTGTGGTGAAGGTGGGTGCTGCCACTGAAACTGAAATGAAAGACCGCAAGCTGCGTCTAGAAGATGCGATCAACGCGACCAAGGCAGCTGTGGAAGAAGGGATTGTTCCTGGTGGCGGAACAACGCTTGCTCACCTCTCTCCTCAACTGGAAACTTGGGCGAACGAAAACCTGACTGGTGAAGCGCTGACTGGTGCTCTGATTGTCGCCCGTTCCCTCTCTGCACCTCTGAAGCGAATTGCTGAGAATGCGGGTCAGAATGGTGCAGTTATTGCTGAGCGCGTCAAAGAGAAGGACTTCAACGTTGGCTTCAACGCTGCGACCAATGAGTTCGTCGATTTGTTTGAAGCTGGTATCGTTGACCCTGCTAAGGTGACTCGTTCGGCTCTGCAAAACGCAGCTTCTATCGCTGGTATGGTCTTGACCACTGAGTGTATTGTGGTTGACAAGCCTGAGCCGAAGGAAGGTGCTGGTGCTGGTGCTGGTGCTGGCATGGGCGGTGGCGACTTCGATTACTAATTGCCTGAGGAGTGTTTTGTAAGGACACTCCTCTAACAAACAAAACAGCTGCTTCTTTGTAGAAGCAGCTGTTTTTTATTTGAATGGCTTTTTGTCTTTAAGCAAGTTTTTTTCAAGGCAGTCACTCACGCGCTGTGGCGCACAACAAAAAATGAAAATCTTTCTCCCCTACTCCACATTTTTAAGCTAGTTATATTACTTGACATTTAATGAGTATTTAGAATTAGAAGTATTTGCATAACTTAAAGCTATAAAGATTTGACAAAGATTGAGCAATATCGGAGCCGGGCATTTGAATCAACGATACTATTCTTTTTACATTGACTGCTTCTAGAAAAATTGATAACTGACAAGGGCTGAGGTTGGCGACACATAAGTTTCACAAGAAAAGTTCTGGCACAATCATCTAGAGAATATTGATTTAGTAGTCGCGATCGCCTTTAGCTCCAGAGACATCAATGTTGGGTTTGGGTCAAAATGGAGCGGAGTTTATGAAGAGTGTAAAGAAATTACGCGGGAGCTGGAAGCTTAGTGTAGTTAGTGTCTTAGTAGTAGGTGGGGCGATCGCTTGTTCTGAAAACTACGCTTTGAGCCAAATTCCCCCAATTGT
>DATNPH010000268.1:0-4289 GCA_036703315.1 Coleofasciculaceae cyanobacterium
TGGACTGAAACGTGGAAACTGACGACCCTGTTGTTTCTGGGGACTGTCCCAACCGCCCAAATAGCCAACCACAAATCCCAATCGCTAACCCTAGTTGTTCAATCGGTAGCCGAACTCCGAAAATTGCCCGTCCTAACAGTACGGTTAGGGCATAAATAACAATCGAACTACCGATAGGAGTGTTGAGTTGTATATTCGGTAGTGGTGCGGATGAGGCATCGGGTTCACTCTGTTGCTGTTGGGGAGGAGTTTGAGCAATTGCAAACCGTTTGGGTAGGAAAATTGCGGTTCCCACCATACCTATGTAAACCGCTATCCAAGGAAATCCTGACCACTGCCAGCCCCAGTGCAGATAGCTCAGGAATAAAAGCAGGACGGCGCTAGAAGGGATACGAGAAGAGTGATTCCTTACGTCTTGGTGGAGTAGTGTAATTGTAGTGAGGGTAACAGTTGCGATCGCAACAACAACCCATTCCACAGGATGACGCCACAAGCGAAAGCTATCCATTGCCCAAAAATTCACGGGCACCAGTAAAAGTGTAATTAGCCGCAACGTCTGAGCCGTCAACTGTAAACTCCGTTGTTTACCTGCCCAAAAGCTTCCAACCCAGAAAATGACGGTGTATGCCCACAACACTCCGTACTGTCCAGCCGCGGGAAAATTTCGCCATTGCGTAGCGGCAAGTACCCCAGACGACACCACCACCAAAAAGACGCCCAAGAATAGCAGCCAACGGACGCTGAGTTCGTCTCTCAGGGAGTGCCACATCTGGGCCAGAGGTGAGTGTCTAATCCTGGGTGTTGCTACAGGCGTATCCTCCGCCCAGTCAGTTGATGACACTGGTGATGCTGCAACTTCAGGTTCTGGCACAGTAGCAACAACGGGTTCCGGTAGGAGACAAGTTAAATACCGTTGACTTAACCGCCTCACTTGAGTATCAGTGATTAGACCAAGGCGTAACCAGACATCCAGACCTTCCAGCAATTCCGGCTGCGATGCCAATACACTAACTTCAATTTTGACAAAGCGATCGGGTTGAGATGTCATAACTCTACTAGAACCCTTGGATCAGTCAATTCCTGGGATGTTTTGGCTATGTAGCTGTATTACTTATCTCTTTATGGTTTGTCACTTATGCAATGCAGTCTACTCCCTCAAGTCCAGCTAATCAGCTGTCACACACCTAAATTTGCATAATTTAGTGAATCCCTTACCTAGGGTTATGTCACCGATAAGGGAAATAGATGAAATCGATTTATAGAGGCGGGTTTAAGGAATAAATTGGTTCACACCTGATCGCTCTCCATCATCCCCCACTCCCCACTTTCAACGCACGCGATCGCACTTTCCCCAACTCAAATGTTTTGATAAGCTTTTTCTTCCTCAGGTTTAACCTGAGAAAAAATTCTAAAAGAATTTAAATCCTCGCTCCTCTGCACTTTTTTAGGAAGCTTGCCATTCATGCTCACTAAGTTGTAACGAATATTTTCTGCATAAATAGTCAAAACAAGTTTTAAAATTTCCATGAATCTAATGAACCACTGGCATTCTGCTTCTGACTGATTGCTGTAGTATTGGATTAAATAGCCAATACAGGCTTCTAAATGAAGATAACTATTTTTAGAAATTAGAATAATTTTAAGCAGCAGAATAGCTAAGGTAAAATATTTTCCTTGAAGTGCTAACCAAGTAAATAACTGAGAAGGTCTTCCGTGAGTTTGGGTTGTTAAATGTTCGATTAATCGATTACAGGTTCTCAAGAGCAAATCAGGATTCCATTCATCTTCATTATGTTTTTTATAGAGTGGTTCTATATACTCAGAAAGGTATATTTCTAATACATCTAATGATTCAACATCTTCTAAAGAAAATAATAGATATTTTAAAAAACTGGCTTTAAATCGTTTATAAAGAAGCCCTTTAACCTGTTGCAGAAAAATATTAGCTACACTCGCATAACTAAAAGTTTTACGCTTTGTCAAAATTTTCTGGATTAACTCTAGAACATCATCACCTAAATCTGTAGGATTATAGTACTTTCCAAGTGAGGCAAGCGTCAATGGAGAACGAGCCGTGTACATTGCTAAATCAAACTTGAACTGCTCTTTTAGCTGATCAGCTACTACTATTGCAGCTTCTCGCTGTTCTCTAGGCTTTGTAGAATCTAGAAACTGAGACGTTAGTAAATAAGAAGCATAACGATTACTCCATCGCTCTTTTTCTCGATTATTGTATTTAGCTACAAATAGACTGAGTTCTTGATAATCGCCACTGCTAATAAATCTTTTTAGCCATTCCCTTAGACGTCTCTTAGTTGGAGACAAAGGGCTTCTACCCTCAGAAACTTGTGAAATAATTTTAATAAGTTTCTGTATGTGTTGATGGTATCTTGCTCCACTCCAATTATTAATTAAAATATAACAGCAACGTTTTAATGTATCTCTGAAGACTTGCTCTTGATTTAATGCAATAATTAGATATAGAGCCTGATTCGTATTTAAATCAACTATTCTTAATTGGGAAATAAATAAATTATCAAACTGTTGGATTAACCAATCAGGTGATTCTTTCTTTACACTATTTAGAAAAAAATCACAAATTATTTCGTGCGATTTTGAAAAATCTTCATTACGCTGTTCATTATTCCGTTGTTTAGATGTCAGCTGTTTTTGCCTCTCAAAAGCTTCTGAATAGTCACTGCTTTTTCGGTCGGCAAATCTTCGAGGTCGCATAACAACCTAAACAACTCTCCGTAAGAGTAATATGAAAAAGTCATAAAATCCTGCCCTTGAATAGAAAGTTTTAAGATTTAAACCTTGTGGCCTGATATCAGATACATCCACTGTGTTTATTTCAAAACTCACCTCTTGCACAAAATACCCAAATTTCACCCTAGCTCTCCTCTTACTAAGGGAATGTATTTGAGGTAACACCAAATAAATATAGATAAGCAAGTGGAGTAGGCTTACCTACCCCACAAAAAACTTAATCACACCGATTGATTTGGTTAAGAAAAATAAAGTATTAGTGTAGCAGGACGTAGTGGGCGTTAATCTAGCATCTGACTAGAGTTATTGCTCTCCATCATCCCTAGGCTCACTCAAATGCGCTAGCGCACTATACATTCGGCTTATCGCTCTAGTAACGGGTAAAATGTGCGATCGCCACTCAGCTGTGCAGCGTACTCAGCTCACTAGCGAAATACTCCCCGAAAGTTGTCCCATCTTAAACTTGATACAAGTCTGGGCTCACTATCTCTAAATGCCCAAGTCTTTGCGAACTTCAGAGACAGGTTTGTGCCAGTTGGACTCAAATGGATATGCAAAGATAGGTTTGCAGATTAAACCCATGATAAAACCTTTGAGTGTCGATGCGATTAGCCTAGGAGCCAAGCTGAAATTAGAGATGACATTCAAAGGAAGAAAAGACAGCACAAAGACATTGAGTAAGTTCCACTGTTGAGCCAAGCACAACGCTGCCAACCCAAACTCTCCCACAGGCGAGGCATCAAATCCAGTGATAACGTGATAAACATCGTGGGAGAGAGCAAAACGTTTGTCTAACCAACTATCTTGACAACTCTCTTGAGTACCGTATTGAATCATGAAAGCTTCAGGGTCAAATCCTTGGCTAATCATGTGCTGAGCATAGGCTCTCCCTAATGTGTGCTCAGGTAACTTCGAGAGTTCAGCCATATTGATGCTCAACTCATCCTTTTCTAGATGAGCTACCTGACGAGCTAAACGGCTGTTTACCCACTTTTGCCAGTGACTCTCGCGCGCGGCAGCAATGATGTGGCGAATTCCTTGAGCTGGGTCTTTCCGAAAAGTCCTGTAGGCAAGCCTCAGTTCTGACCAGTTGATTCCAGTATGCATCAAAGGATTGAGGGCTGTTGTCCAAGCTTTGACTTGAGTGGGTTGAGTGGTGTTGACCATGGGAATATCTCCTGATTTTCCAAGGCTTGAGTAGTGACAGCTAGAATCTGCCTGCAAATTCAATTTTGTTAATATTCACTTAATTGCATATTACAAATGTATATTCAACAAAGTGAATATGTCAAGCCGTGTACGCAAAAACCAATTGAAGAAGGCAGAAGAATGAAGGCTCTTATGTAACTCATTGGAAGGGGATTTAACCCCTGCCAATTGTAGGGCTGATTCATTCTCGCAAAGCCAGAGTCCGCCAGGGGTTAAAACCCCTGTCTCATAGAATCAAGTCCTCTCAAGAGGACTGAAAATCACTATTTGAGTCGTCTTTAGACGACTTTGGCTATTAGCCCGGAGTTTAA
>DATNPH010000273.1:0-28453 GCA_036703315.1 Coleofasciculaceae cyanobacterium
GATGTTGGGAGAAATGTTTAATAACAAAATTCGAGCGGCTGCACTTTCACTCGCTGGTGCGATTCAATGGATGGCTAATTGGCTCATTTCTGCAACATTTCCTCCCCTACTTCAGTATTTCGGGTTAGGGGCTGCTTACGGTGTTTATACGACAGCAGCAGCCATCTCGCTCTTTTTCGTTTTCTTTTTCATTAAAGAAACGAAAGGAATTGAGTTGGAGAACATGTAAGCAGTGTACATTGCCTCAATTTCAGGCAACTGGGAGCACAACGTTGAGATACAACCCGAGTAAGGGCTTGGATTATTGCAGGTCAAACTTCAGAACAGCTTCTGACTCCTGACTTCTGGGGATGTTCAGTGTCCTCACTTAAGTGGATCGTGGCTGAGGTATCGCTGGCAGATGGATTCTGCATCAGGTCATCCGGTTTTCTAACCGATCGCACCGCTACCAACGCCTCTTTAATTACCACTGCCATCGGCACTGCCACAACGACTCCCAGTAGTCCTCCTACCCGTACTCCAGTCAGAATAGACACGAAGACCCAAAATGGATTCAAGCCCGTTACACTGCCCAACACTCTGGGAGCAATCAAATTTTCTACAATCTGTTGCACGATCAGAGCAACAGCCAGCACTTGAAACGCCAAACCAATGTTTTGTAGTGCTACCAGTAGGGTAACCAGTGCAATTCCAACAGAACCACCAAAGGGCACTAATGTCATCAGACCAATGGTTAAGCCAAACAGCAGGCCAAAAGGTACCTTCAGGAGCAAAAACAGCGAAGTTAGCCCCAAAGCCATACAGGTTGCCAGAATGATCTGCCCAATAAAGTAGTTTTGGAAACTCAGCCGCAGAGTCTCAGAGAAGGGCTTCTGGATTCGTGTAGGCAACCATTCAATTAAGCTGATCCAGATGACATTGCTGTGCTGGAGTAAATAGAACGTCAAAACAATAGTCAACAGCACGTCTAGTATCCTGACGACCGTAAATACAGTCAGACTCAGGGTAAGATTCAACGCTTGCCCAGCGATGCTCTGTAGTTCCCCTTTGAGTCGGGTGTTAATCTGATCGATTAGACCGTCCAAGTTAATGGGTGAGCCAAGAGCATCAATGTGCTCGTTCAACATCACAAGCTTACGCTGTCCAGAGTCAATCCATTCAGGTAAGCGAGCCACGAGCTGTTGTGCCTGGGTAAAGGCGAGTGGCAGCAGTGTAACCCCTAACGCCAGCAGAATCAATATAGCTACTAAAAAGACCAGAATCGCTGCTTGCCCTCGTTTAACTCCCTTTGTCTCCAACCACCCAACGGGATAGTTCAGCAGGAAAGCCAACAGAGCTGCTACTAGCAGAATGACAAACAATGATTGAAAATAACCGAAAATGGTAGACAATGCCCAGGCATTGAGTACCGTGAGCGGTGCTGCCAAGGCGATCGCTAATAGACGGGATAGGGGGGTAAGCGATTCCCACCAGCTCAGTAATCTGCTTTTGGGTGTGGATGACCCAGAACTAACCATGAAACCCTCTCAACTTTTGAGCAGTCCTATTGGTTATTATCCTGAACTCCAGGCTTACAAAGCATTTAAATCTCTGGAGGGAAAAGTATCAGCGTTGCTAAATAATCAAAGATTATGGCGGACAGAGGGATGGCGGTTGAAGGTGATTAAGCCGACTACAAATACAGATAACTATATAAGGTAGTAACTTGTCTAGTTAGAAAGAAGTCCCAAGAGCAATGCTGGATGACTCAACTCTTCTGAATGACTGGTATCCCGTGATGCAGTCACAAGATATAAAAAACGGAACAATAAAAGCCAGTCGATTGCTAGGCGAAGATTTAGTGTTGTGGCGCGATCGCGACCAAATTCTTGCTTGGCAAGACTGGTGTCCTCACCGAGGCGCAAAGCTTTCACTTGGGTGGGTAGACGAGAATGCTCTCGTCTGCCCTTATCACGGCTTAGCCTTTAATAGCGCAGGACAGTGTACACATATTCCCGCTCACCCAGACTTGCAACCACCGACACGAGCTTGTATCCGTACTTACCAGGTTCAAGAGCGTTATGGCTTAATCTGGGTATCGCTGGGCAAGCCGACACATGATATCCCCTCTTTTCCAGAATGGGATAAACCCAACTACCGCCCTATCTTAGGTGGGCCCTATCACATCAAATCTAGTGGTTTTCGTGTCATTGAAAACTTTCTAGATGTGGCTCACTTTCCTTTTGTACATGGGGAATTGTTGGGCGATAGGGAAGCGCTGTTGCCAAGGACAGATCGCACTCGCTCGGTAGTTGAAGACTATGATGTGGAAGTGGAACCAGACGGCATAAACCTCCGTAATGTCCGTTTCTGGCAACCTGACCCCGATGGCACAGGACAGGGGGGCACTGTTGTTTACAATTACCGCGTCCTTCGCCCCTTAACCGCTTACTTTGCCAAAAACACACAGGAACGTTACCTAACTATCTTCTTGAGTGTGACGCCAGTTGAGGAAGAAAAGTGCGTTGCCTGGATGTGGATGGCGATGAACCATTCCTATGAAATGCCAGAAGAAGAACAACGAGCGTTCCAAGATCAAATTGTTGCTCAAGATATTCCGATTGTTGAATCGCAACGTCCAAAACGTTTACCCCTAGACTTGCAGGCAGAATTTCATTTGCCCTGCGATCGCGCCTTTATTGCCTATCGCAAGTGGCTTAAACAACTAGGTGTCACCTTTGGGACGACCTGATTTTTCTCCTTGAGATGCAGTGAATGGTTTAAATACGTCTACGGATAAAACAGATGGAGAATCGGGTCCATTACATGGGGGAGTATCACGATATTCTGGAGCATCCGGAAAAATAACAGGGACTTGTCCCTGTCTACCAGGAAGGTTTACAACGAACTTAATTTCGTTGTTAGGCACTTTCTGACACCAATTAACCCACCTGAAGCTTAAAGAAGCATATTCTCCAGGCTGCACCGTTACCTTAGATCCAATATCACCTGCGCTAGTCGCACTTTCCCTCACTGGCAAAAGTTGCTGATTTGAGTTGAGTAATTCAATCAGAGGACGACCTTGCAAGACACAGGGTGTATTGGTCGTGTTAGTGAATTTTATAGTTCCATATCTTGAGCCAACTGCTCCTTGCAGTTCGTTAAGAACAGCCTTTAAATCAGTAGCACGACAAGAGCGTAGCGTAGTTTCTGACGCTGGGGTAACTTGGTTCGTTCGTTGAGTGACTAATGGCTTCTGTGTGAGAGATGTTACAGGTGACATTGCACCAGGGTTTGGCACAGAGGATTTCAGATTAGGGGTACTGCTGGCTAGTGGTTGACTACAAGCCGTGAGTAGGGTGATTGTGCAAAGCGCACCACCGAAACTGATCGCAGTCCCTAAGATCAGATGTTGTGGGGACAGACTGTTGTGAACTCGACCCATGAATTTGGTGAGAGTGCATCTGGAAATCAAGACGCAAAAATCAACTAGAGGTTCCTCAGGAGATTGTCAGAGCCAGCATTTTAGACTGAATAGGTAGCCGTAATAACATTACGGATTTCTGCTGCCTGCTTAGTGTACTCTGTGTCACTGAGAATAGGCACAATATCTTTAATTGAGATGGGTTCAGCTAAATCAATCCATGAGCGACAACCCCCGTATTCTGATTGGTAGGGGATGACTTGTGGTTGGGGTAGTCGGTAAGTCCGCAACAAGAGAATATAGAGGGGTTGACGTGGCTTCCAGTTGAGGCGATCGCTTACAAATTGCTCATTCCAGATATGGTACGGTAGCAGTGCGGCAACGCCTGATTCATCACTCACTGGCAAAATCTCTGTAATCTCTGCCCAGCTACCAATTCGAACCCTTTCCGGATGCCAGCCTGAGGTTACAGGTTTTACCTGAGGGGCATACTCAGCTTTTAGCAGATTGGGCTGTTGATGCTCATAGGTGGGGTAGAGCAAAATCTGGTTGTAGGCAACTTTGAATCGATTGCCTTCTTCCTTGATACCGCCTTTGCGTAGCAGCATTATTGTTTTGCCCTGTTCTAAGGCATCAACCGCAACAGCCCATTCTTTAAGTGCGTGTGTAGTAGTCGATTTCATGGCTATTTTGTCTAGTTCTTTCCTTAATTAAGGATATTTACTTGTCGGTTGAGTTGAACAAACTGAGTGAACGTAAATTTTACGGGGATAAGCTTAATTCCTGGAAGTTGCAAGATTGCTTTAAAGTCTTTTCTCTTAATCTGCTTGCTCATGACTTAGTTCACTGCACTCTATATTCAACTCAAACAAATTCAACGGCTTATATCTAATATCTCTCTATGAAAACAGATCTACCGTTTTATCTGGCCTAGTTACTTCAGTCACATCCTTGCGGATCTAGCGATCGCGATCGTCAGTTGGCAACTCCTCTTCGGGTAGATCAATCATTTCAATCGATTGAGAAAGAATACTATCTCTTCCAACCCCTAAGCAACATGAATACCTCTACATCTTTTGGGGATAATTTTTTACCTCGTTAGATCAATTCCAGTTCAACAGGTGTTGTTAACATGGAGCCAATCATTCTCCTAGAGTTTATAGTTCCTTTTCAATACCCCGTTCCTCAAACTGACCCACCGCTTTTCGTCCTTTAGACACCAGCATTCTTAACTCCAGAGACTTTGCGATAGATAGAGACAATATCGCCGCAAAAATCTATACTAGTGAACTATACTTCCTCTAAGGAATCGCTTCTCGTTGAACAAGATGTAGTGCTGATTATCTCAGTAGGAAAATGGCGGCTGTGGTAAAAGTTTGAAGTACTTGCTCATACCATCATGTATCCATTTCCCTACCGCCTGAAGTCAGTTATCCGTTAAGTCAACACGATTTACCTGGAGACTTCTCCATCATTAATGGATAACTCTTGCTCTGTTTCAAAAAAATCAACTGCGCCGCTGCTGATTTCGTAGTAGGCACCAATCACTGCAATCTCGTTCTTCTGGATTGCTTCTATAATGACTGAATTTTGCTTAAGTTGATGGACTTGCATCCTAACATTGGCAATCACCGCTTCTCGCATTCGTGCCTTTGGGTCACGAATCCGTGGTAGCTTGCTCACGGATGGGACAATGCAATCGATCAGAAATTGAGTATAGTGCGATTCAAAGCTCCGTTCTACTTCATCTAGCATTGCTGCTTGCACAGCACCACACCCCTCATGCCCCATCACAACCACTACCCGTGTTTTTAAGTGATTGATGGCATACTCTATACTCCCTAAGGTGCCTGCCTCAACGACATTACCAGCAATACGAATAACAAATAAGTCGCCTGCCTGTTGATCGTAAATAATTTCCGTAGGCACCCGGCTATCGGAACAACCAAGGATAACAGCAAAAGGAGTCTGAGTGATGATTTGTGCGCGACGAGCAACTGCTGAAAAATCTGAGGGGACTCTACGCCCACTGAAAAAGCGGGCATTACCAATCTTTAGAGCCAGAATAGCCTCCTCAGCCGTTTTGATAGCAGGGGCTTTGAGCTGAGCAACATCCCTCATTGTGAGGTTAGTGTGAAATACTCGCCCTAGCTCTAAATCTTGTTCCACTAGTGATTGGTCTTCCAATATTCCTTCCAAGTGATTTGCTTTTCCATCCATAAAGCACCGGTATCGTAAGATTTTAGATGGTAAAAACTTTACTCTCGGTAGGAGTTAGTTTATGCAGCCAATCCAACAATTTGGGCAATGAATTTAACTTGACCCTTGATCTGTGGGTTGGCGATTCCCTAATTTTTCCGCAAGCGGCTCAGTTCATCGTCTCATCACCCCAGATAGGAAAGCTTGCATTGTGTAGGATGATTTTACTCCGCGCTCGATAGGAGCGATCGCCGTTTACTGCAATGTGTCGAGTTTTGACCAGAGCGATCGCAAATTTTCACCTTCCAGGAAACTGCAAACTAGAGCAAATATTTCCGCTTCCGAGTAGGTCTTGATGTTGTCGGCAGCAGCCTAAGCAGGGTTTCGAAGTTGATCAACGGTTTGATTTTCCAAAGCCTTGATAACCCTTGGCATCCGTTGCGGGTCTTTACAAGTAAGCACAACAAGAATCCCACGGCTTTAACTGGTATGAAGCCGTGGGATTATCAATTCTAGTCACTAAGACAACATCCCTCGTAAATGCTTTCCTCGTGGTGAAGGGATATCCTATCCCTTACCCCCTTCTGCGCACCCTGAAGTCGTTCCCGTCAGGCTTGACTGACACTATAGCTCCCCGATGAACTGATCCAGCAAAAACCGACTCAAAGCTTTGTAGATCAGGATTAACAGTTAGATAGCACCACTTCAATTAATACACCCTGCCTCGCCTGAGCAGCCGCGAGGTTCTTTAATTGTGATGGAGGTTAAACAAGGGAGTCTGGGAGATTCTAACCGTAAGTCAGATAGAAATTGAGCTTCGAAGACGTGAAACGCCTTTGATTTCTGGTCTTGACCTATCGGCATCTCCCAGTCTTGCTCAGATATCTTAGATGTTTTGTAGAATATCTGTTGTTACTTCGCTGTTACTTCTGCCTAAAGATAGAAGGTTAGGTTAAGTTAATTTGCTAACAAGTATACAAACGTGTGCTTCAAACTTTCCAGGCCTGGGGTTGATGGAACTTGTAGATATCTTTAATTACCTGTACCCAGCCATCAGAGACAGATTCTAAGAGGCGATCGCCTTTTTCCTTAGTCGCTACTGTTGCATCGCCTAATACCCCACTTTTGGTTAAATCCCGCGTCAACCAAGCAAAGGGCAACTTTCCTTCCATACTCAAAAGACTATCTTCTGGTAAGCCGTAGGGATACTCAGCGACGGCTCTCTCCATCTTCACCTGATCCGGCAAAATCGAGAGCAAGAGGCTAGTTTCCGCATCACCGGCATGGATGCCATACTCCAACTCTTTAGGTGTCAGTAATTCCTTGGCAATGTGAGGCACGCGCCAAGTAAATAGCGGGAAAACTAGGAAATCCTCATACGTCTGGTGAAGATCCCGTGCGACAATTTCCATAACTTGGGGTTGTCCCCCGTGAGCATTCATCAGCACTAATTTACGAAACCCTGCCCGATAAATACTTTCTGCCATTTCCGTCAGCACTTTCAGTAGTGTCTGGGCGCTTAAGGTAATCGTACCGGGAAAGTGCCAATGCTCATTGGATTTGCCGTAATACAAGGGAGGCAAGGCATAAGCGGGGACACAAGGATCGAGTTTGGCTAAAGCTTTGCCAAGGACAGCAACAGCGATCGCTGAATCTACAATAATCGGCAAATGAGGACCATGTTGCTCAATTGCACCCACTGGCTGAATAATTACGACATTTTCCTTATCTGGCATCTCTTGAATATCAGTCCAAGTGAGATAAGAAAAAAAGCGTTCCGGGGGTATGAAGCCGTGCATCATAAGATTTGAGGTTAAGGCTAAAAACTACTTACAATTTTTAGTTTTCCCTAAATATCGTATGAACTGACTACTATGACTTTTACCACGGCAAAACGCTTCACTATTGACGAATACCATCGCCTAGCAGACTTGGGATTCCTTACGGAAGATGACCGGGTTGAACTAATTCGCGGAGAAATCATGCAGATGGCAGCAAAAGGCACAGCTCATACTACCTGTTGCAGAGATTTATTGGAGGAATTAGCAGGATTAGTAGTAGGTCGAGCAAAGTTGCAATGCCAAGACCCAATTGTTCTGCCATCCAACAGCGAACCTGAACCAGACTTTGCCATTCTGAGGAGACGAGGTGATAACTACCGCTTTGCTCTTCCCAATGCCGATGATGTTTTGCTAGTGATTGAGATTGCAGACTCTACTCTAAAGTATGACCGAGAAACTAAACTGCCTCTCTATGCTGAAGCCAGAATTTCTGACTATTGGATATTCAATTTGGTTGAAAATTATTTAGAAGCTTACAGCGAACCGTATCAAGATTTACAAGGAAGTTTTGGCTACAGTGTAAAGCGTATTGTTTTGCCAAATCAGGCGATTGCTCTTCCTTGTTTCCCTGATTTATCACTGGATTTATCTAAGGTTTTTCCGGGGATGAAGCAGGTTTAGCAGTATGCAAGCCTAAGCTGACAACACCTGAGAAGCTGTTAGCGTCAGTTCGGGGAAAGTCCGAGAGATAATTTGCTGGTTCCCTATAAACAGCGTTGGCTGATAGCGTCCATCCGTCACTAATAAGTAGGTTAAATACTGCTCAAATGTCAGGTTTTTTAGTGGGGTCTGAGTCATCGCTGTGTAGTTATACGAGGTTCCTTTCTAATTGGCATCTTGCACCTACCCGCTCAACTGCCAGGGATTCAAATCCCTAGCTCATAGCTAAAGTCCTCTTCAGAGGACTAAATGCTGAGTGTATAAGGGTTTCAGTCCATTTTAATGGACTTGATCTATGAGCTGTGGACTTGAGTCCACGGTGGATTTTGCTAGTTACTGAAAATGGTGCTAGATAATAGTTTCTACTCTACAAAGAGGCAATGGATAAGTCCTGTGCTTATCCTGTAAAAGGTAGATGAACACACACCCAATGCTGAATATCCCTCAATTACTGGCAAAAGAGCTTTCCCTCAGTCCTTCCCAAGTTCAAAACGCGCTGGAACTTTTTGCCGAGGGAGCAACTATTCCCTTCATTGCTCGTTACCGTAAAGAGCGTACAGGTTCCCTTGATGAAGTCCAACTGCGCGACCTCTCCGAGAGATTTACCTACCTGACTGAACTAGAAGAAAGGAAGGCGGCAATTCTGGAGGCGATCGCGTCTCAGGGTAAACTCACTGATGAACTGCAAGCCAAAATCAAAGCCTGCTTACAGAAAAACGAACTAGAAGACCTATACCTTCCCTACAAACCCAAGCGACGCACACGCGCCACAATTGCTAGGGAAAAAGGGTTAGAACCACTGGCAGAGTTGATCAAGTCGCTCAATACTCCCAGTGGCAAACCTATATCACTAGAGCAAGAGGCTGCCAAATACCTTTCTGAGGAAAAAGGAGTCAAGACAGCAGAAGAAGCGCTCAAAGGTGCCTCCGACATCCTCGCTGAAGAAGTGTCTGAGAAAGCTGAGTTGCGTGCCTATCTACGTGACTACCTGATGCAGAATGGGGTTTTTGTCTCCCGCATTAAAGACGATCATCCCGAAGGTAGCACCAAGTTTGAAATGTACCGGAACTTTCAGGTCAAGGCAAAAGATATTGCTCCACACAATATGCTGGCACTATTCCGAGGTGAGACTGAGGGAGTGTTGAACCTTGACCTTTCCTTTGATGAAGACGTTGTGCAGTCCCACTTGGAGTCTGAGGAAATTCGTACCAAAGTTCCAGCAGTTAGGGACTTTTATCGGGGAATGCTCAAGGATTCCTTCAACCGTCTGATGAAAACATCCTTAATCACCGAAGTGCGCTCTGATAGGAAAGCTTACGCTGATATCGAGTCGATTAAGACGTTTGAAACCAATCTCCGTGAGTTGCTGCTGTCGCCTCCTGCGGGAATGAAGCCGACATTGGCGATCGATCCAGGATTTCGGACTGGCTGTAAAGTGGTTGTCCTGAATGAAACGGCGAAATTTCTGGAGTACCAGACTATCTTCCCACATACAGGTTCTGGTCAACGGACTCAAGCCGCGACGCTGATCAAGAACCTGATTGAGAAATACAACATTGAGCTAATTGCGATCGGTAACGGTACAGCTTCCCGTGAGACAGACGAGTTTGTCTCTGAAGTCTTACAAACGCTTTCGCGTAAGCCAGTTAAGGTCATTGTGAATGAGTCAGGTGCGTCGATTTATTCAGCAAGCGACGTAGCACGAGAAGAGTTTCCCGATCAAGACGTGACAGTACGTGGCTCTATTAGTATTGGACGCCGCTTGCAAGATCCGTTAGCTGAGTTGGTCAAAATAGATCCCAAGTCGATCGGTGTGGGACAGTACCAACACGATGTTGATCAAAAATTACTCAAGAAAAAGCTGGATGACACAGTAGAAAGTTGTGTGAACTATGTAGGTGTGGATCTCAATACCGCCTCGAAGGAACTTCTGACATTTGTTTCCGGCATGACGCCAACTGTTGCCAAAAATATTGTCACCTATCGCAACGAGCATGGGGCTTTCAAAAATCGCCGAAATCTCCTTAAGGTGCCGAAGCTGGGACCAAAAGCGTTTGAACAGGCAGCTGGTTTCTTGAGGATTCGCAATGGCAATAACCCGTTAGATAATACGGCAGTGCATCCTGAGAGCTACTTTGTTGTGGAGGCGATCGCAAAAGATTTAGCTGTACCGTTAGAGCAAATACCTAAGGCGGCAGACAAACTCAAGTCAATTGATTTGAAGAAATACGTTACCGATAGTATCGGCTTACCAACCCTACGCGATATTATCAGCGAACTGGAAAAGCCAGGAAGAGATCCACGAGCTGAGTTTAAGTATGCCACCTTCAAAGAAGGCGTTAAGGAAATAAAAGACCTTACGATTGGCATGGAACTGGAAGGCATCGTGACGAATGTGGCTAACTTTGGTGCGTTCGTTGATATCGGTGTGCATCAGGATGGGTTAGTGCATATCTCGCAACTAGCTGACCGATTTGTTGACGATCCTAAAAAAATCGTCAAAGTGGGACAGGTTGTGAACGTGCGAGTGATGGAAGTCAACGAAAAATTAAAGCGGATTAGTCTGTCAATGCGATCGCCTGAGCAAGATAGTGGTGCAGGTAGCAGCAAAAAGGCTAGCCAACCTAGTGATCACAAATCACCCACACTGAACGATTTGAAAGCCAAGTTTAACAAGAAGAGGTAAGCTGGTGGGACATTGCTAGGTTTGCGTAACTAACTTCTCTAATCATGTATCTCTATTAGAACCATTGCGCTTCAATAGGATACATGAAAGCTTACCGCTCTTATTTTTTTCTCAATACTTTATCTCTACTGCTGATTGGCGCTCTAATTGTGTATGCCAAATTCTTTGATTTATCCGTAGGTTCATTATTCCTACCACCTTCTTCTCCTCCACATTTTACAGTCGGTTTCTTGACACATGCCTTCCAAATCTTATGTTCTGTACCCCCGATAATTTGTGCCTTTAGCTTTAGCTTGCTCAACATAATTCAGCCTCGCCGTCGGGAAAACCTGTTTATTCTGTGTTCTGCGCTGCTAACTGGGGGCTTTCTTTTCAACGAAATCTATCGAATTCACATTATTCTTCTGTCCGTGGGTATTCCCAAGCTTGTAACGGTCTCGGTGTATAGTATTTTTCTTTTTGGATACGCAATCGGTTTCAGGCAACGAATACAAGCGACCCCTTACCTCATCTTATTAACTGGCTTGAGCCTATTGTTTCTGGGTATCACAGTGGACTCGCTACACCTGGGTAGCGAAGCAATTCCTACATTCTTAGAGGGAATACCCAAGTTATTTAGCGAGATTAATATTGCATTTTATTTTTGGTACATCTGCTATTCAGAGGTAGTGCGATCGCTAAAATATTCCCCTCAGACTGAATATTAATTCTCTTGAAGTTTACTTAGCCTCTTCCTTCTATTGTTCAATTCCCTAAATTATTTACAGAGTCTTATTTCTGACTTTTGACTTTTGTCCACGTCGGATGCCCCAACCACTTCCGGCACAGGAGACGCGCCCGTAAGGGTTTTGACTTTCTCAAGGCTCGTTGGTTTTGGGTTTCTCGAAGACCATCAAATGCTGTTGAGGTAAAAAGTTTTCAGTTTCCAACCATTGCAAACCCACTGCCGACATTTCTTTACGCACTTGCTTTTGCGTCATCTTGTGAAGCGCTTTAATTGGGATGAAGGGATTTTCACGGCGATACTCAACAAGAACCACACGTCCACCTGGTTTAAGCGATCGCACCACCCCTTGCATCATCTCTTTTGGATATTCAAACTCATGGTAAGCGTCTACCATCAGTGCCAGGTCAACTGTCTGATCGGGTAGGTTGGGTTCAGTCATACTACCCAAGATAGGCTCCACATTGGTAATATGATTTTCCTGTTTTAGGAAGTTAATCATGTCGAGCATTTCCGGCTGAATATCCACAGCCAGAACCTTTCCCTTGGGCACTCGTGAACTGATACGAAAGCTAAAGTAGCCAGTACCTGCTCCAATATCAGCCACGACATCAGTTGGTTTCAGCTTAAGGGCATCTACCACTAGCTGCGGTTGTTCAGTAATCTCTCGCAGCGATCGCTCAAGCCAAAGGGCTTCTGTATGTCCCATCACCTTAGCGATTTCTCTGCCCATATAAAACTTGCCGATGCCGTCTGGGCTGTGAATAACCCACTCTTGATACGCCGAATCAGACTCAGCAAGAGCATTAGGGACTTGAATTCTCCAGCCACTCAGCATCAGTCCAAGGAGGATGACCAAAATAATAACTATTAGACGTAATGGAAGGGATGAATTATTATCCTTCAAGCTCATTGTTGCTCCACCTCGTTAGTTGGTGTAATGCTGATCACAAAACCCTTCTTTTCATAGATTACTTTTTTCCCCCTACTATTTATCCCATTTCTGTTTTCAAATGAGTACCATAGTGCAAAAAGAGAACGGGCAGATCAACGCCAGAAAATCTCCCTCTGTTCATCCGTTAAACCATAGCTGTTGTTCGTCCAAACAACACCAATGATTTTTGGCAGTATTTAAGAAGGAATGCGTCTCCACGGGAAGCAAGAATGGTACCACCCACTGTGAAAGCGGCAGATCACCCTCAGATATCCGAGCGGCGTCACTCCGACCCACCAGGTCTATGGGCTATTGTTGTTCTGACTTCTGTCGTCATCCATGTATTTGCGATCGGGATGCTACGTCTGTTAGTGATAGTACGCTTGGATGGCTTGTTATCCGGTACAACTATCGTTCCTATAGATGTGATTGACCTGTCTCCCAATGCCACATCATCAACCCAGTCAACTCGAATAGGTGGTTCAGTTCCCACTAGAAAACCCACGCCGATAAACGCTCCAACTCAGCGAGCATCTAATCAGCTTCCTAATCGCCCGAATCCCTCTGTTTCTAATCCCTCTTCAACTCGCACCAATGCGAGTCCATCACAAGTATCTCGTTTCCCACAAGATAGGCGATCTCCCGCACCCAAGCCTTCCGCCAATCAACCGCCCTACTCCCCACCTGAATCGATCTCACCCAAACCTTCCGCCAATCAACCGCCCTACTCTCCACCTGAACCGACCTCACCCAATCCTTCTCCCAGCCAACCACCTAACCCTTCACCTGAACCGACCTCACCTAATCCTTCTCCCAGCCAACCACCTAACCCTTCACCTGAACCAACCTCTCCCAATCCTTCACCATCCGAGCCGATCTCGCCCAGTCCTCAGCCAAGTGGTAGCTTTAGTGCCACTATCGGCGGAATGAGGCTGACGGTTCCCGATAAAGATGTACCTGACAAAAACGCCAGACTCAAGCAAAGCAGCACAACAAATTTTCCTATCGATTATCTAACGACCCTAGGCATCAATTCCAGCCAGGTTTTAGTCTTGAAGGTGAAAGTGTTGATTGAGTCCACCGGACAAGCTACAGTTCTACCCAACTCTGCTGAAGTGTCGCCAGGGAACATTAGTCCGGACAAGGCTGAGCAACTGGCAAAGCAGATTATCGAGAAATGGTCGTTCGAACCCGCTTACATGGGTGATAGCCCTGTTCGTCAAGCTTACAACATCGAACTCAACATCAGTCCACTGTAGAGTTATAAAAGCTGAGTTTCTTGCACAATTAACGCGTTAATTGTGCTAACCTTATTCAGGTAAGATATTATCCACAAAAGCTGCGGGCGTAGTTTAGTGGTAAAACCTTAGCCTTCCAAGCTAATGATGCGAGTTCGATTCTCGCCGCCCGCTTTTCGGTTGTACATTCGCAAATTAAATGTCATCAGTGACAGATTACTGTCGCTGTAACTAATTAAGTGTCGTTGTGAAAAATTACTGTCGATGAAGTAGCAGTAGAGCTAATTTTAGAGACGGCTGAAGGTAGCGATCGCATCTCGTCCCGTATCCGGATAAACCTGCAACTGCCTGAATGATTGAGAAGACGACATAAAACTTAATCAGTGCTAAGCAGGGCAGGTATGGCGAGAAATTGCTTGCGGATTAATCACGAAGGAGATGCGATTCAACTTTCCTGGCAACGCGGACAATCTAATCCTCGCCCTGCACCATCGGTAACGTTTACACATCCCTTTGACGAGCAAGCTTTAGCTGACTTGCGCTGGTATCTGGAAGAGTATTTGCGCTTTCCCTATGGGATTTTTCCAGACAAGGCGGCGAAGATTGAGCAAAAGTTTCAAGACTGGGGAGAGCAGTTATTTGAATTAGTGTTTCGCAGTAGCGAACAAGCGCGGCAATTTTTTCAGGCGGCGACTTACGAAGGGCTGGATCGGTGCGAACTGGTGATTACTTCGGATAGTCCAGAGGTGCTGAATTTACCTTGGGAGTTATTGTACTCGCCGAGCGATCGCCAATTTCTCGCACCGTCTTTGGCAGGGATGTCTCGCAGTCTCAGCGAGTATGCTGTCCGGGCAGAAATGGGCGATTTACCCCAGGATAAGCTGAATATTTTGCTGGTAATTGCCCGTCCTTATGGCGAAAAAGATATTGCTCTGAAAACGATTGCCCGTCCGTTGCTGGAAGCCGTATCAGGTATTCGCCAAAAAGTCAATCTCAAAGTCTTGCGTCCACCGAGCTTTGAGCAGTTTGAGCGGGAACTGAATGCCCATCGAGGGTTTTATCACATCGTTCATTTTGATGGACATGGGGATTTTGACGCCAACAGCATCGGATTTCAGCATACCTTGGGGGCTGCGGGGCAGGGATTGTTGGTGTTTGAAAAGAATGATGGTTCGCCCGATATTGTTACGGCGGCACAGATTGGTCAGAATTTGGCGGATTGCCGCGTACCGATTTTTGTGTTGAATGCTTGCAAATCGGGGCAGGAGGGAGAGGAAAAGTTTTCTTCAGTGGCGACGCGCTTGGTGTCGTTGGGGGCTAAGGGTGTGGTGGCAATGGCGTATTCTGTCTATGCCCAAGCCGCTAAACATTTCATGGGGCGGTTGTATGGGGAGTTGGCGGCGGGTGCGACTCTCGACAGTGCAGTGGCGGCGGGGCGAAAGGACGTTTTGAATAAGCCGCAGCGCCCCAGTCCTAAAGGCGATAAGCCTCTACAAGATTGGCTGGTGCCCGTGCTATATCAGCAGGAATCCTATACGCCGTTTATTCCCTCAACTACAGATACAGATGTTCTGGATATTGAGGATTTCCTAGAGCCAACGGTTAGCAATTTGGTGGGGTTCCCAGAGGAGGGGGCTTACGGCTTTATTGGGCGAGACTACGATATTTTGCGTTTAGAGCGGGCGTTTCGCCAAAACACTATCGTGCTGTTGCAAGGCATGGCTGGCGTGGGCAAAACTGAGTTAGCTTGTGGCTTTGCTCGGTGGCTAGAGGAGACTCAGGGACGTACTGGCAAGATGTTCTTCATGTCGTTTGAGCATGGGGCGACGCTAAGTAATGTAGTGAATCAAGTGGGAAGGGAAGTTTGGGGCGACAAGTTTTCCCAGTATCGGGCAGAGCAACAACAGCAAGCTGTTCTGAAGTATCTGAAAACTCAGCCAAGTCTGTTGATTTGGGACAACTTTGAGCCTGTGACGGGGTTTCCTGCGGGGAATGAGCCGTTGTTGAATGCGAGTGAGCGAGACAGTTTGCAGCGGTTTCTCAAAGACTTACGCGGCGGGAAGTCTTGGGTATTGATTACCAGTCGGCGCGAGGAGCGTTGGCTGGATTGTGGCTACAGGTTACTGGATTTGCGGGGACTGCGCGAGCAGGATGTGGAGGAGTTGGCGGCGAAGATTCTGCAAACGGCAGGGGTGGATAGGGCTAAATTGCCGTCGGAGTATCTGGAGTTGCTGAAACTTTTGGGAGGACATCCGTTCTCATTGCGGGTGGTGTTGCCGCATCTGAAGACGCAGACTCCAGTGCAGTTGATTGATGCTTTGCGGCAGGGGTTGGATACTTTCCAGGGGGCAGAGGAAGAAGGTAGAGATAAATCTCTCACTGTTTCTCTAGATTATTCCTTTGCCAAACTGTCTGAACGCGCTCGTCAGCATTTGCCCTTTTTAGCCCTATTCTCTGAACGAGTTAATGCTGATTTTCTCCATGCCCTTTCAAACAATCCAGATGATGACTTCGGACAGGTATATCGAGCTGTCTTTGGGGAGAACTTGCAAAAAGCTGATTGGCTTGGACTGCTCAACGAGGCAGCAGAAGCAGGCATCTTGGAACATCTCGATCTAACCATCTACAAAATTCATCCTGCTCTTCCCTGGTATCTACGGAAACGGCTGTCTGAACAACACGCTGCCCAGGAGGTCAGCGAACTGGAAAAAAAGTTGCTGGTTTTCTACGCATATTTCGCAGATAAATACTATAGAGAACTAATCAGCAATGCTGAACTGGCAAGCTTAGTGCTAAGAGTCGAAGAGGCAAATTTGTTGCAAAACTTGCGGCTGGCAGAACAGCAAAAGAGTTGGGAGTATGCTCAGGCAATTCTACAAGCTTTAGGCGATGTGTATGAACGGATAGGTCGCAAACCTGAATTTAGGGCACTGCGACAACGGGCATTGGATCAAATTGGCATCCATCTCTCACAAGCAAAGGCGAAGGGGCAAGGTGCTTTCAATTTTTGGATGTATCTGCGAGGAGTAGATGCCAACGAGGCTCTAACTATTGCTGACTTGGAAGGAGCCAGGGTAATTTATCAAGAAATCCTTGATGAGCTTACCTCCTTAAATGACCCCTCTGTGAATGACAATATTGCTGTTGCGTATCATCTATTGGGCGTGGTGGCACAGCAGCAACGGCACTTCGAGGAGGCGAAAGCTTTCCACCAAAAAGCTCTGCAAATATATAAAGACGCGAAAGATTGGTCTAAAGCTGCAACTAGCTATCACCAACTGGGCAGGGTAGCAGAAGAGCAATGCCTTTGGGATGAAGCGACTGCTTTTTACCACAATGCCCTGAAAGTTTTTGAAGATGCACGAGATTGGGACTCTTCTGCTAAGGTCTATCACCAACTAGGCAATGCAGCCTATTTGCAACAGCACTGGGATGAAGCAAAAGTCTTGTATCACAAATCCCTGAAAATAAAAGAAAATGCTGGGGATTGGGATTCTGCTGCTAATGACTATTACCAACTAGGCTTAGTAGCACAGAAGAAACAACGCTGGGATGAAGCAAAAGTCTTCTACTACAAAGCATTGAAGATAAAAGAAGACGCTGGGGATACTTACAACGCTTCATACCAGTATTACGGATTGGGAGAGATTGCCAAAGAGCAAGGAGATTTTAATAGCGCAGTTGCCTATTTTCAAAAAGCCTTCGCAGCTAGAAGTGCAGCGAATGATTGGCACAGAGCATTCTTAACCCTAGCCGTATGGGGTCGAACACTGGAGACACAAGAAAAATGGATTGAGGCGGTAATAATTTACATTCAAGCTTTAGCAATTAGCATAAAGTATCATCAAGAATTTGTCGGCGTGTCTGTCCGAAATTTAGGGCGAATGCTCAAGGCGATGGGAATGTTTCAGTTTGAGTCAGTTTGGCAACAGGTGACGGGTGAGGAGTGCCCGGAAGAGGTGCGTTCAGCAATTCAGGCAGCAAGTGAAGAAAACGAGGAGTGATATGGAAGTTCAATTAAGTACTGATGAAATCCAGGCTAAACAGCAGCTATTACAGGAATACGAACCCGCTCAAGAAGCATTTGCCATCTTAGAAAAAAATCAGGGCAGACTTGACGCCAGTTTTGATGAACTTTGGCATGAAAAAAACGGCAGGCAGACGTTTGCTAATGGCAAATCCCTCTGGAAGGTAATGCTAGGCGAACTCCGCAAAGAACTCTGCGGTGATGATGGGTTTCGCGGCAAAGTTAAGGAATACACCAATAACCCAGGCAGTGCGCCTTTACTCACCGGGTTGATTGTCTCTCTCGTCGGCATAGCTGGGGCACACGGATTACCCATTGACCCTGCGATCGCAACAATTATTGTCTTATATGTTGTCAAAATTGGACTGAATACGTTTTGCGAATACACTGAACCGACTCCTGACCCTAAACTCCCTGCTGGCGAAGAAGGAAAATAAGGGGCATCGGTTAATGGTGCGATCGCGGTGAAATTTATGATGAAGCCAACTTTGTATAAATCTGCCGATGCCCTCAAAAGAGGTACAACCGTATTTATACTGACATACTAAATTGATAAAAAATTTGATCAGTAATTTTTCTCATGCGAAGAACTTCCAGAAAAGGGAAAACTAGAGTATCTAGTAAACAATTCGGTGCTATAACCAAGCCCTTTAAGGGCGGAGGGGAGGGGCTAGACGGAATAGGGAAATTAGATAAAAATCCAGCAAACGTCATCTAATTCTCTACCCGCCGATCTGCCTAACCCTTATCCTCTCTCAATAACGACGAAAAACAGTAGGTAAGCCAAAGGTCATGTTTTTTCCAAATAAAACATCACTTAATTGATCAACTTTCAGGGATATGTCTGAACTTTTCTACCGCATTTCGACAATTGTCTGTGATACATCAACGGGTTATGCCAAACGTGTTGGCTACAATTACAGCTGGGAATATACAACCCCCCTTCCAGATGCTCCTGGATTCCCTTGCCAACCACTTAATCAGGAAAAAATTAAGCTCTGGAGCAATCAACTAGTTTCTGAGCGAGTCTACAAAATGTCGAATTACGGAAAAACTTTGCGATTAATTGATGAATTGAGGTGGTTAAGAACTATTTACATCTCAATTCTCTCAAAACAATTTGGTAGACCAGACCCAAACGTTAGGCAAATAATTCGGCAATATAATACATCAACCCAAGTTGCAATTAACAATCTGGAAGAGTTGATAGCGCGGATGAGCTAAGTTACTGAACCAGAAAATGGCGATCGCACTGGAGCTAGAAGTAAGCAAAACTGTTGCTTACTTAAGCTCTAGTGCGATGCCTTGTTTTCCATATTTATAGATTTATTAGCGAGGCAAGAATTCTGAGGAGTGTCAAATCTATCAGGGTTATAAACCTACTCAAGAACCCAGTTGCCCCAAGCTGAGTTTTATTGATTTGGTAGCATCTCCACCTGTGATTCTGTAATTTTGACAGGCATTGGTGCCAATGTAACAGACCGAGAACCCTCTAACAGGCGATCGCTTTGGGTGATAGTTTCTTCAACCAGTGCCTGGTTCTGAACAGTTGCAGCTTGCCAAAGGAGAGATTGCAACTTCTGCGTTATCGTCTCGCGCTGATTGATCAGATAGATGCTGACCAATGTCATAGAAACGCCCATCCACTGCAAGGGACTAAGTACTTCAGACAAAAACAAGTTACCAAACAACAACGCAAATACTGGTGTTAGAAAAGTCAAAGCACTCAGACTTGTGAGATTACCGCTAGAGGCGAAGTAGAAGAATAGACCGTAGGCGATCGCACTTCCAAAAATCGTCGAGTAAGCCAACGCCATCCAGCCAGATGAATCTATGTGTACCCATTGCTCAGATTCCCAAACACCAGAGAGTGCAAATAAAGGCAATCCGCCCAAAATCATGTGCCAACCTGTAGCGATTACAGGGTCAACATGTCGTGTCACAAACCGAATCAGTACTGTTCCGACTGCCATCGATAGTGCAGCCAACAGCATCAGCCACTCTCCATTCTGAAACAGCTGCTGCAAGCTGACCTCCAAAGCTAGGGAATTACCGTGAAGGAGATTTAAAACCCACTGATCGGGCAAGCCAATCAAACTGATTCCTAAGACTCCGATACCCAGTCCCAACCAGCCCCACACTCCGATAACTTCGCCAAACAGCAACCCTGACAGCAATGCTACGGCTAGGGGTTGAGAGTCAATCATCACCGAACCCAAACCGGCACTCGTTCTCACCAATCCTTCTGCTAAAAATCCTTGAAACAGCGCCCCATCAACTAAAGCAAATAAGCTAATCCATAACCATGCCGCCCAACTTTTCGGCTGGGGACGCCCCATCAGTGTCGCCGCAACCAGCAGTAAAACTCCTGCTGGCACCAAACGCACCCCTGCCATAAACAGAGGCGTCGTATTTGGGATGACACCTTTCATCGCCACCATGGCTGTCCCCCATAGGAAAAAAGGGGCAATCAGTAACAGGGTAAGAAAAGATGATTGGATATTGGTGGTTTTTAACTGCATGAGAGAGTTTTGGCGCTGGGCGAAACAACAAAAAGATACAGGAAACTAATTTTTTATGATTCTTTACAACAATTGTACAGAAACCTATCGTTTTGTTAAGGGTAGGCTCCAAACGATTCTCCCTCTGTATTGAGCTTGACCAATGAGGGCATCGAGCGTCAGGATGAAGAAAAGGGTTTAAATTCTACTGTGCTTGCCTTGTTATACCTTCAGTGACTCAGCGCAACTGCACGCTGATCGTGCAAACTAGATTTATAAGCAGCCTGTGGATACTGAGGCTTTCTTTAAATAACTCAAAACAACTCAAGATAATTCATAAGACTAAACAGCTCATGCCTTGGCCTTTTAAGCCCAAATCTCGTAAACAAATTGCTCGAATTGAAATTACTGGTACGATCGCAGGTGCCACCCGCAAACGGGTTCTTGAAGCACTCAAAATAGTTGAAGAGAAGAAGTTTCCTGCATTACTGTTGCGGATTGACAGTCCTGGCGGCACCGTTGGCGATTCCCAAGAAATCTACAGTGCCCTAGTGCGCTTACGAGAGAAGATGAAAATTGTTGCCAGCTTTGGGAATATCTCGGCATCCGGGGGAGTTTACATTGGCATGGGAGCCGAACACATCATGGCAAATCCCGGTACAATTACCGGTAGTATTGGTGTGATTCTGCGAGGGAATAACTTAGAGCGTTTGTTAGAGAAAATCGGTGTTTCCTTCAAAGTTATTAAGTCTGGACCCTACAAAGACATCTTGGCTTTTGATCGCGAAATCACAGAACAAGAAAAGACTATTCTTCAAGAATTGATCGATACGAGTTATCAGCAATTCGTTCAAACCGTTGCCGAGGCACGCAAACTGGCAGTAGAAACAGTGAGAAGCTTTGCTGATGGTCGTATTTTTACAGGTCAGCAAGCTGTAGAGCTGGGCATTGTTGATCGACTGGGAACGGAGGAAGATGCTCGTCGTTGGGCGGCAGAATTGGTAGGTCTTGACCCAGAAAAAACTAAGTTTTATACGATTGAGGAACCCAAACCCTTGTGGAATCGCCTGGTACCAGGAAGTGGTACTCGGATGGCATCAGGGCTATCCACTGGACTAGATTGGATAGAATTTGAACTGTCTACCAGTGGTCAGCCTTTATGGTTATATCGACCATAGGAGGAATTTTGGATTTTAGATTATTTCTGAAATCCGAAATTTCCACCCTCTACTTCTTGTTAAGTTAAGGGGGAATAAATATGGAATTGTGGAGGTATGTAAGTGGTGGAGTGGCGAGTTCGAGCGATTCGTGGGGCAACAACTGCCTCGGCAAACACGGTTGAGGCAATCCGAGAGGCAGTAACAGAACTGCTAAATGAACTAGAAGCACGCAATCAGCTCGACCCTGATGAAATCATCAGTGCCATCTTCACAACTACACGAGATTTAGACGCCATCTTTCCGGCTGCAGTCGCACGTCAACGTCCCAACTGGAACAATGTCGCCTTGCTTGATGTTCAGCAGATGCATGTTGAGGGAAGCCTAACGCGCTGTATCCGGTTTTTGATTCATGTCAATACCCCAGTATCCCAAGTCGAGATTCACCACCCTTATCTGCGTGAAGCTAAAAATTTAAGACCGGATTGGAGTTTAGCTCAAGTCAGCCGAACAGTACCATCTGCTGTTCAATCCCGTAGCCGTTAATGGGGAGTAGTAGCTAAATTACCGATTTGTGGTAATGGTATTAATGCTGAAGTCAATTAACTTGTAAGCAACGTTGAAAGCAGGTTTAGTCAGCTCAGAAGAATCACTTTCTTCTCAAAGCTTGGGTTTCGCTTACGTAACATAGCTTACATAACATATAGGTGTTGTATGAAATCTCGAAATCTTTCCCCTCTAGTGGCTGTTATTTTGGCATCTTTAGCAGTCCTAACACTTTCTAGTTGCAATAAAAAGACTGACGAGTCGGTTACTACTAATCCACAAAACGCACCGACTACTAGCTCATCTTCTCCCACAACGGCCACCTCACCCTCAGGGACAACAACATCCCCAGCATCAGGAACATCAGGTGTTTCACCTCAAGGAACGGCTTGTCCAAGTGGTAATCCAATTAAAGGGATCACTAGCAAAAAGCTAGGAGGAAAAATCCACCTGACTTCAAAGTCCCCAGAATATAGCAAGACTAAGGCAGAGAAGTGTTTCCCTGATACAGCTGCGGCTGTGAAAGCAGGCTACAAAGCTCCATAATTAAAACTCGTAGCATTCTACTGAGCGATCTCGCCAATGCAGAAAAAATCGCTATCTGTGGAGACTCCGATGACGGTGGCATGACTACTATGACTTGCCACCAGTACTGCCGGAAGTAGAAAGTGGTTGATCAAGCTTGCCATAGAGTCGGACAGAGCTTTCTTGATTGAATAATTGCTTAGGGAGCATGCGATCGCAATTACTTTGCTCAACCCTAATCAGATTACATCAACAAAAAACCCCCAGCGGGAAGCTGAGGGCGGTCATCAGGGTGCATCTATTACTTACTTAATCCGCTATGGCTCTCACTACATCCGGAAAAATTACTAAATCTATCAATTAAGTACTCCTAAACTTGGGACATTCACAATCTCAACAGTTCAGATGTTGTACAAAACCCTTCAAGTTAAAACTAGCCAGAATATGTTAGCTTAATAGGGTTGTCTAAATTCACACATCTAGGGTTTCGGGTGTTTCTGAGGGCATCACACTTCCTTAAGAAATACGCCTGGATGGAGGATAAACCCGAATTAGGAGTTCAAAAATAATGCCAGTAATCTCTTTAGCTCAAATGCTAGAGGCGGGGGTTCACTTTGGTCATCAGACCCGTCGCTGGAACCCCAAAATGGATCAGTATATCTACACAGCGCGTAATGGCGTCCACATCATTGACTTGGTGCAGACAGCCCAGTTGATGGAAGAAGCTTATAACTACATACGAACAGCAGCTGAACAAGGCAGGAAATTTCTGTTTGTGGGCACAAAGCGGCAAGCCGCAGGGATTATTGCCCAAGAAGCGACGCGTTGTGGTGCTTACTATGTCAACCAGCGCTGGTTGGGCGGAATGCTCACCAACTGGGAGACAATTAAGACAAGAGTGGAGCGGTTAAAGGAATTAGAACGCCGGGAAGAAAGTGGTGCTCTTGACTTACTTCCGAAAAAAGAAGCAGCGGTTCTGCGTCGTGAACTGGGCAAGCTCCAAAAGTACCTAGGCGGCATCAAACTGATGCGGAAAATCCCGGATATCGTGATACTGGTAGACCAAAAGCGTGATTACAACGCAATGCTTGAATGCGAAAAACTTGGTCTTACTATTGTGTCGATGCTGGACACAAACTGCGATCCTGATTTGGTCGATATTCCTATCCCAGCGAATGACGATGCCATCCGCTCAATTAAGCTAATCGTCGGTAAGCTAGCTGACGCGATTTACGAAGGGCGTCATGGTCAACTCGAAGCTGAAGCTGAAGAGGAATATGAAGACTATGAAGGCGCAATGGAAGACGTTGATGAGGGCGACGAGGAGATCATCGACGAGACTGACTCGTTTGCGGCAGAGGATGACGAGGGCGACGAAGAATAATAGCGTGTAATCTAGGTTCATAAGAGTAGGAACAAAGGGAAGATGGCGGAAATTTCGGCAAAACTCGTCAAAGAGCTACGCGACAAAACCGGCGCTGGCATGATGGATTGCAAAAAAGCTCTCGCAGAGAATGAGGGAGATATTGCCAAAGCTACAGAATGGCTGCGGCAAAAAGGCATCACCTCGGCAGAGAAAAAAGCCGGTCGCGTGGCTGCGGAAGGGCTTGTGGGCAGCTACATCCACCCTGAAGGACGGGTAGGCGTGCTGGTAGAAGTGAACTGCCAAACTGATTTTGTTGCACGTAATGAGGCGTTCCAAGCGTTAGTGCAGAACATCGCCAGGCAAGCCGCCCAGTCTCAAGATGTGGAGTCGCTGATGGTTCAGCCCTACCTTAACGACGAAAGTATCACGGTTGAAGAGGCGGTCAAGCAAGCTATTGCCCAGCTTGGAGAAAACATTCAAATTCGTCGCTTCGCTCGATTTGTCCTGGATGAAGGGACACAAGGAGTTGTTGACAGCTACATCCACACGGGTGGTCGAGTCGGCGTCTTAGTTGAAGTGAATTGCCAAACAGATTCTATTGCTAAGCAAGAGGAATTCAAAGCCCTATCACGGAACATCGCGATGCAAGTAGCAGCTTGCCCTAACGTCGAGTATGTGAAGGTTGAAGACATCCCCCCAGACGTTGCCCAAAAAGAAAAGGAAATCGAAATGGGTCGGGATGACTTGGGAGGTAAACCAGAGAACATCAAAGAGAAAATCGTTCAGGGTCGGATCGACAAACGCCTGAGAGAGTTTTCTTTGATCGATCAACCCTACATCCGTGATCAAAGCATCTCAGTGGAAGAGTTGGTGAAGCAAACCATTTCTCAATTGGGTGAAAACATCGAGGTACGTCGCTTTACTCGCTACGTTTTAGGTGAAGGCATTGAAAAGGAAGAAACTAACTTTGCTGAAGAAGTAGCCGCACAGATGGGCGCTAAATAGATTTAGGTCTACTTATCGCACGGTCAATTCTAAGACAGGACAGCTGAGCTTTGGCTGACCTGTCTTTCTTTTGAGTCGCTATCCTGGAGTAGGAGAGGGACATCTCGTGCGCCTTTATAATCCGATACATACAGGTAAGGGAGGCTATGGCAAGAGCCGTTGATCAAATTGAGCAAGATTTGGCAACGCTGGAAGAAGCGATCGCCCTTTTAAAGGTAGAATTTCACAATACTTACTTTCACTATCTGACATTGATGGGGCAAGCTGTGCGGCGTCAGCTGATTTTGGCAAGCTATCAGCTTTGTACTCATGGGTATCCAGAGTCTTTTCTGAGTTTGTCGTTCAATCAGCGGGAAAACTTACAGCAAGAACTGCGACAACTAGGAAAGCAGGCTCAAGACCAGTTACTCTCACACTTGCTGGAGTCAAAAACTATAACTGGGACAGACGATACAGCCAAAACTGAGCAAACTCCTCAACCCTTGCCAGTTGATAGTGAGCAACCGCAGCAAACGCCTGAGCCTTTGGAGATAGAGCAAGGTTCAGATACGTTACCAGACATCTCAGCAAGCACTGAACTAACCGAGACACCGCCGATGAAACCAGAGCAACTGGCGCAGTGGCAGGAGCACATCGAGAAAGCGATCGCTCAAATCCTTCAAGCTACCTCTCTAGAAGCCAATCGTCTGTTGCAACAAAGCGGAATCATACCAGAAAAATTGCCACCAGCGGTTTTAGAAGCTGCGGCAAAAGTCGAGGCATCCACTGAGGCAACCGCTGGATCACCCAATCTCTTAAACTTATTGATGGAAAGTGAAACAGAGGGAGAGACAGAAGACTCGACATTAACACGTATTATTGCTATTCACCTACGCTTGTCAGAGATTGAGTTTACTGACCCTACCTTGAGTGCTGCACGCAATCAAATTCGGAGCCTTTCAGCTAAAGGGAGTACGCTTCAGCGACGATATCGCAAAAAACAGCGAGAGCGAGCTGTTGCTCAAGCTGAAGCAGCATGGCGAGCAAGCTGGTTCGATGATTAAATTTGGGGAGTAGGGAGTGGGGTAACAGCTATCCTCAATAGAGTTTTCAACTTCACTAGTTGACGTCAAGATTCTTCCTCTACTCCCCATTCCCCTAATGATGGAGAAAAGTCGTGGGAACAGAGTCACCAGATTGGGTGCGATTGCAAAAAGCCCTCTCAGTAGAAGCTGAGAAGGGCTTTACTGACTTGGTGGGCAACCAGTACCGCTTCAGTGAGTTCCTCTGCCTCAGCTTCGGTAAGACTCCCGATGTTCTGTTGCTAACTGAGCGACGCCATTGGCAATTTGTGGCTACTGAGTTTGCCCGCTACCCTGAGATGACATTTCAAGAGCGACAACATCTGGTAGCACATACGCGTCGATTTCTTCACCAATTACAGCAAGACATTCAACGCCGCCTAGCTGAAAGTGCAGCAGCGTCTGAACCTCCTAAATTCAAATCCCCTCGAACAACGCCCTTAGTTCCATCTGTAAGTAGGGTAAAAGAAAGCCAGGGACTTACGCTTGACCTACCGTTAGCTAAGTTTGAGGACGTGGGCACTAGAAAAAGTGGGTATCTAGCGCGTCTTGGTCTATACACTGTTCGCGACCTCCTCTACTACTATCCCCGTGACCATGTTGACTATGCCCGTCAGGTCAATATCAACAAGCTGGAAGCGGGTGAGACAGTAACAATCATCGGAACAGTGAAGCGCTGTACCTGCTTCACTAGCCCCCGCAACAAGAAATTAACCATTTTTGAGCTAGTGCTGAAAGACCATACCGGTCAAATCAAGCTAAGTCGTTTTTTTGCTGGCACTCGCTACAGTGGTCGCGGTTGGCAGGAGCAACAAAAGCGCCGATATCCTGAAGGATCGGTGGTTGCAGCGTCTGGTTTGGTGAAAAAGAATAAGTATGGTGTAACCCTTGAAGACCCAGAACTGGAAGTTTTAGACCACGCTAGCGGCAGCATTGAATCGATTAAAATTGGTCGAGTGGTTCCTGTGTATCCCCTGACCGAGGGAGTGCCAGCAGATTTGGTAAGACAGGCAGTAATTGCTGCACTTCCCTTCGCCTCTCAACTCAAAGACCCGCTTCCAGGTGTCTTGCGAGAGCAGTATGGGTTGAGCGGGGTGAATGAGGCGATCGCTAATATCCATTTTCCACCAGACAGCGACACCCTAGGTGCCGCCCGACGCCGATTAGTCTTTGACGAGTTTTTCTATCTACAGTTAGGATTTCTCCAGCGTCGTCAGGCTCAAAAGCACATACAGGCTAGTGCTGTACTCGCTCCCACGGGTAAATTGATTGACCAATTCAATCAGTTACTTCCCTTTGAGCTGACAGGTGCTCAGAAGCGAGTTATTAACGACATTCTCAACGATTTGCAATCATCCACACCAATGAATCGGTTGGTGCAAGGAGATGTCGGTTCTGGGAAAACGGTCGTTGCAGTATTAGCAATCCTTGCAGCTATCCAATCCGGCTACCAAGCTACGCTGATGGCTCCTACAGAAGTTTTGGCAGAACAGCATTATCGTAAGCTAGTCGGCTGGTTCAACCTCCTACATCTGCCAGTAGAACTGCTGACAGGTTCTACTACTACAAAGAAGCGCCGTCAAATCCACTCTCAGCTTGAAACGGGTGAACTACCGCTTCTCGTCGGTACTCATGCCTTAATTCAAGATTCTGTAAACTTCCAACAATTGGGTTTAGTAGTAATTGATGAGCAACATCGATTTGGAGTACAGCAACGAGCGCGTTTACAGCAAAAGGGTCAGTCTCCTCACGTCCTGACCATGACAGCAACGCCTATTCCCCGTACTCTAGCGCTGACGTTGCACGGAGATTTGGATGTGAGTCAGATTGATGAGCTACCACCGGGGCGTCAACAGATTCACACCACAGTCCTATCGGGCAAAGAGCGTAACCATGCCTATGACCTGATTCGCCGAGAAATTGCTCAAGGTCGTCAGGCTTATATTGTATTGCCTCTGATTGAAGAGTCAGAAAAGTTGGATGTGCGATCGGCTGTTGAAGAGCATCAACGACTTTCTGAAACTATTTTCCCAGAATTTCAGGTTGGGCTACTTCACGGTCGCATGAGTTCAACTGAGAAGGACGAAGCGCTTAACGCTTTCCGTGACAACCAGACCCAAATCATTGTCTCCACAACGGTGATTGAAGTCGGCGTCGATGTCCCAAATGCCACAGTGATGCTAATTGAGAATGCGGAGCGTTTTGGGTTATCCCAGTTGCACCAGTTACGGGGTCGTGTCGGTCGTGGCTCTCATCAGTCTTATTGTCTATTGATGAGTGGTTCCAAAACTGATACAGCCCGCCAGCGTCTTGGCGTATTAGAACAGTCACAAGATGGCTTCTTTATCTCTGAGATGGATATGCGCTTTCGTGGTCCCGGTGAGGTATTGGGTAAGCGCCAATCGGGGTTAGCAGATTTTGCACTGGCAAGTTTGGTGGAAGACCAGGAAGTGCTGAACTTGGCGCGAGATGCCGCTGAGAAGATAATTATTAAGGATGGGACACTGGAGCGATGGCCTTTGATGAAAGATGAGTTGGAATATCGCTACTCCAAGCTAATGGGTGGTGCAATTTTGACGT
>DATNPH010000275.1:0-10003 GCA_036703315.1 Coleofasciculaceae cyanobacterium
GGGGGTCTGATTCTAGTCGTTCCACTTAAGATTTTCCAATCAAAAGCCACTCCACCGATACCTCAACCTCTATGGTGCGATCGCTTTTCTTTCCGCTTCAATTTAGGGTTGAGCGATAGCGCAAGCGCTGCCGCTAAGACAGATCGCGCTAGCTTTTTCTCCAGCCGCGTGGAGTCCCGATCCAGTTTTTAAGCACAGTGACGAATTCTAGCTGCTCTGACGATCTGACCTTTTTTACGACTTTCTTCTGACTTTTTCTGACTTTTTCCGACTGCCAAGGCGTATACCGAACAGTTAGGTTGGTTTCATCGTTACGGGAGAGATGAGGGTGAAAGAGGCGTAAGCATTGCTTTCCGCAGGAATCGCTCTTTTCCATAGCTCGATCACAGGGGAATTTACCAATCTTTACACAAAGAACTCACTTTTTCTCACCGACAGTGCGATCGGGCGTGGGTTTTGATTGAGTTAAGCATTAGTTAGACCTCATTCAAGGAGAAGACAATGAAGAAACAACTGGTAATAGGATTGACCTTGGCTACCCTAGGTATAGGGTCTGTGGTAGCACCTGTTCAACAAGCATCAGCCATAAATTTTCCCAATTTTCAACCTAACATACAGCCGGACTCTAACAACGTTAAAGTAATCATTCCGAAGGATATTCTAGAAGCTGGTCTGAGGCAAACACTCAAAGTTAACGAACAACGTCTCAAGGATACCGAATTCAATCGTTTCACCCTAAAAAATACAGATGCTAGCATGCAGGGTGACCAACTTCAGGTTAGTGGGGTAATACAGGTAGAGCATAGAGAGCGGATCCTATGTTTTCGTGGCAACTGCAAGTACACTCCTTGGACCTCCGCTAGTGGTCGCATCACACAAAATTTTGGTGTACAAATCAGGGACAACAAAACAGTTGTTGCTGCTAAAGGAAACCCTAAAATTGAGGGATTAGAAGCAAGATGGTATGCAGAGATAGTTTCTCTAGCAGGTAAATTCGTTGGTCCTAGCCTCGCACCAACAGTGCATAAAGCTGTCAGCACGATGAATGGGGTAGATGTTAGAAAATTTGCAATAGACAAAAGTTCTGCAAGTCTAGCCTCTAAACTAGGACTGAATGAGGGTCAAGTACGCAGTGTCCTTAATCAACACGTTGGGACTGTCAATGCTGGTATTAACTCAGGAGGAGCGTTTGTAATTGAGTATGCGCTTCCCAGTGCTCAACTTATGGCGAAGTAGCTAGTGATAGGGTGGGCATGTCTGCCCTTTCAATGCGTTCAGCATGTTGCTTGTTTAATGCAGTACTCGAAACAGTACAGCCCAATGATGTTTGGAGTGGAGAGCGTAATTTTTGTTCAGATTCGATTCCCTTTCCCTATAGCTCGATAGCAGGGAAATTTACCAAGCTTTACACAAGGAACTCACTTTTCTCACCGACAGTGCGATCACTCTTAGCCCATCGAATAGTTAGACAAAAGAAAGGAGCATTCAATGCCGCTGTTTGCAAACCTATCAGTAGTGATTGTTGTGTTAGTGCATATTATTCTTTTAGTTGTCGAGATGTTTCTCTGGAAACAGCCTGTAATCCATGAGAGGCTTGGCTTCACTCTAGAAGAGGCAATCAAAGTAGCACCAATCGTTGCCAATGCAGGGCTGTACAATGGGTTCCTTGCTGGTGGCTTAATCTGGGGGTTGATGTCTGGCAAAACTGGTGACGCGATTAAAATTTTCTTTCTAGCGTGCGTCATTATCGCTGGAATCTTTGGTGCTGCAACGTTAACGCGGACTCCGTTACTCATTCAGACTGCCCCTGGTGCGATCGCTCTATTCCTACTTTTGATATCAAAGTGGAAGGATTCAGGTAATCAAGAGTACCAGGTAGTTAGCAAATGAGCTACCAGAAGCTTTGTGTGTTCTAAAAGTTCGCGAATCTTCTGAAAAGACAAGCCAGAGATTATGTTTACCGATGCGATCGCTCTTTCCCTATAGCCTACAGCTAACAGGTTTACCAGTTTTTTTTATTCAAGTCGGAAGTTTTTATGCTCAACAAATTTACAATTTGTAGTCAATTGAAGTGGGTATTTCTAGGTGTGATTCTGACATCAGGATTCGGAATCAATAGCAAACCCGCCGTTGCAGGTTGCAATTTTCACGGTTGTTCGCAATCCAGTGTTGCCGAATGTAATTTTCATGGTTGCCCTAACGCACCAATGGGGGCAGAATGTAATTTTCACGGGTGTCCGCCATCGCCACAACCACCTCAGCAGCAACAAGCCACGCAACAACCTCCTGTTGTTTATCCACCTTACCCCTACCCACCCTACCCCTATCCCTATCCAAATCCAAATGTCGGCGGAAACCCTCAAGCAATTCAGCAATGTATGAACGGCTTAATGTACCAACGACAGCTTGTTTGCACTCGTCAATCGGGATGCAGCCGCATTCCACGCGAAGGTTTCGGTGGCTGGGAGTATCGCAACGTTAGAACCCAAACCAGTGATGCTGCTGCTGCCCAAGCTTGTCAAAATGCCCGACAGTAGTGGTCGCGTGGGTAGTATCCACCTGACTCGCAGGGCAATTACACCTCAAAGCTTGTCCATCTCCTCACTAGATAATTAGAGATGAGGGTGAAAGATGCGATCGTCCTTTCCTCATAAATCAACCACTTGCAAATTGACAACCCTGACAAAAGTAACTCACTTTGTCTCATTAGCAATGTGATAGTTAGACCGCTAGGTTATCTGTTTGGGTGTAACCAGGAGATTAATGGCAGGGTGTGATCGTCAAGTGTATAAAGGTTTTGTAAAATCCGTGAAATTACGGTAATTCTTTCCGATTAGCTATAAACAAGCCTCCTATTTTTTTCAAAACAAGTAATTAGTTCTCCAAAACCCTTGTTGTAAAGCAAGCGAGTGATTTTGGATAGGGTGCGATCTCTAAGTGACTGCACATTTGCTGACGATGTTTGTTAAGTAATTAAGTAGATTGTGGCGTAGGGCATGAAGTCTAAATCAATTATTTCTGTGTGTCAAATGACGACGATTGCACTTGCGGCAATGATTTCCTCTTTTCCTATTGCAGTTTTCGCTACAGATGCTAAACCCGATGCGAGAGGAGACTACAATGCCTGGGCATCAAACTGGATTGTTGTCATCAATAGTGGTAATCTGAACTGCCGAAGTGAACCTGGTACTAGCTATCGCATTTTAACTAAGTATACTAGAGCATCAACTTTACCTACACTCTCTGAATTAGAGGGTGATCCTATTCGTCGAGATAGACAAGGTCTTCCTTGGGTTCGCATTAAGTGGGCAGGAACGGGAGGTTCTCCCTGCTATATTAGAGCGAATACCAGTTTTATTAGATCTCTGGATGATTTTACGATTGACCAGACAGCTTGTGTTGTACGTGAAATCAGAAAAGGGCGTCCCTTTCATGATGCGGCATTCGGCTGTGTGGATTAGTTAGCTGAACCTCGAATTTTAATGAGCGCAGAGTATTCACAATAAATAGATTTTTACTAAGTGTTGCTTTACTTTCATGCTTAGTTCCAATAAAAGCCAAAGCTACCGCAACGGCTGGTATATCGTGTAACGCTAGACTATCCCTGCAAGATGGAACACGTATCATCTACAAAGTATCAGGATCGATGGAATTCACTGATGGTGGACAGATTTTTCCGACAAACTAACCCAACTTATTTATTACAATTTTTCGTAGAGAACGGAACAGTACAGAAAAATTGTTTCGTAATGAGGAACGGCTAGGTAACTATGAGTCGGATGCACCTGATGCAGATTACTCATCACTTCCATTAAATGGAAGTGATGAGCACGACCAAATGATGGTAGCGGGATTTACCATGTGCGTTCTGCGAACTATGGAATCTATATTCGCATGATGCCCAGCAATTATTCACCTAGACAAATTCAAGTTTTACGCTATCTTAGTCACGGTAAATTTGCTAGATCTACTGCTTTTCTATGCTCCTTGAAATAGTAGTGCTAATGTAAAGTTCTGATTGAATAAGGATATCGTTTATGATGTGGCGAAGGCTTTTGATAAGCTTTAGTTTGATTTCTTCTACTATCTTCATTCCTCTGAGTGCAAGTGCTGATTCAAGTCGAATTTGTACGCGCACACAAGGTTCTAGTGTAGTTTTACGTACAGGACCGGGAACTAGCTACCCTAGAGGTTTAGTTGCAGTTGGGTCTGGAGGAAAAGCAGTCAATAACTACTTTCAACAACGCAACTATACAATTTCTAGCGGAGAACAAGTTTCTATATTCTCAACTACTCGTGGTACAGACGGACGTACTTGGTATCGAGCTGGGACGAATCAGTGGGTTGCTTGGGTTCGTTCTGATTTTGTTTGTCGGCAGCCTTAAAACGATTGTAACTTCCCTTGAGCTAGGTTCTAACATTCAAATGCAATGGATAGTTGCAAGCTATTAGTGCTGAGTTCCAAATTGTCCGCTACTGCTATTTTGATCCGTCAGGGCGCAACTGCTAGGTAACAGCACAACTGTTAACAATGTTTGTTAAGAAATACACTTCAAAGGAGAGCTTTATGAGACTCATTCACTCACTCATTCGTTCACATTGAAGTTATCTCTTCCACTCATTGTGGAAATAACCGTAGGAGTCATATCAGATACAAGTGTTAAGGCTCAACAGCAGCAAACATTTAGAGAGTGTATCGATGATTTATACCGATACTTCTCTGCTTCTGAATCTGCAAATCGCTGTGAGCAAGCACTGAAAATTCAACCTCCCATTCAGACAATCGGTCAGTGTACCAGTGATTTATACAAGTATTTTTCTGCGGCAGAAGCATCAAACCGTTGTCAGACTTTACTGACGACTCAAAACCAGAACCAAAATTCGCGCAATCAATTTCCCACTCCTGTTCTTACACCAGTTCCTGCTCCCGTTCCTACACCAGTCGTTGTCCCCGGAGGTTCTCCGGAAGCGATCGCTAGTTGTATGAGAAGATTGATGTACGAGCGCAAGTTATTTTGTACGCGAAGTAGATGTAGCTCCATTCCCAGCGAAGGATTTGGAGGCTGGCAAACGCAGAACGTGCGAACAGAAATCAGCGAAGCTGCTGCTGTTCAAGCTTGTCAGAATGCCAGATAGTCATAGGTTGAGCAACCTTATTTGAGGGGCGATCGCACATCACTACTCGATCATCTCTTCACTAGATGATAGGAGATGAGGGTTGCAGATGCGATCGCTCCTCTTCAGGATTGAAAACCATTAGGCAAACGCGATTGTTTCTTAACAAAAGCTCACCAATAGGTTCTTCAAATAGTCCGTTAGCAACTTCTTCCGATACTGCCAAATAAAGTACTCGGTCGGGTTCAACTTGGGCTAGAACGTCATGATATACAATATACTGACCGATAGCTTTCTCTAGATCGCTCATTTCAGATAGACCAGTAAAGCTCTTAATTTCAACGGCAATCTGGCGTTCAGCTCTCTCGGCTGCTAAGAGTTGTTCTGCTCCCAAGTCAACGTACATATCTTTCTTACCCCATTTTAAACTGAGTGGATCGTGGGTAATTGTCCAATCATCTTTGATAGGGCATTTTTTCACAGTCGTGGTAGATATCTCTGGCTGGCATATCGCGTTACATAGTTCATAGTAGGGAGTCTTGTTGCCTTAAGTAGATTGAAAGCTTAGTTGCATGAATTACCCAGTATCTGAACGAGTTGGTGCCTTCATCATCCGAAAGAACGCCAAAAGCCTATACGAATTACTGCTGTTCGAGCATCCAGACTGTGAAGAAGCACCTATTCAAATTCCTGGAGGTGGAGTTGATTCAGGAGAATCTATGGAAGCAGCGCTGCATCGAGAAATTCACGAAGAAAGTGGTTTAACGAATCTGACAATCGTCCGTAAGCTGGGAATCGCTGAAATCTGCTGGCTGGATACAAAAATAACAAACCGCCGTCACTGCTTCCTCTTAGAAGCTTTCTCTGTCACTCGCGATCGCTGGGAACACATCGTTCATGGTAATGGTATTGATGCTGGATTCCGCTTCTCTTACTTCTGGCATCGTCCAGAGATTGATTTTACTCTACCTGACGAGTTGAGAGTCTTCATGACTCCACACCATATTCCCGAACTCTACAATTAGGTAATTTATGGGCTACATTCCTAAAGATGCAAAGTGGTATATTGCTGAACTTGTGATGGAGTTTCAGATAGAGGGCGATTCACATAACGTCGTCCATGTCAACATTGTTCTCATTCGTGCAGATTCACCTGAAGAAGCTTTCGAGAAAGCTGAACAGCTTGGGCGAGAAGCTGAGGACACTTACAAAAATCCTGATAATCGTACAGTTACCGTTACCTATCGTGGTATGCGGGCTCTAAATGTCATTCATGATGAATTGGAACACGGTGCTGAATTGATGTACGAGGAGAAAATCGGTGTCTGTGAAGATAAACTGCAAGCGATGCTCACCCCAAAATCTGAGTTAGCTATTTTTCGTCCGTGGCAACCTAAAGATTCGTCAGTCCCCGACTATAGTTCCAAGGAGGTAATGGAGGAAGTAAGAAATTTGATGGGGTAATTCTTAACTTTTAATCTTCTTAAATTGTTCAAGCAGACGAGCTAGCTGTGTATCGTAAGCACCTGTCAGTTGTTACCCAGTAATTTGCGAGTTTCAACGGCGGCGGCTTTCATCGCTAGTTCAGGAGTGCGTTGCTTCCGTAGCGCCTCATTTAGATAGCGCTGCAATATTTCTGAGGCTTGAGCATACTCAGGAATCGGAGGACGTAACACAGGCTGCTTAACTGCCTTTGATAGTTGTTGAAAATGGCGATATTGGTTAATAATTTTGCGATCGCTAAATAGCGCCTTGCGACTTGGTACATGACCTGTCTCCAGAATAAACTGACGTTGTGCTTGGGCACTGGTTAGATACGCGATCGCTCTCCAGGCTTCATTAGGATGCTTGGAGGCTTTAGCAATGCCTAAGCCCCAGCTACCGTTGCAACCACCACCGCTACCGTCTATGACATTAAGTATCATCGGTTGAATCCCAACTTTCCCCCGAATCGAAGAGTCTTTGGCATTGGCATTCGTCCACATATAAGGCCAACCCCGAAGAAACACGGCATTCCCTTGCTGAAATTCTGCAAAGGATTCGTCTTCACTGTAGGAGACAACCGCTGCTGGAGAAATCTTTTCCTCAATGGTGCGGACTAAAAACCTAACGGCGGCAATGGCTTCGGGTTTATCAAGTCCCACTTCCAGGGTAGTTGGGTTAATCCAGAAACCACCATAGCCATGCAGCACCTCAACAAACATCGCAGACAAGCCTTCATACTCCCGCCCTTGCCACAGGTAACCCCACTTAGTTGCACCTTGCTTTTGTAAGGCTTGTGAAATTTTTAGCAATTGTTGAAAAGTTTCGGGAGGCTGGTATCTAGCTTGCTCTAATAAATCTTTGCGGTAGTAAAGCAAACCAATATCTGAGCGATAGGGAATGCGATATAGTCCATCCTGATAACGCCCAGCTGAGACATCACTCTCCAAGAATTCTGCCAATTCCTTCGGTGAAATTCGGTCGGACAAGTCCATCAGCCAACCTTTGTCGGCAAACTCACTCACCCAGATGATGTCCATATAAATCAGGTCATAGGGATTTCCCGCCTGAAAGCTAATAGTGTAGAACTCCTTAAGCTTTTGTGTTAGGTCACCTTGGCGATTTTGTGCTTTTACAAGGCTAATCCGAATATCTCTGTTTTTGGTTTCAAAATTATTGATTAATGATGACCAATATGTAGCTTCAGAAGCTGGAACCACCAAAGTAAGGTGCACAGGTGGTGTTCGTGGCCAGGTTATGAGGAGGATTACTAAAATTACGATTTGGAGGATAGCTGCTAGCCCCCAGATGTTCATGACACCAAGTCGCTGTAAGAATTTTGGCAGTCTGCTCAGCGGTTGGTTGTCTTTCATGGATCAAGTAACGATGTGCGATCGCCTCCAGAGATGTCCCAACTCTTAATCTACCTCTCGTTCCTCCAGTAAGTTGCTTCCAGATTCTCAAGAAACAAAAATTATTCGTGGAAGGCGTGACACCTCGTCCTCACTAAAGCTTTGGTGCCTTCCTCCTCTCCGAAGAGTCGGTAGGGTTTCCAGGCGGGAACACCATATGAAACTATGCTCTTGAGATGGGTGTTACCACTCATGTGTGGTGGTGACCACTGCATCGCTTAGCTAGACTCGAAAAGCTCTCTAAGATAACCTAATGCCAAATTTTCGACATAGAAATAGTGGATGGAGTGAGCTAACTCGTGGTGCTCCACTCGCCGTATGCCTTGCAGCGGCACTACTTATTCTCTACGAATTGTTGCCGGTTCTGGAACTGGTGGCTATTGCGGTGCTTCTAGCCCTTGGTCTTCGGACTACTTTGCAGTGGTTGCAGAAGATTTTTGTCGTTCGCTGGCTAGCAGGAATGATACTAGTTGGGCTAATCGGCGGCTTTGGGTTATTTCTCACGCTTGTGATGATTCCCAGCTTGGTGGAAGAAACCCAGACGCTGTCCGAGGCTTTGCCAAAATATCTAAACTCCTTAATTGCGTTGTCGCGGCGGCTTCACAGCACCATGAGTTATGTTCCCGATCTCTCTCAAGGGCTAGAGGAACTAAAAGGTGTGCTCAATCATATAGTTGGTTTCTTGCCACGACTACTAAGAGACACTTTTGATCTGTCGCTTCAAGCGCTGGCGACAGTAATTCTAGCGATGTATATGGCTTATGACCCTGATGCTTTGACTAGAGGAATCCTGCGGCTGTCACCACGTAAGCACCACAGGAGGATTAAACGGTTTCTCGAAGCTACCAAGGTCAGACTTCGTGGGTGGCTCTTTGGTACAGGACTGGCAATATTGATCATTGGGGCAGGGGCAGTGGTCGGGCTTTTGATTCTACAAATCCCCTTGGCTGTCTCCTTGGGTGTGATTGCTGGGATTTTAGAGGTCATTCCCTATGTGGGTCCGATAGTGGGTTCCATTCTGCCAGCGCTACTAGCACTCACCATCTCGCCAACTAAAGCACTACTTGTCTTGGTGTACTTTTTGGTTTTGAACCAAGTAGAAGTTCACCTAGTCCAGCCGATAGTAATGGCTCAACGGGTAGGTCTACATCCAGTGGTCGTAATCCTTGCTTTTCTTTGTATGGGTAAGCTGCTGGGATTGATTGGTATCCTCCTCGCCGTTCCCATTGCAGCCGTTATCGTGACTTTGGTAGATGAACTCAGCCCACGGGAACCTCTTCAAGAAGCATCCCACTTAGAAGACACCCACTAACCCTATCGAACAGCTTACCCTAGCCGGCAAAGTTATCGAGAACGTGGGGGAATGCGTTGCACATCTCTTTCAAACGGCGGAGGTGAATATTGAGTGCTAGGACTTACTACTCCCCAATTGAGGTCTAAGGCATCAAGAATCCGAGGTCTTGATACGACCGTAGCACCGTTCATCAACCAGATTCTATTGATACCTTGGGTCACTTCACGCCACAGTAAATCTGATATCCCATTGCCATCAAAGTCACCCGTACCGACAACTTTCCAATTTAGGTTGCGATCGCTCTCAATATTCGTTGCCAATGATACACTCCTGCCATTCATGAACCAGATGGCATTGTCCCCTATCGTCGAGTGACGCCACACAATATCTGACTTTCCATCTCTATTAAAGTCACCCGTACCAGCGACTTTCCAATTGAGGTCTAAGGCATCAAGAATCCGAGGTCTTGATACGACCGTAGCACCGTTCATCAACCAGATTCTATTGATACCTTGGGTCACTTCACGCCAAAGCAGATCTGCCCTGCCATTGCCATCAAAGTCACCCGTACCGACAATTTTCCAATTCAGGTTGCGATCGCTCTCAATATTCGTTGCTAATGATACAGTCCCGCCATTCATGAACCAGATGGCATTGTCCCCTATCGTCGAGTGACGCCACACAATATCTGACTTTCCAT